>JAIOJF010000023.1 GCA_019911965.1 Paracoccaceae bacterium | reverse complement strand
GACCATGCTCGGGCCGTCAGGTTCCGGCAAGACGACCTGCCTGATGATGTTGGCCGGATTTGAAACCGCGACGCATGGCGACATCCTTCTGAACAAGCGACCGATCAACAACATCCCGCCGCACAAGCGCGGCATCGGCATGGTGTTCCAGAACTACGCGCTGTTTCCGCACATGACAGTAGCCGAAAACCTGTCCTTCCCGCTGGAAGTGCGCGGGCAGGGCAAGTCCGAGCGTGAAGCCAACGTGATGAAGGCGCTCGACATGGTGCAGATGGGCGAATTCGGTGGCCGACGCCCGGCGCAGCTTTCGGGCGGCCAGCAGCAGCGTATCGCTCTGGCACGCGCACTGGTGTTCGAGCCGGAACTGGTGCTGATGGATGAACCTCTCGGCGCGCTCGACAAGCAATTGCGCGAGCATATGCAATACGAGATCAAGCATATCCACGAACGCCTTGGTGTCACCGTGGTCTATGTCACGCATGACCAGTCCGAAGCCCTGACCATGTCGGACCGCATCGCGGTGTTCGACGATGGCATCATCCAGCAACTGGCCACGCCGGACGATCTGTATGAACGCCCAGACAATGCCTTCGTGGCGCAGTTCATCGGCGAGAACAACACCCTGAAAGGCACCGTCAAGGCGATAAAGAACGGCATTGCCACTGTCGATTTCGGCGATGGCACGCTGGGCGAGGCGCTGGCGATCAATTGCGGTGGCGTGGGGTCCAGTACCACCCTGTCGATCCGCCCCGAACGGGTGGATATCGGCAAGGAAAGCGGGCCGAATGCGGTGCCGGCTAAAGTGCTTGAACTGATCTATCTCGGCGATCACATCCGCTGCCGCATGAATGTCGTCGGCAACGACCAGTTCGTGGTCAAGGTGCCCAATGCCGCTGGCCACAAGCATCTGGTGGTCGGCGAAACCACCAAGGTCAGTTGGAACAGCGACGATTGCCGCGCACTCGACTGAATTTGAATATTGCGGATCCGGGTCGCCGGGCCGCGATGAAAGCCGCCGGTTTTCCGGCAAAACACCAAAAGGGAGAAAGACCTATGAGACTTACCAAGCTCTTGCTTGCCGCATCGGCGCTGTCGCTGACGGCGACATCGGCGATGGCTGCTGAAATGACCATCGTGTCGTGGGGTGGGGCGTATTCGAAATCGCAGCAACTCGCCTATCATGATCCGTACATGGCCGCCAATCCGGACGTGAAGATCATCAACGACGAAAGCTCGAACGAGGCTGTGGCCAAGCTCCGCGCGATGAACGAAGCCGGCAACATCACCTGGGATGTGGTCGATGTCGTGGCGTCGGACGCGATCCGCCTGTGCGACGAAGGCCTGGCGATGGAAATCGACTTTGACAGCCAGTTGGCCGACGGTGACGACGGCTCCAAGGCAACCGAAGATTTCGGTGAATTGCTGGTGTCGGACTGTTTCATTCCGCAGATCGTCTATTCCACCACGTTCGCCTATCGCACCGATCTGGTTGGCGACACCCCGCCGTCCAGCGTTTGCGACATTTTCGATCTGGCGAAATACCCCGGCAAGCGCAGCCTGGAAAAGCGCCCGATCAACAACATGGAATGGGCGCTGCTCTGTGATGGCGTTGCCAAGGGCGACGTCTACGACGTTCTGTCCACCGAGGCTGGCCAGGCTCAGGCCTTCGCCAAGCTCGACACCATCAAGGACAGCGTGATCTGGTGGTCCGCGGGCGCCGACACGCCGCAGCTTCTGGCTGATGGCGAAGTCATCATGGGCTCCACCTATAACGGTCGTCTGTTCGCGCTGATCGAAGAGCAGAAGCAGCCCGTTGCGATGCTCTGGGACGCGCAGGTGTTCGACCTCGACGGCTGGATCATTCCCGCCGGTCTGCCGGATGATCGCAAGCAGGCGGCGCTGGATTATGTCCGCTTTGCCACCGACACCCAGCGTCTGGCGGATCAGGCCAAGTTCATCTCCTACGGCCCGGCCCGCAAGTCGTCGGCTCCGCTGGTCGGCAAGCATGCTGAACTGGGCATCGAAATGGCACCGCATATGCCGACCGATCCGGAAAACGCCAAGAACACCTTCCTGTACAACTACGAATGGTGGGCGGATTACCGCGACGATCTGGATGCGAAATTCCAGGCATGGCTGGCCAAGTAAGCCCGGCACCTGATACCGGAGGGGGCCTTCTGGCCCTCTCCTCATCTACCTGAATTCATTACAATCCATACAAACGCCGAGGGACAGATGAGCGACACGACCCAGACCGGCCCGGTACTTGCCGCCGACGGCACCCCGCTCAAGCGCAGTCTGATGCGCGCGCTCAGGCGCGAAAAGATGCGCGCCCTGCTGCTGATCGCCCCCTTGCTGCTTTTTGTTCTTGTCACCTTCATCGCGCCCATTGTCGACATGCTGTTCCGCTCCGTCGAGAACGAGATCGTGTCCGAAACCCTGCCGAAGACCGTTGTCGCCCTGGAAGGCTACGATTTCCACACGGGCGAGGCACCGGGCGAGGCTGTGTTCGCCGCGCTGGCCGCCGATCTGAAGATTGCGGTTGAAGCCAAGACGCATACGCGCCTCGGCTCGCGGCTGAATTATGAAAAGACCGGCATTTCGTCGCTGTTCCGCAAGACCGGCCGTGATGTCAAGAAATGGGACCTGGAGGCGGATGCGCCGTTCAGGGAAAAGTTCATTGCCGCCGACAAGGACTGGGCCGACCCGGATGTCTGGCGGGTGATCCAGACCTATTCCGGCAAATATACCAACGGCTATTTCCTGAACGCCATCGACATGGAAAAAGGCCCCGAAGGGCCGCAATGGCGCGATGAAAGCCAGCAGATCTACCTGATGCTGCTGAAGCGCACGATGTTCCTGTCGATCACCATCACGCTGTCCTGCCTGTTGCTGGGCTATCCGGTGGCCTGGCTGTTGTCCAACATTCCGATGCGCACGTCGAACCTGCTGATGATCCTGGTGCTATTGCCGTTCTGGACCTCGCTGCTGGTCAGAACCTCGGCCTGGAAGGTGCTGCTGCAACAACAGGGTGTGATCAACGATGTGCTGGTCTGGATCGGGCTGGTGGATGACGCCAATCGCCTGGTGATGATCAATAACCAGTTCGGCACCATCGTGGCGATGACGCATATCCTGCTGCCATTCATGATCCTGCCGCTGTTCTCGGTGATGCGCACCATCCCGCCGAGTTACCTGAGGGCCGCCAAATCGCTGGGCGCGACCGACTGGACGGCGTTCTGGCGGGTCTATTTCCCGCAATCCATTCCGGGTATCGGGGCCGGCTCGATCCTGGTGTTCATCCTGTCGATCGGCTATTACATCACGCCTGAGCTGGTGGGCGGCACCACCGGTGTCTTTATCTCCAACCGGATCGCCTATCACATCTCAAGTTCGCTGAACTGGGGGCTGGGCGCGGCCTTGGGGACCATCCTGTTGCTGCTGGTGCTGGTGCTGTACTGGCTTTACGACCG
Organism: Paracoccaceae bacterium; assembly: GCA_019911965.1. GTDB lineage: Bacteria > Pseudomonadota > Alphaproteobacteria > Rhodobacterales > Rhodobacteraceae > UBA5972. The sequence continues at coordinate 6,660 of JAIOJF010000023.1, read as the reverse complement.
CATCGTCGGCATCGACAACGTCAAGCTGGGATAGAGACATGAGCGCACTTCCCCCCTATGCAACCATCGGCCAGCGCACCTGGTATTATACCTTTCGCGTGATCTGCGCCCTGATCTTCATGTTCCTGATCATCCCGATCCTGGTGATCATCCCCTTGTCGTTCAACGCCGAGGATTTCTTCACCTTCACCCCGGCGATGCTGAGATTCGACGCGGACGGCTATTCGCTGAAGCACTACATGGACTTCTTCACCAATCCAGACTGGACCGGGGCGCTGTACAATTCCGTGCGCATCGCGCCGATGGCGACGCTTTTGTCGGTCGGTTTCGGCACGCTGGCGGCAATCGGCCTGGCGCAGAGCCATGTGCCGTTTCGCGCCACCATCATGGCGATCCTGATTTCGCCGATGATCGTGCCGCTGATCATCTCGGCCGCCGGCATGTATTTCTTCTATTCGCGGATCGGCCTTCAGGGCACCTATGTCGGCGTCGTGCTGGCGCATGCCGCCCTTGGCATTCCCTTCGTCATCATCACCGTGACGGCGACGCTGGTCGGCTTCGACCGTAGCTTGACGCGGGCGGCGGCGAATATGGGGGCAGGGCCGGTCAGGACCTTCTTCAAGGTGCAGATGCCGCTGATCCTGCCGGGTGTTGTCTCGGGTGGCCTGTTCGCCTTCATCACCTCGTTCGACGAGGTGGTGGTGGTGCTGTTCGTCGGTTCGGCCAGCCAGAAAACCCTGCCCTGGCAGATGTTCACCGGCCTGCGCGAGCAAATTTCACCGACCATCCTGGCGGTTGCGACAATCCTTGTGATCGTGTCGATCTGCCTGCTGACGATGGTGGAAATCCTGCGCCGACGCAGCGAGAAACTGCGCGGCATGAGCCCGGGCTGATTTCTCCGGCCCGGCTCAGACGCCAAGGATAGTCAGCCACAGGCTGACCGACAGAACCGAGAACAGCGTGCCGGTCAGCACCGCCGTCGCGGCCACCCGCCGCGCCGCGCCGTACATGTTGGCGAACATGTAGGAATTGACCCCCGGCGCCATCGCCGCCGTCAGCACCGCGCCTTTGACAAAACCATCCGACAGGTGGAACACCTGCGTCGACAGGACCCAGGCGATGCCCGGATGGATGAACAGCGAGATCGCGCAGACCATCATCACCGCGCCCATATCGCCCTCGGGGCGGTAGCGCACCAGCACCCCGCCCAGCGAGAACAGCGCCACCGGCAGGGCGGCGCGGACGATCATGTTCAGCGCCTCCATGATCGCGCCGGGGATCACCAGCCCCGACAGGTTGACGGCAAAGCCCAGCCCGATGGCCAGCATCAGGTTGTTGCGAAACATCGTTCGCGCCACAGAAACCGCGGTTCGCCCGAAGCCGCGCCCGGACGAGCGGACAATCTCCATCGTGGTGATGCCAAGGAAATAGCAGAACGGCGCGTGGATCGACACGATGGCGTAGTTCGGCACCAGTGAATCGGCACCGTAAGCGCGTTCCATGATCGCCAGTCCCAGCATCAGCGAATTGGCGAACAAAGCCGAAAACCCGATCGACACCGCATCGGTCCAGGGCCGCGCGAAGATCAGCCGCGCCCCGGCAATACCCAGCGCGAAGGCGATGGTGGAACCGGTATAATAGCTCAGGAACAGCCCCGCATCGTAGCCGTGGCTGAGATCGAGCGTGGCAATGGCGCGAAACAGCAGAAGCGGGATGGCGAAGTTCTGCGCGAACCGCATCAGCCCGTCCAGCGCCTCGTCCGAGAAATAGCCCCGCGCCACCGCGATATAGCCAAAGCCCAGCACCAGGAAGACCGGCAGGATCACTTCGATCAGGGCCGAGATCATCGCCTAGCCGTCCAGTTCGATCACCATGCCGTCATAGGCGGCAGTTACGTTGTCGGGCGTTTCGGCGCAGAGTGTCGCATAATCCAGGTCAATATGCATGTTGGTCAGCACGGCGCGGCGTGGTGCGGCGCGTTCGATCCAGGCCAGGCTTTGTTCCAGATGCGAATGCGTCGGATGCGGCTGGCGGCGCAGCGCGTCCAGCACCCAGATATCCAGATCCTCGACCGCTTCCCAGGATTCAGGGTACATTTCCGCGACATCCGGCAGATAGGCCAGACCTGCGATGCGAAACCCCAACGAGTCAATCGCGCCGTGGCCCACCCGGAACGGCACCAGCGTGACCGGCCCGCCTGCGCCATCGACCACCAGTGTCGATTTCAATTCGTGCAGGTCGAGGATGGGCGGATAGGACGATCCTTCGGGCTGCACGAAGGCGTAGCCGAACCGCGAAACAAGTGCTTCGCGGGTCGGCGCATCGGCCCAGACCGGCATGCGGCGGCGCATGTTGATGACGATCATGCGCAGATCGTCCAGCCCCTGCACATGGTCGGCGTGCTGATGGGTATAGACCACGGCGTCGATCTCGCCCACACCGGCGGCCAGCAATTGCTCGCGCATGTCGGGCGAAGTGTCGATCAGCACCCGCGTTACGCCATCCGCTCCCAGCTTTTCCACCAGCATCGAGCAGCGCAGGCGGCGGTTTTTCGGCTCGGCCGGATCGCAATGCCCCCAGGACCCGCCGATCCGCGGCACTCCGCCGGATGATCCGCAGCCAAGGATGGTGAAGCGCAGGCGGCTCATGGCGCGGCCTGTTGCCAGGTGCCGGCCTTGGTGAACAGCCGGTCGAAATTGGCATTGCTGGCGGCGGCGAAATCGGCGTAGTCGAGGTTGAACAACTCGGCCCCGATCCGCGCGGTGTGGGCGGTATAGGCCGGTTCATTGCGCTTGCCGCGATGCGGCATGGGGGCAAGATAGGGCGCGTCGGTCTCGCACAGGATACGCTCCAGCGGGGCGGCGGCGAAGATTGCCCTCAACTCTTCGGATTTCTTGAAGGTCACGATCCCCGACATCGAAAGGTAAAAGCCAAGCTCCAGCGCCGTTTCCGCCAGTTGCCGTGAGGAGGAAAAGCAATGCATGACGCAAGTATAGGTGCCGTTCTTCATCTCATTGCTCAGGATCGAGGCCATGTCATCATCAGCATCGCGCGAATGGATGATCAGCGGCAGGCCGGTTTCGCGTGCCGCCGCGATATGGTTGCGCAGGCTGTCCTGCTGCGCGGCCTTGCTGTCTGCGGTGTAGTGATAATCCAGCCCGGTTTCACCGATGCCGATCATCTTGGGATGGCGGGCGATGGCAACCAACTCGTCCACTGTTGCCATCGGCTCGACGGCAGCGCTCATCGGATGGGTGCCGGCGGCGTAGAAGACGGGTGCGAAGCGTTCGGCGATGGCGCGGACGCTTGGTTCCTGGCGCAACCTGGTGCAGATCGTCACCATCCGCGTCACCCCGGCGCGGGTCGCGCGGTTGACGATTTCGGGCAGGTCATCGGTGAAATCCGGGAAATCCAGATGGCAATGACTGTCGGTAATGGCGGGCAGATCGGGCATGGCGGTTTTCTCAGGCGGCCTTGAGAGATCCCGCCACTTGGTCGATTTTCAGCAACATATCAAGGATCAGGGCGGCGGGGTCAAGGTTTACCGCCCGGCCATGCGCGCCACGCGATGCCAGCGCCTCGGCCAGATCGGCCCAGCGGCGTGCGGCGGGGGCGGATTGCGCGAAGCGGTGCAGGAATGCGGCCTCGCCGGGGGCGGCCTCGGGCGATTTGCCGGTCGCCACCACCCCGGCCCGGGCCAGCCGGTGCAGCAGCACCGCCAGCAGGCGCAGTACCAGATCGTAGCGCGCTGCATTGGCCGTACCGGAGCAGCTTTCGGCCAGCCGGATCGCGGCCTGCCGGTCCAGCCCGGTATCGTGGGCAAACAGGCGCACAAGCTCGCCGTACATCTCCAGCCCGTCCTGCGACAACAGCCGGATCGCCTCGCCGACCGAGCCAAGCGCCAGTTGCGCCAGCCTTGCGGTGTCATCGCCTGCGTCAAAGCCCGCACCGGCCAGCGCCGACGCCATGTCGCCGGGGCCAAGTGGCGCACAGGCCAGCACCCGGCAGCGGCTGCGGATCGTCGGCAGAAGGGCCATCGGGCGATGCGCGACCAGCAAAAGAGTGGATCGCGCCGGTGGTTCCTCAAGGATTTTCAGCAGGGCATTGGCGGCGGCAACATTCATTTCGTCGGCGGCATCGACGATGACCACCCGCCGCCCGCCTTCGGTTGCAGAGAGGTTGAAGAAGCTTTTCACGCGGCGCACCTCGTCCACCGTGATCGCCTGTTTCAGCCGTTCGCGCTTGTCGTCCCAGGGCCGCCGACACAACAGCAATCCCGGTTCCGTCAGCGCCGCCACCCGCCGCGAAACCGGATGATCGGCGGCAAGATCAAGGCGGTCGGGCAGGGGAGGCGTGTCGCCCAGCAGGCCACCACCTTCCTCGCGCGACAGCAAGAACCGCGCGATACGCCAGGCCAGCGTTGCCTTGCCGACGCCACGCGGCCCGGTGATCAGCCAGCCGTGATGCAGCCGCCCGGTGCCGTAAGCGTCCAGAAAGCCGCGCTCGGCCCGGTCCTGACCGAACAATTGCACGGTGTGGCGAGGATGCGGCGCACCCTCCACGCGGTCCGGTTCGGGGATATCGACGATGCTCATGCCAAGCCCTGCGCAATCCGCGCGATATCTGCGGCAACCGCATCCGCCGGGCGGTTGCCGTCGATCAGGTGGCAGCGGCCGGGATATTCATCCGCCAGCGCCAGGAAACCGGCGCGAAGGGCCTGCTGGAAGCCAAGGCCGAAATCCTCGAACCTGTCCTCGCCGGATTGCCGCGCCAGGCCGCGCGCCAGTGCGGCCTCGGGGTCCATGTCGATGATGAAGGTCAGATCGGGCTCGCGCCCGATCATCAGATCGTGCAGGCGATTGACGCTGGCCTGCAAGTCCGCCCGCGCCACGCCCTGATAGACCCGCGTGGAATCTGCGAACCGGTCGCTGATCACGGTGCGGCCAGCGGCGAGCGCCGGCTGAATGGTCTTTTCCAGATGGTCGCGGCGGGCGGCGGTGAACAGCAGGATCTCGGTTTCCGGCGACCAGCGGGCGGGATCGCCCTCGACCAGAAGGCGGCGGATTTCCTCCGCCCCGGGTGAGCCACCGGGTTCGCGCGTCAGCACCACGTCGCGGCCCCTGGCGCGCATCGTTTCCGCCAACAGCCGCGCCTGCGTGGATTTGCCCGAGCCGTCGATACCCTCGAAGGTCAGGAAAACGCCGCTGGCCGCCATCAGTCGAGCACGCCCATCACGGATCGGCCGAGCATCGACGCCGACAGCCTGAGCCGCGACAGGAACCCGCCGCGTTCGACCGAACTCGCCGCCAGAAGCGGGATGTCGATATCGGGCAATTCCAGATCGGGCAGGTCGGGAACGACGACCCTGAGAACCGCAAGCTGATCGCCCTCGGCCACCGGCGCATCCAGCGGTTCAACCGCGATGATTTCCGCATCCAGCGGGCCGCGCGCGCTGATCGGCAGCAACAGCGTCACGTCCTCTCCGACAAGCAGGTCTACCGATCGCTCTTTACCCAGCCAGAGGTTGAGGGAACCGACACGTTCCCCGGATTCAAGAATTTTTTTTTCTATGAACTGGCGGAAGGCCCAGTTCACCAGCTTTTCCGCTTCGCGGGCGCGGTCCTCGTCGCTGTCGAGGCCGGAAATCATCAGCACGATGCGCCGGCCGTTTTTCTCGGCCGAGCCGACGACGCCGTAACCGGCTTCCGACGTATGGCCGGTCTTCAGCCCGTCCGCGCCGATATCCAGCTTCAACAACGGGTTGCGGTTGAAGCGATTGGCCGGCGAGCGGTTGTCGAAGGCAAATTCGGTTTCGCCGAAATAGCCGTAATATTGCGGGAAATGCCGGATCAGCCGGGTTGCCAGCGTGACCAGATCGCGCGCACTCATCCGCTGGTTGGGATGCGGCCAGCCGTTGGAATTGGCGAATGTGGAACTGGTCATGCCCAGTTGCCGCGCACGGGTGTTCATGGCGCGGGCAAATTCCGCCTCGGACCCGGCCAGCGCCTCGGCCAGCACGGCGCAGGCATCATTGCCCGACAAGACGATGACGCCGCGGATCAGGTCTTCCACGCGCACCCGGTCGCGGGTGGTCAGGAACATGGTCGAGCCGCCATAGGACATCGCATGTTCGGAAACCGGCAGCGTTTCATCCAAGGAGAGGCGACCGTCTTCCAGCGCCTCGAACACCATGTTCAGCGTCATCAGCTTGGACATCGACGCCGGCGGCAGCGCCTGATCGGCGTTCTTTTCCAGCAGGACGGTGCCGGTGGTGTAGTCGATCACCATCGCCGAACGCGCCTTGGTTTCCAGCGCCAGCGCCGGGATGGTAAGGCTGGCCAGGGCCAACAGGAACGCTGCGATCAGACGGATTGCCAATGGATTGTCCTTTCTGCCGCGATCAGTTGGTAACGAAATAGGCATCGGCAAAGCCAAGCCCCTGGGCCTTTTTCAGCAGCGCCGCACGCTCGCCCTTGGAGGTGGCGGGACCGACGATCACGCGCCAGAATTTCTTGCCCTTGGTCTCGTGTTCCTTGATCAGGGGTTCCACACCTTGCGTGCGCAGGCTGACGGCGGTGTTGCGGGCGTTTTCCTCGACGCTGAAAATGCCGATCTGGATGAAGGGCTTGTCCAGCGCGGAGCCGGGGCCGGGGGCAGGGG
>JAIOJF010000022.1 GCA_019911965.1 Paracoccaceae bacterium | reverse complement strand
GGCGACCACCGCGAAGCGCGGGCTCTGTCCGTGACGAAGAGTGTCCCGGAACAGGTCCGGTTCCTTTTCGAAATAAATGTTCCTGAATTTCCGGAACCCGTCCAGCAACGCGTCGATATCGCTCATGTCCCTCGCTCGTTCTCGATGGTGGTCCGACCGCCGGGAAACGCAACAAAATAGCACAGATGTCCAGGTCGGGCGCCCCCGCCGTCCTAAAGCCGCGCGCGGCCCAACCGAAGGGCGTTGCCCACCACCGACACCGAGCTCAGGCTCATCGCCGCCGCCGCGAACATCGGCGAGATCAGGATGCCGAGGACGGGATACAGAACGCCCGCCGCCACCGGCACGCCGGCGGCGTTGTAGACCAGGGCGAAGAACAGGTTCTGCTTGATGTTGCGCAGGGTGGCGCGGGCCAGTTTGCGCGCCCGCACGATGCCCATCAGATCGCCGCCCAGCAAGGTGATCCCGGCGCTTTCCATCGCCACATCCGCACCGGTGCCCATGGCGATGCCGACATCAGCCGAAGCCAAAGCGGGGGCATCGTTAACCCCGTCGCCCGCCATGGCGATCTTGTGACCTTTGCGTCGCAACTGGTCGATCAGGTCCTTCTTTTCTTCCGGCAGCACACCCGCGCGGACTTCATCGATACCCAGTTTCTCCGCCACGGCCTGGGCTGTGCGCTCGTTGTCGCCGGTCGCCATGATGATGCGAAGCCCTTGGGCGTGAAGTTCGTCGATCGCCTCGGCAGTCGAGTCCTTGATCGGGTCGGCCACTGCCACGATGCCGACAATGGCATCACCCACCGCGACAAACATTGCCGTCTTGCCCAGTGCGCGCAGGCTGTCGGCCTCCACCTCGGCGTGCGCGGTATCCAGCCCCATCTCCTGCATCATCGCAGCATTTCCAAGTGCCACCATTTGCCCGGCAACCTTGCCGCGTACGCCCTTGCCGGTGACGGCTTCGAAATCGGTCGCGTCCTGCCTGGCCGCACCCTGTGCCTCGGCCCCCTCGACAATCGCCTCGGCCAGCGGGTGTTCCGATCCGCGCTCCAGCGCGGCGGCGAACGACAGCAGATCGGCCTCGGGCATGTTACCCAGCACAATGGTATCCGTCAGCCTCGGCTTGCCCATCGTCAGCGTGCCGGTCTTGTCGACGATCAGCGTGTCAACGCCCGCCATCCGCTCCAGCGCCTCGGCATCCTTGATCAGCACACCTGCCTGCGCCCCGCGCCCGGCAGCGGTGGTGATGGAAATCGGCGTGGCGAGACCCAGCGCACAGGGACAGGCGATGATCAGCACCGAAACCGCAGAGGCAATGGCAAAGACCAGCGGGGGTTCGGGACCCCAGATCAGCCAGACGACGAAAGCGAAAATTGCAACGACCACCACGGTCGGCACGAACACCGCCGAGACCCTGTCCGCCAACCCTTGAATCGGCGCGCGCGAGCGCCGGGCGTTTGACACCATCGCCACGATCTGTGCCAGTACGGTGTCGGCACCGACCTTGCCCGCCTCAATCGTCAGAGAACCGTTGTGGTTGATCGTAGCCCCTGTCACCACATCGCCCGGGCCCTTTTCAACCGGCATCGATTCGCCGGTCAACATACTTTCGTCCAGGGAGGACCGGCCCTCGATCACCACGCCATCCACCGGCACCGCATCGCCGGGACGCACCCGCAGCCGGTCGCCCTCCATGATGTTTTCCAGCGGCGCATCATATTCCGTGCCGTCCGGCAGGATGCGCCGCGCGGTCTTTGGCGCAAGGTCCAGAAGCGCGCGGATCGCATCGCCGGTGCGCTCGCGCGCCCGTAGTTCCAGTACCTGACCGACAAAGACCAGGGTTACGATCACCACGGCCGCCTCGAAATAGTTTCCGACGCCTTCACTTGTCCGGTAAGCGTCCGGAAATACGCCAGGCAGGAATGTTGCCACCAGTGAATAAAGATAGGCCGCCGCTACGCCGAGGCTGATCAGGGTCCACATGTTGGGTGTGCGATTAAGGACTGAATCCCAGCCGCGTCTGAAGAACGGCAACGCCGCCCAGAGCATGATTGGTGTGGCCAGCACGAACTCCAGATAGCTGGCCGTCTGATGCCCGATCCAGTCGCGCACCGGCAGGGCGACCATTTCACCCATCGCCAGGACTATCAGCGGCACCGCAGCCACCGACGAAATCCACATCCGGCGGGTAAAGTCCGCCAACTCCTCGCTCGGCTCATCCGAAGGCAGCATCGGTTCCAGCGCCATGCCGCAAATTGGGCAGGCACCGGGTTCATCACGGACGATCTCGGGGTGCATCGGGCAGGTGTATTGAGCGCCTGTAGGTGCCGCCTTCTTTTGCCCTGCGGCGCGACCAGAGGTATAGAACCACGGATCGGCCTCGAACTTCGTCTGGCAGACCTCGGAGCAGAAATGGAAAGTTTCGTCCTGAAACCTGGCATGTCGAGTCTCGGGTGTGAGAGCGATGCTCATGCCGCAGACCGGGTCCTTTGCGGTTTCAGCGCCCTCGGGAATGGTGGGCTTTGCATGTGAATGTCCGTGGTCCATATCTGGCCACCTTTCTATTGGTTTCTATCAACCTGGGGTATCCAATGACTGGATGCTCAAGCCTTATTAATGGCGATCATGATTGCCCTCGCTTGCGGGATTGCGCTCCAGAAAGACCCGCTCGAACACGAACACCAACACCATGCCGGCCAACCCAAATGCAACAATCAGCGGATCGGACTGCCACTTCATGACTGCAAATACAGCCAGCACCGCGGCATCAAGCGCGATTGCCGTCAACAGCACCGAGCCACGCGCACCGATCTCCTGACGCAGATGCCGGAAAACGCCCCAGTGGATGATCATGTCCATCACCAGATAGAAGAATGCACCAAGCGAGGCGATCCGGCTGAGATCGAAGAAGACCGTCAGGAAGCCCGCGATCACGACGGTGTAAACCAGCGTGTGATCCCTGACCGTGCCCGGCATCCCGAAATGGCTGTGCGGGATCATCTTCATGTCGGTCAGCATGGCCAGCATCCGCGAAACCGCGAACACGCTGGCGATCAGACCCGACGCTGTGGCGACCAGCGCAAGCGCCACCGTCAGGTAAAAACCTGTCGGCCCAAGTGCGGGTTCGGCCGCCTCGGCAAGGGCATAGTCCTTGGCCGTCACGACCCGGTCGAGCGGCAGGCTGGCACCAACCGCGAAGGCGACCAGCAGATAGACAATCGTACAGATTGCAATGGACAGGACAATCGCCCGACCGACATTGCGATGCGGATCAGTGACTTCGGCCCCGCTGTTGGTGATCGTAGTAAAGCCTTTGAAGGCCAGTATCGACAGCGCGACAGACGCCACAAAACCGGTCACCCCGGCATCGCCGCCGGTCGCCCCGAATGTGATCCCGCTCGACCAGAGGGCAGCCATGCCGAACAGCGCGATGCCACCGACCTTGAGCGTGGCCATGACGATGGAAAAAAGCCCGACCGATCTGTTGCCGGAAACGTTCACCAGATAGGCGAAGATAATCAGCCCGACGCCGAGGGCCGGGACAAGAAAGCTATCGGGATCACCGCCAATGGCGCGGAGCGTGTAAGTGCCAAACGTGCGCGCAACGAGGCTTTCGCTGATAACCATCGACAGCGCCATCAGCAGGGCGGCACCTGCCGCAACCGTTGTCGTGCCGTAGGCTTTTTTCAAGATCATCGCGATGCCGCCCGCAGAGGGAAAGGCGTTCGACATCTTGATATAGGTATAGGCGCTGAACGCGGTCACGATTGCGCCGACGACAAACGACAGCGGAAATAGCGGCCCGGCCAGCTCGGCGATCTGTCCGGTCAGCGCGAAAATACCCGCGCCGATCATCACGCCGGTGCCCATCGCGACCGCGCCCAGCAAGGTGATACTGTCTTTTTTGTAGGTCTGAGGCAATTTACTGAAGTCCCGTATTGTCGTTCGTCTGGTCTGTTGCGCGGGCCGACCAGCACATGTCGCAGACCGGATCGCCTGCGGAAAGCGTTCTGCGCCTGACGTAATGGCCACGCTTGCCATCGGCGGCGATCAGATCAGCGCCGGGCCAATCGTATGTACACCAACTCTGCCGGAAGGCTTCAAGATCGCCGCGATCACCTTTGATCTCGATCAGGGTGCGAACAAAGCTGTGCGGCGGGCAATGGGTGAAATGTGTCAGGATGTCAGGGCCTTTTGTGCTCACATCCACGGCATAGCCGGGTGCGCCGGGTGCGCCGAACGGAAACCACAGCAACAGCCGGATCGTTCGTTGCAACCGCCGCCCCGGATCACGCGTGGTCAACCGGAACGGCAGGGAGGCCAGCCGCAATTGCGCGGCGTAGTAATCCCAGCCGATATCCGCGACGAGTGTGCGGGCGTTGTCAGCCTTGACGCCGTTGTCCAGCAGAACGCGATAGGCGGCGCTGGTAAGGATTGCCATTTCGACCAGCAGTCGACTGCCGGTGCGTGGCAGGCGAGGCAGATTCGCAACCGGACGCAGGCCATCGGCCATAGTGGCGACCTGCACCATGAACCTGTTGAAATCCGGTGCCAGCCAGCGCCGCGCAGGCTGATCGTTTTCCGCGATTTGCGTTGTCAAAAGCACTTTGGCGGCCGATCGGCGCAGCGTGAGCAGAATTATCCGGCGAATGATGGTCCAAAGCAGGTCATGCGGGCGTGATCGCAGTGTCATGGGCTTCCCACCTTGTAAATCCAGGCATCAGCCAAGACATGCTTTTTTTGGGCCATCGTCATCGGATGTGCTTACCGCATTGCCGCCGGGTCGCAATCCAGAGCATTGGCAATCCGGTAACCAGACCTATGCCAAGCACCGCCCATGTCGCCCGGCCAAGGTCTCCGCTGATCACTTCGCCGCCGAAATGAGCAAGGAGGAAGCTCGCAGGCACGATGCCAGCCAGTGTCGCCAGCGCGAAACGCCAGGCTCGCAAGCAAGAGAGGCCCGCCGCATAGCTGATCATGTCAAAGGACACGAAGGGCATCAGGCGACTGGCAAATACAGTCGCCATAAGCACGTTCTGCGACCCGAGCAATCCTGCATCCACCCGTTCGCCGAACAGGCGCCGAAGCGCATCGCGCCCGATTGCCCGGGCAAGACCGAAGGCGATCAAAGCGCCAAGTTCCGCCCCCAGCACGACGAGCGCGGTGCCCCAGAGATGCCCGTAGGCCGCACCGGACGCCAAAGCGACCGGTGCGCTGGGAAGGGGACTGGCGACCACGGCGAGCGTCATGAGGCCAATGATCAACGCTGGCCCCCAGATACCCACCCGCGCCACCAGGGCCTGAAGCGTCTCGGGGTCCATCAGCCGCTTGGCATCGACCAGCACCGATGGCGCGAACCACCACACCCCGAGCAAAGCCAGCCCGAGGGCGGCTATCGCTACGAGGATCCCGGTGCGCAGGCCCATCTCAGATCGCGGCGACAACGTCTGCCAGCAGGTCACGCACCTGACCCGCGACAGAATGCAGGGCTGGATTGTCGATGGCCTGCATTGATGCCACCGGGTCGATGGCGCTGACTTCAACCCCGCCTTCAATTTCACGCAGGATCACATTGCAGGGCAACATCGCACCCAGGCGCGGTTCCAGACCGATAGCCTGATGCGCCATCTTTGGGTTGCACGCGCCAAGAATGCGATAGGACGGCATGTCAATATCCAGCTTCTTTTTCAGCGTTGCCTTGACGTCGATTTCGGTAAGTATACCAAAACCCATGTCGGTCAAAGCCGCGCGGGTGCGGGCATCGACGATGTCAAATTCAGCACCCGCTATCAGCCGGTTGATTGTGTAGTCCATTGTAGTTCCTTTCGGTTTATTTGCGCAGGTATTTGATCAGCGCCGCAATCGCGAGGCCGGCCAACACCAGGATGATGATCATCCAGAGCCAACCAAAGCCCATACCCAAACCCATGCCATAGCCGTTCATCATCGCTTTCTCCTGATCTGTGCTGGCCTTGCCACCGCCAATCAGAACCTGATCCGATCGGCGGAGAAGTGGCCTGTGTCATTTATTGTCCATCATGCCCCGTCCTGCGCCATGCATGCCGTCCTGGTGTCCGTTCGTGTGGTTCTGCATCATCGCGGCCAGTGTAGCCATTTCACTTTCAGTCACCTGCGCATCGCCGTCTGCATCGTGCATCTGGAAGGCACGCACCGTCATCGGCCGGGTATGCGCCGCGCGCATCACGGCGAATTCATCCAGCGACAGGGTGCCGTTGGCGTCGGTGTCATAGGTTGCAAGTTCGGATTTGATGCCTGCGGTCATTTCCTCGGGGCTGAGGGTGCCGTCCTTGTTGGTGTCGAATGTGGCCATGGCATAGCTTTGGCCCCCGCCGCCCATCATGCCCATACCGCCACCCATCATACCCATTGCGCCGCCCATCATACCGCCATGTGGCATCTGGGTTTGATCGGCGATCACCGGTACCGCAACGGCGACAAGGCCAAGGGCAGAGACGGCTGCAAGGGCAAGTTTGGTTGAACGTTTCATACTGTTTCTCCTGGATTGAATTTCGATCGGACCAATATTGGGGGCAAGTGTCCCACAAGTTTGTCAGGCAGACCGGCATTTTGTATCAGACTGTCGCAATCAGCGGCACTACGAGGGTTTGCGACAATCTTCTGCGCGCTTGGCGTGCGGGTTCGGTTAGGGTCGCCAACAGGAGATATGTTGATGACCCATCCGCCCCACATTCTGATTGTCGACGATCACCGCGAGATCCGCGATGCGCTGGTTAAATACCTTGAACAGAACGGTGTGCGCGCCACCGCTGCCGCCGACGCTGTTGCAATGGACGCGGCAATGAAGATCACTCGGTTCGACCTGATCGTACTGGATGTGATGATGCCCGGCGAAGACGGCCTGTCAGTCTGCCGCCGCCTGCGCGCAAAAGGCGGTATTCCGATCCTGATGCTGACCGCGCTCGGCGACGAAACCGATCGCATCGTGGGGCTGGAGGTCGGCGCGGATGACTATCTGCCCAAACCGTTCAACCCGCGCGAGTTGCTGGCCCGGATCAAGGCAATCCTGCGCCGGTCCGACCAGGCTGAAGTGGCCGATGGCAGCCTTGCCGGACACCGGCTGGCGTTCGAGCGCTGGGTGCTGGATACCGACCGCCGGATACTGACCGATACAGACGGCACCGAAGTGACGCTGACCACCGCCGAATTCCGCCTGTTGACGGTGTTTTTGGCGCGACCGCGCTTCGTGCTCAGCCGCGAGCAATTGCTTGATCTGACCTCGGGGCGGACAGGGCAGGTATTCGATCGCACAATCGACAACCAGATCAGCCGCCTGCGCCGCAAGATCGAGGTTGCCCCCGCCAAGCCCGTCCTGATCGCAACGGTCTGGGGTGGCGGATACAGCTTTACCGCAGATGTGAAGGAAATACCGTGACCCTTGAACGTACTTCCCTTCGCCGGTTGTTTCCGCAGTCCCTCGGGGGGCAACTGCTGGTCATGCTGCTTTTGGCGCTGGCCATCACTCAGGGGCTTGGCCTTTTGCTGCTGACGGATGAGCGTAATCGCGCAGTGCGGGCGGCTTTGGGGCTGGAGGCGGCAGGACGCGCGGCAAACGTGGTCCTGCTGCTGGACGATGCCCCGGCAGATCTGCGCCCGTCCATCCTGCGGGCGGCAAACTCGCCTCTGGTCAGGTTCGAGGTTGGGTCCGATCCCGATGCCCCCCATGACAGCGCCGACGCGGATTTCGTTCTTGGCCAGGTCCGGCAAATTCTTGATCAACCGGACCGAGATGTCCGGGCAGATGTTCATGCCCGCCCGTTAGATCCCTTTCCGATGCCTGATGACATGCCCGCCGCGATGCGCCCGATGCATCAGGCTATGATGGCCGGGCAAACCGATCCTGTCGAGATGACGCTGTCGATCCGTCTAGCAGGTGGCGATTGGCTGAACGTCACGACGATGTTTCATCGGCCCGGGCTGCAGCTTTCGCCGCAAGCCTTGTTGCCGTTGCTGCTGATGGCAGTGGCCGTCGCGTTGATTGCCTGGTGGACCGCGCGCCGCGTCGTCGGCCCGATGCGCGTGCTTGCGGTCGGGGCCGACCAGTTGGGGCGCGGGCTGGACGCGGACCCGCTGCCGATGGCCGGACCAATCGAGGTGCGCGAAACCACCCGGGCGTTCAACCGGATGAAAGATCGGCTGACCCGCTTTGTGAACGACCGCACCCATATGCTAGCCGCCCTCAGCCATGATCTGCGCTCGCCCCTGACCGCGATGCGGCTCAGGATCGAGATGCTGGACGAAACCGACGACAGTATCCGGCTCAAGGCACTTGTCGAAGAAATGCAGGCCATGGTCGAGGCAACACTGGAATTCGCGCGTGGGGTGGCGCGGACAGAACCCTCCGCCCAGATCGATCTCGCCGCACTGCTTGTCGATCTGGTGAGCGATGTGGGTGAGGAAAGTGCCACGCTTGCGCCGACACAGCCGCTGCTTGCCACCATCCGCCCACAATCCCTCCTTCGCGCGCTGCGCAACCTGATGGACAATGCGGTTCGTTATGGTGGCGTCGCGATGGTGAAATTGGTGGAAGAACCGGGGCTGGCCGTGATCACCATTTCAGACCGGGGCGCGGGATTGCCCGAGGATCAGCTGGAGGCTGTCTTTGAACCCTATGTGCGGCTCGAAGGCTCCCGAAACCGCGATACCGGCGGCGTCGGTCTGGGCCTGGCAATCGCCCGCACCATCATTCAGGCGCATGGTGGGACGGTGACGCTGCGCAATCTGCCCGGCGGTGGGCTGGAAGCCGCTATTCGCCTGCCCACCGGATAGGCGTCATTGAACCGTAGCAGTTTGTTGTCTGGTTTCGCTGGGCGACTTCGGACTCGCCAAACGCTGGGGTGGCGTTGATATAAAACCGTAAGCGGTTTCCCGACCCCAAGGAAGGGCAAGCTGGTGGTTCCAGACCTGGCGGGCGCAGAGTTTTCTCCCGTCGTCTTGACAGAGCCGCGACCAAAAGCAGGGTCTGATGATCAGATCGAGATTATCACCAGGCGGGACACGCTCCGGCTGGGTTCCACGATAAAGCGGCCAGGCAGCCGCCAGCTATTGGAGAGCGCGGCTGCCTAGCCGCCTGTCCTGTGGTGTGCATTACGCCCAAACCCAAAGTGGCTGACATTTGCGCCGCCCGGTGGCCAGATTTTATTCCGCCGTTGACATCTGCGGCGTTTAAAAGCCCGCGAATGCTGCCCAATGTCGGCGAATGCGGTTTTTCTGTGGCGGTGTTGATGTGGCGTTGATGTAAAACGCAAAATGGCCTGTGGTACAAGAATACCCCAGACTATGCATTTGTTTTTACAAGATAATTTGGTTGCGGGGGTAGGATTTGAACCTACGACCTTCAGGTTATGAGCCGAATATCCAGAGATTCCAATAAGTTAAGCATTTCAAGGACTTATGGTCTAAGCCTTTGATTTTGAGAACTTTCTATTCCGACAATACCCAGCAATAACCGGTTTTCATCGTCACCGACCGCGCCAAACAGGGTTATGCGGGTTGATGTGGCGTTGAGGTGGAAGCTGCGTACGGAATTTCCGTAGATCGGTTGGCAGGGACAGCACAAGGCGATCTTCGGCCTTTTTCGCAGAATGCCCTTGTTAAAGCTGAAGGGGATGCCGGCAGATGTGATGTTGCTGCGGCAAACAACAGTTGCGCCCGATCCGGACATCAACAATCGACGGCAGAACTGGCCCGGTCAATTGCCGGTGGCACAACTGCGCTGCGCGTCCAGTCCCATTAACAGGACAAGCGGTGCGTCCAGGTTGCGGGTCTGGAAATCGGCCCTGCTAGTTGATCCCTGCCAGTCGCAGGCGATCAGCGATTGCGCCACCGCGCCGCCCAGCGTGCGCCCGGGGCCAAGAATGATCACGACGTCGGGCGCAAATTCGCGCAAGCCAGTGCGCATTGCGCCGGTGAAATCGTAGGGCATGACCACCTGATGCCCCAGCGTATAAGTCCATAAGGCGGCTGGATCGGTGGTATGGGGCCACCAGATATGGCCGCGCCCGTCGATCAGCGGGATTTTCGGGCCGGCAAACAGGCTGGCCGGCAGCGCCGCGCGGCCCTGATCCGACACCGGCGCCTGCAATGGCGAATGAAACGCGGCGTGATTGGCCAGCCGCATCGGGAAGCGTCCCTGCGCTTGCGGCAGGTGTTTCTCGGCCTCGGCCAGCGCGGGTTCTTCACCGGCCAGAACCAGCATTCCGCCAAGCTCGATCGACAGATACAACCCCTCGATACGGGCGATCAGGTCCATGATTTCGCCCCGCCTGCCGGGGATTTCGCGCCAATCCTCATCGACGAAAGGATACAGCATCTGGCCGCCGATCAGCGCCGCCTGCATCAGCGTGCCCATCGTGTTGACCACCTGAAAGCCGTCCGCCGGATCGAGCGCGCCGCCGCAGGCCAGCGCGATATACCAACCCATCGAATTGCCGGTGACAGCCACGATATCGAACCGCTCACGATCAATCGCAGCGAAATCGGCCACCGCGCAGGCATGGATCAGGGCAGAGGCATTGTCGCCCCGGCTGTAGCACGACACGGTGTACCGGTCCGCCCCGTCCAGCGTGGTGATGCTCGGCTGGCCCGCCGCCAGACGCAGCGCATCGAATTTCGCCAGCAACGCGCCCTGCCCGGCATGATGGCGGTGCAGATAGCCCAGTTCTTCCTTGTTGTAAGTGCCGCGACCGGGCGCGACCACCAGAGCCGTCTGGCGCGTCATGGCCGGCCTGCCGCGCTGCAAAGCGAGATTGCCGCCGCGACGATCCCGTCCACCGACGGCAGAGTCGCGCCATAGGCCGGGCCGGTGGCGATGAAGCTGTCCTCGGCGGTCAGCCGCGCCGCATTGGCGATGCCGTGTTCGCCCAGAAGCGCCATCAGAGCCTCGCTTTGCGATCCGGTGCGTCGGCATTCATCCACCACCAGCACCGCGCCGCAGCCGGCGATATTCTGAAGAATTCCCGCCTCGGGCATCGGGGCCAGCCAGCGCATGTCAATGATCCGGCCCGTAATGCCGTGATCCGCCTGCAAGCGTTTGAGCGCCTGCGCCGACAGGAAGGCACCATTGCCATAGGTCACAATCGCCAGATCGCGGCCAGCGCCGGTAACGCCGACCTCGCCCATGCGAATTGGCTCAGCCTCGCCCGGAGCCGGATATTGGTGCATCCAGCTGCCATCGCCCGGCGCATGCAGATCGCGCATCATGTATAGCGCGATGGGCTCGATCATCACCACGATGCGCTGTTCCTCGCGCGCCAGCCGCACCGCCTCGCGCAGCAACAGCACCGCATCGCGCCCGTTGGACGGGCAGATCACGATGATGCCGGGAATGTCGCGCAGCACCGCCAGCGAATTGTCGTTGTGGAAATGCCCGCCAAAGCCGCGCTGATAGGCCAGCCCGGCAATCCGCAGCACCATCGGATTGGTGTATTGCCCGTTG
This sequence comes from Paracoccaceae bacterium, assembly GCA_019911965.1. Lineage (GTDB taxonomy): Bacteria > Pseudomonadota > Alphaproteobacteria > Rhodobacterales > Rhodobacteraceae > UBA5972. The sequence continues at coordinate 20,434 of JAIOJF010000022.1, read as the reverse complement.
GAGAAGAACGACAGCGTCGCCGCCTCGCCACGCAACTGATCCTCGGAATTGTGCAGATAGGCGAGAAACTGGATTTCCGGCATTGGCACGAAACCGTTCTGCGCCATGCCGATGGCCAGCCCCAGAATGGATTGCTCATCCAGCAGGGTGTCGATCATCCGGGCCGGGCCAAAGCGCGCATGCAGCTTCTGCGTCACGCCGTAAACCCCGCCCTTGCGCCCGACATCCTCGCCCATCATCACCAATTCGGGTGTCTCCAGCATCAGGTCGGTCATGGCGAAATTGATCAGCCTGGCCATATGCTGCGGCTCGGAGGCGGCGCGGATATCGCCCGTGCCGAACACCGCCTGGCGCTGATCCGGTGCCGGGCCGTTGCTGGCGGACACGTCGCGCGCGGGCGGCACGATGCTGGCCATGACTTCACGCGCGCTTGTCAGTCTGGGACGCAGTACCGCCTGTTCGGCCACGGCGGCAACGCGGGCATCTGTGGATTGATAGATCTCCAGCACATCGCCCGCGCTCAGGCCGCCGTCATCCATCAGGCGACGTGCCGTGTGCAGCAGGGGATCGTTGGCTTCGGATTCCTCAACCTCGTCGCGGGACAGGTAGGTAGTCTGCACATCCGCCCCGGCATGGCCGTACAGCCGCACGCAGCCCATGTGCAGGAAAGCCGGTTTGCGGTGCTTGCGCACCCAATTGGCCACCTCGCGGGCGCAAGCATATGTGTCCACTGCATCCAACCCGTTGCAGGTGAAATAGCGCAGGCCCGGGCGCTGTCGGACGCTTGCGGCAACCCAGCCTTTCGGGGTCTTGGTGGAAATGCCGATGCCGTTATCCTCGCACAGGAAGATCAACGGCAGCGGCACATTCTGATAGGCGGTCCAGCCAGCGGTGTTGAGCGCGCCCTGCGTGGTGGAATGGTTCAGCGAGGCATCGCCGAAACTCGCCAGCACCACCGAATCCACCGGCCATTCCATATGTTCGGGCCGGTTACGCCGCGCCAGACCCAGCGAATGCGCCACACCCACCGCCTTGGGCAAGTGGCTGGCGATGGTCGAGGTCTGTGGCGGGATATTCAGCGCCCGGGAGCCCAGCACCTTGTGCCGCCCGCCCGAGATCGGGTCTTCGGCAGACGACGTGAAGCTGAGCAGCATATCCCAGACCGGATTATGCCCCGGCACCTGCGCCGCGCGCGCGATCTGGAACGCGCCGCTGCGATAATGCAGGAAGGCCGGATCGGTTGGGCGCAACGCGGCGGCAACGGCGGCGTTGCCTTCATGGCCGGACGAACCGATGGTGTAGAACCCCTGCCCGCGCGCCTGCAATTTCCGGGCATGGCGATCCAGATGCCGGCTTTGAACCTGGGCCACAAACAGCGCCGCCAGATCGAACCGCGACAGGCCAGCCTCGGCCAGCGTATGCTCGCCGACCGGCGCTGGCAGGTCGTCTGTGCGCACCCGGCACATAAAATTGTCATGCACGATATCCGCGCGGTCCATCGACAAGCCTTTCGAAAATCCCTGACCGGGGGCGATCCTTGCCGGTGGTCCGGCGCCAACTCAATTACGCTCCAGCGCCCGCAACACCGTTTGCCAGCCCAGCAGGCCGGACACCTGGCCGTTGGCGGTGACCACCAGCGGGCGGTCACGCCGCGACAGGGCACCGAACGCCTCTTCGACATTGGCCGAGGCATCTATGGTTACAGCATCCTCAAGCACGGTATCGCTGCCCTTGCTTTGCGCACCGACCCGCATCAGGCCGTGGCCGCCGCGACCATCGGAAATGATCACCCAGCCAGACGAACCCGAGGCCGCCTGGGCGTTGTCAAACACCGGTCGCGGTTCGGCCAGCGCACCGCAGGTGACGATCCGTGCGCGGTTCACATCGCGCACGAACCGCGCCACGTAGTCATCCGCTGGCGCCATCAGGATCCCGGCACCGGTGCCAACCTGGCGCAATTGCCCGTCTTTCAGGATGGCGATGTGATTGCCCAGCAGCAATGCCTCGTCAAGATCATGGGTGATGAACACGATCGTCTTGTGCAGCCGCGCCTGGATATCGCGCAACTGCATCTGCATGTCATGCCGGATCAGCGGATCAAGGGCGCTGAAGGCCTCGTCCATCAGCAGGATTTCCGCATCCGTGGCCAGTGCCCGCGCCAGCCCGACGCGCTGCTGCATGCCCCCCGACAACTGGCCGGGATAATGCCCCTCATATCCGGCAAGGCCGACCAGTTCGATCTGCTCCATGCCACGCTCGCGGGCCTTCGAGATGGCAACGCCGTCCATCACCAGCCCGTAGATCACATTGTCCAGCACGCTTTTATGCGGCAGCAGGGCGAAGCGCTGGAACACCATCGACGCCTTCTTGCGGCGGAAATCGCGCAATTCGACCGGTTTCAGCTTCAGCACATCCCCGCCATCGACCAATATGCGCCCGGCGGTCGGTTCGATCAGCCGGTTGAAATGCCGGATCAGGGTTGACTTGCCCGACCCTGACAACCCCATGATCACGAAGGTTTCGCCCTGGCTGATTTCCAGATTGATGTCATGCAGGCCCAGAACGTGGTTGAAGCTTTCCAGCAATTCACTCTTGCCTATGCCGGCCTCGACCCGGGCCAGCGCCTCGGCCGGTTTCGGGCCGAAAACCTTCGAGACATTCTCGACCACGATCTTTGGGCGCCTGGTGGAAGACTCGGTCATGGTCATCCCTCCAGCTTGAGTGTCTTCTGCAACCGCCGCCCGTAGGATTGCGCGATGCGATCAAAGATGATGGCCAGAAACACGATGCCAAGGCCCGCCAGCAGACCCTTGGAGATTTCAAGCCGCTGAATGCCCTGCAACACCTGATAACCAAGCCCGCCCGCCCCGATCATCGAGGCGATGACGACCATCGACAGCGCCATCATCGTGGTCTGGTTGATGCCCGCCAGGATCGCCGGCAATGCCAGCGGGATCTGCGCGGAAAACAGCACCTGACGCGGCGAGGCGCCGAAGGCCTGCGCGGCCTCGACGATCTCCTCGTCCACCTGGCGGATGCCGAGATTGGTCAGCCGGATCACCGGCGGGATGGCAAACACGATGGTCGCCAGCAGCGCCGGGATCTTGCCGGGGCCGAACAGCATGACGAAGGGAATGAGGTAAACGAAGATCGGCATGGTCTGCATGATGTCGAGAACCGGCAGCGTTACCCCCTGCATCCGGTTCGAGCGCGACATGCCAACCCCCACTGGCAATCCGATCAGCACCGCCAGCAAGGTTGCCACCAGCATCAGCGCAATCGTCGCCATCGCCTGCTCCCAGACCCCGAGCACACCAAGGCCGAAGGTCAGCACCGCCACCGCCAGCGACACCCGCCAGCTGCGCGTCGCCGACCATGCCAGCCCGGTCAACACCAGCAGAACCACCCACCAGGGCAGCCATTGCAGCATATTTTCCATCCACAACAACAATCGCAGCACCGGCAGGAAAACCCATTCCAGTGTCTCGCCATAATTGATGACGACCTGCGTGAAGGCATCGTCAAGCGCGATGCTGAAAGCGCGGATGTCGAGGAGTTCGGGGAAGCCTTTGTCCATGTCAGTCTTCCAGATCAGGGGTGCGAGGCCGGGCGGGTATGCCCGGCCCCCTTACTCAGAGGTTGGCGCGCACGCGCTCCGCCACATCCGCCGGCACCCAGGCCGACCAGATCGCGTCATAGTTCTTCAGGAAATAGACAGCGGTTTCCTCAGGCGTCAGCCGGTTGTCTTCGGCATGCGCCAGAAGTGCGCTGAAATCCTTGTTCGGCACCTGCAAATGGCCCAGGAATTTCGCCACATCCGGCGAACGCTCCTTCAACGACGTCGCCACTGCCACCGCCACCTCGCCCACGGCCCAGCCGGTCAGTTGTGGATCGGCGCAATTGGCATCGGTCAGGCAAAGGAACTTGTCGGCATCAAAGGCCGGCATGTCGAGCCGCACCAGATTGTACTTGCCGATCACATCCGACGGACCCCAGTAATAGCCGACGAAGGGCTTGTTGCGGGTGACGGCGCGGCCGATCGAGGCTTTCAGGTTCTCGCCCGAACCCGGCGAGAACAATTCGAACGTCTCACCGAGACCAATCGCCTTGAACAGATTGTTGGTGATGATCTCGCAGCCCCAGCCCGGCGGGCAGCCGTACAGCCGTCCCTGGCCGGGATTGGCTGGTTCGGCGAACACCGCCCAGTTGGCTTTCAGGTCTTCGACCGATTTGATCTCGGGATGTTCGGCGGCCAGATAATCGGGGATCCACCAGCCTTCGATGCCGCCATCGGCGAAGATATCGCTGGCCTTGTAGACATTGCCCTTTTCCTTGATCTGGTCCCAGATGGCCTGCGCCGTTGATACCCACAATTCAGGCGCTACATCGGGCTGGCCACGGGTCAGCATCGACGTGGCGGTGGGCACCGTGTCGCCGGGCACCAACTGGGCATCGCAGCCATAGCCATCGGCCATGATCCGTTGAGCCAGATGCGCCAGTGTCGCCGATGACAGCCAGGTCATCTCAGCGATGGTGACAGTCCCGCCGGCACCGCAATCGGCGGCTTGTGCAGGTTGGGCCTGGGTCAGTCCGGCGACGGCAAGTGCCGCCGCAGCAAGGGTCAGTTTGTGTTTCATCTGGTCCTCCTGGTTAAGCCGTCCCCGACAGCGGGGCCGGCGGTTGTCCATGGCCATTCGGGCATGGCGCAATGTGGTTGGGTGGTCAGGCCGGCACCGGTACCTCGTGGACCTGGTACAGGACGTGGCGCACGGTGCCTTTGAACATCGGCAGGAACCTGTCCACATCCTCGCGGGCAATTGCGCGGATGTCCGAGGCCATTGCGAGATCAAAATCGGCCTGGCTGGCGAAGCCCAGCTCGAACGCGTGGTAGTAGTCCGGCGCGGCCCCGTTCCACGCCACGCCCTTATGGTAGCTGAGCGATAGCAGGCCCGGATAGCGCGCCACCAGCGGCATGTGGACGTCTTTCACATAAGCGTCAAACCTCTCGCGGTCCGCCGCAGCGACATCGCCTTCGTAATAGGCACAGAGCTTGAGCATGGTGGTTCCCTGGTTCATGAAATCTCGAATGTGCCGTCCAGTTCGACCGGCACCCCCAGCGGCAACGAATTGACGCCGACACCGACGCGGGTATGGCGACCCTCATCGCCGAAAATCTCGGCCATCAGATCGGATGCGGCGTTCATCACCTTGGGGTGATCCAGAAAATCCGGCGTGCAGTTGAAAAACGCGTTCAGTCGCACCACCTGGCGCACCCGGTCCAGATCGCCGCCGCAAGCGGCCCGCAATTGCGCCAGCACGTTAAGGGCGCAGAGCCTGGTGGCGGCGCAGGCATCCTCAACCGAAATCGCCTCGCCGATGCGGCCGACATATTTCAGCTTGCCGTCCAGAAAGGTCACCTGACCGGCGATCACCGCCTGATTTCCGCTGATCACCCAGGGCTTGTAGCTGGCCACCGGCACCGGCGGCTCGGGCAGCGTGATGCCCAGTTCAACAAGGCGTGCGTCGATCTTTCCGGCCATTTCGTCCCCTCGCGATTGCGTGCCTGGATGGCAGCTTTTCCGTCGGGGTTGATGTTATGGTCGGCCTGATTAATCTGACAAATTCAAAGAAAAGATGGATTAATCGTAATTACGAATGAATAACTGCGGCCCGTCAGGGCGCGGTCGGCAGTTCGATCTCGCGCGGCACCTGGGCGCGGATGAAGTCCCAGGCCCGGCGTGCGCCCTGCGATAGCGCCTCGCCGCGACGGCGGATCAGGCACAGGCGGCGATGCACCACCGGGTTGGTCAGGCGGCGGAACACCAGTTGCGATTCCACCGCCGCCGGGCGCGCCAGTTCCGGCAACAGCGTGATGCCAAGGCCGGTGCGCACCATGTCCAGCATCGTCACCATCGCCAGCACCTCACCCGCCGGAGTCGGGCAGCGCTCGACAAATTCCGGGCAATCCTGAAGAGCGGTGAAAAACCCGGTATCCGAGGCCATCACGAACAGCCGGGTCTGATCAATGCCGGCCCAGTTATAGGGTCCGTCCTCGTCCGCCAGCGGATCGTCGCGCCGGCAGACCAGACCGAATCGATCCGAGGCAAGCGGCGTGAAGTCCAGTTCCGGGTAGTCGCGCCAGACATTGCTGATGCCGAATTCGACGTCGCGGTCCAGTATCTGGCGATGCACGCCCCGGCCGTTATCGTCGCGCAGGGTGATGCGAATTTCGGGGTAAAGGCCGTTGAAGCCGCGCACCAGAGCAGGCATCAGCCGCGTCGCCACCGACGGCACCACGGCAATCGCCACATTGCCCCGCCGCCGTGTCGCAGCGCGGCGGATATCCTCAAGGCTGTTGTCGAAATCGGCGATGATGCGATCCGCCGCGACCAGCAGCATCTCGCCATCCGAGGTTAGCGCCACCTGCCGGGTGGTGCGGTTGAACAGGGCGACGCCAAGATGATCCTCAAGCTGGCGGATGGTCACCGTCAGCACCGATTGCGACAACAGCAGGCCTTCGGCGGCGCGGGTAAAGCTTTTCTCGCGCGCCACCGCCGCGAAGGCGCGCAGATGCCGCAGGTTGACGGCGGTTTTCATCGCTGGGGCCATGTGAGGGGAACCTGATTGATAACCTGAACCTATTAATACCTTGGACTTTTGCATTTAACAGATCAAGGCGAATTATGATCCAGTGAGCCGAAGGAACATCGCCCGAACCCGACAAAAGGAACATGTCATGGCGGATATGAGTGTTGAATTCTGCGGCCTGAAGCTGAAGAACCCGATCATGGTTGCCTCGGCTGAACCGTCCAACAGCGTCGAGAACATCAAGAAATGCATCGACCACGGCGCCGCCGCCGTCATCACCAAGACCATCGGCGACATTCCGGGGATGCAGAAACTGACGGAAAACTCGAAATACGCGATCCTGAACGACCAGGGCAAACTGATCAGGGGCAAGGTGCCGCGCTCGTTCGTGTTCTACTCGCGTTCAGGCTATGCCGCCGAGCCAGCGCAGGACTGGATCGCTTACCTGAGGAAAACCCAGGCCTATGCCGCCGCCAATGGCGCGCATATCATCGGCAACATCACATCGGGCACCGTCGCCGGTTGGCGCGGTCTGGCGCGGATGGTCGAGGATGCGGGCATTCCGATGCTGGAGGTCAATTACCAATGCCCCCACCCCACAGAACTGGCCGAAGGGGCCGAAGGCGTGTGGCTGGCGCAGGATCCGCGCGTTACCGCCGAAGTGACGCGCCAGATCGTCGATGCGGTGAATATCCCGGTGATGGTCAAGCTGACGCCGGAATCCAACCGCATCACCGAGATCGCCAAGGCAGCGCTTGACGCCGGGGCCGCCGCGGTCGCCGTCAACAGCCGCTTTGTCGGCTTTGCCGTCGATATCGAAAAGGCCGAGCCTTACATCGGCGGCCCGGCAGGGGTTGGCGGACCGTGGGTCAAATACATTACGCAGCGCTGGGTCAACGAGATCTATTCGAAATATGGCTGCGAAATCTCCGGTTCGAACGGGATATTCGACTGGCGCGATGCGGTGGAGTTCATCATGTCGGGGGCCAGGGTGATGCAGGTCGGCTCGGTGCTGATGCTGAAGGGCATCGAATGGATGCCCAAGGTGATCGACGGCATCAACCGGTTTCTCGATGATCACGACTACCCCACCATCGCGGCGATCCACGGCATTGCCTCGGATCGTGCGCTGAAAACGCCCGCCGAAATGATGTCGATGGAGCCGCTATATTGCGAGATCGACCGCGAGAAATGCAACTATCCCACCTGCGATATCTGCATCCGCATGTGCTTTTACGACTCGCTGTTCTTTGGCGAAGGCCAGGTCACCACGACGCCGGACAAATGCATCGGCTGCGAATTGTGCTTCAACGTCTGCCCGTTCGACGCGATCCGCATGGTGCCGAAATCCGAACGCGCCGAATCCGTCGCCGCTGAATGATCACCACCAATCGAGGGATGCAAGATGACCTTCGTCGTCACCGAAAACTGTATCAAATGCAAATACATGGATTGCGTGGATGTCTGCCCGGTGGATTGCTTTTACGAAGGCGAGAACATGCTGGTGATCCACCCGGACGAGTGCATTGACTGCGGCGTCTGCCAGCCGGAATGCCCGGCGGATGCGATCTTTGCCGATAACGAGGGCGATTACGCCGACTGGATCGACCTCAATCGCCGCTACGCGGAAATCTGGCCGGTGATTGCCGCCAAGGGCGAGGCCCCGGCGGATGCGGATGTCTGGAAGGCGATACCGGCAAAGCTGCACCTTCTCAGCCCCCAGCCCGGCGGCTGAAACACGGATCAGGACTGACACGCGAAGGACGACACCAATGACCCAGACTATGGCCCTTGATACTGCCACCGCCCTGCCAGTTGTCGCGCTACCGGATGCCCAGACGGTCACCGGCGTGCGCCACTGGACCGACCGGTTGTTTTCCTTCCGGGTGACGCGGCCGAAAAGCCTACGGTTCCGCTCGGGCGAGTTCGTGATGATCGGGCTGCCGGGCGAGAACGGCAAGCCGCTTCTGCGGGCCTATTCCATCGCCTCGCCGTCCTGGGATGACGAGCTGGAGTTTTACTCGATCAAGGTGCCGGACGGACCCTTGACCTCGCGGCTGCAGCATATCCAGCCGGGCGATCAGATCATCCTGCGCCCCAAGCCGGTGGGCACGCTGGTGCATGACGCGCTCCTGCCCGGCAGGCGGGTCTGGTTCCTGGCCACTGGCACCGGCATCGCGCCCTTCGCCTCGCTGATGCGCGACCCCGAAACCTACGAGAAATTCGAGTCTGTGGTGATGATGCATACCTGCCGGGACATGGCGGAGCTGGATTATGGCCGTGCCCTGGTGGACAGCCTGGAGGCCGACCCGCTGATCGGCGAGATGGTCGCTGGCAAGCTGATCTATTACCCCACGACAACGCGCCAGCCCGGCGTGCGGATGGGCCGGATCACCGACAACCTGATCACGGGCAAGGTGTTCGAGGATTTGCAGATTGCCCCGATGAACCGCGATAATGACCGCGCCATGATCTGCGGCTCGCTGGCGTTCAATATTGACGTGAATGCGGTGCTGGAAAGCTTCGGCCTGCGCGAAGGCGCCAATTCCGAGCCGCTGGAATACGTCGTCGAACGCGCCTTTGTTGGCGATGGCATCTGAGGGTCGGGCGAAATGCGCAGGCTGACCGCCGGAAAGACCGCCCGGATCGCTAACCTGCCACCTTTACGCGTCTGCACCGCCGTCTGAAAACAGATCGGCCACTTCCGTTCGCTCGGCCAACGTGGCGTAGTGTCCGTCGCGCTGCACCTCTCTCGGATGTCTCGAAGTTCGGGAAATCAATAGCGGCTGCGAGAACTGGCCTTCGTGTATTCGGACAATGCGGAAATGTCGCCCTCGGCATTGCGTAGGGATGACATGATGATCGACCGCATCAATCGCCAGGGAAGGGAGCTTTTGAGCATGGCCCCATTTTTTCTTGAGGGCCGATATGCAACGACGACCGGCGGCGCGGGGTATGTGACCTAGTCGTCCACCAAGTCATACCGATGCTGCAGTGCGGCCCGTCGAATCTGCCGTTCGCACGTAGTGACGCGATTTCGAGATGGGGAGGTCAACAATGCGAACCAACCTGTCGATTGACGAGTCGACCTCAACGACCGCTATTTTGGATCAACTATGACAAGCTCTGTTGACAGCTTGTCGATAAGACGTGCGAGAACCCCGCTCGCGTCATGGGCCATATCGTGCCCACTATCGATCTCCCAGATTGTCCAGCCCCGTTGCTCAAAGACTTTCTGCGCGTATTCCAGAACGCAGACGCGTAATAGCCGACCTCGCCCAACTCACCGCCTGGCGCGATGCCCTGATGGCCGCCCGCTATCAGGGCAGCGCCCGACACTGACCGGTTTTCAACGTCACCGACCGCGCCAAAACGGCGTATGCGGGTTGAGGTGGCGTTGAGTTGCGGCTCGGCGCAGAAATTTCGTAGATCGTTAGTTGTATCGATACAAGGAGCTCCTAAGTTACTTTCGGCCATGCTGCCTTCGCCGATGGTCGCTATCGATCAATCTTTATGCGCGGCAGTGCAGTGAGACCGGACGCTTACCGCATGGAGGGCTAAAATTCATTTGTGGCGTTCTTGGGTTAAGGAATATGCAAGGGCTCAGGAGTGAGCGTGACGACGGCTGAGGCGCAAGGCTGCCCGGGTCGGACGGGAGGGTATGCCCGCCCCAGGGAACAAGTGGGATGCAAGCTGATCGGCACGCGGGAACCGGAATATGTCGACGATCGACACTGAAACCCTGAGCCTGTCGCTTAGCATGTTCTTCATCTTCAGGGCCAGCATCGAGTTACCACCCGCGTTAAAGAAGTTTTCATCGCTGCCGATGGACGGATCATCGAGGATCTCGGCAAAAACAGCTTTTACCGCTGCCTGGAAGGCCGTGGCATCTGCGCTCTGCCCATTTCCGTGGGACTGCGCAGGGGCGGAGAAAGCCGGCGGTGCTGACACGCCCATCACCTCGGCGGGTACGCCGAGGGCGGTGCAGCCTGCAGGGACGTCAAACAATACTGCCGAACATGCGCTCACCGTGGCGTCTTTTCCTACCTCGAGATCGGGGAGTACCGAGGCGTTGGAGCCGATATAGGCGCGATCGCCGACCCTGACCCTTGCGTTGACCACCGCCCCTGGCGCGAGCACGGCTCCGGCACCGAGTGTGGCGCCGTGTCCGAGTACTGCTTGGGTGAAGACCACCGAGTGGTCCCTGACCGTGGACAGCGCTGAGATGACGCCCCCGGCATAGATAGTCACGGCCCGTCCCAGGTTAGCACCGCGTATATCCACCGAGGGGGCAACAAGGCTTGTGAGGGGAATACCGTAGCTTTCGATCTTCGCCCGGGCCTTGTCGCGCCCTGTGGTCGACCGTGCGACGAGGTTCACCGCCTCGTCGCCGGCCTTGTGGTCGGCAAGCGCCGCGAACGGCCCGACCACCGGCACGCCCATGATCTCGCACCCGTGTTTTGCGGGATCATCATCCAGCAGAACAATCCGGTCCCAGCGTTGATCTGCGTCGTTCACCGTGAGGGCAAGCCTGACCCCCTCAGGGTTGCCCGCGGCGCACAGATACAGCGTTGTCATCGTGATTGCCTCAGTCGATCGGAGTGAACCGTTTGACCGGGCCGCAGCTTCAACGAAGCGCCGGTCTTCCAGTCGGTACATGTGTCACACCGTTCGGGAAGTTCGTCGAACTTGCGATCCAGATGCAACTGGCGATAGCCGCTCAGATTTGCCCAAAGATCAATCAAGCTGTCGTCCCAGGCGTTCCCGGCGCTCTCCTCGCCTTCGGTATCGCCGGGGCAACGCGGCACCCGACCGTCCCAGAACAGGTGCATCATGGTAATGGACCAGGGGCAGGCAATGCGCTGTTCGTTGGCGACGTCGATTGCCGTCTCGAACTTTCCGCCCCAGCTTAGCTGGCGGCGCAGCTTAACCGTGGCACCAAGTCCAAGCCAGTGATCGCGGTATTGATCGAACTCCTTGACGTTGTCGTCCATTTCGATGAATTGAACCATGATCTCGGGGCCGTGATCACGGCGTTTGCGCTCTTCCAACAGGTACCCGACGTTGTCGTAGACCGTATCGCGGTTACCAAGAAACCGGTATTTCTCGTAGGTTTCCTTCTCGAAACCGTCGATCCCGATCACAATCGTCGAAAGACTGGTATCGAGCAGCTTCTTCGCCACCTCGTTGGTAAGCCGCATCCCGTTGGTGTTGAGGTTCAGCGATTGAAGGCCAACCTTCTCGCCGTATTTCAACATTTCGATCAAGCGGTCGGGCATCAGCAAAGGCTCGCCGCAAAACGAGAACCAGACATTGGTTGCCGGCGCCACCTCGGCGATTTCATCCGCGCATTTGCGCCAGAGCTGCATCGGCATATTGCCCTTTGGGCGCTTCATCTGGTCGTGATGGCACATCGAGCAGTTGAGGTCGCAATCAGCGCAGAGCTCAACGGCAAAAATCTTTGGAAACGTCGGGTTCTTGAGCCCGGACGCAATACGGTTCAGTTCGGCGATGTGGCTGGATTGTGCAGACGTATTGCCAGCTTGTACTGCTGTGTGGTTAAAGTCTTCCATGCAATTCGATCCCGTCTCGGTTGAATTGCCCCCACGTGCGACCAATATGCCGGGCCGAGCGGCGCAAACTTGATCTAGATCAATTTTTTAAAAGAAGCCCGCTATTTGTTGCGCAATAGTCTCAGCTTGATCGCATGACATGTCCGCATGCCGCCAACCTTTGCGCCGCCAATCCGCGTCTTCAGTGGGCTAAAAGCAATACGACCAACAGTATTTTACCATTCTTCTGTCGAACCGGGTCTGGCCTGGCTGGGCTGGCGGAATGAACTGCTGTATATCATCATTCAGCACGCAGCTTACGGGCCGGAGGGCAACAATTTGAGGCAGGAAAGGATACTGGTAACCGGATCAAGCGGGCTGATCGGCAATGCCCTGTGCACAGTCTTGCAGTCACGGGACTTAAAGGTACGCAGATTTGATATCGCCCATCAACATGGTGGTTTTGGAGATATCCTATCGCCCGACAACATTAAAACCGCGATGAAGGGCTGCACGGGCGTCGTTCACCTGGCCGCAGTGTCACGCGTGATCTGGGGGGAACGTGAGCCTGAGAAGTGCTTCGCGACGAATGTGACCGGAATGCACAACCTCATTGATTGCCTGCGCTCAAGTGATCCGCAACCCTGGCTGATCTTTGGCAGCAGCCGCGAGGTTTACGGCCAAAGCCTAAAACTGCCGGTATCCGAGAGCGATCCGCTGCAACCCATGAACCACTATGCCCTGTCAAAAGTCGCTGCAGAACAGGCGTTACGCCAAGCGAAAGACGACGGAATTCGGGCGTCCATCCTCCGGTTTTCAACCGTATACGGGACGATTGCGGATCACGCTGACCGGGTCATTCCCGCATTCTGTCGGGCAGCGATCATGAACCAGCCTCTCAGGGTCGAGGGCACCGAAAACCAACTGGACATTACCCATGTATCCGATGTTGCAGATTGTATCGCCGATGTGGCCAACAGCCTTGCACAGGGAAAATCGCTTGAGCCAATGCACCTGACCACCGGGCTAGGGACATCATTGCCGGATCTGGCCAGTACAATTGTCAGCCTGGCGGATAGCAAAAGCGAAATTGCCACGACCACACCGCGTGACTTCGACGTTGCGAGGTTCATCGGAGATCCGACATTGGCAGAGACCCAGGTGGGTTGGCACCCGAAGACCCCGCTGGAAATCGGGTTGGGCGAATTGATTTCCCGGTTTCGAGAGAATATCGCAGGTGGCCAGTGAAGGCCGAAAACATCTGCCCGGCCGATGGAATGGCTGTATCGTTTTTACTAATCAGTCGCTGGATTTGATAAATGCACAGCCAAAGGCACAGGTGACATGGGTAGTTCCGCTGCCATAACTGTTGTTGGTCTTGGCTATGTCGGCATGTCGTTGGCCGCTTTGCTGGCACGGCATCACGACGTGACGGCCTTTGATATCGACCAAGACAAAGTGGTGCGTGTAAATGCTGGCCTGCCCATTATGTCCGATGCATATTTGGAAGACACAATCGCCCGGGAAACACTATCCCTTTCAGCGACGACGGACCCCGAAACTGCGTATCAGAACGCTGATTACATTATCATCGCGGTGCCCACCAATTACTGTGACCAACGGCAGTGTTTTGATACCTCTGTGGTTGAAAACGTCATAGTTGAAGCGCGGCAATACAATAGCACCGCAACCATTGTCATCAAATCTACCGTTCCAGTAGGATTCTCGGAACAGCAAAAAATCAGACGCGGCGATGAGGCCATATTGTTTTCCCCTGAGTTCCTACGGGAAAGCCATGCCTTTTTTGACAGTCAGCACCCCTCCAGGATTATCGTAGGTGGCCCGGAAGACAAAGCCCGTGCCTTCGCGAAAATCCTGTCAGACGCCAGCCTTGATCGGGGCGTTTCCATTTACCTGACGGGATTGTCAGAGGCAGAATCAATCAAGCTGTTTTCAAACGCCTATTTAGCCATGCGCGTCGCCTATTTCAATCAGATCGATACTTTCTGCATGGAAAAGGAATTGAATGCGCAGGAAATCATCGAAGGGGTTTGCCTCGATCCCCGCATCGGGGCGTACTATAATAATCCGTCCTTTGGTTATGGAGGGAGCTGCCTTCCGAAAGATATGAAGCAGCTATTGGCAGACCACCAAGGAACGCCGCACAGGCTTCTCAGGGCTGTTGTTGAATCAAATGAAGCCCGCAAGGAGTTCATTGCCCGGCATCTGGTCAAGGACGGAGCCAGGGTAATCGGATTGTACCGATTGTCGTTGAAAGCGGGGGCAGAAGTTGTCTGCAATTCGTCCGTGGAGGGCGTGGCTGTCTGGCTGCGATCCCTTGGCGCGGAAGTATTGATATATGAGCCATTGCTCAAAACAGAAATGTTCATTGGTTTTGAGGTAGTTGAGGACAAGGACGAGTTTTTCAAACGCTCCGACATCGTAGTGAGCAACCGCATGTTCGATGAGATCAAGCCCTACAGACGCAAAGTGTTCACCCGGGACATTTTCGGAATAGGGTGACTGAGTGTCGCCCAAATTATCCGGAAAGACGAAACATTTCAATTTCACAGGTCAAGCAGCGCATCAGCATCCGCGTTATTTGCAGTATCTGTGATGTGGTACACCGGCGTTGTTGCAGAACTGCCGCCTGAGGATTACTGCCCCTTTTCCCGTGGAAGTAATGCCAAGTGAACGATTTTGGCGGTGCCGTAGGCGATCACCCCTCGGGCGCGGTTGGCCGGGACTGTGCCTACTGTCCCAATTGTCGGTCTCGAGGCAAGAGGCCCATTCAGAGAATGTCAGCTCGGATACTTTCATTCTGCTCAATCCACCAGGACGAAACGATACCGACAATACCGGCCCTGCTGGATATCACTCGAGCCGTGCAAACGGAATTTCACGCCAGCCGCCGACTTTGACAATGGAGCAATCCGGTTGAGGTTGGATTTCTTCGACCTCCACAAGGATCGATTTCGCATCAAACGTCGGGTCGATGCGGATACCGTATTCCAGCAAAACACCTTCACAACCAGGCATCCAGTCCATCGGGATTACCGTCGTTCCAGCCATTCCGTCCTGGCCAAGCTCGCCCTCGAACAAAACCATCCCATCGAAATAGCCCGTTGTCATGATGGGCTCGGAGGTTTTTTCCAGCACGCCGGTCACCTGATTGCCGTCAATCGTAATCCGGATCCGGGAATGGTAGAATGCATCGTACAAGCCACTGATTGATAAGGGATCGCCCCCTCGTATGGGCAGCGCGGTCTCGTCACTGTTCAGCGCGTCGTCCGCACCCGTAGCGGGTTGATCATTTGCGGTTTTATCGCAACCTGCCGTGGTTATGATTTTTGGTTTCAAACGGATAACGGCGTTCGCTACGTCGACATAGGCGTTTTCCACTGGCCCGAAAATATCCTCGACAAGAATAAGCGCGCTCGCGTCCCGCGCCGACGTTCCAGGCAGGGACCTTGTAAGGGCGGGATCTTTTGCACCTTTGGCGATGCAATCGTCCAGTTCACGCCGCGCAGCCCTTTCAGCGTCTTCGCGCGCCCTTGTCGCGGTTTCCAGGCTTGCCCAGGCATCGCGGCGCGCCTGGGACAAAGGGCCTAGCTGCGACCTGGCCTGATCCACTTTGGCCCAGGCGGCAGCTCGGTCTGCCTCAAGCTTCGCCGGGTCCGGCGAAGAGGTGTTTGATTGGACATCAAGCTTTGCCTGAAGCTGTCCTATCCGCGATGTCGCATCCAGTTTGACCTGTGCCCATTGCATGCGCGATGCACCGAGATCGACGCCGAATTCCTTCTGCTGACGTGCAATTTCGCGAAGGCGGTCTTCGGACGTTCTGAGCAGGTTCTGCTGGTGTTGCAACTGGCCCTTCAGCGCATCGACATCCGCCGCGGATCCGTTGCGGGCGGCCTTCAAGGATTCATGCGCTTCACTTGCCCGTTGCAACGCGTCAGAATAGGCAGCATCTCGCGTTTTCAGGGCCTTTTCTGCGAGGTCGAGGTTTTGCTTCGCCTCATTCTCCCGCGCGACCTCGTTCTTGGCTATCTCAGCGATGCGGGCGTTGTAGGTCTTCCGGCATGCCTTTGATTGTCCGGCATCAAGGCATTGTTTGATCGCATCAGAAAGCGTGTCACGCAATTGGTCGAGACGCTGCGCGGTAAAGCTGATCTCTTTGGCAAACCACGAGGACATTGTGCTTGCGAGTAACGAATCATAGAAGGCCTGGCTTGCCAGCCTGCGTTCCTTGGCGGCGGCATCCGCACGCGCCTCGACCTTGTTCACGTCTTTGTCCGCGTAACTTTTCATGATGGATTGAACAAATCCAAGCAAACTTGGTGAATTGGCAATTCCTTTCAATACGCCCAGCCGGCCATATTGCCTGGACATGCGCCTGATACGTTTGATATCCGCCGCATATCCGTTCTTCAGAACATCGAATTTTCCGGTGGTCAGACCGTTCAAATTTACATTCGCCCCGGACGTGATGGCGCCGGCAAAAATCTTTGCCTGATCCGGCGACAGGCCCAGCTTTTTCGCAGCCTGATTGCTGCCGGAACCGATACCCTGTCCCTTTAGAAGACTGTTCAGAAACTCGATCCCGCTGGACGGGTTCAAAGTCGCCAGATCGGACAGCACCAACAGACCTTTCTGAATGTTTTGGATCGTGTCCTGTTTGGCCCAGCCCTTTCCCAGCGCCGAAGCGATCTTCCGATCGTTTTCCGCGTGTTTGTCGAATTGTACGGACAATGCCCTGGCCATCGACGCCGCCTGAGACAATGTCTGATCAAACCTCAGCAGAAGCTGAAAGGCCGCCCGCGCGGCTTCACAATCCACTTCTTTGCATGGATCGCCCGCAGTATCGGCCTGCGCACGTTGGAAATCGGCAATCAGGCGTTTGACGTTCTCGGTCAGCGACGCTTCGATTTCTTTCAGTCGGGCCTGAGACTTGATCATTTGGCGGATGCTCAAACGCTGGAAGCCGGGGGTTGTTTCGGCGAAGGTTGGCAAAACCAGCATGTTCAGCATCGATGCGAACCCGTTGGTCTTACGCTCGATACTGCCTTTGCGAAGCATTTTCGGCAGTTTATCCGCCGAAGCCAGTACCCGACCCGAAAACAGATCGATTACCGCAGTTTCGGTCACAAGCATACCACCCAAATCGTTGAGGTTTGTATCGCCCGAGTGGATCAGAACCCGGAGCATGCCGTTATCCGGGTCCTTGATGGCACGAATTTCCGAAACTGGCATCCGCGACACATCCTGCGAAAGGTCCGACATTATCCAGACCGGTTGCCCGGCCTGGCTCATATTTGCATGCAGCGGTTCGCTCAGTTCCAGTTCGGATGGCAACATGGCCCGGATCCCAAGGTTTGCCGGTCTGAATACCGTCTCCCAGTCCGCTATCCCGGCGCTGAACACGAAAACATATGCAAGTGACACACCGCTTGAAGGCCGCCGCATAACGCCGGGCATATCTGAGGCATTCTCGACAAAAAACGAAGGCAACGGATCGTCCGACGCGATTTCGTAGTCCAGAAGATCAAGATGGCCATCAGAGTTGAAGTCAAGCAACCCCCAGCCGGGCATTGCGCCATCGCCGATCAGAAGGTCAAAAACCATTTTGTCGGTCGCGTCGACGACTCCGTCTCCGTCAAAATCCTCGGACAGGGAAATCCGGTCCCCGACATCAATCCGGCCATCTCCATTGGTATCCATGCGCATCAATTCGCTGAATGGCTCGGCACCGTAAATGGCGGCCAGGTCAAGTATCGCCGTGTAAGCAGCATTCAGGTCTTCATGCGCGCTTTCCTCCTGTGCCGACGCTGACGTCAGAAAGGGGCAAAAGGCTATACAGCCTGCGCTGACAAACTGTTTGAGCCGTACAATGAAACCTGGGCGCGACATCTATCAAACCTCTCATCACATTGAATTGACGGGTCAGAAAGTCGCCTAGAATGCTAACAGAATGGCCTGAATCGTCAAGGAAACCGGTCAAATGCAAATAGAATGGGTCATCCTCCCACTTCTATAGGCTCCCCTGCGGTCACATTTCGGCTTTCTAGATGTTCATCCGAGTTGCGCAATTTAAAAGCTCCGCCGTTGGGGGTGGCATACCCTCTGCGACTTGACTGCCACCCTGCGCCACCCCGCCACCCCTGTTGGCATGCATCACTTGATAAAGGCGCGAATCCACGCCTGATGTGATGACGAACGGAGGGTGAGTTGATGGTCAACAGATTGCGCCTGAATGAGAAATCCGTCCGCGACGCCGAGCCGGCGAAGGGGCGCGATTACCAGATCTTCGATACAGATGTGCGGGGCTTTGCGGTTTGCATCTACCGTTCAGGGAACCGGGCCTTCACCATCGATTACCGTCACGCCGGACGCCAGCGCCGGATGACCATCGGACGCTGGCCGGAATGGTCGACCACTGCCGCGCGGGAGCGGGCCAAGGAATTGCGCCGCGACATCGATGCCGGCGCTGATCCGCTGGGCCAGAAGGAGATCGGGCGCGAGGCCCCGCAGTTCAAGGACCTGATCGAACGCTACACCGAGGTGCATCTGCCAAACCTGTCACCCACCAATGCTTCGGACCAGAAATCGATGCTGGCGAAACTGGTGGCACCGGACTGGGGCAACCGCCTTGTCACTGAAATCACCCCCTATGATGTCGAAAAGCTGCTGAACAAGGTGGCGGCTGGTCGGGCGCGCCCATCGAAGTCCAAGCCCAACAACCGGGCGCGGAAGCTGCAAGGCGCGAAGCCCACGCCGGTGCGCGCCAACCGCACCGGTGAGGTGCTGCGCAAGATGTTCACCTATGCCATCAGTTGGGGCTGGCGCGAGGACAATCCGGCCTCGGGCTTTCGTCGTCGGATCGAGCACCCGCGTGAGCGGTTTTTGTCCCACGAAGAAATCCACAAGCTGGCCGAGGCGCTGGAGGTTGCTGAAGATCGTCGTGCCGCTGATATCATCCGCCTTTGCATGCTGACCGGTGCCCGCGTCGGCGAGGTGCGGCAGGCAAGGTTTGAGCATTTCAACCTGGAGCATCTCAGCTGGTCAAAGCCCGCCAGCATGACCAAGCAGCGCAAGATCCACCGCCTGCCGATTTCGGACGAGGCAGCGGCAATCGTGCGCCAGCGACAACTGCTGGTGCCACGCGGCTGCCCCCTGCTGTTTCCCGGCGATGTGCCCGGCCAGCCGGTGAAGGAAATCCGCCGCTTCTGGGCCAATATCCAGAAACAGGTCGGTATACCGGATGTGCGCATTCATGACCTGCGTCATACCTTTGCTTCGCTGCTGGTCAGCGGTGGTGCGTCGCTGGAAATGATCGGCAAACTGCTTGGCCACAGTCAGATGCAGACCACCCAGCGCTATGCCCATCTGATGGACTCGCCGCTGCGCGCCGGTGTCGATGCGGTGGCCAGCGCCTTTCGGCCTCGGCCAAAGCTCGTCCATGATGCGGAAGAGGTGCGCAAGAGCGCCTGAGTGAAGCTGCGGCCATGATAACCGCCCTCTAAGCCCCAACGTTCAGCAAGGTCCCCGCAGGGCCTTCCAGATGGGCGTGAGGCGTCGGCGGATCGTCCGTTCATCCGGCACCTCGCCTGTTTCGGATTTCTCGACAAACCAGTCCTGTACCTCGCCAACCCATTCGGCCTGGGTTTCCGGAACGCCGTTTTCATGGACGCGTCGAATGAGCGATATATACATCCCGTCCCAATCGTAGCGCGTCGTGGATCCGATATGCGATGCGGGTCGGCGCAAAAGGTCGCAATCCTCTTCGAAGCGGTGCACCTCCTCTGCCATGATCAGAAGGTCGGCCAGCGTGACCTCCGACCAAGTCGGGCGCTCAGGCAGTATAACCCATTCGGTTTGCCCGATCGGACGCACGCGCCAAAGGCGACTGGTGGTCGGGCCGGTGCCACAGCGGCGAAACATCTGCAGGATATCCGTCACTGACACGACAACAAACCCTGACACGGTCTGAGAACCGACATTAACCGGGCAGATTGCCGTCACAATGTCAAAACGCCCGACGGACGCCCAACCCGCAATATCGGCAAGGGTACAATCCCAGCGTGCGGCTGCTTCATGCAATGTAAAATATACGCGAGGCGGCAAACTCATGCCTCAGTTCCTTTCTGTAATAATGAATGCAGGCTGATGGACCACTTCCGAAACGGAAGCAGCCTGCGGCCCGGTCGTTGGTGAAATGGCGGTCAGCCGGACGGGACGCCCGCAATTGCGTGGGACGTGGGCAGATTCTGGCGCAGTTCGATAATTACCTCACC
>JAIOJF010000021.1 GCA_019911965.1 Paracoccaceae bacterium | reverse complement strand
CTTGCGGGTCGCCCAGCACATGGCCGGCCAGTTTCTGCCGGTCGATCGCGCCGCCCACCGAAACACCGGGAAAGGCGGCCTCGACCGGGGCCACCGCCGCCCCGCCCGGCGCATAGAGGCGATGCACCGCCGCATCGGCATCCCAGACCGGCAATCCGGCCTTCTGGAAAAACCCGGCGGTGGTGGATTTGCCCATACCGATAGAGCCTGTCAGGCCCAGAACGAAAATCCCGTCGATCATGGTTGCAGCACCGCGCGGCGCAGATCGTCGTCCACTTCGGGGCGGCGGCGGAACCAGTTTTCAAACCCCGGCACCGCCTGATGCAGCAACATGCCAAGGCCATCGACCACCCGGCAGCCCTTGGCGCGGGCCGCCAGCAGCAATTCGGTTTCCAGCGGCGCGTAAACGATATCGGTGACCAGCGTACCGGCGCGGATGCGATCAAGGCTTAGATGCAGCGCGGGCTGGCCGGTCATCCCCAGCGAGGTGGTGTTGACCAGCACCGCCATGTCCCCCAGCATCCCCGCCGCTGCCGACCAGTCGATCACCCTGATCCGGGCACCGAAATGTTCGCGCAGCATGTCGGCACGGTTGCGTGTGCGGTTGGTCAGCACGATCTCGGGCACGCCCTCGCCCATCAGGGCCGAGATGACGGCGCGTGACGCACCCCCCGCCCCTAGCACCAGCGCCGGACCAGCGGATGCCTGCCAGTCCGGAACCTGCTGGCGGATATTGGCGATGAAGCCGTAGCCATCGGTATTGTCCGCCTGCACCTTGCCGTCGCGGCGGAAGGTGATGGTGTTGGCCGCACCGATCAGCGCGGCGCGGTCGGTGATCACGTCGGCCAGCATCAGCACCTTTTCCTTGTAGGGAATGGTGATGTTGACGCCGCGAAAACCCAGCATCGGCAGAGCGCGCAGGCCAGCCTCGAACTTGTCCTGTGCAAGGTTGATCGGCACGTAATGGCCGTTGATCGCGTAACGTTTCAGCCAGTGGCCGTGGAGGCGGGGCGACAGGCTGTGGCCGATCGGGGTGCCGACCACACCGGCCAGCGGAATGGCGGTATCGGTCATGTCGGCAAGACCCTGGTTTCGGTCAGGTGGGTCAGAACCTCAAGCAGCGGCAATCCCAGCACGGTGAAATAATCCCCCTCGATACTGGCAAACAGCCTTACCCCTTCCGCCTCCAGTTTGTAAGCCCCGACGCTGTGCAGCAGATCCTCGCCGCCCCGCGCGAGATAGGAATCGAGGTAATCTTCGGAGAATTCCCGCATGGTCAGCCGTACGATCCCGGCATGTCGCCAGATCGCCACGCCACCCCGCACGATCACCGCCGCCGAGATCAGCCGGTGGCTGCGCCCGCGCATTGCCAGCAACTGCGCCCGTGCTTCCGCCATGTCGCGCGGCTTGTCGAGCATGGTTCCGCCAAGGTCCAGCACCTGGTCCGCGCCGATCACGATTGCGCCGGGATGCCTGGCCGAGACCCGGAGCGCCTTCATTTCCGCCAGCGCATCGGCGATATCGTGCGGATTGGCGTTTTCGGCCAGAAGGGCGGCCTTGATCGCGGCCTCGTCGATGCGGGCCGCCTCGACAACCGGCTGAAGCCCGGCACTTTCCAGCAGGTTCCGGCGGATGGTCGAGGCTGAGGCCAGAATGATCGTTGGCGTCATGGTTTCTGGGGCTGTGGACATCATGCGGGACAATCTGGCGGATTACCCCGGCAAAAGACAAGGTTGAAATCCCGCCTTCGGTTCTGCACTCGCTAGGCGGGTTTCATCCCGGCGATATGCACAAGGCACAAGGTTTTCCCGTTCGATGTATGTTCCGGCCCGGGCCTGGCACGAATCACAGGTTAAACTGGTCCGGCTGGTTTTCTCAACAGGCTGCTGTTTCGCAAGTTATTGATATTATTGAGATAATACAGGTTGTCCGCAGGCCTGCGTAACTTTTTCGAATACGAGGGGTCGGCATGGGGGCGGTTCATCTATCGGGATAATCGCGGTAATCCGTCTTGTCCCCGTCCCTACCAATACTACAACTTTCTCTTAATACTATATTATATTAAGGAGGGCAGACCCGCCGGTTTGCAAAGAAGCCCTGATGAGCGATCTGTTTGCCTCGATTTATCCCTGGACCAAGGTGCTGCATGTGATCTCGGTGATCGCGTGGATGGCCGGGCTGTTCTACCTGCCCCGGTTGTTCGTCTATCACGTCGAAAAGGCCGGCAGCGAAGGCGCGCAGCATGATCTGTTTCAGGTGATGGAGAGGCGGCTTTATCACGCCATCATGATGCCGGCGATGCTGGCAACCTGGCTGTTCGGCCTGACGCTGGTATTCACGCCCGGCATCATCGACTGGTCCGATGCCTGGCCCTGGGTGAAGGCGGCGATGGTCCTGGGCATGACATGGTTCCATTTCTGGCTGGATCAGCGGCGCAAGGAGCTGATACTGGGCACCTGCACGATCACCGGCAGAGGTTTCAGAATGATGAACGAGGTGCCGACCCTTTTGATGGTGGTGATCGTCGTCATGGTGATCGCCCGGCCGTTCTGAACGCCTGTTTGACAAGCCGCGCCTTTGCGGTGTAAACGATGCGCGTCTGGCCGTCCGGCCATCAAAGATGTTTCCATTTGAACAATGACAAGACCGCCACGCCGATTTCCGGCCTGTCGGCATCTGAAAGTATCCATGATCCAGGAAAAGATGGCGCTGTCCGATCTTAAGGCGAAAAGCCCGGCTGATCTGCTGGCGATGGCGGAAACGCTGGAAATCGAGAACGCCTCGTCCATGCGCAAGGGCGAGATGATGTTCGCGATCCTGAAGGAAATGGCCGAAGAGGGCGTGGAGACCTCGGGCGATGGCGTGCTTGAGGTGATGCAGGACGGCTTCGGTTTCCTGCGTTCGCCCGAGGCGAACTACCTGTCCGGCCCCGATGACATCTATGTCAGCCCCGATCAGATCCGCAAATTTTCGCTGCGCACCGGCGATACCGTCGAAGGCGTGATCCGCGCCCCAGACGAGACCGAGAATTACTTCGCCCTGACCAGTGTCAGCCAGATCAACTTCACCGATCCCGAGCAGGCCAAGCACAAGGTGCATTTCGACAACCTCACGCCGCTCTACCCCGACGAGCGCCTGATCATGGAGATCGAGGACCCGACGACCAAGGACAAGACCGCCCGCGTGATCGACCTTGTGGCCCCCATCGGCAAGGGCCAGCGTTCGCTGATCGTGGCCCCGCCGCGCACCGGTAAAACCGTTATCCTGCAGAACATTGCCCATTCCATCGCGGCCAATCATCCCGAGGTTTACCTGATCGTCCTGCTGATCGACGAACGCCCCGAGGAAGTCACCGACATGCAGCGCTCGGTCAAGGGCGAGGTGGTGTCGTCCACCTTCGACGAACCCGCCACGCGCCACGTCGCGGTGGCGGAAATGGTGATCGAAAAGGCCAAGCGACTGGTGGAACATAAACGCGACGTGGTGATCCTGCTGGATTCGATCACGCGCTTGGGGCGCGCCTTCAACACCGTGGTGCCGTCGTCCGGCAAGGTGCTGACCGGCGGTGTCGATGCCAACGCCCTGCAACGGCCCAAGCGGTTCTTCGGCGCGGCGCGGAATATCGAGGAAGGCGGCTCGCTGACCATCATCGCCACCGCGCTGATCGAAACAGGCAGCCGCATGGACGAGGTGATTTTCGAGGAATTCAAGGGCACCGGCAATTCCGAACTGGTGCTGGACCGCAAGGTTGCCGACAAGCGGGTGTTCCCGGCCATCGACATCCTGAAATCCGGCACGCGCAAAGAGGAATTGCTGGTCAACAAGACCGACCTTACGAAAACCTACATGCTGCGCCGCATCCTCAATCCGATGGGCACCACCGATGCCATCGAATTCCTGCTGGGCAAGCTGAAGCAGACCAAATCCAACACCGAGTTTTTCGATTCGATGAACTCCTGAACCCAAGCGGGCCGGGTTGGTCCGCCAGGATTGGCTGATGGACACGATCTTTGCCTTGGCGACTGCGCGGGGGAAGGCGGGGCTGGCCGTTATCCGCCTGTCCGGGCCGCGTGCACGGGCCGTGGGGGCGGAACTGGCGGGCCACCTGCCGCCACCCCGCCAGACGGCGCTCAGGCGCCTGCGCGACGCGTCCGAGGGCGTTCTGGACGACGCGCTGGTGGTCTGTTTCGCCGCCGGGCACAGCTTCACCGGCGAAGAGGTGGTGGAATTTCATCTGCATGGCAGTACCGCCATCGTCTCGGCGGTTCTGCTCAGCCTGGGGCGGCAGGACGGCTTGCGGCTGGCCGAAGCGGGCGAGTTCACCCGCCGGGCACTGGAAAACGGCTGCCTTGATCTGGCGCAGGTCGAAGGCCTTGGCGATCTGATCGAGGCCGAGACCGAGGCGCAGCGCAAGCAGGCGTTCCGGGTGTTCGACGGGGCACTTGGCGGCAAGGCCGATGCCTGGCGGCGCGATCTGGTGCGGGCGATGTCGCTGATCGAGGCCACGATTGATTTCGCGGACGAGGATGTGCCGGTGGACGTAACGCCCGAGGTTCTGGGCCTGCTGGAGCGTACGCAGGACAGCCTGCGGGCCGAAGCGGCGGGTGCGCGGATCGCGGAACGTATCCGCGAAGGCTTCGAGGTGGCGATTGTCGGGCCGCCGAATATCGGCAAATCGACGCTTTTGAACCGGCTGGCAGGGCGCGAGGCGGCGCTGACCTCGGAAATCGCAGGCACCACCCGCGACGTGATCGAGGTGCGGATGGACCTGGGCGGCCTTCCTGTCACCATACTGGACACGGCGGGATTGCGCGAAACACAAGATATTGTGGAAAGCATGGGTGTGGACCGCGCCATCTTGCGGGCGCGTCAGGCGGATCTGCGGGTATTCCTGTTGCCGGAATCGGGCGATCCGGCCTTGCCGCTGGCACCTGAAGCCGATGATCTGATCGTCACCGGAAAGGCCGATCTTGGCACAAGCGGCGACAATCTGGCGATCTCGGCAAAGACCGGCGAAGGCATTGACCGGCTGATCGCGGACATTCGCCAGCGGCTAGAGGCGCGCGTCAGCGGTGCGGCGACCGCCACGCATCTGCGCCACCGCCTGGCTATCGAGAAAGCGATTTCGCTTTTGGACTCCGGCCTCGCTGGTGTAAAAGGCGGGCCAGAGCGGGCGGAATTTGCCTCGGCCGATCTGCTGGCGGCCATCAGGGCGCTGGATTCGCTGGTCGGGCGTGTCGATGTCGAGCATCTGCTGGACGAGATATTCGCGAATTTCTGCATCGGCAAGTAAGGAATGTTTCACGTGAAACATCGGGATTTCGATGTCATCGTTATCGGTGGCGGCCATGCGGGCTGCGACGCGGCGCATGCCTCGGCGCGGCTTGGGGCGCGAACCGCCTTGATCACGCACAGCTTTGCGCGGATCGGCGAGATGTCCTGCAACCCGGCCATCGGCGGCCTGGGCAAGGGCCATCTGGTGCGCGAGATTGATGCGATGGACGGGCTGATGGGCCGCGTGGCGGATCGTGCCGGCATCCAGTTTCGCCTGCTGAACCGGCGCAAGGGCCCGGCGGTGCAGGGGCCGCGCGCCCAGGCCGACCGCGCCCTGTACCGCGCCGCGATGCAGGCGGAGATCAGGGCCACGCCCGGTTTGCAGGTGATCGAGGCCGAGGTGGCGGACCTGATCGTCGAAGGTGATTCGCTGTCCGGCGTGGTGCTGGCGGATGGCACTCAGGTTTCCTCGGGCCGTGTGGTGCTGACCACCGGCACCTTCCTGCGCGGCATCATCCATATCGGCAATGTGCAGCGCCCCGGCGGGCGGATGGGCGACGCGCCGTCGATCCCGCTGGCGGATCGTATCCGCGATCTTGGCCTGCCTTTGGGCCGGCTGAAAACCGGCACGCCGCCACGGCTGGATGGGCGCACCATCAACTGGGACATTCTGGAAAGCCAGCCGGGCGATGATGATCCCACGATGTTTTCCTTCCTGTCGGAGCGCCCCTTCGTGCGGCAGGTGTCCTGCGGCATCACCCATACCAACGCGCGGACGCACCAGATCATCGCGGAAAACCTTGAGAAATCCGCGATGTATGGCGGCCATATCGAAGGCGTCGGCCCGCGCTACTGCCCGTCGATCGAGGACAAGATCGTCCGCTTCGCCGAGAAGGACTCGCACCAGATTTTCCTGGAGCCAGAGGGCCTGAACGATCACACGATCTATCCCAACGGCATTTCCACCTCGCTGCCGGAGGACGTGCAGCGCGATTATGTCGCCTCGATCAGGGGGCTGGAGCAGGCGGTGATCCTGCAACCGGGCTATGCCATCGAATACGATTACGTCGATCCCCGCGCCTTGCGGCCAACGCTTGAGGTCCGCGCGGTGCCGGGCCTGTACCTGGCCGGGCAGATTTCCGGCACCACCGGCTATGAGGAAGCGGCGGCGCAGGGCCTGGCCGCCGGGCTGAACGCCGCGCGGGCCGCGCTTGGCGATGATCCGGTCTATTTCGGGCGGGACGAGGCCTATATCGGTGTGATGATCGACGATCTTGTCACCCGCGGCGTGGCGGAACCCTACCGCATGTTCACCTCGCGCGCGGAATACCGGCTGTCGCTCAGGGCCGACAATGCCGATCAGCGGCTGACGGAAAAGGGCATCGCGCTGGGCTGTGTCGGCGCGACGCGGGCGGGGGCCTTCCGTGCCAAGCTGGACAAGCTGGAAACCGCGCGATCCACACTTGCGGAACGGTTCGTTTCACCGAAAGCAGCGCGCGATCACGGGCTGACCCTCAATCAGGACGGGGTGAAGCGCAGCGCGCTCGATCTTCTGTCCTACCCGGATATCCAGTTCGACTCACTTCTCGGCATCTGGCCGGAACTGGCCGAAACAGAAGGGAAAATCGCCGAACAGATCAAGCGCGATGCGCTTTATTCCAACTATATCGACCGCCAGCGTGCCGAGGTCGAAGCGCTGCACCGCGACGAAGCGCATGAGATCCCCGAGGATTTCGATTACATGGTCGTGGACAGCCTGTCGAACGAGCTGAAGGCGAAACTGACCCAGATCCGCCCGCGCACGCTGGGGCAGGCGGGGCGGATCGAAGGCATGACCCCGGCGGCGCTGACGCTGATCCTGGCGCGGATGAAACAGCGCAGGCGGGCGCGGCAGGCATGACGGACGAGGCGGAAAGCTTCCAGACGGCCTTCAATGTTTCACGTGAAACAATCGAGCGGCTGGAGGTCTTTGAATCGCTGCTGATTCGCTGGAATCCAGCGATCAACCTCGTCAGCAAGGCAACGCTTTCGCAAATCTGGGACCGGCATTTCACCGATTCCGCGCAAATCTGGGAGTTGCGCCCCGAATCGGCCTGTAGCTGGCTGGACCTTGGCAGCGGCGCGGGATTTCCCGGGCTGGTGATCGCGGTTCTGGCGGCCGAGCAGGAGCCTGGCCTGCATATCGCCCTGGTGGAAAGCGATGCGCGTAAATCGACCTTTCTGGCCAATACCGCCCGCGAAATGGGGATCGACGTGACGATTCACACCGAGCGGGCGGAAAATCTGGAACCGCAACGCGCCGATATCATCTCGGCCCGCGCCCTGGCGCCAATGCACAAACTTCTGGGCTACGCGACGCGGCACCGCAATGATCGCTCGATCTGTCTGTTTCTGAAGGGCGCTAACCACGAATCGGAATTGACGGAGGCGCGGAAATACTGGACATTCGACCTCCAAAAAACGCCCAGCAGAACCGGTTCCGGCGGGGTAATTCTGAAAATTGGAGCATTCGGGCGTGTCTGATCCCCAGAAATCCGGCAAAATGCCGAAAATCATCGCCATCGCCAACCAGAAAGGCGGGGTCGGCAAGACCACGACGGCCATCAACCTTGGCACCGCACTGGCGGCCGTTGGCAAATCGGTGCTGCTGATCGACCTCGATCCGCAAGGCAACGCCTCGACCGGACTGGGGATTGACGCCGAGAAACGCGCGATTTCCACCTATGACTTGATGATGACGGGCGCGGCATTGGAAGATGTTGTGTGCGAGACGCAGATTCCGAAGCTGCTGATCGCGCCGGCAACAACCGATCTGTCCTCGGTGGATATCGAGCTTGCCAGCCTGGAAAGCCGTGCCACGCAGCTTCGCCGCATCCTGAATGCCGAAGCGCTGGCGCCCTTTGCCCTGGACTACGTGCTGATTGATTGCCCGCCATCGCTGAACCTGCTGACGGTCAACGCAATGGTGGCGGCGACCTCGGTTCTGGTGCCGCTGCAAAGCGAGTTTTTCGCGCTGGAGGGGCTGTCGCAATTGATGCTGTCAATCCGCGAGGTGCGGCAAAGCGCCAATCGCGATCTCAGGATCGAAGGCGTGGTGCTGACGATGTTCGACAACCGCAACAACCTGTCGCGGCAGGTTGAACTGGATGTGCGGGAAAATCTGGGCGAACTGGTCTATAATACGATCATTCCGCGCAATGTGCGCCTGTCCGAAGCGCCATCTTTTGCCATGCCGGCGCTGATCTACGACCATACCAGCAAGGGCAGCATCGCCTATCAGAAACTGGCCGCCGAGATGTTGCGCCGACATGCGCAGCAATCCAGGGCCGAGAAGGTAAGGGGCTGATAACAATGACAAATCAGAAACCGGAGCGGCGCGGACTGGGGCGCGGATTATCGGCGCTGATGGCGGATGTGGCGCTTGCGAATCCGCAATCGGATGACAGCCCGGCGCGCGCCCGCACCCCCGACACGCACCTGCCGATTGAAAAACTGCACCCGAACCCCGATCAGCCCCGCCGCGATTTCAGCAAGGCGGATATGGACGAACTGGCGGCCTCGATCCGTGAAAAGGGTATCATCCAACCCCTGCTGGTGCGCCCCGATCCGACGCGCGGCGGTGATTACCAGATCATCGCCGGCGAGCGGCGCTGGCGGGCGGCGCAGATGGCGGGCCTGCACGAAATTCCGGTGCTGATCCGGCAGTTGAACGATACCGAGGTGATCGAGGTTGCGATCATCGAAAACATCCAGCGCGCCGATCTGAACGCGGTGGAGGAGGCCCAGGGGTTTCGCCAGTTGATGGACCGATTCGGCCATACCCAGGAAAAACTGGCCGAGGTGATGGGCAAAAGCCGCAGCCATATCGCCAACCTGCTGCGTTTGCTGTCTTTGCCGGACGAGGTTCTGGGCTATCTGCGCGAAGGCAAACTGACTGCCGGGCATGCCCGCGCACTGGTTCCCGCCGACGATCCGGCCGCCCTGGCACGGCAGATCATCCGCAAGGGCATGTCGGTGCGGCAGGCGGAAAGGCTGGTGAAGCCAAAGCCGGAAGCTGAGAAAAAACCTCGCAAAATCAACGCTGAGAAAGACGCAGATACCAAACTGCTTGAACAGGACCTGAGCGCCAATGTCGGGCTTCAGGTGCAGATCGATCATGATCCTGCAAGCGGCGGCGGCTCGGTCACAATCGCCTATGCCAACCTGGATCAGCTGGACGAGCTGTGCCGCCTGCTGACGGTCAACGCTCCGGACGAGTCCAGATGAACAGGCTGACGGCGGACAGCGTGATTGCCTGAATGATCAGGACAGTGGCGCTGACCCTCGCCGCCAGCGAGATCAGGAACGTCGCGGCAATCGACAGGCTGGCAATCACCTTGGCGCGGCGGCGAATCGCGCCGTGCTGCCGCCAATCGGCAATCGGCGGGCCAAAGACGCGGTGACTGGTCAGCCACAGATGCAAACGCTCGGACGATTTTGAAAAGCACAAGGCCGCCAGCAGCAGGAACGGCACCGTCGGCAATAGCGGCAGCGCGACGCCGAGAACCCCGAGGCCCAGCGCAATCAGCCCGCCGATCAGCCAGAACAACCTCATGCAAACCTCCCGGCGCGTCCCTCAGCCATTGGTGATGTCCCGAATGATGGCATTAAGAACCATACGCCCCGCATCTGTCGCGCCAAGCGCCCTGTTTGATTGCCTGAGATAGCCACCGGCGATCAGGTCCGCAACTTTATCGTTGTTCAGCAAGGCGTTGTCCATATCGAGCAGGCGCGGAATATCCACCCCCTCGGTCAGGCGCAGCGCCATCATCAGGTATTCAAAGGCACGCTCGCGCGGTTCAACCGCTTGCCTACGGGATTCGCCGTTGCCCTTGGCCGCGGCATCCAGCCAGGTGGCGGGGTCAAGCGCGGTTTCGGTGGCAAACCGGGTGCCGCCCAGTGTCAGGCGGCCATGCGCGCCGGGGCCGATGCCGATGTAATCTCCGCCCCGCCAATAGATCAGGTTGTGGCGCGATTGCGCAAACTCGGCCGCATGATTGGACACTTCATAGGCCGGCAGGCCGTGGCTGCCGCAAATCGCCTGCGTCGCGGCGTACATGTCCGCCGACAGATCGTCACCCGGCAGGCCGGGCAATTTGCCCACGGAATGCAGGCGGCCAAAGGCGGTGCCGTCCTCGATTGTCAGTTGATAAAGCGAAAGGTGCTCGGTGCCCAAGGCCAGCGCGCGGCTCAGTTCCGCCTGCCATTGGTCCAGGCTTTGATCCTGCCGGGCATAGATCAGATCGAAACTGACACGCGGGAATGCGCCTTGCGCAATCTCGATTGCCCGCAGCCCTTCACTGGCGGAATGCAACCTGCCAAGGCGCTTCAGGTCGATGTCTTCAAGTGATTGAATCCCAAGGGAAACCCGGTTCACCCCGGCATCCCGATAGGCGGCGAAACGCCCGGCTTCCACCGAAGATGGATTGGCCTCCAGCGTGATTTCCACGTCGCGGGCGAATGTCCAGCTTTCGGCGATGCAGGTGGTGATGGTTTCGACAATTCTCGGGTCCATCAGACTGGGCGTGCCGCCGCCGAAAAACACCGAATTAACAATGCGTTCGGGGAACATGTCGCGGTAACGCGTCAACTCGGACACATAGGCCTTCGCCCAGGCGCGCTGGTCGATCGAGGCCGCGACATGGCTGTTGAAATCGCAATAGGGGCATTTGGACTGGCAGAACGGCCAGTGGACATAGATGCCAAAGCCCGCCGCCTGCCAATCCTCAGCCATTCTTCAGCCAGTCGAGGAACAATTTGAAGGCAATCGCGCGGTGGCTGATCCGGTGTTTCCGGCCAGGGTCCATCTCGCCATAGGTCTGATCGTAGCCGTCGGGTACGAACATCGGATCGAAACCAAAGCCGTTGCTGCCGCGCATCGGCCAGACAAGGCGGCCCTCGGCCCTGCCCTCAAACAAAATGTCCGAACCATCGGGCCAGGCCAGGCACAAGGTCGAGGCGAAGCGCGCGGTGCGCGGTTCCGGGGCATTGGCGGCCTCGCACAGCGCCCAGACCTTTTCCATCGCCATAGTGAAATCGCGCCCGGTCGGGGTTTCCGCCCAATCGGCGGTATAGACCCCCGGCGCACCGTCCAGTGCATCGACGATAATGCCGCTGTCATCGGACAGCGCAGGCAGGCCGCTGGCCTTTGCCGCGAAATGCGCCTTGATGCGGGCGTTGCCGGCGAAATTATCCTCGGTTTCCTCGGGTTCTTCCAGCCCGAGCGCCCCGGCGGAGGTGACGCAATAGCCCAAAGGCTCCAGCAGCGCGGATATTTCGGCCAGCTTGCCCTTGTTATGGGTGGCAATCACCAGCTTGCCACCTTTCAGCGCCGCCATGTCAGCCCCCGATTGCCGCCTTTTGCGCCGCGACCAGCCCGGCAATACCGGATTCGGCCAGATCGATCAGGTGGTTCAATTCCTGGCGGCTGAAGGTCGCACCTTCGGCCGAGCCCTGAACCTCGATCAAGCCGCCCTTGCCGGTCATCACGAAATTGGCATCGGTGCCGGCCTCGCTGTCTTCGGCGTAGTCCAGATCCAGCACCGGCTGGCCGCCATAAATGCCGCAACTGATCGCCGCGACGTGATCCACCAGCGGATCGGTGCTGATATCGCCCGCCTTCAGCAGCTTGTTCACCGCCAGCCGCAGCGCCACCCAGCCGCCGGTAATCGCGGCGCATCTGGTGCCGCCATCGGCCTGGATGACATCGCAATCCACCGTGATCTGGCGTTCGCCCAGTGCCACCCGGTCCACCCCGGCACGCAAGGAGCGCCCGATAAGCCTTTGAATCTCTTGCGTGCGCCCGGATTGCTTGCCCACCGCGGCCTCGCGGCGATTGCGGGTGGTGGTGGCGCGGGGCAACATGCCGTATTCCGCCGTGACCCAGCCAAGCCCGGAATTGCGCAGGAACGGCGGCACCCTTTCCTCCAGCGTCGCCGTGCACAGGACATGCGTGTCGCCGCATTTGATCAGGCACGATCCTTCGGCGTGGCGGGTGACGTTGGTTTCGATAATGATGGGCCGCAATTCATCGACCGCTCTGCCGGAAGGGCGCATAAAGGTTCCTTTCTTCCATCGTTTCGCCAGTTACCCCATCCCAAAGGCCAGAGTAAAGCCATGCCAGCCGGATTGACGGCCCGCCCCGGTCTTTCTAGGACTGGTAGGCGAACCCCTGGCCCGGCCAATCATCATGCCCGACAAGACCGACACCTTCCACGACATGAGCGCGCGCAGCCGTGAAGTGTTTCGCCGCATCGTGGAATCCTATATCGAATCGGGCGAACCCGTCGGGTCGCGCACCCTGACGCGCTCGCTGACGGAAAAGGTCTCGGCGGCGACCATCCGCAACGTGATGCAGGATCTGGAACATCTGGGCCTGCTGGATTCGCCGCATACCTCGTCAGGGCGGATTCCGACGCAGAGCGGCCTTCGCCTGTTTGTCGATTCGCTGCTGGAAATCGGCGATCTGTCGGGGGATGAACGCCGGCGGATCGAATCGGGGATGCAATCCAACCAGGGCGACATGGCGCAGGTGCTGGATCGTGCCGGTTCGGTGCTGTCGGGCCTGAGCCACGGTGCGGGGCTGGTGCTGGCACCGAAATCCGAGGCACCGATCAAGCATATCGAATTTGTCTCGCTGGCCCCGGATCGCGCCCTTGTGGTGCTGGTCACCGCCGATGGCCAGGTGGAGAACCGGGTGTTCACGCCGCCGATCGGCCAGACGCAATCGGCCATGCGCGAGGCGGCGAATTTCCTGAACACGATTGCCGAGGGCAAGACCCTCAGCGAAATCGGCCGTGCGGTGGCCGAGGAAATCCGCAAGAACCGGCGCGAGCTGGACATTCTGGCGCAGCAACTGGTGCAGGCCGGTGTCGCCGTCTGGGAAAACGAGGGCGAGCGGCATGAACGCCTGATCGTGCGCGGCCAGTCGAACCTGCTGGACGATAATGCCAACGTGCTGGATATCGAACGCGTGCGGATCCTGTTTGACGAGCTGGAACGCAAGCGCGACCTGGCGCAGTTTCTGGAACTGGCGGATGAAGGAGAGGGGGTGCGTGTTTTCATAGGCTCGGAGAACAAACTTTTCTCACTTTCGGGTAGCTCTTTGGTGGTTTCTCCCTATATGAACGCTGACCGGAAAATCATCGGTGCGGTGGGTGTCATCGGCCCGACCCGGCTGAACTATGGCCGGATCGTTCCGATCGTCAATTACACCGCACAACTGGTCGGGCGCATGTTGTCCGGCCAGAGCTAGAACAAGAGGCAGGCATGGCCAAGGAAAAGGAAAGCGACGTGGCAGCAGAAGCGGCGGCAGAACCGGCATTCGATCCGGGCGAATTCAACGAAGCGGACCCGCTGGCGCTGGATGACAGCGATCTCAGCGAAATCGACATGCTGATCGCCGAACGCGACGAGTTGCGCGACCGGCTGATGCGCGCCCTGGCGGATGTGGAAAATACCCGCAAACGCGGCGAACGCGACCGCCGCGATGCCGAGATCTATGGTGGCTCGAAACTGGCGCGCGATCTTTTGTCGGTCTACGACAACATGAAGCGCGCAATCGAGAGCGTGGACGATGCGCAGCGCGAAGGCGCGAAGGCGCTGATCGAAGGGATCGAGCTGACGATGCGTGAATTGCTGAACACCTTCAGCCGCCATCGCATCGAACGGGTTGCCCCGGAGGCTGGCGAAAAATTTGATCCGCAAATCCATCAGGCGATGTTCGAGGCCCCGATGCCGGGGCTCGAAGGCGGCAAGGTGATCCAGACGATGGCCGAGGGCTTCGTGATCGGGGACCGGTTGCTTCGGCCCGCGCAGGTCGGAGTATCGTCAAACCCGCCAAAGACGAATTGATCTGTCAGGGCGGTCAGTCCGGCTGGCCGCCCTCCAGCATCTCCCGCAAATCGTAGATCAGGCGCAGGGCTTCTATCGGCGTCAGTTCATCGGGCATGATGGATTGCAGCTTTGCCTCCAGTTCGGATTTCCCGTGCTTGACGGGTGCGGCAGGTTGCTGCGGAACGGCGAAAAGCGGCAGATCGTCGATCAGCGCCCTGGCCTTGCCGCCCTCCTGTTCGGATTTCTCCAGCGCTGACAAAACCGCCCGCGCGCGGTCCACCACCGCGTCGGGCAAACCCGCCAGCCGCGCCACCTGCACCCCGTAAGAACGATCCGCCGCGCCCTTCTTCACCTCGTGCAGGAAGATCACGTCGCCTTCCCATTCACGCACGGAAACGGTGGCATTCTCCATTCCGGAAAGCTGTGAAGACAGTGCCGTAAGTTCATGATAATGCGTGGCAAACAGTGTTCTGCACCGGTTCACATCATGCAGGTGCTCCAGCGTTGCCCAGGCGATGGACAGGCCATCATAAGTGGCGGTGCCGCGGCCGATCTCGTCCAGGATCACCAGCGCCCCCGGCCCGGCCTGATTGAGGATCGCGGCGGTTTCCACCATCTCGACCATGAAGGTTGATCGCCCCCGCGCCAGATCGTCCGAGGCCCCGACGCGGCTGAACAATTGCGTGGCGATACCGATCTCGGCACTGTCGGCGGGCACGAAGCTGCCGATCTGCGCCAGCAGCGCGATCAGGGCGTTTTGCCTGAGGAACGTGGACTTCCCGGCCATGTTCGGTCCGGTCAGCAGCCAGATACGGGCGGATTTCGCGGAATCAGGCGTCAGGTCGCAATCATTGGCGACGAATGGCGCGTTTCCGGCGCGGCGCAGCGCCTGTTCCACCACCGGATGCCGCCCGCCAGCCACGGCGAAGCTGCGATCGTGGCGCACCACCGGGCGGCACCAGTTTTCCGCAGTCGCCAGATCGGCCAGGGCAGCGGCAAGATCAATCTCGGCCAATGCCCGCGCCGCGCCCGCGATGATCGCGGCCTGTTCCAGCACCGCCGCGCGGAGATCGGCGAAGATCGCCTTTTCCAGTTCCAGCGCATGGCCACCGGCATTCAGGATCTTGGTTTCCAGTTCCGACAGGTCAATCGTGGTGAAGCGCACCGCATTGGCGTTGGTCTGGCGGTGGATGAAGGTTTCCGACAGGGGCGCGGCCAGCATCCGTTCGGCATGTGTCGATGGCGTCTCAATGAAATAGCCCAACACGTTGTTATGCTTGATTTTCAGGGACGGCACATTGGCAAGTGCTGCATAATCCGCCTGCATCCCGGCAATCACCCCGCGCCCCTGGTCGCGGAGTTTGCGTGCCGCATCAAGATCGGCGTCGAAGCCTTTGAAAACAAATCCTCCGTCGCGTACCAGCACCGGCAATTCCGGGGCCAAGGCGCGCTCCAGCAGATCGCGGATGGCATCAAAGCCGGTCAGGGCCTTGGCGGCATCTGCCAGATCGCCGGGCAGGCCCGCGACAGCCATCAATCCGGCGATATCACCCGCCTGCGCCAGCCCGGCCCGGATCGCCCCCAGATCACGCGGCCCGCCGCGATCCAGTGCCAGCCGCGAAAGGGCGCGGTCCATGTCCGGCACCTTGCGCAGCGCCTCGCGCAAGCGGTCCGCCAACGCCCGGGCGTCGCACAGGAAGCCGACGCAATCCAGCCGCGCAGCGATCAGCGCCACATCGGTGGACGGCGCGTTCAGGCGGCGATCCAGCAGCCGCGCCCCGGCCCCGGTGACGGTGCGGTCAATCGCCGCCAGCAGCGAGCCGTCGCGCCCGCCGGACAGGGCGGCGGTCAGTTCCAGATTGCGCCTTGTTGCGGCATCAATCTGCATATTGCGCTCGCGCGCCTCGGGCAGGGGCGGTTTCAGCAGCGGCAACTGGCCTTTCTGCGTCAGCTCCAGATAATCGACAATCGCGCCCATCGCCGCCATCTCGGCCCGGTTGAATTGCCCGAACCCGTCCAGCGCCTTGACCCGGTAGAGGGCACATAACCGCCGCTCGGCCCCGGCGGAATCAAAACTGGCGCGGGCCAGTAGGGTTGCCGCCCCGCCCGATTCCTCGACCAGATCGCGCAGCGCATCCTCCTGCGCCGGTGACAGCAGCACCTCGCGCGGGGCAAGGCGGGCAAGTTGCGGGCCAATGGCGACGCGCGGGCAGGGCTGAACGTGGAAATCCCCGGTCGAGACATCCACCCAGGCCAGCGCGGATTGATCGCGCACCTCGGCCCAGGCGGCCAGGTAATTGTGCCGCCGCGCATCCAGCAGCGAATCCTCGGTCAGGGTGCCGGGCGTCACCAGCCGCACCACATCGCGCTTCACCACCGATTTCGCGCCGCGTTTCTTCGCCTCGGCGGGGTTTTCAAGCTGTTCGCACACCGCCACGCGAAAGCCCTTGCGGATCAGCGCCAGAAGGTAGCCCTCAGCGGAATGCACCGGCACGCCGCACATCGGGATATCCCTGTCCAGATGCTTGCCGCGCTTGGTCAGCGCAATGTCCAGCGCGGCGGCGGCGGCGACCGCGTCGTCAAAGAACATCTCGTAGAAATCGCCCATGCGATAGAATAACAGGGCGTCGGGATGCGCCGCCTTTATCTCAAGATATTGCGCCATCATGGGCGTGATATTCGGATTGGTGGTGTTCACCCGGCCCCCCTGCGGCATGGGTGGGAAATGTAGCCAAGGGCCGGGTCAAGGCCAAGGGCAAATCACGTGATCGGTTGTGTTGCCAGCGGGCGGCTAGTAATGATTGCCGGACCATGCAAGGGACGAATTTCGTAGATGAGCAAGAATAACAAAACCACCAGGGAAGAGGCGCTCGCCTATCATCTGGAACCCCGGCCCGGCAAGCTGGAGATCATTGCCTCCACCCCGATGACGACGCAGCGCGACCTGTCGCTGGCCTATAGTCCGGGCGTTGCGGTGCCGGTGCAGGCCATCGCGGACGATCCCGGCGCGGCTTATGATTACACCACCAAGGGCAATCTGGTGGCGGTGATCACCAATGGCACGGCGATCCTTGGCATGGGCAATCTCGGCGCGCTGGCCTCCAAGCCGGTGATGGAGGGCAAGGCGATCCTGTTCAAGCGGTTCGCCGATGTGAACTCGATCGACATCGAACTGGACACCGAGGACCCCGACGCCTTCGTCAATGCTGTCAAGCTGATGGGCCCGTCCTTTGGCGGCATCAACCTTGAGGATATCAAGGCACCGGAATGTTTCATCATCGAACAGCGCCTGAAAGAGGAGATGGATATCCCCGTCTTCCACGACGATCAGCACGGCACGGCGGTGATCTGTGCCGCCGGTCTGATCAACGCGCTGCATCTGTCGGGCAAGAAGATCGAGGATTGCCGGATCGTGCTGAACGGCGCAGGGGCGGCCGGGATCGCCTGTGTCGAACTGATCAAGGCGATGGGGGCCAGGCACGACAATTGCATCATCTGCGATACCAAGGGCGTGGTCTGGCAAGGCCGGACCGAGGGGATGAACCAGTGGAAATCGGCGCATGCGGCGAAAACCGATGCCCGCACGCTGGAAGAGGCGATGGTGAATGCCGATGTGTTCCTGGGCGTATCGGCCAAGGGCGCGGTGACGGCGGAGATGGTGCGCTCGATGGCGTCCAATCCGGTGATTTTCGCGATGGCCAATCCCGATCCCGAGATCACCCCGGAAGAAGCCCATGCCGTGCGCGAAGATGCCATCGTCGCCACCGGGCGCTCGGACTATCCCAATCAGGTGAACAACGTTCTGGGCTTTCCCTATCTGTTTCGCGGCGCGCTGGACATCCATGCCCGCGCCATCAATGACGAGATGAAGATCGCCTGCGCCCATGCGCTGGCCGAACTGGCGCGGCTGGATGTGCCCGATGAAGTGGCGATGGCCTATGGCACCAAGCTGTCCTTCGGGCCGAACTACATCATCCCGACGCCGTTCGATCCCCGGTTGATCTATGTGATCCCGCCGGCGGTGGCCCGGGCCGGGATGCATACCGGCGTGGCGCGGCGGCCGATCATCGACATGGCGGCCTATGAACTGGCGCTGAAGGCGCGGATGGACCCGACCGCCTCGATCCTGCAATCGCTTTATACGCGGGCGAAGAATGCGCAGGCGCGGATGATCTTTGCCGAGGGCGACGATCTGAGGGTGCTGCGCGCGGCGGTGAATTACACCCGCTCCGGCCTTGGCCAGGCGGTGGTGGTGGACCGCGAGGCGGCGGTGAAACAGAAGCTGGAGGCTGCCGGCCTTGGCGATGCCTATGACGAGCTGGAAATCGTCAACGCCGCCGGCACGCCGCATCTGGAGGAGTATAAGGCGTTTCTGTATGACCGCCTGCAACGGCAGGGCTATGACCAGCACGATTGCCATCGGCTGGCCTCGCGCGATCGCCATGTCTTTGCCGCGCTGATGGTGGCGCATGGGCATGGCGATGCGATGGTCACGGGTGCGACGCGCAAATCCGCGCAGGCATTACAGCTTATTAATCATGTGTTTGACGCCAAACCTTCAGACGGTACTGTAGGTGTGACAGCGGTGCTGCTGCGCGGTCGGCTGGTGCTGATCGCCGACACATTGGTACATGAATGGCCCGAGGAAGAGGATCTGGCCGATATCGCGGAACGCGGCGCACAGGTGGCGCGCGGGCTGGGGCTGGAGCCGCGCGTGGCCTTTGTCAGCTTTTCCAATTTCGGTTATCCGGTCTCCGAGCGGGCCGAGAAGATGCATGTTGCGGTGGATGTTCTGGATCGCCGCCGGGTCGATTTTGAATATGATGGCGAGATGACGGCGGATGTCGCGCTGAACATGGATGTGATGCGGCATTATCCGTTCTGCCGACTGACCGGCCCGGCCAATGTGCTGGTGGTTCCGGCGCGGCATTCGGCCTCGATCTCGGTCAAGCTGTTGCAGGAAATGGGCGGTGCGACGGTGATCGGGCCGATCCTGACCGGGCTGGAGAAATCGGTGCAGCTTTGCGCGACAACCGCAACCGATACCGATATCCTGAACATGGCGGTGATGGCGGCGTGCAAGGTGGCGTGATGGCGATCTGGAATCTCGGCTCGATCAATATTGATCATTTCTACCGCGTGCCGCGCATTCCGGCCCCGGGCGAGACGCTGGCGGCCAGCAGCTACGCCACCGGGCTGGGCGGCAAGGGCGCGAACCAGTCCATCGCGGCGGCACGGGGTGGCGCGCGGGTGAAGCATATCGGCGCGGTCGGTGCAGATGGCGCCTGGGCGGTGGCGACACTGGCCGAGGCCGGGATTGATACCAGCCATATCGCAACGCTTGAGGTTCCGACCGGCCATGCCATCATCAATGTCGATGATGCAGGGGAAAACGCCATCGTCATCTTCAGTTCTGCCAATGTCGCGCTGACG
Source organism: Paracoccaceae bacterium (assembly GCA_019911965.1). Taxonomy (GTDB): domain Bacteria; phylum Pseudomonadota; class Alphaproteobacteria; order Rhodobacterales; family Rhodobacteraceae; genus UBA5972. The sequence continues at coordinate 11,318 of JAIOJF010000021.1, read as the reverse complement.
GAAGACCAGATTCGTGCCGCCCTGTCAGAGGCGGCGGAGGGCGATGTCTGCCTGTTGCAGAACGAAACCAACCTTGCCCCCTATGCGGCGGAAATCGCCCGGGGCAAGGGGATGCGGGTGATCTATTCCGCCGCGCCGTTCGATGCGGATCACGCCGCCGACATGCTGGCCTTCACCGATCTGCTGGTGCTGAACGAGGTCGAGGCGGCGCAATTGTCCGAGGCGCTGGGCGTATCCCCGGCGCATCTGCCGGTGGCGGAGGTGCTGATCACGCGCGGCGCGAAAGGTGCAATTTACCGCAGCGGTGGTGACGAGATTTCGGTGCCCGCCTTCGCGGTTGAACCGGTGGATACCACGGGTGCCGGGGATTGCTATCTCGGGTTCTTCGCCGCCGGGCAGAGTGCGGGGATGGATGTGAAAGGCGCGATGACCTTCGCCGCCGCCGCAGCCGCAATACAGGTGACGCAGGCCGGCACGGCAGATGCGATGCCGGATTTGCAGGAGGTCAAGGCGTTTCTGGAGGATCGCCTGGCAAGCTGATGGGCCAGATTGGCACGGCGGAAACGCCGGGCCGCGCCTTCACAAGGTCAGGCGCGGCTCTCGTTGAATGCTGAACCGAAGTTCACGTCAGCCCTTCATCGTGTCCCAGAAGGTCTTGACCTTGCCGAAGAAGCTGGAGCTTTCGGGGTGGTTGTTCTGGCCCGCCTCGTCGAATTCCTTCAGCAGCTCTTTCTGCTTCGCCGACAGGTTCACCGGGGTTTCCACCGCCAGTTCGATATAAAGATCACCGCCGCCGCCGCCGCGCAGCGCCGGCATTCCCTTGCCGCGCAGGCGCATCTGCTTGCCGGTCTGGCTGCCGGCGGGAACCTTGACGCGGCTGCGGCCGCCGTCGATCGTGGGGGCTTCGATCTCGCCGCCCAGGGCAGCGGTGGCGAAGGAAACCGGGATGCGGCAGAACAGGTCGTGGTTTTCGCGGCTGAAAATCTGGTGCTCGCGGACCTCGATGAAGATGTAAAGATCGCCTGCCGGGCCGCCGCGCAGACCGGCCTCGCCCTCACCGGCCAAGCGGATGCGGGTGCCGGTTTCGACACCGGCGGGGATGTTCACCGAAAGCGAGCGTTCCTTCTGGGTGCGGCCTGCCCCGGCGCAGGATTTGCAGGGGTTCTTGATGATCTGGCCGCGCCCCGAACAGGTGGGGCAGGTGCGCTCAACCGTGAAAAAGCCCTGTTGCGCGCGCACCTTGCCCATGCCCGAACAGGTGGGGCAATTGGTGGGTTCCGCGCCGCCCTCGGCACCGGTGCCGTGACAGGTATCGCAGGCGACCGAGCCCTGCACCGAGATCGTGCGTTGCTTGCCGCTGAAGGCTTCTTCCAGTGAAATCCGCAGGTTGTACCTCAGGTCCGAGCCGCGCGCCGCGCGTTGGCCGCCGCCGCGCCCGCCCATGAAATCGCCGAACAGATCCTCGAACACGTCGGAGAATGCCGATGAGAAATCGCCACCGCCAAATCCGTGCTGGCCGGGGCGTCCGCCGCCACCCATGCCGCCCTCGAAGGCTGCATGGCCGAACCGGTCATAGGCCGCCTTCTTGTCGGCGTCCTTCAGCACGTCATAGGCTTCGTTGACTTCCTTGAATCCCGCTTCGGCGTTGGGATCGTCCTTGTTACGGTCCGGGTGCAGTTCCATCGCCTTCTTGCGATAGGCCTTTTTCAATTCCGCTTCGGATGCGCCCTTGGCAACACCCAGAACTTCGTAGAAATCGCGCTTGGACATCTGCATTCTACCTGCCGTAACCGCGTGCCGGCCCGCGAGGGGCCGGCAGCAGAGTTTTGGAAAAGATCGACCTTACTTGCGGTCGTCGTCGAGATCCTCGAAATCGGCATCGACGATATCTTCGTCCACCGCACTCGGGCCTTCATCGGTTTCCTCGGCTTCGGAGGCCTCGGCCTGCGCCTTGTAGATCGCCTCGCCCAGCTTCATCGCCGCTTCGGTCAGGTCCTGGGTCAGCGACTTGATCTTGCCGGCCTCTTCCGAACCAAGCGATTCCTCCAGCGCCTTGATCGCCATTTCGATCACTTCGACGGTGGTCGGATCGACCTTGTCGGAATGCTCTTCCAGCGACTTGCGGGTGCCGTGGATCAGGCTTTCGGCATGGTTCTTCGCCTCGACCAGCTCCTTGCGGGCCTTGTCGGACTCGGCGTTTTCCTCGGCCTCGCGGACCATCTTTTCGATGTCGTCGTCCGACAGGCCACCCGATGCCTGGATGGTGATCTTCTGTTCCTTGCCGGTGCCCTTGTCCTTGGCGGAAACCGACACGATGCCGTTGGCGTCGATATCGAAGGTCACCTCGATCTGCGGCATGCCGCGCGGGGCCGGGGGGATGCTTTCAAGGTTGAACTGGCCCAACAGCTTGTTGTCGGCGGCCATTTCGCGTTCGCCCTGGAAGCAGCGGATCGTCACCGCGTTCTGGTTATCCTCGGCGGTCGAGAAGACCTGGGATTTCTTGGTCGGGATCGTGGTGTTGCGGTCGATCAGGCGGGTGAACACGCCACCCAGCGTTTCGATGCCCAGCGACAGCGGCGTTACGTCCAGCAGCACAACGTCTTTCACGTCGCCCTGCAGCACGCCGGCCTGAATGGCGGCACCAAGGGCCACCACCTCGTCGGGGTTCACGCCTTTATGCGGCTCCTTGCCGAAGAAGGCGGTGACTTCCTGCACCACTTTCGGCATCCGGGTCATGCCGCCGACCAGCACGATCTCGTCAATGTCGCCCTTGGTCAGGCCGGCATCTTTCAGCGCCGCAGCGCAGGGCTTCATCGTGCGCTTGATCAGATCGCCGACCAGGCTTTCCAGCTTGGCGCGGGTCAGCTTCAGCACCAGGTGCAGCGGCTGGCCACCATTCGGTGCCATCGAGATGAACGGCTGGTTGATCTCGGTCTGGGTCGAGGAGGACAATTCGATCTTGGCCTTTTCGGCGGCTTCCTTAAGCCGCTGCAGCGCCATCTTGTCCTTGGTCAGGTCGACGCCGTTCTCTTTCTTGAACTCGGCAGCCAGGTATTCGACGATGCGCATGTCGAAATCTTCACCACCAAGGAAGGTATCGCCGTTGGTGGATTTCACCTCGAACAGGCCGTCGTCGATTTCCAGGATCGACACGTCGAAGGTACCGCCGCCAAGGTCATAAACCGCGATGGTCTTCGCGCCTTCCTTGTCCAGCCCGTAGGCCAGCGCGGCGGCGGTGGGTTCGTTGATGATCCTGAGCACGTTCAGCCCGGCGATCTTGCCGGCGTCTTTCGTGGCCTGACGCTGGGCGTCGTTGAAATAGGCGGGAACCGTGATAACGGCCTCGGTGACGGTTTCGCCAAGATAGGATTCGGCGGTTTCCTTCATCTTGCCGAGAATGAAGGCGGAAACCTGCGAGGGCGAGTATTTCTCGCCACGTACCTCGACCCAGGCGTCGCCGTTCTGACCTTCGACGATCTTGAACGGCACCATCGCCTTGTCTTTCTCGACCGTCGGGTCCGAGTAGCGCCGTCCGATCAGGCGCTTGATGGCGAACAGGGTGTTTTCCGGGTTGGTCACCGCCTGGCGCTTGGCGGATTGGCCGACCAGGCGTTCTTCTTCCAGGAAACCAACGATCGAGGGCGTGGTCCGCGCCCCTTCCGAGTTCTCAACCACTTTGGGTTGCGAACCGTCCATGATGGCGACGCACGAGTTGGTTGTCCCGAGGTCGATACCAATAACTTTAGCCATGTCTGTAGCCCTTTCTTGGCGGCGATTTCTGTGGCGGCAGGTCCGCATTCGGCCCCTGCCCCCTGATCCCAGAGGCCGGACCGGGAAGGTGCCGACCACGATTTGCTGGGTATATAGGGGCGTGGCTACACCCCTGCAAGCGCCCGAAACCGGCAATTTGCGGGTTTTTTCGCGCCAAACCGGGCGATTTCCTGCGGGAAAATGGTCTGTTATGACATGGTCCATGAAACAGGCACCCGAACCCGCAACCACCCCGACGCTGATGCTGGGCGGTGTTTCTGTCTATCAGGGCTGGCTGCCGGCCGAGGCCCAGGCCGCGATGCTGGCCGAGTTGCGCGAGGTTGCCCGCGCCGCGCCGCCGTTTTCGCCCGACACGCCTTACGGGCGGAAAATGTCGGTGCGGATGACATCGGCCGGGGCTTGCGGCTGGTATTCCGACCGGCGCGGCTATCGCTATGCCGATACGCACCCGTCGGGCGTGGCCTGGCCGCCGGTGCCGCCATCCGTGCTGGCGGTGTGGCGGGCGCTGGCGGCACCGCACCGCGATCCCGATTGCTGCCTGATCAATTTCTACGGGGAAGGCGCGCGGATGGGGATGCATCAGGATCGCGACGAGGCGGATTTTTCCTGGCCGGTCCTGTCGATCTCGCTTGGCGATGACGCCCTGTTCCGGGTCGGCGGCACCACGCGCGGCGGCAAGACGCAATCGCTCTGGCTGGCATCGGGCGATGTGGTGGTGATCGGCGGCGCGGCGCGGCTGGCCTATCACGGGGTGGACAGGATCAGGTTCGGCTCGTCCCGGCTGCTGGCCAATGGCGGGCGGATCAACGTGACGGCGCGGGTGGTGACCTGAGCGTCAGTTCGACAGGCTGCAACAGCCCGACACCATCATCCCGTCCGCCCCGCGCTTCAGGATCACATCCACCGCAAAGCCATAGGCGCGGTCGGACATGCCGTCCGAGCAATAATCGGTGCGGATCACGCCAGCGGCATCAACCGCGTCGCCGGCAAGGGTAAAGCCCCGGTTCGCCTGCCCGCGATTCTGTGCGCTGCCGGTCCAGACATCGTAATAGACAACCGGCCCGCTGCCCCAGCCCATCAGCGACCAATCAGCGATTGCCGTGCCGGTATCGCCAAAGCCGAAGTTCCAGAACGGTTCGGTGCCGTAGCAGGACAGGCCCTTTGGCAGGCGGTCCTTTACCCAGTCCCCCTCGCGCGTCATGTAGCGCATGGAGACCCAGCCGTGGCCTTCCCCGGAATTGACCAGCCCCCAGCCGGAGGCGGTGGCGATCACCTCCACCCCGGTGGCATCGGGGCTGAGTGCGCCGATGATCGGGCTGGCGGCGGTTGGTTCCTGGCGGATGTTCAGCACATCGTTGAAGGCAACGCCGCTCACGCGGTAAAGGTCGGGATCAACCTCGATATCCTGCGCCGACAGCGGCGCGGCGAACAGGCAGGCGGCGGCGGCAAGGCCGCGAAGCAAGGCACGCATCACAGGTCCCTTCAGATCAGGCCTCAGCGGCGGGCATCCCAGCTTGCCGAGGCATATTGACGGGTGAAAAACTCGCCCATCATCCCTACCACAAGCAGGCCGATGCTGAAATAGACGGGATACATGATCGACGTGACATGCGGATTGTAATTGATGAAAGCCGCACCGCGCGCCTGATCAATCGTGTGGAACAAGGGGTTCCAGGCGAAATAGGGCAACAGGTAGCCCGGCAGGTTGTTGGCCAGGAACATCTTGCCGCTGGCGATCATGTTGGCGCGGGAATAGATCATCGAACCCATCGAGGCGACCGACGGCGCGAACGGCTTGATCGCCAGGAAGATCAGCCCGATTGCCAGGCCGCTGAACCACGCCAGGAAGAATGACAGGAACACGCCGCCCGGGTCTTCGATATGGATCGGGCGGATGGCGACGTGGGTGACGAACAGGATCACGAAGGCTGACAGGATCTGCAGATACAAGGTCGCCAGCGCCGACGAGGTGATGCTGACAAAGGTTGTCATCGGCGCGTGTTTCATGATCGGCGAGGCAGGACCCTCGGAGCCGACCACCGCGCCCATCGTTTTCACATGCGTCAGGAACAGGAAAATCCCCGTCATCAGATATAACAGGAAATCGCCGCGCACCGCGTTGCCCCGCATGCCCAGGATCGAGAACATCAGGTAGAAGACGACGATGAAGGCCACCGACTGGAAGATGCTGTTGAACAGGCCGACAAAGGCATTGGCCGAGGATTTGCGCACCACCCGCACGATGGAATGGAAGATCAGGTCGGAAATCCTGATCGCCGTCCAGATGCCGTGGCTTCGGGTCTCGTAATGCAGCATTGCTCGCCTGCCGATCCTCTCGGGTTCCCGTTCTTTTGTGCGCAGGAACCTTGCCGTCCGATTAACGCCGCAGCATAAGGGGAAGCACCGGGTTTTTCAAGAATTCGGGCAGAGGCGGCAGCGCATTAAAGGGAGACGGCTTTTGGATTACGAAAACATGATGCAGGTGTTCCGGCGGCTGGCGCTGGAAGGCGGCGCAAGGATCATGGAGATCTACAACGCCGACGATTTCGACGTGAAGCTGAAATCGGATTCCAGCCCGGTAACCGAGGCGGATGAAGCCGCCGATGCGATCATCTCGGCCGGGCTGCTGGCGGCCTTTCCCGGTATCGCGCTGGTCACCGAGGAACAGGCCGCCACCCATGCCGAGCGCGCCGATACCTTCATCATCGTCGATCCGCTGGACGGCACGAAGGAGTTCATCAACCGGCGCGGCGATTTCACCGTCAACATCGCCTATGTCGAAAACGGCGTGCCCTTGCGCGGTGTGGTCTATGCCCCCGCCAAGGGGCGGTTGTTCTATACCGATGCCGCGGGGCAATCGGTCGAGGAGACCGGCGGGTTCGATCATTCGCTTGCCGGACCGGTTACGCCGATCCATGTGTCGCGCCCGGACAATGCCGGGCTGATCGTGGTGGCGTCGAAATCGCACCGGGATCAGGCGACGGATGATTACATCAACAAGTATAAGGTCAAGGACAGCGCCAGCGCCGGTTCGTCGCTGAAATTCTGCCTGGTCGCCACCGGCGAGGCGGACCTTTACCCCCGCGTCGGGCGGACGATGGAATGGGATACCGCCGCCGGTCATGCGGTGCTTGCCGGGGCTGGCGGGCAGGTGGTTCGGTTCGACGATCACACCGCGCTCAGATACGGCAAGGACGGCTTTGCCAATCCGTTCTTCATCGCCCATGCGCCGGGCGTTAACTTGCAGCGGGGTTAGGCGATGCCGGTTCTGGTGGTGATCCCGGCGCGCTATGCCTCGACCCGATATCCGGGCAAGCCCCTGGTGGCGTTGCGGGGCTGCACCGGGCAGGCGAAAACCCTGATCCGCCGGTCCTGGGATGCGGCGATGGCGGCGCGGGGCGTGGATCGTGTGGTGGTGGCAACCGATGATGACAGAATAGCCAATGAAGCCAAAGGCTTCGGGGCCGAAGTTGTAATGACATCCGAGGATTGCGCGAACGGCACCGAACGTTGCGCCGATGCCTTGAGACATATCAGCGAACCATATGATATCATTGTAAATCTGCAAGGCGATGCCCCGCTGACCCCGCATTGGTTCGTGGAGGAGTTGGTTCAGGCCCTGCAGGCCGCGCCCGAGGCCGGTGTGGCGACGCCGGTTCTGCGCTGCGATGCCGAGGCGCTGAACGGCTTTCTGGAGGACCGGCGCAATGGAAGGGTCGGCGGCACCACGGCGGTGTTTGATCGGGCCATGCGGGCGATGTATTTCTCCAAGGAGGTGATCCCGTATCTTGGCCGCCCCTATGGTGATGCCGATCTGATCCCGGTGTTTCACCATGTCGGCGTCTATGCCTATCGCCCCGAGGCGCTGGCGCGCTACACCGGCTGGCCGGTCGGTGCGCTGGAGGTTCTGGAGGGGCTGGAACAGCTCCGCTTCATGGAAAACGGCGAGACGGTTTTGTGCGTCGAGGTGGAGGGCAGGGGCCGGGCCTTCTGGGAATTGAACAACCCCGAAGACGTGGCGCGGATCGAATTGAAGTTGGCGGAAATGGGGGTCGAATGAGCCCAGGCCCAAGGGTCAGCCTGATCATCGTCAGCCGCAACCGGCGGGCGGAACTGGGCCGTATCCTTGCCAGCCTGCGCTATTTGACCTGTCCGGAATTCGAGGTGATCGTGGTCGGCGATACCGATCCCGCCACCGCCTTTCCCGGCCTCTGGCGGGTGGAGCGGATTGCTTATGTGCCGTTTGACCGCGCCAATATCTCGGCAGCGCGCAACCTTGGGCTGGCCGCGGCGGCGGGCGAGATCGTGGCGTTCTGCGATGATGACGCGGTCCCCGAGGCGACATGGCTGGACCACCTGATTGCGCCTTTCGCCGATCCGGGCGTCGGTGCGGCGGGCGGCCATGTGCTGGGGCGCAACGGCATCGCGCTGCAATGGGGCGGCGGGCGGATCGACCGGTTCGGCAACCGTTTGCCGCTGGATCTGCCGGGTGACGCGCCGGTTGTTCTGGCAGGTGACGGGCAAAGCGGCGTCAAGACGGAAGGCACCAATTGCGCCTTTCGCCGCGCCGCGCTGGTGGCGCTTGGCGGGTTCGATGAAAGCTACCGTTATTTCCTGGACGAGACCGATCTGAACCTGCGCTTGGGCGATGCTGGCTGGAAAACCGCCATCGTGCCGCTGGCGCAGGTGCATCACGGCTATGCCGCGAATGCCGCCCGCCGCCATGACCGCACGCCGCGCGATCTGTTCGAGATCGGGGCGTCCAAGGCCTATTTCTGTGCCCGCCATGCGCCGGAGCGGGATATTCCGGCGGAACTGGCCGGGTTCCGCGCCCTGCAACGTGCCCGACTGATCGCGGCGATGGTGGACGGGCTGATCGAGCCGTTTGCGGTGGACCGGATCATGGCCTCGCTGGAGGCGGGATTTACCGAAGGCGCGGCGCGGCAACCGCAGCATCCCGGCCTTGGTGAGCCGGATCGCGGGTTTTGCCGCTATGGCGATAGCGGGCCAAGCGCCGCGCCGATGGCCATCGCCTGCCGCCCGCTGACATGGCGGAATTGCCGCAATTCAGTGCTTGCCGCCGCCGCTGCCGGGCAATCGCTGACGGTGTTCCGCCTGTCGCTGACCACCCTGTTTCACCGCATGGAGTTCCAGCCGGAGGGCTATTGGCTGCAGAAAGGCGGGATATTCGGCCGTTCGGAACGCCGGGGGGCGCTGTTTCGCCGCGCCACGCTGAAATCCCGCGCCGGTGCTGAAATCGACCGCCTGCAGGCGGTGCGTCCGATTGCCGGGCTGCGGATATGCAGCAAACTGCCCTTGCGCGGGAAAGGCATTATCCTTTAGTTCAGTATAGATGCCATATTTAACCCACATTGTCCCGCTAACAGGGCCGAGGCATAGGGGGTAACAGCCTGAATTATCAGCGGGGCGTAGTGTGCGACAAAAACTTACCAAGGCGGTTTTTCCGGTAGCGGGCCTGGGAACACGGTTCCTGCCGGCGACCAAATCCATTCCCAAGGAAATCATGACACTGGTTGACCGGCCCCTGATCCAATACGCGATCGACGAGGCGCGCGCTGCCGGTATCAAGGAATTCATTTTCGTCACCTCGCGCGGCAAGGGCGCGCTTGAGGATTATTTCGACGTGGCGCCGCAGCTTGAAAGCTCGCTTCGCCGCAAGGGCAAGACCGAGGCATTGCAGGAATTGCGCAAGACCAACATGGAAAGCGGGCAGATCGCCTATATCCGCCAGCATGATCCGCTGGGTCTGGGCCATGCGGTCTGGTGCGCCAGGCGGCTGATAGCCAATGAACCATTCGCGGTGGTGCTGCCGGATGACGTGATCGCGGCGGACACGCCCTGTCTGCAACAGATGGTCGAAGCCTATAACGAGACCGGCGGCAACATGGTCGCGGCGATGGAAGTGCCGGTTGAACAGGCCTCGGCCTATGGTCTGCTGGACATCGCGGAGGCGAACGACCGTGTTCTGAAAGTACGCGGCATGGTGGAAAAGCCCGAGCCGAAAGACGCGCCATCGAATATCGCGGTGATCGGGCGGTACATCCTGACGCCGAAAATCCTGCGCAATCTCAACAAGAAGATGGTCGGCGCGGGCGGTGAAATCCAGTTGACCGACGCCATCGCGCAAGAGGTTGTTGAAAGCGACAACGTGCATGGTTTCCGCTTCGAGGGGCGGCGATACGATTGCGGCTCGAAGGCCGGGTTCCTGAAGGCGACGGTGGCATTCGGATTGCAGCGCGAGGAATTGCGGGACGAGTTCACCGCCTTCCTGCATGAAATCACCGGTACGCGCCAGGCGGCGGAGTAGGTTTGATGAACAGTTCGGGAAAAGACGCGGTTCTGGTCACCGGCGGGGCCGGGTTCATCGGCTCGCATGCCTGCAAGGCGCTGAAGGCCGCAGGGTATCTGCCGGTGACGTTCGACAACATTACCACCGGCTGGCTGGATGCGGTGAAATTCGGACCGCTGGAGCGGGGCGATCTGAACGATCGCGCGCGGCTGGATCAGGTTTTTGCGCAATATCAGCCGATTGCGGTGCTGCATTTCGCGGCCCTGTCCGATGTCGGGCAATCGATGCGCGAACCGGGCCGGTACTGGCAGAACAATGTCGGCGGCAGCCTGAACCTGCTGGAGGCGATGGTGGCGGCGGGTTGCCGCAATATCGTGTTTTCCTCCACTTGCGCGACATATGGCGAACAGGACGGCGTGACGCTGGATGAAGATTGCGTGCAAAAGCCGATCAACGCCTATGGTGCATCGAAACGCGCGATCGAGGACATGCTGGCGAATTATGAGGCCTCCGATGGTATCGCCAGCGTGATCTTCCGCTATTTCAACGTCGCCGGGGCCGATCCCGAGGCGGAACTGGGCGAGTATCATCAGCCGGAAACCCATCTGATCCCGCTGGTGCTGGATGCGATCACCGGCAAGCGCGATGCGCTGACGGTGTTCGGCACCGATTACGATACGCCCGACGGCACCTGCATCCGCGATTACGTGCATGTCAGTGACCTGGTGGATGCGCATGTGGCCGGGCTGCGATGGTTGCTGGACGGCAAGGGCTGCCGGGTGTTCAACCTTGGCACCGGCAACGGCTTTTCCGTGCGCGAGGTGATTGATGCCAGCCGGATCGTCACCAACCGCGAGGTGCCGGTGATCGAGGGGCCGCGCCGGGCCGGTGACTGCACCAAGCTGATCAGCGGCAGCATCCGCGCCGAGACCGAACTGGGCTGGCGGCCCGAACGCTCGACGATTGCGGACATGATCGGCGATGCCTGGCGGTGGTATCAGGTCTGCAATTACAAGGAATGACGGCGCGGCTGCTGGACATCTCCCGCCTTGTTTCCCGCGCGGGGTCCGGGCCATTGACCGGGATCGACCGGGTCGAACGCGCCTATCTGCGGGAATTCCTGCAACGCCCCGAGCCGGTGTTTTTCCTGTGCCGCACGCCGCGATCCTATGCGCTGCTGGATCGGGATGGCGGGCGGGCATTGCTGGAGAGGATCGAGGGGCGGGCGGCACAGGAA
>JAIOJF010000020.1:65000-86392 GCA_019911965.1 Paracoccaceae bacterium | reverse complement strand
ACCCCGTCATTGCCCGCCCCAGCCTAAAGCCCGGACGATCACGACGCCGGCCCACACTGAAAACCCGGTCAGGACCCCGCCCCATATCGTATCAACGACTACCTGTTGCATCGACCAGTCGCGGAGTGTGGCGTAATTGGTGAACTCATATGTGCCATAGCACATCAGCCCCAATAGCACCCCACCAATCAGCGCCGCCAAGGGATCGCCCGTGCGCAACGCAGGAACGGACACAAACCACAAAACGCCCGCGACATACCCAAGATAGAAGATCGCCGCCGGAACAACGCGGAACGGATCGGCAAAAAGATGGGCGACATGGCGTTCAAACACCGGCTTGATCAGCAGTCGCAGACCGATCGCATCGGCTGCGAAGAAGATGATTGCGGTGGACATATAGAGGATCAGGATTTTCATGGCTTTGCACCTTTTGCGCGAAACCGGAAGGCACGCAGACCAAGTACCAGGATGCCGGGAATGGCCAATGCGATTACAAGCCAATTCTGGCCCGGCAGGTTGGCCACGATCACACCGATCAGCGCCCAGATTACAGCGGCGGGATAGCCCCACTCGTGCGGGCGCAGCGATTGAACGAAAAGCGCAACCACCAAAACCCCGACAAGGCACAAGATGGCGGCCATCTGGCCAGACAAGACCCCATAGCCACCCAGATTGACGCCAATTCCCACACCTGTCGCCGCCGTCAGCCAGCCGGCATACAGGGCCACCGGGCGGGCTCGCAGCCAGGGTTCACCTTCGCCTGCGCGCAGCATCGCCAGAATTGCCGTTGCCGCCATTACCACAATCATAGCCGTCGCCAGAACCGGCGAGGCAACCGCCGCCGCAAGCCAGAAGATGCCAAGGCCAAGGCTGATCAGCAGCGGCTTGCGCATCGCGGTCCAACCCGCATTTTCACCAGCCCGCCACAGCCCGTAAACCGCACTGATGATCAGCCAAAGATAGATCACGCCCCAGATCGAAAAGGCATAACCCGCTGGCTGCACTGGCGGATTGTCCTGCGGCACCGGGAACCGCGTTGTCGAGAAGCCGTCGAAATCGCTTACGAACAGCGGTGACAGCACAAAAGCAATCGTGGCCAGCAAGACGGCGACGGCAAGGATTTTGGGGTTCATGACGGGTTCTCCTGTTTCGCCATACGGCCGGTCAACGGCAGCGAGGCCCAATATGGTAAAGCGCTGAGGATTTTGAGGGCAAAGGTCAGGCGGCGGGGGAAATGAACTTCAAATCCACGCCGGTTCAGGCCGTTGATGATGGCGTGGGCGGCGGTTTCGGGCGTCACCAAGACAGGCATGGTGAAGGCATTCATCCGCGTCAGCCTTGTATCGACAAACCCCGGCGAAATCAGCCGCACATCATAGCGCCCGGCCAATTCAGTCCGTAAAGATTGCGCCAGACTGATCACACCAGCCTTGGTTGCCGAATATATCTGGCCCTGCGGCAAGCCGATATAGCCCGCAACCGATCCACACAGCGCCAGTTGTCCGCCATTTCGCAGCAAAGGCGGCGCAATCTGCGCGATGTGAAAGCTGCCCGTCAGGTTGACGGTCACGATTTTAGCCGCAGTTTCAGGGTCCAGATGGGCAATCTTGCCCGGATCATACAGCGCCGCCAAATGCACCACGCGATCCAAAGACCCGATTTCAGCAACCTTCGCGGCGGCGGCATCAATGCTCGTCCGATCTCCCACATCCAGCGGCAGCGCGATATGCCGGGGACCAAGGCTTGCCGCCAATTCCGCCAGTTGCGGGGCAGACCGTGCCGACAGGATCAGCCGCGCCCCAAGCGCCGCCCACGCAACGGCCAGCGCGGCGCCGATGCCTTCGCTAGCACCGATAATCCAGATGGTTTCCGCCTTAGACATGGGCCAGTTCCACCTGAACAACATCAGTTTGCCCGACAGCGAAAGACGCCGCACAGATGCCTAGATAAAAGCGCCAGTTGCGCAGAAAACCTTCGTCATAGCCCAGCTTTCGGATGCGGCCGGCTTGCTGGTCCAGCCGCGCGTTCCAGATTGTGCAAGTGCGGGCATAATCGGTCCCAAAGGCATGGCTATCCCTGACCACCAGCCCGGCCCGCCAGGCCTGATCTGCGATCACGGCGTTTGATAACAACATGCCGCCGGGAAAGGTGTATTGGCGGATATAATCCGAACTGCGACGGTAGGTATCGAAAAAGGCATCAGGCACGGTGATTGCCTGGATCATGGCACGGCCATTTTCGGCCAGCCTGGATTTCACTGTGGCAAAATAGATGGGCCAATAATCCTGCCCGACCGCCTCGATCATTTCGATGGATACGATGGCGTCGAATTTGCCGCTGCTTTTGCGATAATCCTGAAGGCGAATTTCGGCACGACCATCGAGGCGGGCATCGGCATATCCCTTCTGGTTGGACGAGATCGTAAGGCCGGTAACATGCCGCCCCCCATCCGCCGCGCGTTCGGCAAATCCGCCCCAGCCGCAACCGATTTCCAGAACCTTCTGACCGCGCCCGAGCCGCTGCAATATCCGATCATATTTGCGGTTCTGCGCGCGGCTCAGATCATCGTCGCCGGGGGCGAACATGGCGGCGGAATAGGTCATGCCTTCGTCCAGCCAAAGCTGATAGAACTCGTTGCCGACATCGTAATGTGCCCGAATATTGCGCACGGCCCCGCGCCGGGAATTGGCGCGCATCAGCCGGTTCACCACGCGGAATTTCAGACTGTTCCAGAACCCCGCATAGGCATAACCGCGAAACTGATCGAGATTGTTCAATGCAACTTCCGCCAGATCGGCAATCGAGGGTGTCTCCCACAGGCCCGCAACATAGGTTTCGCCCAACCCGATATCGCCGCGCGCGGCAATGGCCGTAACCACCGACCAATCGTAAATCTGCATCTCGGCAGCGGGACGACCCTGACCGAAATCATGAACCTCGCCTTCGGGTGTGCGCAGGCGCAGGCTGCCGCTGCGGATTTGGCCGCAGGTATCCAGAAAATCGTACTTTACGCGGTTTGACAGGAACAACATCAGGTGACCTCGGTTCCGGGTGGGGTTGGTCGGGCGCGATATTCCGCGCCCTTCAGTTTCAGGCGCAGGGCCTGCCAGTAAATCAGGAAGATCGTGCGCAGCGCCCCCAGGGGGCGGCGCAGACTGGCGCGCAGCAGCCCCGCATTGGTCAGTGGCACACGCGGGCCGATGAGGGATGCAACCACCCCCTCCGCGCCGTTGCGATGCAGAATACGGATGGCGATCCGATCGGAGCGGATGTCAAAGGTGAATTCATAACTGCCTTTGACCTCCTGAAACGGCGAGACATGCAGCATTTTCGGCGCGGCAATACGGGTGTCCTTGCCAATTGGTGCAAAATCCAGGGAATGGCACAAATAGGAATGGCGATCCCCAAAGGGTGTTGAGACTTCGGCGATGACCGCAATTAGCGCATCGCCATCCATCGCCAGCCAGAAACTCACCGGATTGAAAACATAGCCCAGGAACCGCGGCTGGGTCAGCAACCGCAATTGCAGCGCGCGATTGGCAAGCCCGTGCGCGGCCAGCACCTCACGCGCCCATATCGCCCCCCGGCCTGCCTTCAACGGGCCGCCATGATCCCGGTCATGCACCGCCGCCAGATTGAACCGGTTTCGTGAAAACAGGGTCGGGCGCACAACCGGCGCTTCAGGATCGATCAGCACAAAATCCACGCCATAGCTGAAACGATGGCGTATTTCGCCGCGCCGCGTGTGGGTTGTGAACCCCGGCATATGTTCTGCGCGGCAGGTCATGCGAACTGGCGCTCCATCAGCCGCGCGATACGGACGGCGCTGGCAAAGCCATCCTCGTGGAAGCCATGCCTTGTATAGGCACCGGCGAACCATGTGTTGTTCTGGCCCTGCATTTCAGAAAGACGCTTTTGCGCCGTCAAGGCGGCCGCGTCGAACACCGGATGGCGGAACACTTTATGATCGTAGATCAGGTGGTCGGGGACCTTGTCCGCCGGGTTCAGCGAGACAAACAGCGGGTCCTGCGCGGGAATGTTTTGCAGGCGGTTCATCCAGTAGGTCACGCCAATGGCGGTTTCGGGCCGCGTGGTATCGGCCTTGTAAACCCAGCTTGACCAGACCGCGCGGCGCTTCGGCATCTGGCCGGTATCACGATGCAGGATCATCTGATTGTCCTGAAACCGGATGGCCGACAGGGCCGCCGTTTCTTGCGGTGTTGGCTGCGCCAGCAAGCGCAATGCCTGATCCGAATGGCAGGCGAAAATCACCTGATCGAATGGCTCATTCGGCCCGGCATTGGTATGTACGATGCTTTGCCGGCCGCTGCGCACCACCCCATGCACCGGGGTATTCTTGCGGATCGCCACGCCGCGCCCTCGCAGGTGATGCTCCAGGCGGCGCACATATTCTATACTGCCGCCATCCACCGTCCACCACTGGTGCTGGCCGGTATGGCTGAGCAAGGCATGGTTGCGAAAGAACTGCACCAGCGCACGCGCCGGAAAGCTGCGGATTTCCGTCGGCGGAGTTGACCAGATCGCCCCGCAAAGCGGCAGCAGGTAGAACCGCTGAAACCAGTCTCCCAGTTTCAGATCGTCCATCAACGCGCCAATGGTCGAGGTATCGTTATCGGCCAATGCCTCGGCCCGTTTGTTGAACCGCAGGATATCGCGCAGCATCCGGGCAAAACCGGGGCGCAGCAGGTTCAGCCGCTGCGCCGTCAGTGCGTTCAGGTCGTGCAGTCCGTATTCGATCTGACCGCTATTGATCGACGCACCGAAGCTCATGTCACTTTTGGCTACCGGCACATCCAGATCCTGAAACATCCGTGTCAGATGCGGGTAATTGGCGTAGTTGAACACGATGAACCCGGTATCGACCGGCTGATCGCCGTTCCGCCCGGCCATCACGGTGCGGGCATGGCCGCCGAGCGTTGGCGCTGCCTCGAACACGGTAACGGCATGTTGCGGCGCCAGAAGATATGCGCTGGCAAGCCCGGAAATGCCGCCGCCAATGATGGCGATGCGTTGCGGGTGGATTGGAAGGGCATCTAAGGACATTTCTGCTCCGGTCGGTTGTGTAAGGGGGATACGGCGCAAAGGATTAATTGGATCAAAAATGATCCAGGTTCCTTTGCGCTGCGTAGAAGGGCTATGATGATCGCAAGCCTCGATACCGACCCGACCCGCCGGGACCCTGTTGCAGGGTTGCAAAAGGACATCACCCAATTGCCCGAACCGTCCAGCGAGATCACGCCGCAAACCACCTTGATGCTGGCAGTGCGCGATCATCGGGATCGGGCGGCTTTTGCGGCATTGTTCGATCACTTCGCACCGCGCCTGAAAGGGTTCATCATGCGGTCCGGCACCGGATCAGCGCAGGCAGAGGAAATCATTCAGGACGTCATGCTGACGGTCTGGCGCAAGTCCGCGCAGTTCGATCCCGCGCGTGCACAGGTGTCGGCCTGGATCTACCAGATCGCCCGAAACCGCCAGATCGACATCATCCGCAAGGAACGCCGCCCCCTGCCCGACGAATTGGGCGAAGACCCCGGCGCCGAACCCGACGCAAGCCAGATCATGGCCATTGAACAAGAGGCCGGTCAGTTGAAACTGGCACTGGCGCGGCTGAAACCGGATCAGCGCGACATCATCGAAAAGGCCTATCTTGGCGAACTTACACATCAGGAGATCAGCACCCAGACCGGCCTGCCCCTTGGCACCATAAAATCACGTATCCGCCTTGGGCTGGAACGATTGCGCCACGAACTGAAGGGACTGCGTTAACATGACCGCAATCAACCATCACACCCCCGACGCCATGCTGGCCGCCTATGCAACGGGCAACCTGCCGCAGCCTTATGCGCTGGTTGTGGCGGCCCATATCTCGCTCTGTCTGGATTGCCGCGCCTCCTATGAGGCGCATCTAGCCGCTGGTGGGGCCGTTCTGGAAACCTGCGCGACCGAGGCCGTTTCCGATGGCCTGAAATCCAGCATTCTGGACCGTCTGGATACGCCATATACGCCCGAGCCGACCTATCAGCGCATGGGCGTTTATCCCGCCCCGGTAATGCAGGCCCTGAAGGGTAAAGCGATCCGATGGAAATCGCTGGGGCTGGGCGTGCGGCAAAGCATCCTTTCATCGGATCAGAATGGTTCGGCGAGGCTATTGTTCATCCCGTCTGGTCAGGCCGTGCCCGAGCACAGCCATAACGGCCTGGAACTGACGTTGGTTCTGCAAGGCAGCTTCAGCGATGATACCGGGCGGTTCGGTGTTGGCGATCTTGAGGTTGCCGATCAGGCGCTGGAACACACGCCAACCGCCGATCCGGGCCCGCCCTGCATCTGCCTTGCCGCCACCGACGCGCCGTTGCGGTTCAACACGTTCCTGCCGCGACTGCTGCAACCCCTGTTTCGCATCTGACACCTGAACGCGCCTGTGTAACCTGCCTGAAAGATCGCCATTAAACCGGCGATCTTTCCTTTTTTATCAACGGGGTAAACCTGATATATTCACGTTCCTGTGACTGTATGAACCAAACCAATGCCGCCTCCGTATCATTTGTACCAACAGCAATCGAAACCGGACAGCAACGTCCAGTCAAACGGAGATAACAGATGAATACCACATTGAAAGCCACCGCCGCCGCCCTCGCGCTCAGCCTCGTTTCTGCCGCTGCGAATGCCGGCAGCATCGTTGATATTGCCGTTGGAGATGAACGCTTCAGCACCCTCGTTACTGCTGTGACCGCCGCCGGGCTAGCTGAAACCCTGTCCGGCCCCGGCCCATTCACGGTATTTGCACCGGTGAACGACGCGTTCGCCGCCCTTCCCGAAGGCACGGTTGAAACCCTGCTGAAGCCTGACATGAAGGGCGATCTCAGCAACATGTTGCTCTATCATGTGGTCGGCGGCGCGGTGATGGCGGGCGATATAGCCATGGGAACCAGCGGTGTCGGAACGCTGGCGGAGGGCGCAAAGGTCTGCGTTACCAAATCGGGCGAGGGTGTCATGCTGGATGATGGGACCGGCAAAATGGCAAATGTCGTGGTCGCGGATATCGTGGCCGACAACGGTGTCATCCACGTGATCGACAAGGTCATCCTGCCCGGAAATGCCCCGGCTTGCATGTAAATCTGTCCGGCCATCGAGCGCCCTGCCAAACCGGCGGGGCGCTCAGGCGATGCCTGGGGGTTTGGCCGATCGGCCTCTGACGGCCAATCAGAACTCCACCACTGCGCGGATACTTTCACCGGAATGCATTAGGTCAAACCCCTTGTTGATATCTTCGAGTTTCAGTTTGTGAGTGATCATCGGGTCGATCTCGATCTTGCCCTGCATGTACCAGCCCACGATCTTCGGCACATCGGTGCGGCCGCGTGCGCCGCCGAACGCGGTGCCGCGCCAGACCCGCCCAGTGACAAGCTGGAACGGGCACCGATTTCCACCTTGGCGGTGTTGATTACCGCGCCGATGCCGGTGGTGACACCACAGCCGATATAGCAGGCCTTGTCGAACGGCGCGTCCGGGCGGATCTTTGCCAGCGCAATCTCCGGCAGGACGGTGTGGTTGGTGAAGGTCGAACAGCCCATGTAATGCAGGATCGGCGTGCCGTCGGGCATCAGGCCACTGTTACAAAACTGTCATCTGTTTTTAGCATAAGCGTCACAGAATCGCTGTAGCCAGAGACGCGGCGGGGGCTGTCTGTTCCTGCCCGAAATGAAAACAGGAGATACCATGTCTTTCACCAAGCTTTCCGTGTCGGCACTGGCACTTGTGGCAGTGTCCGCTACAACCGCCACCGCCCGCGACGAAATCCGCGTTGTGGGTTCGTCGACCGTTTTCCCGTATTCGCAGGCCGCTGCCGAGCAGTTCGGCAACATTTCCGACTTCCCGGCCCCGATCGTCGAATCCACCGGCACCGGTGGCGGCATGAAGCTTTTCTGCGGTGGCATCGGCGAAGCCCATCCCGATCTGACCGGCGCGTCGCGTGCCATGAAAGGGTCTGAATACGAACTGTGCGTCTCGAATGGCGTGACCGACATCACCGAAGTCCAGATCGGATCAGACGGCCTTTCGATTGCCGTGTCCCGCGACAGCGCATTCGACTGGAACCTGACCGAAGCGCAAGTCTACCTCGGGCTGGCCGCCGAAGTGATGGTGGACGGTGAACTGGCCGCCAACCCCCACATGAAGTGGTCGGATATCGACGCCAGTCTGCCCGACGTGGCAATCCTTGCCTATGGTCCCCCGCCGACCTCGGGCACCCGCGACGCGTTCGTTGAACTGGCCATGGTTGATGGCTGTCTGGACATTCCCGAAATCAATGAAAAGGGTAAAGACTGGGCGGAAGCGAACTGTGCGCGCATGCGTCAGGACGGCCCCTTCGTTGAAGCCGGTGAAAACGACAACCTGATCGTGCAGCGTCTTCAGGCTGATGAAAGTGCACTCGGCATTTTCGGCTACTCGTTCCTGTATGAGAACCGGGACACTTTGAAGGCTGTCGCGATCGAAGGTGTTGCGCCCAGCTTTGAAACCATCGAGTCCGGTGAATATGACATCTCGCGCCCCTTGTTCTTCTACGTCAAAAACGCACACCGCGGCGTGATCCCCGGCCTGCAGGAATTCGTCGAAGAGTACACCTCGGAAGATGCGATGGGCCCGGGCGGCTACCTTTCCGAGCGCGGCATGGTTCCGCTTGGTGACGCAACCCGCGCTGCGGCTCATGAGGCTGCGGTCAACGCCGTAAACATGGTTGCGAAGTAAGCGCTAGCCGTTCAACCAATCCCGCCCGGAACAAGTCCGGGCGGGTCTTTCACTTTTGTCTTTTGGTCCCGTCATGGTCATAATCGCCTTTCTGCTCCTGCTTGGCGCAACACTGCTGGCCTACTTCGTGAATCGGCGGGCGGCTCTTTCAATCCGCGCAGGCGGTGCGAAGCTCCATTCTCTTGAATCTTTTCACGGGCTTTTTGCGGCTTTGACGGTTCTCGTGCCAGTTCTTGTAGGCGTTTTGTTGTGGCTTGTACTTGAAAGTACCGTTGTCGATTGGGTCATGCTAAGGGGCCTTCCCGCAGGGACATTCGAAGCATTGGACAGCGGCGCGTCACAGCTCGTCGTCGCCGAAATCAAGTCCATTGCAGGTGGTCGGGTGTTTGGAACGCCCGAGCCATGGAAGATCGAGGCCGCAGAACGGTTGGTACGCTATAGCCGGATTGCCGACTGGTTGCTTGTGGCGCTTGTGGCGATCGCTGCCACGATCTTGCTCTGGCTTGCGCGTCGCAGCGTTTCGGAGCAGTTTCGCGCTCGTCAGGGGACAGAACGCATCGTGTTGGGTCTGATGGTCTTCTGCGCTTCTGCCGCGATTTTCGTCACCATCGGTATCGTGTTTGCGCTGACATTCGAGACCATCAAGTTCTTCCAGATAGTGCCTGTGACCGAATTCCTGTTCGGGACAAGCTGGGAACCGCAAATACCGATCCGCGAAGATCAGGTGGCCGCAGAAGGCGCCTTTGGCGCCATTCCGGTGTTCCTCGGCACAATTGTGATCTCGGCGGTAGCGCTGTTCGTTGCGGTTCCTGTCGGCTTGATGACAGCGATCTATCTCAACGAATTCGCGCCTCACCGCGTCCGAAAAGCGGTGAAGCCGGTTCTGGAAATCCTCGCCGGCGTGCCCACGGTTGTCTATGGCTTCTTCGCGGTTCTCACGGTCGCGCCGGCCATTCGGCAGTTTGCGGCGTCTATTGGCGTCGATGTGGCCCCGAATACAGCGCTTGCTGCGGGTGGGGTCATGGGCATCATGCTGATCCCCTTCATCTCGTCCTTTGCCGACGATGCGCTTTCAGCCGTGCCGCGCAGCCTGCGCGATGGTGCCCTGGCACTTGGTGCCACGCGGGGCGAGATGATGTTGAACGTGCTTTTTCCTGCGGCCATACCCGGCATCGTGGGTGGTGTTCTGCTCGCTGTCAGCCGCGCCATCGGTGAAACGATGATCGTGGTCATGGCCGCCGGACTGATCGCCAAGATGACAATCAACCCGCTCGACAGTGTCACCGCCGTGACAGTACAGATCGTCACGCTTCTGATCGGGGACACGTCTTTCGACAACCCCAAGACCCTGTCCGCTTTCGCCCTTGGCATGATGCTGTTTCTTGCCACGCTGATCATCAACGTCTTCGCGTTGCGGATTGTCCGCAAGTACCGCGAAATCTACGACTGAGGCCCGACATGACCGATATCACTTCAGAAAAGGCTGGGCCCGGCCGTTCCCGTTCCACGACCGAACTGGTTCGTCAAGGCCTTGCCCGACGCAATCGCAAACAGAAACTTCTGCAGGGCTTCGGCATCGCGGCAATCCTCTTTGCCTTGTCCATGCTGCTGGTTCTCGTGGGCTCGCTGCTCAGCACCGGCTACCCTGCTTTCACACAGACCCATCTCAGGCTGGAAGTGTTCGTAGACCCTGACAAGGTTGATCCGGACAAGCTCAAGCGGGGCAAGTATGAAGAAATGCTGGCCGCATCCCTCGGCGCGTATTTCCCCGATGTCGACATGTCCAGCCGCACAGCTTCCCGTGAGGTGACGCAGTTATTGTCAAGTGGTGCCGAGTTCAATTTGCGCGATCGCGTGATGGCTGACGCCTCTCTGATTGGCAAAACGATCACCATCAAGGTGCCGGCATCGGATAATTTCGATCAACTCAACAAAGGGCTTATCAAGCGCGATACGCCAGAAGAGAACCGTCGTCTCGACGATGCCGAAATCGCGCGTTTCGATACGCTTGACGCCGCCGGAGTTATTTCCACACCCCTGAACACCACCCTCATCACCAGTGCGGATTCACGTTTTCCCGAACTTGCAGGCCTCAAAGGCGCGTTGGTGGGATCGTTCTGGGCGCTGCTCGTTTGCTTTGTGGTCTCGTTCCCGCTCGGTATCGGTGCCGCGATCTACCTCGAGGAATTTGCTCCGAAAAATCGGCTGAGTGATATCATCGAAATCAATATCAACAACCTGGCTGCCGTCCCTTCGGTTGTCTTCGGCCTGCTGGCTCTGGCTGTTTTCCTCAATTGGTTCGGTATGCCCCGATCGGCGCCGATCGTTGGTGGACTGACGCTTGCGCTCATGACGTTGCCGACGATCATTATCGCCACGCGCGCCGCATTGAAGGCCGTACCCCCGTCAATCCGCGAAGCGGCTCTTGGGGTCGGCGCATCAAAACAGCAGGTCGTTTTCCATCATGTCCTGCCGCTTGCAATGCCGGGCATCCTGACCGGTACGATCATTGGCTTGGCACAGGCCCTTGGAGAAACTGCACCGCTTCTGCTGATCGGGATGAATGCCTTCATCACCTCTGCGCCCACAACGCCGTTTGACAGCGCCACCGCCCTGCCGACGCAAATCTTCATTTGGGCCGACAGCCCCGAGCGCGGCTTTGTCAGCCGGACATCTGCCGCCATCCTCGTGCTGCTGACATTCCTCATCATGATGAACGCCACCGCGATCTACCTGCGCAGCAAGTTTGAACGCAAATGGTAAACCCCCCGAAAGGAGAGGCCGTGGACGACCTAGAAGCCATAAACCGCGATGTTGACACCAACGCTAGCAAGATCAGCGCGCGCCACGTGCAGGTCCATTACGGCGATACCCATGCGATCAAGGATGTCGATGTCGATATCATGGAACGCTCCGTCACGGCCTTCATCGGTCCGTCGGGCTGCGGCAAATCCACCTTCCTACGCTGTATCAACCGGATGAACGACACGATCGATATCTGCCGAGTTGAGGGCGATATCTGCATCGACGGCGAGGACATTTATGACCGCAATATCGACCCGGTGCAGTTGCGCGCCCGCGTCGGCATGGTGTTTCAAAAGCCGAACCCGTTTCCCAAGTCGATCTATGACAATGTCGCCTATGGCCCCAAAATCCATGGCTTGGCCAGGTCCAGAGCCGATATGGACGAGATCGTCGAGCGATCGCTGCGCCGCGGCGCGATCTGGGACGAGGTCAAGGACCGCCTGCACGAGCCCGGCACCGGGCTTTCGGGTGGCCAGCAACAGCGCCTGTGCATCGCGCGCGCCGTAGCCACCGACCCCGAAGTGTTGCTGATGGATGAGCCATGCTCGGCGCTCGATCCCATCGCGACCGCGCAGATCGAGGAACTGATCGACACCTTGCGCGAGAAATACACCGTGGTCATCGTCACTCACTCGATGCAGCAGGCCGCGCGGGTCAGCCAGAAAACCGCCTTCTTCCACCTCGGCAGCCTCGTCGAATACGGCGATACCGACGAGATATTCACCAACCCCAAGGACAGCCGCACAGAAAGTTACATTTCTGGCCGGATTGGATAGGAACCTGTCATGACCACCAAACACATCTCCGGTGCTTTCGACCGCGACCTTGAACACGCTCAGGCCATCCTCATGAAGATGGCCGGCTTGGTCGATGAGGCCATGCTCAGGGCTGCCGAGGCCCTGGAGACCAACAATCTGGAAATGGCCGACGCCGTGCGGAGAAATGACAAGGCCATCGACGAGCTCGACGAGAGCATCAAGATCGATTGCGCCCGCATTCTCGCAACTCGGTCGCCAAATGCGGGCGACCTTCGTACTGTTTTGACGGTCATGAGCATCGCCACGAATCTGGAACGTTGCGGCGACTACGCAAAGAACATCGCCAAGCGAACGTCCGTGCTGGCCCATGCGCACCCGGTCAAAGACGCTTCCCCGGCTCTGCGCCGCATGCAGAAGGCGGTCGTCGACATGATGACGGACGCGCTCAATGCCTTTACGCGACGCGATCTCGAAATTGCCCAAGAGGTTCGGGCGCGGGACCGCGAGATCGATGAGATGTACAATACTCTTTTTCGTTCACTCTTGACGCACATGATGGAAGAACCTCACAGCATCACCGCCTGTATGCATCTGCATTTCATCGCCAAGAACATCGAGCGGATGGGGGATCACATTACGTCGATCGCCGAACAGGTGATCTATCTGGTATCAGGCGATCTGCCTGACGACGATCGGCCGAAAGGCGATCTGACATCTTTTTCCAATCCCGATGCATCTGGCGGGACCGCCTGACGAACAGCAAACAACTCCAAAGTTCCAGATATATGGATAAGAATGATGGCCTCGACACCTTCGCTGCCCTCAGCCAATCCACTCGGCCTGACTTGTTTCGACTACTTATCCAGGATGAGGAGAAAGCGAAGTCGGCCGGTAATATCAGCAGCGAACTGGGGATGCGTGAGAACACGATGTCGGCCAATCTTGGGGTCCTAGCCCGGTCCGGTCTGATCCGGTACAGGCGGGAAGGGCGCAGCAACCGAAAATTCGTCTGCATGGACCTGATGCGTGGCCGTCTGAGGTTCTTGGTGGAGGCGTGCTGCGGTGGACGTTCCGAACAGTGTCATGCGCGCCTCGCAGCTCCCGACAATCCTTGGCAAAGCGTTTCAGCACGCCCAGTATATGAATGCGTCGGCGAAAGGAATTGAAATGGACTGGCATTTTCTTGACGATATTCTGGGCGGCGTCAACTTGCCATTGGTGATGATCGGGGCAGATGAACTGATCTTCGCGGCAAACCCGGCGGCCAAGGCCATTCTGGAAACAAGCCAGATCGGTCGCCACCACGCCATCGCCCTGCGTCAACCAGCCTTGCTGGCCGCGATTGAAGTTGCGCTGCGCGATAGGGTGGCTGGGCAGGCACGCTATGTGATTCATGGTCCGTCGCATGAGGTAGCCTACCTCGTCACGGTGACTCCCGTCTCCGGCACCGACAAAAGCGGAGTCCTTTGCGCCTTCCAGGACACAACAGAACAGGAACTCATCGGCCAATTGCGCCGAGATTTTGTTGCCAATGTCAGCCATGAATTACGCACTCCCCTGACTGCGCTGGCAGGGTTCATCGAAACCCTGAAGGAAGCAGCCAGGGACGATCCTGCCGCCCGCGACCGTTTCCTGACCATTATGCAACGCGAGACAGGACGCATGAGCCGCCTTGTGCAAGACCTTCTTTCCCTTTCCAAGGTCGAGGCAGAGGAACGCCGCCGCCCCACCACTGCCGTGAACGTTGTGGCGGTGATCCAATCCGCCGTAGCCGCCCTGCACCCAGTCGCCGATGCGGCCGGCGTCGTACTTGAAATTTACGGTGCAGACATTGCGCAGCCTGTCCCGGCCGATGCTGATCAATTGTTGCAGGTGTTCCAGAACCTGATCGAAAATGCGATCAAATACGGAGCCTCCGGCAAGTTGGTCAGAGTTGATATTCATCCGCCCTCCAACGAAATGCTGCTGCAGATAGATGTGGTCGACCACGGTGAAGGCATTGAAGAACAACACTTGCAGCGCCTGACCGAGCGATTCTACCGCGTTGACACCCACCGTTCCCGCGAGAAGGGTGGCACTGGGCTGGGGCTTGCCATCGTCAAGCATATCGTCAACCGTCATCGCGGACACCTCACCATCAGCAGCGAACTGGGCAAGGGGTCGTGCTTTACGGTTCTTCTGCCGAGAAACTGAACCGCCTTCATAAAACTATTACAAAACTGTCGCATAAGCGTGGCGGGCCGGATCCAGAGTGGCCATATGGTCAGCCGGACTTGCCGACAGAGGAAATGATGAAACCCGAATCCCACATCACGCCCAACCTGAACCGCGACCTGGAATCCGTGCAGATCATGATTGCGCGCATGGGCGGGCTTGTCGAAGCGGCCATTATGGACGCGGCCCGCTCGCTGGAAACTCACGATGACGAACTTGCCAATGCCGTGCTCAAGGGCGACCGGTCCATCGACGCCCTTGAAGAGCAGATCAACGCCGAGACCGCCCGCCTGATCGCGCTGCACGCGCCTGCGGCTGCCGATCTGCGTACTGCGCTTACCGCGATTAAAATCGCAGCGGCGCTAGAGCGTTGTGGCGATTATGCCAAGAATCTTGCCAAACGCTCGACTGTTCTGTCCAAAATGCCAGCCGTCGGAAACTCCGCCGGGTTGATCCGGCGCATGGCCAGGGCAGTACAGCAACAGCTCAAGAATGTGCTCGACGCCTATGTCAAGGGTGACGCCGACCTGGCCGAACGGGTGCGGCAGACCGACCACGACATCGATCAGATGTACAACTCGCTGTTCCGCGAATTTCTCGCGCATATGATGGAAGATCCACGGAACATCTCGACTTGCCTGCATCTGCATTTTATCGCCAAGAACATCGAACGGATGGGTGATCATGCGTCCGGGATTGCCGAGCAGGTGATCTACCTTACTACCGGTACCTTGCCCGTGGACGATCGCCCCAAAGCAGACAACACGTCGATCACATCAGTCTCGGCAGATAGGGAGATCGCATGGCGACCATTGAACGCCCCCTGATCCTGCTGGTCGAGGATGAGCCGGCACAGCGCGAAGTGCTGTCCTACAACCTTGCTGCTGAAAACTACCGGGTCAACCTCGCGCAAGACGGCGAAGAGGCAATCATGCTGGTCCGCGAGGACCCCCCCGACCTGATCGTTCTCGATTGGATGATGCCCAAGCTTTCAGGGATCGAGGTGTGCCGGCACCTGAAATCGCGGGCCGAGACGCGCGCCATTCCGGTCATCATGCTATCGGCGCGTTCCGAGGAGGTGGATCGGGTCCGCGGCCTTGAAACCGGAGCAGATGACTATGTGATCAAGCCCTTCTCCATCGTTGAACTGATGGCCCGCATCCGCGCCAACCTGCGGCGCGTGCGCCCTTCATCCGTCGGCATCGTGCTGGAGTTCAAGGATATCCAGCTTGACGGCGAAACCCATCGAGTAACCCGTGCTGGCAAGTTGGTGAAACTCGGCCCGACCGAGTTTCGCCTGCTCGCCACTTTCATGGAAAGACCAGGGCGGGTTTTTAGCCGCGAACAGTTGCTCGACCGTGTCTGGGGCAACGATATCCATATCGAGACCCGCACCGTCGATGTCCATATTGGCCGCTTGCGCAAAGCCCTGTGTGGGCAAGGTGGTGACGATCCTCTACGCACCGTTCGTAGTGCTGGCTATGCCTTGGGCTGATGGATAAATGCCCCCTGTCAAGAGGTGGTTTGGGAAAACTGTACGTAAGCGTCCGGCCTGACCGCCCTATGATACGGATTTCCATGGCAGCAGATCTTCGACGCGATTGATCTTTTAGTCTGGGATGCGGGTCAGAGTATCGGCCAGCCAAACCAGCGGGTCGATACCTGTCAGCCTGGCTGTTTCGATCAGGGTGTAGGCGATAGCGGCAGCACGGCAACCAATTTGCGATCCGACGAACAGATAGCTCTTGCGTACGATAGCGACAGATCGCATCGCCCTCTCGGCCGTGTTGCTATCCAATTCCAGGATGCCGTGATCAAGATAAGGCCTGAGCCGCGCCATGCGCGTCAGGGCATCGCGGATCGCAGTGGCCAATGGTGATTTGCCGGAGATTCTGGGCAACTGGGCGTGTAGCCAGATTTCCAGATCGTCGAAGTCGGGTTTTGCCTTGGCTTGCCGGATCTCGATCCGCCGATCTGGTGGGGACCGTCGCGCTTCTTTCTCGACCGTGTAGAGTTGCGCGATGCGACGGATGGCTTCATCGGCGATGGCCGAGCCTTGGGCTCTGTGGATGTCCCCAAACTTGCGCCTGACATGCGCGATGCAGGCGACTTCGCGGATGTCGGCGGAACGAAAGTGAACTGGCCCCCGTTTCGACCGGACACCTTGGCCTGACGAAGGCGGCTTAAGGATAGCCTTAAGCGCGTGCCAATCCGTGCCGCCTTCCTCATCGATGCCCATTACCGCGAGATCAACGCCTGGTGCGCCGTCGCCAATGCCGGGGTCAGCGGCTCGGACGAGCGCGACATGATGCTGGAGGCCGTCGAGACGCGCTTCGGCACGTTGTCGCGCCAGAGCCCGCAAATGCGTAAGCGGTACGCACGACCCGTCACGATTTCAGCTTGACGTTTGATTGAAGGCCCAGGGCATGAGGCTGTCGATTTGGGAGGCCGGGTAACCTGCGGCGATAGCCTCAAGGGTTGCCTTGATGTAGGCGAAGGGCTCAACGCCGTTCATCTTGGAGGTCTCGATCAGCGAAGCTATGCGGCCCCAGTTCTTGCCGCCTTCGTCGTGGCCCGCAAATAGCGCGTTCTTGCGATTTAAGGCAATTGGGCGGATCGTGCGCTCGACGGTGTTGGAGTCGATCTCGATCCGGCCATCAGTCAGGAATATTTGCAAACCGTCCCAGTGGCTGTGGATGTAGCGCAGTTTCTCGCCGAGGCGGGATTTGCCCGAGATGCGGGCCAGTTGCGCGCGCAGCCAGAGGCCAAAGTCATCCATCAGCGGCTTGGTTCGGGTTTGGCGGGCCGACAGGCGTTGGCCTGATGAGGTGCCACAGATTTCGGCCTCAATCTTGTAGAACTCACTGATCCAGCGCAGGCCCTCGGCGGCGATTTCGGACCCATCACGATCATATATTTCCTTCAGCTTGCGTCGTGCATGCGCCCAGCAGAACGCCAGCGTCAGGGCCCCGTCGGTACGAGAACCTTTGGTCAACCGGTTGTAACCGGCATAACCGTCGACCTGCAGGATACCCTTGAACCCTTGCAAAAATTCTTCCGCATGTTTGCCACCACGCCCGTCAGCATAAAAGTAGACCACACCTGGCGGATCATCCCCGCCCCAGCTTCGATCATCGCGGGCCAGCGCCCAAAGATAGCCGGTTTTGGTTTTGCCGCGCCCGGGATCAAGAACCGGGGCGGTGGTTTCATCCATAAACAGCTTGGTTGAAGCCTTCAGATGCTCGGCCAGCCGGTCCACGATCGGGGTCAGATGGAACGAGGCTTTGCCAACCCATCCGGCCAGCGTTGAGCGATGTAAATCAAGGCCTGACCGGTTCAGAATTTGGCTTTGCCGATAGAGCGGTAAATGGTCCGCGTATTTGGAGACCAGCACATGGGCGATGGCGCCCTCTGTCGGCAGGGCGCCTTCAATCAGATGGGGTGGTGATTTCGCCTGAGTCACACCGCCCTTGCAGGTCGGGCAGGCATATTTCGGTCGGATCGTCACGATGACACGCAACTGGGCTGGTACAATATCAAGGCGCTCGGTACGGTCTTCGCCAATCCGCACCATCTCGCCACAGCCGCACGGACAAAGCGTGTTGTCAGGCTCGATAATGTTCTCAATGCGCGGCAGTTCCCTGGGCAGGTTGCCAAGGTTGCGTTTAGGCTTGGAGGTCTTTTTGCGTGGGGCATCATCCTGCTTCAGGCGAGCCTGGTGTTCTTCGGCTTCTGCGACCGCCACCTCGAGGTCTTCAAAGCAAAGCTGGCGTTCATCGGGCGCGAGTTTTTCAGACTTCTTGCCATAAAGCGCATGGCGCATTTCTTTGACCAGATGCTCAAGCCGGACGTTGGCCTCGCTGATCGCCACGACCTGTGCCTGCATGGCCTCGAAAGCGGCCCGCAGATCGGGCGAAAGTCGTTCAGGATCAATGGTTTTCAGGGACTGGGACATATCCGGATCATAGCCAGAATCCCCATATTCCGCACGGCCAAAACACCGCCGGAGTCACTCTGCCGCACCCGGACGGCGCACCCGACGCGCCAGAACACGCCGCCAATCCAGACCTTCGAACAGCGCCTCAAACTGCCCTTTGGAAAGCCGCATCACGCCATCACTGATGCCCGGCCAGGCGAACTTGCCTTGCTCCAGCCGTTTGTAGGCCATCACCAGCCCAGACCCATCCCACAGCAGAACCTTGATCCGGTCGCCACGCTTCGCCCTGAATACCACGATGATCCCGGAATGCGGGTCCAGCCCCAGCTCGTTTTGCACGACCGCCGCCAACCCGTCATGGCCTTTGCGAAAGTCGACCGGCCTTGTCGCCACCACGATCTTGACCGCCTGCGACGGAATGATCACCGCACCTCCCGCAGCGCATGCGCGATGTCCGCAATTCGACGCGCCGGGACATCCCCAGGCAGCCGGACCGTCACCTCGCCAAAATCAATCGCAACAAACTCGCCATTCGGCGGCGGCGAAATGTCAGGCGCAACCTCCAGAGCCGCAAACATCGGCTCGGTTGTAAAACTATCGCCCGCCAAAACAATCTTGCCTTCCCGTGCCAGCCGACGCCAGGTCGACAAATGCTGCGCCCCCATGCCGTGGCGACGGGCGACATCAACCACACGGGCCCCGGGAACAAGCGTTTCTGCAACAATTCGCCCCTTCACATCATCAGGCCAGTTCCGCCGCCCCGTCGGCCCCTCCAGAATCTCCAACCTAAGCGTGCCCGCTTCGGGCTCCGCTAACAAATGTTGCTCCATTTGGTGCTATCCTCCAAATTGCCGGTCTCGGCAAATCAGATCAGCATCTTCGGAAGCGTAAAAGGCTGGAAATGGACGGGGCGTACGTTTCGCTTACGCAAATGCCGCCCAATGTCGGCGAATGCCGTTTTTTGGGCGCGGTGTTGATGTGGCGTTGAGGTAAAACGCAAAATGGCCTGTGGTACTAGAATACCCCAAGCTATGCATTTGTTTTTACAAGATAATTTGGTTGCGGGGGTAGGATTTGAACCTACGACCTTCAGGTTATGAGCCTGACGAGCTACCGGGCTGCTCCACCCCGCGCCAAATGCGCCGGATCGGCGCGTCGCCTCAAATTCACCGGAAATCGAGGCATTTCATCGTTCCGAGAGCGTTTTCAGTTCTTGCTAGGTTTGGCGGTGACCTACTCTCCCACGTCTTAAGACGCAGTACCATCGGCGCGGCGGGTCTTATCGGTCGAGTTCGGGAAGGGATCGGGAGTTTACCTCGCGCTATGACCACCAAACCGAGTAAGAACTGAAAACGAGCGGACAAGCGTCCGCTCATACACGAGAAGTCTTTCCGACTTCTGATCCGTAAATCTTGCTTTTACTGGATCAAATCAAGCCTATCGGGCAATTAGTACCGGTCAACTGAATGCATTACTGCACTTACATCTCCGGCCTATCGACGTGGTGGTCTACCACGGCCCTCAAGGGAGACCTGGTTTTGAGGGGGGCTTCCCGCTTAGATGCCTTCAGCGGTTATCCTGTCCGAACATAGCTACCCAACACTGCCGTTGGCACGACAATTGGTCCACCAGTGGTTCGTTCACCCCGGTCCTCTCGTACTAGGGGCAACTCCTCTCAAGTCTCCTACACCCACGGCAGATAGGGACCGAACTGTCTCACGACGTTCTAAACCCAGCTCACGTACCTCTTTAAACGGCGAACAGCCGTACCCTTGGGACCTGCTCCAGCCCCAGGATGAGATGAGCCGACATCGAGGTGCCAAACACTGCCGTCGATATGGACTCTTGGGCAGTATCAGCCTGTTATCCCCGGCGTACCTTTTATCCGTTGAGCGATGGCCCTTCCACTCGGGACCACCGGATCACTATGACCGACTTTCGTCTCTGCTCGACTTGTCAGTCTCGCAGTCAGGCGGGCTTCTGCCATTGCACTCTACGGTTGATTTCCGACCAACCTGAGCCCACCATCGCGCGCCTCCGTTACTCTTTAGGAGGCGACCGCCCCAGTCAAACTACCCGCCACACAGGGTCCCGGATCCGGATAACGGACCGCGGTTAGACATCAAGCAAGCGAAGGGTGGTATCTCAAGGATGGCTCCACGAGGACTGGCGTCCCCGATTCAAAGCCTACCACCTATCCTGCACATCTCTGACCTAATGCCAGTGTGAAGCTGTAGTAAAGGTGCACGGGGTCTTTCCGTCTAACCGCGGGAAGCCTGCATCTTAACAGGCAATTCAATTTCGCTGAGTCTACATTGGAGACAGCGGGGAAGTCGTTACGCCATTCGTGCAGGTCGGAACTTACCCGACAAGGAATTTCGCTACCTTAGGACCGTTATAGTTACGGCCGCCGTTTACTGGGGCTTCATTTCGGAGCTTGCACCCCTCCATTTAACCTTCCAGCACCGGGCAGGCGTCAGACCCTATACGTCGTGTTGCCACTTCGCAGAGCCCTGTGTTTTTAGTAAACAGTCGCCACCCCCTGGTCTGTGCCCCCCGCCGACAGTTGCCTGCTGACGGGGCCTCCTTCTCGCGAACTTACGGAGGTATTTTGCCGAGTTCCTTCAATGTAGTTCTCTCAAGCGCCTTGGTATGCTCTACCAGTCCACCTGTGTTGGTTTAGGGTACGATCTAATGGAGGGCTATTTCCAGGAACCGTCCGGCAGCTACCCCAATCCGATAAGGGATAACTACGCTTTCGATCCGTCACATCCTCCTGGCCCACGAATATTAACGTGGTTCCCATCGACTACGCCTTTCGGCCTCGCCTTAGGGGTCGGCTTACCCTGCTCAGATTAGCTTTAAGCAGGAACCCTTGGACTTTCGGCGACAGGGTCTCTCACCCTGTT
>JAIOJF010000020.1:0-60000 GCA_019911965.1 Paracoccaceae bacterium | reverse complement strand
CTCAGGTCCATGCCGTCATACATCGCCGCCACCTCGTCGGCGTAGCCGTTGAACATCAGGGTCGGTTTTCGTTTGGCGAACAGCCCGCCGCCAACCGCGCGTTCGCTGGCCTGCGACCAGCGCGGGTGATCGACCTCCGGGTTGACGTTGGAATAAAAGCCATACTCGTTCGGGATCAACATGTTCCAGGTGGATTGCGGCATCCGCGCGGTCAGGGTTATCCGCACGATCGACTTGATCGACTTGAAGCCATATTTCCACGGCACCACCAGCCGGAGCGGCGCGCCGTTCTGGTTGGGCAGATCGCGCCCGTAAATCCCGGTCGCCAGCAGCGTCAGCGGATTCATCGCCTCGTCCAGGCGCAACCCCTCGCGGTAGGGCCAATCGAGCATCCGCGAGGTCTGCCCCGGCATTTCCTCGGGGCGGACCAGGGTTTCAAAGGCGACAAAGCGCGCATCGCTTTTCGGCCCGACCCGCGCCAGCAGCTCGGACAACTGGAACCCGTTCCAGGGCACGATCATCGACCACGCCTCGACACAGCGCATGCGATAGATGCGTTCCTCGATGCTGACACCCGACAGGATGTCTTCCAGCGCGTAATCGCCCGGCTTGTCGACCAGGCCGTCGATCTTCACGCTCCACGGCTTGGTGGTCAGACTGCCGGCATGGCGTTTCGGGTCTTCCTTGCCGGTGCCGAATTCGTAGAAATTGTTGTAGCTCGATATATCCTCGAAGGAATTGGGCACCTCGCCCTCGGCAAACGGCACCGCCGCGCCCGCCGCGCTGCCGATCCCGCCCAGCGCCAATGCCCCGCCGATCACCTGCCGGCGATTAAGGTAATGCACTTCCGGCGTCACATCGCGGTCGCGCAGCGTGGTTCTGAAACGATAGGTCATCTGGGCTTTCTCCGGTCGCGTTTCACCCTGCAATATGCTGGCGCAACGCCGCTGGCAAAACAACACCGCTCACGAAGGCGTTGAAAATCTTTCAATGCCGCCTGCGACCAAGGCGCATGAAGTTTCGCGTGACCGTGCCGATGCCCCCGGCCTATGCTTTATCGACACCTGTCGCCCCAAGGAGGCCCGCATCATGAAACTCCATCTTGCCCCCCTGCTGGCGGTCATGCTGGCGACGCCTGCGATGGCCGACAAGGCGATCACCTATATCGTGCAGGAAGATATCGAGGATGTATTGTTCTCGCTGGAATCCGAGATCATCGGGCGCGGGCTGAAGATCGACAATGTCAGCCATGTCGGCGCGATGCTGGACCGGACCGCGATGGATGTCGGGGCGTCCGAGAAGATTTTCTTCCGCGCACAGGTATTCTCGTTCTGCTCGGCCACCATCTCGCGCGAGGTGATGCAGGTGAACCCCGCCAACCTCGCCTATTGCCCCTACACCATCTTCGCCTACACCACGCCGGATGCGATGGACACCACCATTGTCGGGCATGACGATTATCCAGACAACGAGATGCAGGCGGTCGAGGATCTGCTGTCGGGCATCGTCAGGGACGCGCTGGCTCTGGATTGACCGGCGAAACCACCCCGCCCGGCGGCACCGCCGGGCCGCGCCTCAATAAGAGATGCCGAACCGGCGATACAGGAAATGCAGCAACCATGCCGGGCCGATCAGCAGGAACTGCACGTCCTTGAAGAAGGACGGCTTCTTGCCCTCGACCTTGTGGCCCCAGAACTGCCCGATCCAGGCCAGCACGAACACCACCAGCGCGATCTGCCAGACCGGGGCGGTGAATGCCGCATCCACCTTCAGGATCACCCAGAAACACAAACCCGCGAAGATGGCGAAGCCGACGGCCAGTTGCCAGGACATGATGATATAGTAGATCAAGGCCCCGGCCAGCACCGGCGACAGCCAGGTCATGTAGGGATTGGCAGCCCAGCTTGCCGGGACAGGCAGCGACCATAACAAGGCCGCCACGGTCCAGACGATCACCGGCACGCATATCCAGTGTACTGCCTTGTTCGTCGGGTTCTGATGGCTTTCGCCGTATTCCGCCAGCAAGGCGTCGATCCTGCGAGTCATGATATTCCCCCCTGATTGCCGGTCTGCATTGCCGGTCCTTGCCGCCAGACTACCGCATTCCGGCGCAGTTGGGAATCCGCCCCGTCACGCCGTGCGGGGAAATATCCCCTTGCTCAGGAACGTCATCACCGCATCGCCCGACTGGTTGCGTACCGTGACCCGGCTGGCGACGATACCGATCTGCGGGCGGTTTTTCGACGGGATCAGTTCTTCCACTTCCATCGTCACCGACAGCACATCACCGGGATAGACCGGCTTTTTCCAGCGCAGATCATCCACCCCGGGCGAGCCCAGCGAACCGCCGGTCCTGGCCATGTTCTCCACCAGCATCGACATCGTCATCGCGCAGGTATGCCAGCCACTGGCGCATAGCCCGCCAAACAGCGACTTCTTCGCCGCCTCGTGGTCCAGGTGGAAGAATTGCGGATCGTATTTGCTGGCAAATTCGATGATTTCGGCCTCGGTCACCTTGTAGGCCCCAAAGGTCACCACCTGCCCGACCTCGAAACTTTCATAGGGGATCAGGTTCTGCGCGCGGGTCGCGGAGTTCATGGGATCGGGCCTCAATCTCTGGCGCGGGCATGCCGCCTGCGATGCCGCTTGAACCACAGGTGCAAGGGCGGGTCAAACCGAAATGCACCCCGCGCCGAAAAGCCCCGGACCACGATCCGGGGCCTTTCCCAATCTGTCAGCCGATCAGTTCAGCCGCACACCTTCCGGCGGACGATCAACCGCCGACATACCGTCGATCACCAGCCCGGCATCATCCGCCGAAACATCGACCTCGGCCCCGTCCAGCACCTTGCCGCCCAGCAGCAATTCCGCCAGCGGGTCCTGCAGGGCCTTCTGGATCACCCGCTTCAGCGGACGCGCGCCATAGACCGGATCATAGCCCTGATTGGCCAGCCAGGTCTGCGCCTTGTCGTCCACATCCAGCCGGATTTTCCGCCCTTCCAGCCGCTTGCCAAGGATCGCAAGCTGGATATCGACGATGCCGTCCATGTTGTCGCGGCTCAGCCGGTCGAACAGCACGATCTCGTCCAGCCGGTTCAGGAATTCCGGCCGGAAATGCGCCCGGACCGCCTCCATCACCTCGGCCCGCACGGCAGAGGAATCCTGGCCTTCCGGCAAGGTGCTCAGCGCCTGCGAGCCAAGGTTGGACGTCAGGATGATCAGCGTCTGCTTGAAATCAACCGTCCTTCCCTGCCCGTCGGTCAGAACCCCGTCATCCAGCACCTGCAACAGTACGTTGAAGACATCGGGATGCGCCTTTTCCACCTCGTCGAACAGCACCACCTGATAGGGCCGGCGCCGCACCGCTTCGGTCAGCACGCCGCCCTCGTCATAGCCGACATAGCCCGGCGGCGCACCGATCAGGCGGCTGACCGCGTGCTTTTCCATGAATTCCGACATGTCGATGCGCACCATCGCGGTATCGTCATCGAACAGGAATTCCGCCAGCGCCTTGGTCAGTTCGGTCTTGCCGACGCCGGTCGGCCCGAGGAACAGGAACGAGCCCTGCGGCCGGTTCGGATCGTTCAGCCCGGCGCGCGCCCGGCGCACCGCATTGGAGACCGCCCGCACCGCCGCCGACTGGCCGATGACCCGCCGGCCAATGGCCTCTTCCATGCGCAGCAACTTGTCGCGCTCGCCTTCCAGCATCTTGTCCACCGGAATGCCGGTCCAGCGTTCGACCACCGATGCGATATGCTCGGGGCGCACCGCCTCGTCGACCATCACGTCGTCGCCGGCTTCCTCGGCCTTGGCCAGTTTGCGTTCCAGATCGGGGATCACGCCGTATTGCAATTCACCCATCTTCGCCAGATCACCGGCGCGGCGTGCGGTTTCAAAATCGTTGCGCGCCTTGTCCAGCAATTCCTTGATATCGCGGGCACCCGCCAGCTTGTCGCGTTCCGCCTGCCAGCGGGCCGTCATCTGGCTGGATTTCTCCTGCAGATCGGCCAGTTCCTTTTCCAGCCGTCCCAGACGATCCTGCGAGGCCGCATCGGTTTCCTTCTTCAGCGCCTCCGCCTCGATCTGCTTTTGCAGCAATTCGCGGTCCAGCGCGTCCAGTTCCTCGGGCTTGGAATCCACCTCCATCCGCAACCGGCTGGCGGCTTCGTCCATCAGGTCGATCGCCTTGTCCGGCAGGAACCGGTCGGTGATATAGCGATGGCTGAGCGTCGCCGCCGCCACCAGGGCACTGTCGGAAATGCGGATACCGTGGTGCAGTTCGTACTTTTCCTTGATGCCGCGCAGGATACTGATCGTGTCCTCGACCGTCGGTTCCTCGATCAGCACCGGCTGGAACCGCCGCGCCAGGGCGGCGTCTTTCTCCACATGCTTGCGATATTCATCCAAGGTGGTTGCACCGATACAATGCAATTCACCGCGCGCCAGCGCCGGCTTGATCAGGTTGGCCGCATCCATCGCACCTTCGGATTTGCCCGCCCCGACAAGGGTGTGCATCTCGTCGATGAACAGGATGATCTCCCCGGCAGCCGAGGTCACCTCGTTCAGGATCGCCTTCAGGCGTTCTTCGAACTCGCCGCGATATTTCGCACCGGCAATCAGCGCACCCATATCCAGCGCCATCAGCTTCTTGTTGGCCAGGCTTTCCGGCACATCGCCATTGACGATCCTGAGCGCCAGGCCTTCGGCAATCGCCGTCTTGCCGACACCGGGTTCGCCGATCAACACCGGGTTGTTCTTGGTGCGGCGCGACAGCACCTGCATGGCGCGGCGGATTTCCTCGTCACGCCCGATGATCGGGTCGATCTTGCCGTCACGCGCCGCCTCGGTCAGGTCGCGGGCATATTTCTTCAGCGCCTCAAAGGTATCCTCGGCACTGGCGCTGTCCGCCGTGCGGCCCTTGCGCACGTCATTGATCGCCGCGTTCAGCGCCTGCGCCGTCA
Organism: Paracoccaceae bacterium; assembly: GCA_019911965.1. Classification (GTDB taxonomy): domain Bacteria; phylum Pseudomonadota; class Alphaproteobacteria; order Rhodobacterales; family Rhodobacteraceae; genus UBA5972. Next base: position 55,039 of record JAIOJF010000020.1, on the reverse strand, counting down.
CGCCGCCATTCTTCAGCGCATCCGCCGCCGCCGATTTCACCACCGCCAGCGCGGTCAGGATACGCTCGACCGGCACGAAACTGTCGCCCGCCTTGGTGGCCAGCTTTTCCGCCTCGTCCAGCACCCGCGCGGTCTGGGTATCGACATAGATCTGATCGCCGGCACCGCTGACCTTGGCAATCTTGCCAACCGCAGCATCCGCCGCCGCCTTGACCAGCCGCGCATCGCCTCCGGCGGCATTGATCAGGTTCGCGGCCAGGCCTTCGGCATCATCCATCAGCGCCTTCAGAAGGTGCTCGGGGTTGATCCGCTGGTGGCTTTCGCGCATTGCGATGGTCTGGGCTGCCTGAACGAAACCACGCGACCGCTCGGTGAACTTTTCCAGGTTCATCATGTTCTCCTTGGTTAAGCGCCCGTCTGGTGGACGCCCTGTCGCAGGCACATCCGGGTCCGGGCCTTGTTGGCAAGGATGTGGGAAGTGTTTCGCCGCTTGGCAAGTGCGGCAATTGGACAAAAAAGCCACCGGATACGGGCATTTTGCGCAATCGCGCGGCCATGCTAGGGTGGTGCAAAGGGGAACCATCATGCCGACACTCAGCGATATCCGCGCCCGGTCCACCTGGGGCCAGATCATCGAAGGCCAGCCGCAACATGCCATGATGGCGGTGCTGATGGCATCCGGTGCCTGCGCCCTGATGATCTCCCCCGAAGATGCGCCCACGCTGCTTGGCCTCAGCGCAACCTGCTGGGCCATCACCAGCATCGCGCTGGCCCTCATCCACCAGATCATCGTCGCCATCGTGTTTCGTCTGCAACTGCACCGGAACCTCCTCAGCCGCCTGTTCGGGGCCGCCGACATGAAAATCTGGGCCGTGATCTTCATGCCGCTGCTGATCGCGCGGCCCCTGACGGTGATCCTGACAGGCTGGGCCGATACCGTGCCGATCACCGGCTATCGCAGCGCCGAAATCCTGCTGGGCCTCGCCCTTCTCGCCCCGGCGATCTGGGCCATGCATTCGACGCTGGTTCACTTCACCCTGCCCCGCGCCCTTGGCGGCGACCATTTCCGCGAGGAGATCCGCGCCCTGCCCAAGGTCACTGGCGGTGCCTTCAACCATACCGACAACGCGATGTACGGCGTGGTATTCACCGGCCTCTGGGGCATCGCGCTGCTGTTCGGCTCGTGGAACGCGCTGGTTCTTGCGCTGTTCCAGCAGGGCTATATCTGGGTGCATATGTATTGCACTGAAGCCCCGGACCTCCGGCGCATGTATGACTGAGCCGACCTTGTTCCGGAAATACGCCGTCCCTTGCGCTTGACACCGACACCGCGCCACGGAATGTAGCACCTGAAAAACGGAGCACCCATGCAAACGGCCGATGACCGCCTGCCCGATGACCGCCTGATTGTCGCCTTGGACGTATCGAACGCCCTCGAAGCACTGGCCATTGCCGAGGCTCTGGGCGACGAGGTGAGCTTTTACAAGATCGGCCTCGGCATGCTGACCGGCGGCGGGCTGGCCCTGGCGGACGAGTTGAAGCAGGCCGGCAAACGCATCTTCCTTGACATGAAGCTGTTCGATATCGGCGCCACGGTACAGGCCGCCGTCACCGGACTCGCCCGCTACAACCTCGATTTCCTGACCGTCCACGGCGATCCATCGGTGGTGCGCGCCGCCGTCAAAGGCCGCGGCGACAGTGAAACGAAAATCCTCGCCGTCACCATCCTGACCAGCCTCGATCGCGCCGATCTCGACGCCGCGCTGATCAAGCCCGGAAAGATCGGCGATCTTGTCGTCGAACGCGCCGCCCTGGCCTTCGCCGCCGGGGCCGACGGCGTGATCGCCTCGCCGCAGGAAGCCGCGCTGATCCGCGCCCTGCCCGAGGCGGCGGGCCGCCTGATCGTCACCCCCGGCGTGCGCCCGGCGGGCAGCGACAAGGGCGACCAGAAGCGCATCGCCACCCCCGCCGAGGCGATCCGCGCCGGGGCCGATCATATCGTCGTCGGTCGCCCGATCTGGCAGGCCGCCAACCCCGCCGCCGCCGCCCGCGCCATCCGCGAGGACCTGCAAACCGCCTGACACCATCCCGAAACCACCCGGAATCAGGCTGCAAGCGGCCCGGTTTCGTGCTAGCCTGCGGCCAATCTGCCAGACCCGAGGCCGCCATGCCGGAACTGCCGATCCGCGCCGAAGAAGACCACGCCGCGTCCTACAAGGGCCTGAGGCGCGTTGTCGGGATACTCGGCTTCCTGCTGCCTGTCTCGCTGATCGTCGCGGCCATCATCCGCCGCGATACCGAACCCTCGATCAGCGCCTATTACTATACCGGCATGGGCGATGTGCTGGTCGGCACGCTGGCCGCCATCGCCGCCTTCCTTGGCTCCTATCGCGGCTACGTTGCGACCCATGCCGAATGGATCAGCGACCACAATCTGGCCCGCATCGCCGCCTTCGGTGCAATCGGCGTCGCGCTTCTGCCCGCAAACGGCTTCATCGACCGCGATTCTGCCGCTGCAGCCGTCGAATCCACATCCGGTATCGTCCCCAAACTGCATCTTTTGTCCGCTGCCATGTTCCTTGGCTCGCTTGGCTGTTTCGCGTTGTTCAAGTTCACCCGCTCGGCCACCCCGAAATCCGAATGGCCGGCCGCAAAACACCGCAACAACCGCATCTACATCGCCTCAGGGCGAACGATTTTCGCCTGCCTGTTCATCATCGCCCTGATGATGGGGCTGAGAGAGCTGGGGATATTCGACCCCGATACCCTGATTCCCGACTGGCTGTTCTGGCTGGAAGTGATTGCGGTCTGGGCCTTTGCCCTGTCCTGGCTGGTCAAGGGCGAGACGATCGAGGCCACGATGCGGGTATTGTCGCGCGCCGCCGATCAGCCCTGACATGCCCGCCCTCTGCCGCGATTGCCTGACAGAAATCCCCGCCGCCAGCCGCTGCGGGCATTGCGGCTCGCCGCGCGTGCTGTCGCATCCCGAATTGTTCGACCTTTCCGTCGCTCATATGGATTGCGATGCCTTTTTCGCCTCGGTCGAGAAACGCGACAACCCGGAGCTTCGCAACAAGCCGGTGATCATCGGCGGCGGCAAGCGCGGCGTCGTGTCCACCGCCTGCTATATCGCCCGCATCAAGGGCGTGCGCTCGGCCATGCCGATGTTCCAGGCCCTGAAACTCTGTCCCGAGGCGGTGGTGGTGCGCCCGCGCATGGCCGCCTATGTCGCCGTATCGCGCCAGATCCGCGACATGATGCAGGACCTCACACCCGCCATCGAGCCTCTGTCGCTGGACGAAGCCTTCCTTGATCTGACCGGCACCGCCCGCCTGCACCACGCGCCGCCGGCACTGTTGATGGCGCGGCTGATCCGGCGGATGGAGGTCGAGCTTGGCCTGTCCGGCTCGGTCGGCCTCAGCCACAACAAGTTCCTTGCCAAGATCGCTTCTGACCTCGACAAACCGCGCGGCTTTGCCATCATCGGACGCGCCGAAACCGACAGCTTCCTGTCCGGCAGGCCGGTCGGCATCATCTGGGGTGTCGGCAAGGCGATGCAGGCCAGGCTGGAACGCGACGGCATCCGCACCATTGCCGATCTGCGCCTGCGCGACCGCAAGGACCTCGGCGAACGCTACGGCATGATGGGCGATCGCCTCTGGCATCTGGCACGCGGCCTCGATTACCGCCGGGTCTCGGCGCATGAACCGGTCAAGAGCATCTCCAACGAAACCACCTTTTTCGATGACACATCCGACATCTCGGTCCTCGACGGCCATCTGTGGCGGCTGTCGGAAAAGGTGGCCGACCGGGCCAAGGCGCGCGGGCTGTCGGGGCTGGTGGTGGTGCTGAAGGTCAAACGCGCCGATCACCGCATCCTCACGCGCCGCCATACCCTGCACGCCCCGACCCAGATCGCCGACCGCATCTACGCCACCGCCCGCAGCCTGCTGGATCAGGTGATCGGCGAGGCCCCGTTCCGCCTGATCGGTGCCGGCCTCAGCCATCTGGAAGACGCCGCCACCGGCACCGCGCTGGGCGATCTGCTGGACCCCGACGCCACCCGCCGCGAACAGGCCGAACGCGCCACCGACGAGATTCGCCGCCGCTTCGGCGAAGCCGCCATCCTGAAGGGCCGGTCGCTTCGCTGAACAGACCATCTTTGTTCGAGAGCATGTTGCGCCCGAGGCCCGCCGCATCCGGGCTTGCGCTATTCCGCCGCCATGCGCAAACGCCGCCGCCCCAGATCGGCCAGCTTGCCGATCACGGCATCCAGCACGATACGGAACGCCTCGAAATCCGGCCCCGGCTCGATCCGGGCTTCGTCCAGATAAAGCGCACGGTCGATCTCGATCTGGATGGCGTGAAATCCCGCCGAGGGCCGCCCGTAAGTCTGGGTGATATAGGCCCCCGCAAAGGGCAGGTTGCGCGCCACCCGCAGACCGGCATCGCGGAAAATGGCCTCGACCGCTTCCAGAATCTCCTGGCCACAGGCCGCGCCAAACCGATCGCCCAGCACGATTTCGGGGCGCTGATCGAAGGCATAGGCGGTTGCGGCCAGCGCCTCGTGCGGCATTGAATGGCAATCAAACAGGATCGCCCGGCCGAAATCCCGACGCGTGGCCTCCATCAGGTTTGTCAGCTCGGCGTGATAGGGATGATAATATAGGTCCAGCCGCCGCTCGGCCTCGACCCGCGTGATCTTGCCCGACCGGATCGACCTTGCCCCGGCCACCACGCGCGGGATCACCCCCAGCCCCGAGGCGATGCGGGGATTATGGCTGCGCTGGCGCACCCCTTCGATCAGCGCCGGGTCCAGTTCCTCAGGTGCGCGGTTCAGATCGACAAAGGCACGCGGCACCGTCGCCGCCAGGAGCGGCGCACCATGCCCCGGGGCCGTCGCGAACAACGCATCGACGAAGGCATCCTCGGAGGATCGGATCGCATGTTCGTCCAGCGCCGAATCGCGGATGAAGCTCCACGGATAATCCCGCCCGGAATGCGGCGAGGCAAAAATGCAGGCGGTTGTCTGCTTTTCCGGCATCGTCAGGATATGAGGCACACGCTGCATCTGAAATCCGGAATCACTCGATGGAGACACAGCATTTCATTTTCCGAAAACCTCTTGAACCCCAAAGCGACTCTCAGTATAGAACCACGGCGCGGGCGTTGCCGCATTCCCACAGGAAATGGCAGCGCCCTGACTATTTCGGGCGTATAGCTCAGCGGGAGAGCACTTCGTTGACATCGAAGGGGTCACTGGTTCAATCCCAGTTACGCCCACCATTCCCTTCCAGGGGATGTCCCGGACAACAGGCGGCAGGCGCCGCGAAACAGGAGAAAGACCATGAAGGTCAGAAACTCGCTTCGCTCTTTGAAAGCGCGCCACCGGGATTGCCGGGTCGTGCGCCGCAAGGGCCGCGTATACGTGATCAACAAGACCCAGCCCCGTTTCAAGGCCCGCCAGGGCTGATTTCGGGCGACAGACTTGCAAAAGGCCGCCGGGCGATCCCCGGCGGCCTTTTTCGTTTGCGCGCGTGTAGCGCCTGAACGGGGGCTGCCCTCAGCGCCCGGCCTCGGCCACCAGCCGCACCACCGTATCGCGGGTCAGGTAGCCGGTGACCGGCAGGTTGCGGCTACGCTGGAATTGCCGGATTGCCTTGCGGGTCTGGCGATCAAACTTGCCGTCCAGCGGGCCGGGATCAACGCCCAGCTTGGCCAGTTGCTGCTCGATCAGCGACCGCCCGAAATCGTTCAGCCGCAGCGCGTCTTCCTCGGCCCGCGCCGCCGCTGTCTCGGCCTTGCGTTCTTCCTGGTCTTCCAGCTTTTGCAGCCGGTCACGCGCATCCTCGGCAAATGCGCCGTTTGGATAGCGGTTCAGGTAATCCTGGTAGGCTGCTTCGGTATCCTGCGCCTCGGCCTGTTCCCAGACCCGCTTTTCCTGCGCGTTCAGACGGTTGCTCTTGTCGTCCTGGATCGCCCGCAGGCGCAGTTCCGCGATATCGGCATACAGGCCATCCGGGTAATTGCGCAAATACCGCCTCAGGCCCTGTTCGTTGCCCGCCGCGGCACCGGAATCTACCCAGAACTTGCGGTCGGCATCCTCCATTTCCTGCTGCTTGCGCCGCGCCTCATCGGCCAGTTCGCGGGCTTTCGCCCGTGCCATCCGGTCCAGCCGGTTGATCTGGCCGGCCTTCAGATAGCCGCTGACCTCGATCCCCTGATCGCGCTGCCAGGCGGCGATGGCGCTGCGGCTGCCGCGCCCGAATACGCCGTCAATGCCTCGGGTGTTGTAGCCCAGCAGCGTCAGGTTCTCCTGGATCTCCTTGCGCGCCTCGCGGTTGAGGTTCAGCGCCGCTTCCTGTTCGCGGGCGATATCCTCGGGCGTGCGCACAATCTGCGCATCCAGCCAGGCCTGCGCCTCGGCGGCATGGGCGCCGTTCGGCCAGGCGTTCAGATAGGCCCGCATCGCCTTTTCATTGCCGATATCCAGAACTGCCTGCCAATAGCCTTCCTCGGGCGTACCTCCGCCCGCCACTGGCCCGCCCGCCGACAGGCTGGAAGCATCCGAGATATAGCCCGACCCGATCACCGAATCCGGTGCCGCCGCCAAAGCCGAGGCCAGCCCCGCCCCCGGTGCCAGGAAATCCCGGCCCACCGTCAGGGCGATATCCACCGGCGTGCCGCGCGCCACGAACACGCCCTGCGGAATATCCAGATCGCCAAGCCCGGGTTGAATGCCGCCGGTCGTTGCCATGCCGCCAGCGGGCAGACCCAGGAACAGGGCCGCACGACCCGGCCGCGATGCCGCGATGTCCAGCAGCAGGTTCAGTGACAGGCCCTCGTAATTCAGGCTGATCGGATTGGGGGTGAAGGCATCCACCGGCAGGAACCAGCTATCCGAGGCGGAATGCGCGAAATGGCCGTTCAGCACGATCACCAGCCGGTCCGCATCGCCCAGCCTTTCGCCCAGCAGATGCAGCGTGCGGCGGGTGCCTTCAATCGAAAGATCGCCGCCGGAAATCACCGTATACCCGGCGCGGCGCAACGCATCGGCAGCATTGGCGGCACGTTCGGCAAAGAATGCCGGCGACCAGCGATAATAGCCCCGGTTGCCGATCACCAGCGCCACATCGCCCGCCATCGCATTCAGGGCCGAGACCCCCAGAAGCACCACCGCGATCAGTTTCGTTGTCAGCAGCCGGATCATGATGCCCCCCTTTTGGCTTTTCCCGATCAGTCGTAGCTCCGCTGATCGTCGATGACCTTGCCATCATTGGGCAGCGTGCCGGGTTCCAGCAATACCACAGTCCCGCGCAGTTTCAGAGTCTCCATCACGGACTTTTCATAGGCCTCGGGCGCGCCACCCGTAGCCTCGATCTGCACCGTCATGGCGTCACGCTCGCCGTCGCGGGTGGCGATCACGCGGGCCTTGATGATCTCGGGATGCCGCGCCACCAGCGCCGCCACCTGCTCGGGGCGCACGAACATGCCCTTGATCTTGGTGGTCTGGTCCGCCCGGCCCATCCAGCCCCGGATGCGCATGTTGGTGCGCCCGCAGGGGCTTTGCCCCGGCAGCACGGCGGACAGATCGCCGGTGGCAAAGCGGATCAGCGGATAATCGGGGTTGAGCGTGGTCACCAGCACCTCGCCCACCTCGCCTTCGGCCACCGGTGTGCCGGTGCCGGGGGTGACAATCTCGACGATCACGCCTTCATCCACCACCATGCCCTCCATCGCCGGGGTTTCATGCGCGATATTTCCAAGATCGGCGGTGCCATAGCCCTGCAGGCACCGGATGCCGCGATCCGCATATTCCTGGCGCAGCGAGGGGAACAGCGCCCCGCCGCCCACCGCCGCGCGGGTAATGCCGGACAGATCGACACCCATCTCGTCGGCCTTGTCCAGGATCATCTTCAGGTAATCCGGCGTCCCGGCATAGGCGGTCACACCCAGATCGGCAGCGGCGCGGACCTGCAATTCGGTCTGGCCGGTTCCGGCGGGAAAAACCGTCGCCCCGACCGCGCGGGCGGCGTTTTCAAACATCATGCCAGCCGGTGTCATGTGATAGGAAAAGCAGTTCTGCACGATGTCGTCCGGCCCGATGCCGCAGGCGAACAGGAATCGCCCCATCCGCCACCAGTCGCGGCTGGTGCGGCCCGGCTCGTAGATCGGGCCGGGGGATTGGAAGACATGCTCGAACCGGTTGGCGGGCCGGGTGGTGAACCCGCCAAAGGGCGCGGCGATACCCTGCGCACGGTGCAATTCGGATTTCCGCAGCACCGGCAGCCGGGCCAGCGCCGCCCGGTCGGTGATCGCCTCCGGCTCGAATTCCGCCAGCATCGCGGCAATGCCGGGTGCCTTTTTCACCGCCGAGGCCAGCAGGGCCGGCAGATCACGCGCCATGTCAGCATCGCGCTGATCGCTGGAACGAACCTCAAGATCGTCGTAATATGGTCCCATCAGACTGGTCCTCTTCGTGTTCGATTCAGCTTGCGGCAATATGTTGCCGTTACTGGTATGCAATGGTATACCGACCGCGAATCTACGATCCGCACGGCAATATCCGGAAGCGACATTGCCCAAGGCCGAAAAAGGATTTTCAAGGCATGGCGCACGCATTTGACAGCCGCATCACCTTTCACGACGAAATCGAGGTCATGGAGGTCGACTTTTCCGACTTCACCTTTGAAACCTCGAAAGACGTGAACGAGTTTTACGATCTGCTGGAAGATCGCATCGCCGCCACCGGCCATGATTTCTGGTATTTTCTGGTCAACCTGCACAATACCCGCATCGACCCGGATGCCTGGTTCGCCTATTCGCAACGCGGCAAGACGCTGAACATGGCGCATTCGCAAGGCTCGGTTCGATACGATCCGTCCGAGGAGACCCGGGCCGAGATTGCCCGGCGCTCCGAATCCGAAGCATTCGACGCCAACTTGTTTGCCGACCGTGACGATGCGATCGAGCGCCTGAAAAGCCTGCCGTCCAGACGCCTTCAAGAAGTTGTTCACAAGGCCAGCCTGACCGATGCCGATTTCGCGCCGCGCATCACCTTCGATGACGCAACGCAGGTGATGGATGTCGATTTCTCGAACGTCACCTTTGAACACTCGCTGGATGTCGACAATTTCTACGACTTCATCGAGGACCGGATCACCGCCACCCGCCGCAAATGGTACTTTCTGGTCAATTACGAGGATTGCCGGATCAACCCCGAGGCCTGGGTGCAATACGCCCAGCGCGGCAAGCGGCTGAACATGGTGTTCGGGCTTGGCTCGGTCCGTTACGCGCCCGGTTCCGAGACCGAGGCCGAGATCCGCCTGCGGGCGGAAAGCCAGGATTTCAGCCCCAATATCCGCAATTCGCGCGCGGAAGCGCTGGAACGGATTGCCGAGATGCAGGCCGGTCCGGACTGAACCGCCACTGGCGGCAAGGATCGGATTCGTGTCGCGCATCTGGATGCACCTGTCCTGTCCGGCGTCTGTGTCCGGCCGTATTTCGCGTGGGTCAGGCATCAACTCAGCCAGCGTTTCCGGCGGCGGTACGAACGCACGTCGCGGAATGATTTGCGGCCCTCGTCGCTGACGCCAAGATAGAATTCCTTCACGTCCGGGTTCTCGCGCAGCTCGGCGGCGGGGCCGTCCATCACCACCCGGCCGGATTCCAGGATATATCCGTAATGCGCGAAGCGCAGCGCCACGTTGGTATTCTGTTCGGCCAGCAGGAAGGACACGCCTTCCTTTTCGTTCAGATCCTTGACGATGCCGAAAATCTCTTCCACCAGTTGCGGCGCAAGTCCCATTGACGGTTCGTCCAGCAGGATGGTTTCCGGGTTCGACATCAGCGCGCGGCCAATCGCCGTCATCTGCTGTTCGCCGCCGGAGGTGTATCCGGCCTGCGATTTGCGCCGCTCTTTCAGGCGCGGGAAATAGGTATAGACCAGATCGAGCGAGGCGTTGATCGCCGCCTTGCCGTCCTTGCGGGTATAGGCCCCGGTCAGCAGATTTTCCTCGATCGTCAGGTGCTCAAAGCAATGGCGGCCTTCCATCACCTGAATGACACCCCGGTTCACCAGTTCCGACGGGTTGAGATCGGCAATCGGATCGCCGCGATAATGGATCGAGCCCTTGGTGACCTCGCCGCGCTCGGAATGCAGAAGATTCGAGACAGCCTTCAGCGTGGTCGTCTTGCCGGCTCCGTTGCCGCCCAGCAGCGCCGTGATACCGCCCTTTGGAACCGACAGGCTGACGCCTTTCAGCACAAGGATGACGTGATTGTAGATCACCTCGATATTGCTGACCTGAAGCAGCGTCTCTTGGTTTTTTCCGGCATCGAGCATGGTGTTACGTCGCTGTCTTTAAGGGTGGTTCCGGCGCGATTTCCCGCGCCGGAAAGGATCAGGTCGCGCGCTTACTTGCAGTCGCGCGGGGTGATGGCGTTTTCCGCGGCATAGGCCTCGGAATCGGCGGCAACCAGGGCGGAGATCACGTCCATGTCAGGTGCCTCGAACGGTGCGATCACGTTCCACTTCTTCGCGCCGGCATCCCACTGGGTGACCGAGGCAAGGCCCGGACCACCGTGGTTTTCGCACGACACGTTGAAGGTCGGGCCGAAGTTCGGCAGGCCGAGGGCCGTCATCTTGGCCTCGTCCATCATCAGGTTCTCCATGCCGTCACGCATCATCACCGGGGTGATATCCGCCACGCCATGCATCGCCTGAGCCGTCTTCACCGCTTCCACGGCCAGCATCGCGGCATAGATACCCCGGTTGTAGGGAACCGTACCGATCTGATCGCCGGCACCCGCTGCCTTGCCGGCATCCACAACGTATTTCTGGATGTCAGCGAACAACGGGTATTCGTTGCCAACGCCGGTCAGCGCAAGAGCCTTGTAGCCGTTCGACGCATCGCCCGCGGGCAGCACGTCAGCTTCGGCACCGGACCACCAGATACCGATCATGTGATCCATCGGGAAGCGGATATTGGCAGCTTCCTGAATGGCAACCTGGTTCATCACGCCCCAGCCCCAAAGCAGAACATAGTCCGGCTTTTGCTGGCGGATCTGCAACCACTGCGACTTCTGCTCCTGACCGGGATGGTCAACCGGCACCAGCATCAGGCTATAGCCATGCTTTTCGGCCAGAACTTCCAGGGTGCGGATCGGCTCCTTGCCGTAGCCCGAATTGTGGTAGACCAGAGCGATGGTCTTGCCCTTCAGGCTGCCGCCTTCCTGTGCGCTGATGTAGTTGACCGCGGCCGATGCGCCGGTCCAGTAGTTTGCCGGGTAGTTGAACACCCACTCAAACACCTTGCCGTTCGCAGCCGAGGTCCGGCCGTAGCCCATCGAATGTACCGGGATACCGTCAGCCGAGGCTTTGGGGATCAACTGGTAGGTGATGCCGGTCGACAGCGGCTGATAGATCAGCGCGCCTTCGCCCTTGGTCGCCTCGTAGCATTCCACACCTTTTTCGGTGTTATAGGCGGTTTCGCATTCGATGACGCGAGTCATCACGCCGCCAACGCCGCCATCACGCTCGTTTACCAGCGTCATGTAATCGGCATAGCCATCCGCGAACGGAATACCGCCGACGGCATAGGCGCCGGTACGATAGCTCAGCGACGGGAACACAAGGTCCGCCATCACCGGGCTGGCGGCCACCACAGCCACCGCAGCCGCTGCTGCAATCTTGGTAAGTTTCATGTCGTTATCCTCCCTTGGGTTACGACTGTTGATGCGCCGGATTTCTCGGGCGCAGGTAAGTTGGCCCTGCCCTAATGCGGGAAGGGCCAAAGACGCAGTTTTTCCTTGATGATCCGCCAGAGCTGCGCCAGCCCGTGCGGTTCCAGAATCAGGAACGTGACGATCAGCGCCCCGACAATAACAAATTCCAGATGCGCCGCGATATCCGTCTGCCAGCCCAGCATGCCAACCAGCACGTTCTTCAGGATGACCGGCATCAGCACCAGGAAAGCCGCGCCCGCGAAGGACCCGAAGATCGAACCAAGCCCGCCGATGATCACCATGAACAGGATCAGGAACGATTTCTGGATGCCGAACGCTTCGCCCACTTCGGCAGCGCCAAGATAGACCGCGAAGAACAGCGCGCCCGCGATGCCGATGAAGAACGACGATACGGCAAAGGCGCTCAGCTTGGCCTTCAGCGGGTTGACGCCAATGATCTCGGCTGCGATGTCCATGTCGCGGATCGCCATCCACTGACGCCCGAAATTGCCCCGCGTCAGGTTGCGCGCCAGCCAGGCCAGCAGCACCACGAAGACCAGGCAGAACAGGTATTTCGCCCAGGCTTCGGTATGCGGCCCGGTGATCACGATGCCCGCCAGCGTGCGCTCGGGCGCGTTGATCTGGCCCGAGGCCGAGTAGTTGTAGAACCACGGCACCTTGTTGAACATCCAGACCAGGAAGAACTGCGCCGCCAGCGTGGCCACCGCCAGGTAAAAGCCCTTGATCCGAAGCGACGGCAGGCCGAACAGCACACCGACACCCGCCGTCACGCCGCCCGCCAGCAGCACGCAGAAGAAGATGTTCAATTCGGGAAAGGCCGTCATCAGCTTGTAACAGGCATAGGCCCCCACCGCCATGAATCCGCCGGTGCCCAGGCTGACCTGCCCGCAATAACCGGTCAGGATATTCAGCCCCAGCGTGGCGATGGCGTAGATCAGCAGGGGAACGAACACCGCGTTCGCCCAGTAATCGTTGATCAGGAACGGGATGACACCAAAGGCGATCGCCAGCACCACGTAATAGCCCACCCGGTCGATGACGATCGGGAATGTCTGGCTGTCTTCGGCGTAGCTTGTCTTGAAATCGCCGGCTTCACGGTAAAGCATTGCTCACACCCTCTCGATGATCTTTTCGCCGAACAGGCCCTGCGGTCGGAACACCAGGAAGATCAGCGCCAGCATGTAGGCAAACCAGTTTTCCGTCGCGCCGCCGATCATCGGGCCGATGGCAAATTCGAACAGCTTCTCGCCCATGCCGATGATCAGCCCGCCGACGATGGCACCGGGGATCGAGGTGAAGCCGCCCAGCATCAGCACCGGCAGCGCCTTCAGCGCGATCAGCGACAGCGAGAACTGCACCCCCGATTTCGACCCCCACATGATGCCCGCAACCAGCGCCACGAAACCGGCAATCGACCAGACCAGCACCCAGATGAACCGAAGGCTGATGCCAACCGACAATGCCGCCTGATGGTCGTCCGCCACCGCCCGCATCGCCCGGCCCTGCTTGGTATATTGCGAGAACAGCACCAGCACCGTCACCAGAATCGCCGCCACGATGGTGGCCGAGATATCCAGGTTGTCGATGTAGAAGCCGTAACCGAACCAGTTATAGGTGGTCTCGTCGATGGTGGCATTGATGCCCTGGATCAGCCCGACATCCAGTTTCTTGATGTCCGACCCCCACATCAGATCGCCGAAACCTTCCATGAAATAGGCCAGCCCGATGGTCGCCATGAACAGGATGATCGGCTCCTGGTTGACCAGATGCTTCAGCACGTAGCGTTCCACCAGAATGGCAAACAGCACCATCACCGCCAGCGCCAGCAGGATCGCCAGAAGCGCCGGCATGTGCCAGCCGAAATGATGAACCTCGGTGCCGAAAATGGCGTTGATCAGATGCGCGAACGGCACCTGCCCTTCCTGCAATCCAACCAGCGTCAGCGCCGCGAACAGGGCCATCACGCCCTGCGCGTAGTTGAAGATGCCGGAGGCCTTGAAGATCAGAACGAAGCCCAGCGCCACCAGTGAATACATCACCCCGGCCATCAGGCCGTTGGTGGCCGCTTCGATCCCAAAGAGTACTTGATCAGGCATATGTCCGTTTCCTCAATCGTGCGCCACGCCGAGATAGGCGTCGATGACTTCCTGGTTGTTGCGCACCTCGTCGGGCGTGCCGTCACCGATTTTCTTGCCGTAATCCATCACCACCACGCGGTCGGAAATGTCCATCACCACACCCATGTCGTGTTCGATCAAAGCGATGGTGGTGCCGAACTCGTCGTTCACGTCGAGGATGAAGCGGGACATGTCCTCTTTCTCCTCGACATTCATGCCGGCCATCGGCTCGTCCAGCAGCAGAAGCTTCGGCTCGGCGGCCAGTGCGCGCGCCAGTTCCACCCGCTTTTGCAGACCGTATGGCAGCCGGCCCACCGGCGTCTTGCGGATATGCTGGATTTCCAGGAAGTCGATGATCTTTTCCACCGCCTCGCGGTTCGCCGTTTCCTCGCGCTCGGCGGCACCTTTCCAGATCGCCTGCGCCACGATACCGGCCTTCATATGCGTCAGCCGCCCGGTCATGATGTTGTCCAGCGTCGACATGCCCTTGAACAGCGCGATGTTCTGGAACGTCCGGGCGATGCCCTGATAGGCCACCTCGTAGGGCTTCATCGGCGCGCGGCGTGCGCCGTGAAACCAGATTTCGCCTTCCTGCGGGTGATAAAACCCGTTGATCACGTTCAGCATCGAGGATTTTCCCGCCCCGTTCGGGCCGATGATGGCGCGGATTTCGCCCTCGCGGATGTCGAAACTGATATCCTTGATCGCCACCACGCCGCCGAATCTGAGGGTGATGTTCTTCATCTCCATCACCACGGAACCGATCTTGCGACCGTCCGGGGTGGTGTAGCCGTCTTGGGTCATATTGTTCAACACTCAGTCCTCACAAGAATAAGCAATCATTAGCACCTGTTCTTCTGTGCTAGTTGCGCCCCAAGCCACCCATACTTTGTTGCCGGACTTGCCAATAATTTTACCGTCGGACGGGAAAACTTCGATTCTCATCATTCGTGAGCCATCTGACGCCTTTTGTGCCCCAAGCAAACGCAGCATTGTGCCTTTTTGTAGCTGCCCAGAAACTTGTGGGTTTCCTGAAAAGTAAGCATCAGGCGATTGGCCCCACTGTGCGTTCAGTTTCAAAACAATTTTCTGACAAGCAAACATCGTGGTTTGCCAATTCTCAAAGGCAGTTCCCGCTTGTGCTGAACTTGCTACCGACATCGAAAGCAGAATCCCAACAATCCAAGTCGGTCGATGTATCAACAACCTCATTCCGCCGCCATTGCCTTCCTCGGGAACACTTTCGCGTCCCGGATTTCCAGTGTCGCCTTGATCAAGCCCTTGCGGCCGTCCTCGTAGGTCACTTCGGTCTCGGTCGAGATCGTCGGCGAGCCATCGTTCAAAGCCCCGATCAGATCATCGAATTTCTCGGCCACGATCTTGCGGCGGACCTTGCGGGTGCGCGTCATCTCGCCGTCATCGGGGTCCAGTTCCTTGTGCAGGATCAGGAAGCGGTGCACCTGGCAGCCGTTCAGGATCGGATCATCCGCGAGACTGGCATTCACCTCTTCGACATGGCCCTGGATCATGTCCAGCACGCGCTTGTTGCCGGCCAGTTCCTGATACGAGGCATAGCCGACATTGTTGCGCTCGGCCCAGTTGCCGACCGCCGCCAGATCAATGTTGATGAAGGCGACGCATTTGTCGGCATTCATCCCGAACAGCACCGCTTCCAGCACGTTTGGATAGAATTTCAGCTTGTTTTCCACGTATTTCGGCGCGAACAGGCTGCCATCGGCCATCTTGCCGACATCCTTGGCCCGGTCGATGATCTTCAGATGCCCGGTGCCTTCCTCGAAATACCCGGCATCGCCGGTGGCCACCCAGCCTTCGGCATCCTTGGTATCGGCGGTGCTTTCGGGGTTCTTGTAATACTTCACGAAGGTGCTGGGCGAGCGGTAGTAAACCTCGCCATTGTCGCCGATGCGGATTTCGACGCCCGGGGCCGGCACGCCCACGGTATCGGCGCGAACCTCGCCATCGGGCTGCACGGTGATGAACACGCTGGCTTCGGTCTGGCCGTAAAGCTGTTTCAGGTTGACCCCGATCGAGCGGTAAAATTCGAAAATCTCCGGCCCGATCGCCTCGCCCGCGGTATAGCCGATGCGCACCCGGCTCATGCCCAACTGGTTTTTCAGGGGGCCATAGACCAGGAATTCGCCCAGGCGGTATTTCAGGTGGTCCATGCCGCTGACCGGCTTGCCGTCCAGAATGCAGCCGCCAACGCGCCTGGCATGCTCCATGAAGTAGTGGAACATCCGCTGCTTCAGCTTGCTGGCATCTTCCATGCGGATCATCACCGTGGTCAGCAGGCCCTCGAAGAAGCGAGGCGGCGCGAAGAAATAGCTGGGGCCGATTTCCTTCAGGTCGGCCTGCATCGTGGCCGCACTTTCCGGGCAGGCAACGCAGAAGCCGGTCCAGTAGCACTGGCCGATGGAGAAGATGAAATCGCCGACCCAGGCCATCGGCAGATAGGCCAGCACCGAATCGCCGGCATTCAAATGATCGAATTCCGACGAGGTGCGCGAGGCTTCGATGATATTGCGATTCGACAGCACCACGCCCTTGGGCTTGCCGGTGGTGCCGGATGTGTACAGCATCACGCAGGTCGAATCGTAAGTCAGCTCGGCAATCCGCTGTTCCAGGATCGGCTCCAGCCGGTAATGCCCGGCGCGGCCCTCGGCCTGCACATCGGCATAGGAATTCAGCGTCGTGTGGTCGTATTTGCGCATGCCGCGCTTGTCGAGATAGACCATCTGCTCAAGGCTGCCCAGGCGGTCGGCGATCTCCAGCACCTTGTCGATCTGTTCCTGATCCTCGGCAATGACGAAGCGCGCGCCGCAATGATCCAGCACATAGGCCATCTCTTCGGCAGCCGCATCCTGATACAAGGGCACCGGCACCGCGCCGCACATCTGCACCGCCACCATCGCCCAGTAAAGCGCCGGGCGATTGGCCCCGATGATCGCCACATGGTCGCCGGGGGCCAGTTCCAGCGCCAGCAGGCCCATCGCCAGCGCGCGGGTTTCTTCCTGCACCTCGGCCCAGGTCCAGCTTTGCCAGATGCCGAATTCCTTTTCCCGGCTGGCCGCCTTGTCGCCATAGACCTTGGCGTTACGCGCCAGAAGTTTCGGAATGCTGTCCAGATCGCCTTGCGGCGCGACGTCGGTAGTCACGATGTTTCCTCCCTGCGCCGGTTCCCCGCCGCCAACCTTAGTCACCCTTCTCCAAGGGCGAATCCGGTCGCGATTTTGACGCTACAGACCTGTACGTCAAATGATACGTGAATTTTTCGTGAATGTAACGAATTGTAACAAGCGAAGAATTCTCCGATCCTCTGGCCAAACCGGCGGAAACGGTGCTAGCGAGGCGCGAATGGCGCAGGACATGACACAGAATGACGGGCTGATGCAGGCGGGGCTGAACCTGATCCAGCAGGCTTTGTCGATCTATGACCACGACCTGAAGCTGGCGGTCTGCAATTCGCGCTTTCGTGAAATGTTCAGCCTGCCCGACCACCTGACGCGCAAAGGCGCCGCGTTTTCCGAAACCATCCGCTACCTGGCCGAAACCGGCGAATACGGCGCGGTGGACGATCTGGAGGCCTTCGTCGGCGAACGGGTGGCGCAGGCGCGTGATTTCGTGCCGCATTACATGGAACGCCGCCGCTCCAACGGGCGGATGATCTCGGTCGAGGGCAACCCCCTCCGGCAGGGCGGCTGGGTCACGGTCTATACCGATATTACCGACATCAAGCGCCAGGAAGCCCTGTTGCGCAGCCGCTCGGAGCATCTGTCGGATCAGCTTCTGACCCATTCCGAGGAACTGGCCCGCACCAACCGCGAACTGGCCGCCACCATTGCCGCGCTGGAACAGGCCAAGCGCGACCTGACCGACAGCGAGGCCCTGACCCGCACCACGACCGAGATGATGCCGGCGCATATCGCGCATCTGGACCTCGATCAGCGTTACACCTATTCCAACCGCAAGCTGCCCTCGATCCTGCCTGACCGGGCCGTCGATATCACCGGAATGTACGCGCCCGAGGCGCTGGGCGACGAGGCCTATGCCGCCATCCGCCCCTGGCTGGAACGCGCCTATGCCGGCGAGGCCAGCGTGTTCGAGTTCAACCATGCCGGGGCCGCGCGGCGTATCCGCACCGCCTTTACGCCCGAAACCGGGCCACACGGCGTGACCGGCGTCTACGTGTTGTCGATGGATATCACCGAAGAGGCACAGGCCCGCGCCGCGCTGGCGCAAAGCCACAAGCGCGAACTGGCGGCGCAGCTTACCAGTGGCCTCGCGCATGATTTCGCCAATCTGCTGACGATCATCCTTGGGCTGCAGGGCCGGCTTGAAAAGCTGGAGGCGCTGCCCGATCAAGCCCGCGAGATGATCGCCACCACCCGCGCGGCGGCCCTTCGCGGCGGCGTGCTGCTGGACCGGTTGTCGAATATCGCCGGACCGCGCCGCCTGAACCCGGTGGCCACCGATATCGCCACGCTGCTGGGCGATATCCGGGCGCTGGCCACGCCGTCGTTGCCGGAAGGGGTGGCGTTGAACCTCTCATGCAGCGGACTTGCCCGCCCGGTACTGACCGATGCCGGGTTCCTGCAGGATTCGCTTTTGAACCTCGTGCTGAACGCCCGCGACGCGATTGCCGATTCCGCCGAGGCCGGGGGCGTGATCGACATCCGCGCCCGCAATATCCGCGATCTGTGGCTGGAATTCACCGTCACCGATACCGGGCCGGGCTTTACCGGCGATGCGCTGCAGCACGCGCTCGATCCCTTCTACACCACCAAGCGCAACGAATCCGGATCGGGCCTAGGGCTGTCGATGGTCTACGACTTCGCGCAATTGTCCGGCGGCCATCTGAAAATCGCCAACCGCGATTGCGGCGGTGCCAGTGTCGAATTGCGCCTGCCGGTGAAATGGGGGGCGCAGAGTGCCGAGCCGCGCCTTGTGCTGCTGGTCGAGGATGATCCCGATATCCGCGCCAATATCCGCGCCATGCTGCGCGACCTGGGCCATGCGGTGATCGAATCCACCAATGCCGACGAGGCCGAGGCGCTGGCCGATATTCCCGGCATCGACATGGTATTGTCCGACATCACGCTGGATGGCAGCCGCACCGGCCTTGATCTGGCGCTGGCGCTGGCGGAGCGTCCCTCGCCGCCGCGCCTGTTCATGATGACCTCGCTGCCGCCGGCAAACCCGCTCAGGGTGCGCGCTGCCGCATCGTTTCCGCTGATCGCCAAACCGTTCAGCCCGCCCGAACTGGCCCAGATCCTTGCCACGGAACACCACGCATGACCGACAGATCGCCGATGGTCGCCATTCTGGACGATGAGCCGCAAATCCGCCTGATGCTGGCCGACGCCCTGGGCGAGGCCGGGTTCCGCACCGCTTCTTTCGCACGCGCCACCGAATTCGAGGCGGCGCTGCCAGGGCTGTCGCCGGCGCTCTGTCTGGTCGATCTTGGCCTGCCGGACCGCGACGGTCTGGCGCTGGTGCACCGCCTGGCGCTGGAAAGCGGTGCCGCGATCATCATCATTTCCGGCCGCGCCCAGGTGCAGGACAAGGTGACCGGGCTGGAACTGGGGGCGGACGATTACATCATCAAGCCGTTCGATCCGACCGAGGTTGTGGCCCGCGTGCGCGCCCTGCTGCGCCGTGGCCGGACCGACCGCCCAGGCTCCCGCAACGAGGCGCGTTTCGCCGGCTGGATCGCCCGGTTCGATCAGTTCACCCTGACCGCCGCCGACGGCGAAACCATCGCCTTTTCCCAGGCCGAAGGCGAGGTTCTGCGCCTGTTCCTGGACAGCCCCAACCGCCTGATCAGCCGCGCGCGCATGCAGGAGGTGCTGGGCGGCACCGCCGGTGAAAGTTTTGACCGGGCGATGGATGTGCGGGTATCGCGCCTGCGCACGAAGCTGCGCGAGGATCCGAAGAACCCCAAACTTATCAAGACGATATATGGGGCGGGGTATATCTTTCTGGGCGAGGTGGGGTGGTCGTGAAGCGGGCCGTCAGGCCGGTTCAACTCCTGACGCTGCGTGTTTCCCCTGACCACGCCATCGCGGCGACCGGATGTTTTTCCGTAAATCAGGACCGCTGGGCGCCGACCCCTCTGCGCATCTGCGCCCATACCGAAATCCCGGTTGACGTGCCCCCGCTCCGGCGTTCTAGAATACCGGAATGGATATCTTCGCGCTCGCCTATTACGCCCTGATCTGCGCCCTTGTCGGCTGGGGCGCGCCGCTCCTGGAAACCGGCTTCCGGCGTATCCTGTTCGGCCTGACCACCGGCGCGATTGCCGCGGTGGCGCTGCCATTCGTGAAGGCCTGGCTGGGATATTAGGCCCACGCCCACCCCACCGAACGCCCGCACAACGCAATTTTCATCAAATTTGCCGAATATTCCCGCCAAGCGCTTGCACGAAATGGTCACGGTCCTGCACAAAACACCGGAACGGCATGTGGATTTGACTCGAAATCGCCCAATTGGGTGAAACTCGAACCCGATCAGACACAACATGCCCCAAAACCCGGCGCAGGGCCTGCCGAACATACCGAACGATCGACAGGTTCAGGGGGCAACCCCTGTCTTCGGCAGCACGACCGCCCCTGGCGGGCCCGCCTATCCTATTCGACGATCATACGAGGAAACGCTCCCCAGCCGGGCAGCCGCACCCGCGAAAGGTGCGGACCCGTCCCGCTGGCGCAATCCTATTCAGCCGCCACGTCTTCGACCTTCTCCACCCGGACCGCCGCGAACTTGAATTCCGGGATCTTGCCATAGGGGTCCAGCGCCGGATTGGTCAGGATATTCGCCGCCGCCTCGACATAGGCAAACGGCAGGAACACCATATCCTCGGCCACCGCCCGGTCCGCCCGCGCCATCGTCACGACCGAGCCGCGCCTCGTGGTCAGCCGGATCATGCCGCCCGCCTCGATCCCCAGACGGCCAAGCGTCCTGGGATGCAACGAGCAATTCGCCTCCGGCTCCATCGCGTCCAGCACCTTGGAGCGGCGCGTCATGGAGCCGGTATGCCAATGCTCCAACTGCCGCCCGGTGGTCAGGACCATCGGATATTCCGCATCCGGCACCTCGTCCGGCGCGATCACGCTGGCGGGGGTGAATTTCGCCCGCCCGCCGGCACGCGGATAGCCATCGGCAAACACGATCGGCTGGCCCGGATCATCGGGGGCCAGCGACGGATAGGTCACAACATTCTCGGCCTCCAGCCGCTCCCAGGTAATGTTGTCCAGCGATTTCATCGACCGTTTCATCTCGGCAAACACCTGCGCAGGATGGCTATAGGTCCAGTCCAGCCCCAGCCGCTGCGCCAGATCGACGGTGATCGCCCAATCCTCGCGCGCCTCGCCCGGCGGCGGCAGGGCCGGGCGGCCCATCTGTACCTGACGGTTGGTATTGGTCACGGTGCCGGACTTCTCGGCAAAGGCACTGGCCGGCAGGATCACGTCGGCGAAATTGGCGGTTTCGGTCAGGAAGATATCCTGCACCACCAGATGCTCCAGCTTGGCCAAGGCGGCGCGGGCATGATCGGCATCGGGGTCCGACATGGCCGGGTTCTCGCCCAGGATATACATCCCCCTGACCTGCCCGTCATGGATCGCCCCCATGATCTCGACCACGGTCAGGCCCTTCTCGGCATCGTCATAAGCGTCCGAGCCCCAGATTTCCCGGAAGGCCGAACGCACGCCGTCATCCGTAACGCTTTGATAATCCGGCAGGAACATCGGGATCATCCCGGCATCCGACGCGCCCTGCACGTTGTTCTGGCCGCGCAGCGGATGCAGCCCGGCACCCGGCTTGCCGACATTGCCCGTCATCAGCGCCAGCGAGATCAGGCAACGCGAATTGTCGGTGCCGTGGATATGCTGCGAAATCCCCATGCCCCAGAAGATCATCCCCGCCTTGGCATTGGCGAAATCGCGGGCGACGGCGCGGATCTGCTCGGTCGGCACGCCGCAGATTTCCGCCATCGCCTCGGGGCTGAACGCCTTCAGATGCGCCTTCTCGGCCTCCCAGTTCTCGGTGAACCGGTCGATATAGGCGCGATCATAGAGGCCCTCCTCCACGATCACATGCATGATCGCGTTCAGCAGCGACACATCCGCGCCGGGGCGGAACTGCACCCGGTGCGTGGCATAGCGGCCAAGGCCGACGCCGCGAGGGTCCATCACGATCAGCTTGCCGCCACGACGCGCGAATTGCTTGAAATAGGTTGCAGCGACAGGATGGTTTTCCACCGGATTGGCCCCGATCACGATCGCCACATCGGCGTTCTCGATCTCGTTGAACGTCGCCGTCACCGCGCCCGAGCCGACATTTTCCATCAGCGCCGCCACGCTTGAGGCATGGCACAACCGCGTACAGTGATCGACATTGTTATGGCCAAAGCCCTGGCGGATCAGCTTCTGGAACAGATAGGCCTCCTCGTTGGTGCATTTGGCGCTGCCGAACCCGGCCACCGAACGCCCCCCCGCGCTGTCGCGCAACCTCGCCAGCCCACCGGCAGCCAGGTCCATCGCCTCGTCCCAGCTTGCCTCGCGGAAATGCGTCTGCCAGTTGGCGGGATCGACATTCAGCCCCTTGGCCGGGGCATCGTCGCGGCGGATCAGCGGGCGCGTCAGGCGGTGCGGATGGTGGATATAGTCAAACCCGAACCGGCCCTTGACGCAGAGCCGCTGTTCATTGGCCGGGCCGTTCAGCCCCTCGACATATAGAACCCTGCTATCCTTCACCTTCAGCGAAATCTGGCAGCCGACGCCGCAGAACGGGCAGACGCTGGCAACCTCGCGGTCGAAATCGGCGCGGTCGCCGACCTGGCGGTCATCCAGCACGGTCGCGGGCATCAAGGCCCCGGTCGGGCAGGCCTGCACGCATTCGCCGCAGGCCACACAGGTCGACGCGCCCATCGGATCGCCGAGATCGAATACCGGATAGGCATCATGGCCACGCCCGGCCATGCCGATCACATCGTTCACCTGCACCTCGCGGCAGGCCCGCACACAGAGATTGCACTGGATGCAGGCATCCAGATTGACCCGCATCGCCACATGGCTGTCATCCAGCAACGGCACCCGCGTTGCATCCATACGCGGAAACCGGCTGTCGGCCACGCCATTGGCCGCCGCCATGTCCCAGAACACCGCCGAGCGATCGCGCGCCTCGGGCTGCGGCGGCTGGTCCGCCAGCAGCAATTCCATCACCATCCTGCGCGCCGTCACCGCCCGGTCCGAGGCCGATTTGACCACCATTCCTTCGGCGGGTTGACGCACGCAGGAGGCCCCCAGCACGCGCTCGCCGTCGATTTCCACCATGCAGGCCCGGCAATTGCCATCGGCGCGGTAGCCCGGCTGATTGGAATGGCACAGATGCGGGATCGCGGTGCCTTCGCGTTTGGCCACCTCCCAGATGGTTTCCCCGGCTGCGGCGCTGACTTCGCGGCCATCAAGCGTGAAGCGGATGGAATCAGACATCTAAACCCTCGCGGTGTTTCGGCATTGCCCGCAGCATAGACCACAGACCCCGCCAAGCTCCATTCCGAAACCCGACATACCGGCCCTTCTTTGCGCCTTCGGTTTCCTGTTGGCCCAAATACTCCCGCCGGAGGCGTCCCCGACCGCCCGGGCCGCCTGCGGCGCGAGTATTTTTGCCAAAAAGAAGCCTGGGGATTCCCATTGGCAATCCGGGCCGGCTTGGCTAAGCCTGATCGCCGAACAAGGAGGCGTTCATGCAATTGCATCTCTGGGTCCGCGCCGAACAGCGGCAAAGCGAACAGCGCGTCGGGCTGACACCGGACGGCGCGGCGGCACTGATCGCCGCAGGGCTGCGCGTGACGGTCGAGGATAGTAGCTGCCGGGCCATTGCGATTGACGGCTACCGCGCCGCCGGGGCGGAAATCGCGGCGGAAAATTCATGGCCCCAAGCACCCGTAGATGCAATCATCTTCGGGCTGAAGGAATTGCCGGAAGACGGCACCGCCCTGCCGCATCGCCACATCATGTTCGGCCATGCCTTCAAGGGCCAGGCCGACGGGCCGGCCCTGCTCAGCCGCTTCCGCGACGGCGGCGGTGCGCTTTACGATCTGGAATACCTGACGGACGAAACCGGCCGGCGCGTTGCTGCCTTCGGCTACTGGGCCGGTTATGCCGGGGCGGCGATGGGGCTGAAGGTCTGGGCGGCGCAGCAGACCGGCGACGCCCCCGGCCCGGCGGGCGTGCAGCCCTATGGCGGGCGGGCGGATCTGCTGGCCGATCTGGCCCGCAACCTGAAGGCCGGACTTGCCAGTGATGCGCCGCGTCCGGGCGCGATCATCATCGGCGCCAAGGGGCGGGTCGGCACCGGGGCGGGCGATCTGTTTGATGCGATGGGCCTGCCCTCCACCCGCTGGGACATGGATGAGACCGCCAGCGGCGGGCCGTTTCCCGAAATCCTTGACCACGATATCTTCGTCAATTGCGTGCTGGCGCTGCCCGGCATCCCGGTCTTCGTGCCGCGCTCCGCGCTGAGCGCGAAGCGCCGCCTGTCGGTGATTGCCGATGTGTCCTGCGATCCCTCCAGCCCCTACAATCCGATCCCGGTCTATGACCACGCCACCAGTTTCAGCGATCCGGTGATCCGCGTCGCCGACGATCCGGTGCTGGACGTGATGGCGATTGACAACCTGCCCTCGATGCTGCCGGTGGAAAGCAGCCAGGATTTCGCCGCCCAGCTTCTGCCCAGCCTGTTGCAGCTTGCCCCCGAAGATACCGGTGTCTGGGCCCGCGCCCGCGCCCTGTTTGACCGCCACATCGCCAACCTCTGAAGGAGAATCCCATGCCCGCAATCCACTGGATCGGCACCGGCCTCAGCGCTGTTCCCGGCCTGCGCCGCCTGATCGAAAACGGCCACAAGGTCGTGGTCTGGAACCGTTCGACCGACAAGGCGCAAAAGGCGGTTGGCGATCTGACCGGCGATATCCGGGCGTTCTCGATGGAGGCGATCACCGCTGCCCTTGCCAAGGGCGATGTGCTGGTGTCGATGCTGCCCGGCGACTGGCATGTGCCGCTGGCGGAATTGTGCCTTGCGAAAGGGGCGCAGTTCGTCTCGTCCTCCTATATCGCGCCGGAAATGCGGGCGCTGGACGCCAAGGCCAGGGCGGCCGGGCTGGCGCTGGTGAACGAGGTCGGGCTGGACCCCGGTATTGATCATTCGATGGCGCATTGGCTGGTGGCGGATTACCGTGCCTCGGCGGCGTTCGATCCGGCCAATGAGCTGTCGTTCATTTCCTATTGCGGCGGCGTGCCGAAGCATGAAAATCCGTTTCGCTACAAATTCTCGTGGTCGCCGCTTGGCGTGCTGAAGGCGCTGCGCTCGCCGTCACGCTCGATCAGCGATTTTCAGGAGTTGAATGTCGATCGGCCCTGGGACGCCATCACCTCCTATATCGCGCCGCTGCCCGAAGCGGAAAGTTTCGAGGTCTACCCGAACCGCGATTCGCTGCCGTTCATGCGCGACTACGGCTTCGATACCGTCTGGCCGGTCAAGCAATTCGTGCGCGGCACGCTCAGGCTGAACGGCTGGTCCGAGGCCTGGGCCGATGTCTTCCGCGAGGTTGAAAGCCTGGCCGGGGCCGAGGGCGATGCCCGCCTGAAGGAAATGTCGGATCAGTTCTGGCGCGACAATTCCTATGAGCCGGGCGAGCCTGACCGCGTGGTCCTGTGCGTCGGGCTGAAGGCGGAAAAAGACGGCAAGGTGGTCTATCACAAGACCTATGCGATGGATGCGCATGGCAACGAGAACGGCACCGCGATGGCGCAACTGGTCTCGGTGCCGGTATCGCTGGCGGTCGAGGCGGTGCTGGCCGGTGAAATCGCGCCGGGCGTGTCCGCCGCGCCGGGCGATGCCAAACTGGTCAGCCGCTGGATGGGCGCGGTGGGCGAGATTGCCCAGCATCTGGACGTGGTGGATCATCTGGCCTGACGCGCTGCGCCGGGCTGGCAGCTTGCGCTACTGAACCGGGTGCCTGTTGCGGGCGTGCCGGGATACCAGCTTGCGCATCAGCCGCCCGCTTGGCGGGATCGGACGCACCGGAACCGGTTCGTAATCCGGCTGCAGCACGAACGGAAACAGCGCCGCGATCTCGGCCCGGGCCGGGCCGCTGACCGCTTTCAGCGCCTCGGTGCCCAGATACAGGCTTTCGGTGGCGGCACCTTCGGAAAACACGATCTGATGCGCATCGAACAGGATGTGGAAATAGGTCACGTCGCTTGCATCGTCATCCACCGTAACGCCCGGCAGGCCGATCAGCTTGCCCGCCGGCACCAGCGTTTCGTCATTGTCGAACATCCGCCGCGCGATGCGCGAGCGCACCAGCACCCGGTGCTGCGGCGACACGACCAGATCGCGCGCCGGTTTGCCGTCACCCAGCGCACCGGCAGCAATGCGCACCGGGCGCAGCCTGGGATTAAGCCTGAGGTCGATCGCATCCAGCCGCCGCACGCCGATCCAGCGGACCGGCTGCAACCCGTCATCCAGCGTGCGCACCGGATCGCCGACCGACAGCGCCTCGACCGCAACCGCACCGTTCGCGGTGTCGATCAGGGTGCCGGTGGTGAAACAGGTCACGAGATTGTTGTAGGCCACCGCGCCGTCGGTGTTGAACGTACCGAAGGTATAGGTCACGCCCGGATTCAGCGGCGTATCCGAAACGATCAGAGGCCCGTAATTATTGGCCTCGTTGGTGGCGAGGAAGTAGATATTGCCGGACGAGCCGTCCGAGCCGGTGAAGGTATATTGATAACGCGAATCGACCGTATCGCCGATGCTGATCCCCGCCACGCTGGATTGCGTGACATCCTGATCCGGCACGTCCGAGCCGCCGGTATGGGTGTCGTCGCCGAACTCCCAGTCGCGGCTGCCGTTGGAATCGTCGATCGTGATGCTGCCTGCGATCTCGATCCCGAAATTACCGAAATGCGGATAGGTCGAATCCCCTGAATTGATCCGGTACACCAGCATGTTCTGAAGCGCCATATCCGCCTCCCTCTCGACATAATGGGTGCGGGGAAACCCCACCCTTTCCGGGCGCGCACCGGAATCAATCCAAGCTTGCGCCTAATCAGCTAGGTTCAGGTGTAAAGATTGAAATTGTCCGAAATTTGGCGCGAAACAGGCCCCTGAAAGGCGAATACCTTTGGCCGAAATGCCAAAAGCTTCTGGACCAAACGGTTAATTTTCGTTGCGGAAACCGGCTTCGGCGGTATCATGGCGCTACACCACCCAGAATTAACAGCACCAGATACCAGAGGACTTACCATGCAGACCCGGCCATTTCTGACCCTTCTGACCGCAGCCATGCTGCTGCTGCTGCCGCAGATCAGCCATGCGGGCAATATCGTGTTCAACATCAAGAGCAACTACCAGTACAAGGTCCAGGTGGAGTTCTACAGCCAGCGCTATAACCGCGCCTGGCCGGGCAGCGGCAAAGCCTACAATATCAATGACTGGGACACCCATTCCTATTCGCTGAACTGCGAAAGCGGCGAGCAGATCTGCTATGGTGCCTGGGCGACCGGCAATTCCAACATCTATTGGGGTGTCGGCATGAATGACAGCCATACCTGTTCCAATTGCTGTGCTGTCTGTGACGGCGGGACAGTGCCAACGATCACGTTATCGAACTGACGGAGCTAACGGTCAGTCGGCATTTCGCCATCCCGCCACGCGCCGGTTGGCAATCCGTCCAGTGACCAGCCGCCGATCCGCACCCGGATCAGCCTGAGCGTCGGATGCCCGATGGCCGCCGTCATGCGCCGGACCTGCCGGTTGCGGCCTTCGCGAATGGTCAGTTCCAGCCAGCTTTCGGGAATGCTGGCGCGAAAACGGATCGGCGGATCGCGCGGCCACAGGTCCGCCGGTTCCGCGATCGCCCGGGCCTCGGCGGGGCGGGTAGGCCCGTCCTTCAGCGCCACCCCCTGGCGAAGCGCCGCCAGCGCCGCCTTGTCCGGAATGCCCTCCACCTGGGCCCAGTAGGTCTTGGCCAGCTTGTGCCTCGGCTCGGCGATCCGGGCCTGCAGGCGGCCATCATCGGTCAGCACCAGAAGGCCCTCGCTGTCGCGGTCCAGCCGGCCCGCAGGATAGACACCCGGCACGTCGATGTAATCCGACAAGGTGGCGCGCGGCGCGCCTTCGCTGCCCTTGTCGGTGAATTGCGACAGCACACCATAGGGTTTGTTGAACAGGATGATCCGGGTCATGGTCCGGCGTTCTGCCCGATGCGGGATGATGCCGCAAGCCGGGATGCGCCGCGAAAGCGGATTGCCGATGGGGCCCGCGCCGGTGTATCAGGTGCAGACAAGCAGCAAAGGCCCCGAGATGACCAGATTGAACGTACCCGACATGTCCTGCGGCCATTGCAAGGCCGCCATCGAGAAAACCATCCGGCAGTTGGATGCATCCGCCGAAATCGCCTTTGATATGGAGGCGCGGCGCGTCGAGTTCACCGCCGCCGCCGATCTGGTACAGGTGCTGGAGGCGCTGAAGGCCGAGGGCTATCCGGCCAGCGTGGCGGGTTGAGGGCGGCGCAAGACCTTTGCGCGTCTCGGACTAGGGCGTTTCGGGTTTAACCTGAAACATCGAGCATCGGATTTCGCGTTCGACCGAAGGGAGAGGCAGCGAACATCCGATCCAGGTTTGACCCGAATTGCTTTAATTTTTTCCACCACCGCTACCAGCAGAGGGCCGCGCCCGAACCTGGAGGGCGCTCCCGGTCTTGGCTTGGAGGGTTGGATGCCAAAACCCAAATATTTCCGCGGCTTGCAACGCCGCAGAGCGCCCTCCTGGGGGAGGTTCGGGCGCGGCCCGGGGTTTCACCCCGAGCCAAAGTGGGCGCAGGTCCGGGACGCACAGGTTCGGGACTGAAAAAACAGGCATCCGCTGCAATCACTTCGCCCCGGTCTCGCCGAACGCCGCCGCGACCCGGCGCTTGATGCGGGCCAGCATCAGCCAGACCACGCCCAGAACCGGCGGCACCAGCAGCGCCATCAGCCAGCCCTTGCCGATATAGGGCTTGGCCAGCGGCGCGGCGAGGTAACTTAGCAGGTTCACCGCGTAATAGCCGACCGCGACCACCGACAGGCCCTCGACGGTTTCCTGCAGCCGCATCTGCATCGCCGCCCGCCGGTTCATCGATTCCAGCAAGGCGCGGTTCTGTTCCGCCGCCGCCACGCCAACCCGTGTGGCCAGCAATTCCGCCGCCCGCGCCGCGCGTGCGGACAATTCGTCCAGCCGCTTTTCCGCCGCCTCGCAGGTGCGCATGGCCGGATCGAACCGGCGCATCATGAATTCCGAGAATAGCTGCCGCTCCGCCAGCCGGTCCTCGCGCAGTACCGCGATGCGCTGATCGACAATGGCGCGATAGGCCCGCCCGGCGGAAAACCGGAAGGCGGATTCCGAGGCCAGCGCCCCGATCTCGGCCGAAATCCTCAGCAAGCGGTCCAGCGTCTTGTCGGCGGGCAGGTCGGTCTGGGTCATTTCGCCGGCGATGGCGGTCAGTTCCGCGTCCAGTTGGCCAACCCGCGCAAACACCTTGCGTGCAACCGGCAGGGTCAGCATCGCCATCGACTTGTAGGCCTCGATCTCCAGCACCCGCTGCACCACCCGGCCCAGACGCCGCGGGCCGACCGCACCGATACCGAACACCGCGAAACGCACCTGCCCGGCGGCATCAATGCGGAAGTCACCCGCAATCGCGGCGTTGCGGTCCAGAACGAAGGCCGCTGCCAGGCTTTCGCCGACGAACCAGCCCAGCGCATCGCCGCCAAGCCGCTTTTCCACAATGTCGGCATCCTTGCTGCGTTCCACCCGAAGCTGTACCGCCGTCATTACCTGCCCCGGCAGGGCCGCCAGCCAGTCACCGGGGAAATGGCGCATCAGGCCGTCGGAAAACGCCGCCGTGCCGTCATCGGGGATGAACAGGGTGTAGGCCTCGAATTCCGAAAACAGCTCCCATTTCAGAAGGTTGCGCCCCAGGTCGCAATGGTGGTGGTTGCCGTTCTCCGCCGGTCGGCGCGCCCCGAAGCGATCCAGCAGATCCCCCAGCCGCTGCCGCGCCGCATCCGGTCCGTCGGGGTTGGACAGCGCCAGATAGAGGGCGGTGCAGGTATCGGGGATTTCAAGGAATGGCCGCGCATGCAATTCATTCGCCAGGGCATAGCGCTGCTTGTGGTCCTGCAATCGCGGCATCTTGTCCTCCGGCGCGGTTCAGAAGGGCAACCTGCCTGCGTTTGATCGGGAAATCACTGTATCAGGCTGTCGCGGGGATTGGGCAATTTCACTTCAAAACCCCTATCGCGCCCCGCTTTTGGCCCGGGGCACCCCGCACCCCGCCCTACAGAATACCCTCCTCGGCCTCCTCGACCGAGTAGCCCAGCGCGTCCAGCCCGTCTTCCAGGAAATCCGACAGCATCGGCACGCCCATCAGGTAGCTTTCGGTGGGCGAGGTCTTTTCCTGCTTGGCGGTCTCGATCGCCTCGGCCAGTTCATCGGCGTCGTAGGTGCCGCGCCCGATCCACATCACCGCGACAAGGCTGGCCTGCTCGTCATCGTTCAGATCGGCGATATACTGGCGCAGTTCGCTTTCCATGCCGTCGCCGGGGCGGGTTTCCAGGATGGCGTCGCCATCGGCGGTATCGCCGGGGCTGTCCCAGCGGGCCACCTTGGCATCCAGCGCGCGGGCGCGGACGATGACGCGGGCGATTTTTCGTGGGCTGATTTCCAGCATCAAAGCCTCCCTGAACCGGGGCCATATTGCCAAAGCGGCAAGGCCAAGGAAAGGATTATCCGCGCGGCCCGGCGGAAAGCTGCGGCATCTCGGGCGTTCCACCCTCGTCGGTGATTTCGGCAAAATCGAAATCGTCCAGCCGGCGGGCGCGGTTTCCGGCCTTGGTGGCGGAGATCTTGATCTCCTCGATATCCTTCGCGGCCTGTCCGAAATGCTTGTCCAGATTGCCCACGCGCCCTTCCAGGCGTTCGACATCCTTGTACAGAAGGCCCAGTTCACGGCGGATCGCCCCGGCCTGTTCGCGCATGCGGGCATCTTTCAGGACCGCCCGCATGGTGTTCAGTGTTGCCATGCAGGTGGTGGGCGATACGATCCAGACCCTTGCGGAAAACCCTTCGCGCACCACATCGGCGAAATTGGCGTGCAGTTCGGCATAGACCGCCTCGGACGGCAGGAACATCAGCGCGCCATCGGCGGTTTCACCCTCGATGATGTAACGCTCGGCGATGGCCTTGATATGCAGGCGCACGGCGGCCCGCATCAGGCGCGCCGCCTCGGCCTTGTGCTGGGGGGTTTCGGCGCCCCGGATCGCCTCGTAGGCTTCCAGCGGAAACTTGGCGTCGATCACGATCGGCCCCGGCGGGTTCGGCAGATGCACCAGGCAATCGGCCCGCTTGCCGTTGGAAAGCGTCGCCTGCAGCGTATAGGCATCCGGCGGCAGCGCCTTGGAGACGATATCGTTCAACTGGATTTCACCGAACGCGCCGCGCGTCTGCTTGTTCGACAGGATATCCTGAAGGCTGAGGACATCGCCCGACAATTTCTCGATATTGGTCTGCGCCTTGTCGATGGTCGCCAGGCGTTCCTGCAATTCGGTCAGCGAGCGGGTGGTTTTCACCGCGCTGCCATGCAGCGTATCGGTCATGCCGCGTTGCACTTCGGCCAGCCGTGCCTCGACCTTCTGGATCATCCGCGCCTGCGCCTCGACCTGGGCTTCGGCCACGGTTTTCAGCCCGCCATTCAGTTGATGCTGGCCATCCGACAGGGCGCGGATATTGTCCGACAGGGCCGAGATCTGGCCCAGCATCGGATCAATGCCGCGCCCCCGCTGACGGGCAACCACGACGATCAACACCAACAGCAGCGCGGCCACCAGCGCCAGCCCGGCAATGATCGGATCGCTGAAATCCAGGTGCATGTCGCCGATCTGGATCATGTGCGCCCGAACAGCCGTTCGATATCGGCCAGTTTCAGTTCAACATAGGTGGGCCGGCCGTGGTTGCACTGGCCGGAATGCGGGGTTGCCTCCATCTCGCGCAACAGCGCGTTCATCTCGTCACCGCTCATCCGCCGCCCGGAGCGGATCGAGCCGTGGCAGGCGACCCGGCTCAGGATCGCGTCGATCCGGGTGCCGAGCGTGGTGGTTTCGCCCTGATCGTCCAGTTCGTCCAGAATGTCGGCGATCATCGCGGCGGCGTTGACCGGCCCGAGGATCGCCGGAGTTTCGCGCACGCAAATTGCCGCGCCGCCGAACGGCTCGACGCTCAGGCCAAGCCGCGCCAGATCATCCACCACCGCCAGCAGCCTTGCGCAATCGCTTGGCCCGAGATCCACAATCTCGGGGATCAGCAGCGCCTGTGCCGCCACGCCGTTTTCCGCCATCTGGCGCTTCAGCCGTTCATAGACCAGCCGTTCATGCGCGGCATGTTGATCGACAATGACCATGCCGTCGGTTGTCTGTGCGATGATGTAGTTTTCATGCACCTGGCCGCGCGCCGCACCCAGCGGGTGATCGGTTCGGGCAGGGTCGGCCTCCGGCGTTTCGACCCGCCCATAGACCGCCCGGGTTTCGGCAAAGCCGGGGGCCTGCGCCTGATAGGCGGTGCGCAGCGCCTGAGTGGACGGGCGGTCCATCTGATAGGCCGGTGCGCCACTGGCGGGGCGGAACGCGCCCAAAGTCGCCGTTGACACCGTGGTCGAGGCGCGGTGCCCGGCCCCGGCCAGCGCGTGGCGGATGCCCGACACGATCAGGCCCCGCGCCAGACCCGGTTCGCGGAACCGGACCTCGGCCTTGGCGGGGTGTACGTTCACATCCACCTCCGTCGGGTCGCATTCCAGGTAAAGCACCGCTGCCGGATGGCGATCGCGGCTCAGGAAATCGGCATAGGCCCCTTTCAGCGCCCCGATCAGCAGGCGGTCGCGCACCGGGCGGCCATTGACGAACAGATATTGCATCACCGCCGCGCCGCGCGAAAAGGTCGGCAGGCCGGCATAGCCGGTCAGGCCGAGACCCTCGCGGCTGGCATCCAGCGGCACCGCGTTCTCGGCGAAATCGGCCCCCAGCACCTGCCGCAGGCGGCCATGCAGCGCGTCGAACAGATCGCCGGTTTCGGCATCGGCGCGGAAGGTCACGCGGGGCTTGTCGCCGGATGTGTCGGTCAGGGTGAAGGACACATAAGGCTCCGCCATCGCCAGCCGTTTGACCACATCGCCGATGGCTTGCGTTTCCGCCCGGTCCGAGCGCAGGAATTTCAACCGCGCCGGGGTGGCGTGGAACAGATCGCTGAGATCGACCACCGTGCCCTGCCGCAAGGCCGCCGGTTTCACCGCCCCGAGCCGCCCGCCGGAGACCGAGATCGTCGCCGCCTCGGCCCCGTCACTGCGCGAGGTGATGCTCAGCCGCCCGACCGCGCCGAGCGAGGGCAAGGCCTCGCCGCGAAAGCCGAAGGACCGGATGTTCAGCAAATCCGAGCCGTCGATTTTCGAGGTGGCGTGGCGCGACAGCGCCAGCGGCAATTGATCGGGCGCGATGCCGCAGCCGTCATCCACCACGCGGATCAGCGTCTTGCCGCCATCGGCGATGGTGATGGCGATCCGCGACGCCCCGGCATCCAGCGCGTTTTCCACCAGTTCCTTGACCGCAGAGGCCGGACGTTCCACCACCTCGCCCGCCGCGATGCGGTTGATCGCGGCATCGTCAAGCTGCCGGATCACCGGCTGGGTTTGCATCATCTTGGGGCGAAGGGCGGTCATGCCACAATGGATAGCATGGGTGCGGGCGATTCGACCATGATCTTTCCGGGTAGGGAACGGTTGGCCCTATCGACTTTTTCCGGCCCGCCAACCCGCCCTAATCGCTGCTTGCCAGCCCGACCGGCTGACCGACCACCACAATTCGCAGGTCGTCAGACCGGAGCAGACGCGCCGCCACCCGTGCCACATCGTCCTGTGTCACCGCGTTGACCAGATCGTTGCGTGTGTCGATATAGCTGGGCGGCAGACCGTCAAGCTGCATGCCGACAAGTATCTTGGCGATCCTGCCATTGCCGTCAAAGCGCAGCGGATAGGCCCCGGTCAGGTATTTCTTGGCCGCTTCCAGTTCTTCCCCGGTCACGCCCGCGCTCGCCATGCGCTGCCATTCCGCCCGGATCACCGACACCGCCTCGGCAATGCGGTCATTGGACGAGGCGACCGAGCCTATGAACAGATCCGCCAGATCGTAATTCGCCAGATAGGTATAAACGCCGTAGGTCAGGCCGCGTTTTTCGCGCACTTCCTCGGACAGGCGCGAGGTCAGGCCACCGGCCCCGAACACCTGGTTCATCACGTAGGCGGCGAAGAAATCCGGATCGTCGCGCCGGATACCGGCATGGCCGAATACCGCCACTGCCTGCGGCGAGGGGTAGTCGATCACGGTCATACCGCCGCTCAGGGCCACCTCGGCAGGTGGCGGCAGCGCCGCACCGGTTTCCGGCAGGCCGCCCAGCAGATCGTCCAGCAATTCGGCAAGCTGATCGGCGGTGATATCGCCCACCGCCGCCACGTAAACCCGATCGCGCGCCATCGCGTTTTGATAGGCCGCGATCATGTCGTCACGGCCAAGGCGGTTCACGCTGTCCTCGGTGCCGGTCGATGGCCCGCCATAGGGATGATCGCCGAAGGCCTGGCGATCGAATTCGGCCGAGGCGATACTATGTGGGTCCTTGCGGTCGCTGGCGATGATCGAGATCACCTGTGCCCGCACCCGGTCCAGCGCCTGGCTGTCAAAGCGCGGCTCCAGCAGGGCAAGGCGCAGCAGGGCCTGGGCCTCGGCGCGGTTTTCCGTCAGGAATTGCGCCGATACGCTGATCGCATCGCCGTGGGCATCGAAGCCGAACGAAGCAGCCAGCGCCTCCCGTGCTTTCAGGAAGGCTTCGGCGTCAAGCTCGCCCGCGCCTTCTTCCAAGAGGCCGGCCATCATGTAGGTGGCCCCTTCCTTGCCCGGCAGATCCAGCGAGGTGCCACCGCGAAAGCGGATTTCCAGCGCGATGAACGGGATCGAGTGTTCTTCCACCAGCCAGGCGGTCACACCGCCCAGCGAGGTGACGATCTGGATATTCTGTCCGGCCCGTACCGGCAGCGCGGCCAGGATCAGGAATGCCGCAAGGGTCAGAAATCGCATCATTGCTCCGCCTCCGCCGGTTCGCGCATCAGCCAGCCCGTGACCGATTGCCGCCGGTCGAACAGCGCCCGCGCCGCCCGCATGATATCGTCGCCGGTGACGGAATGCAGGACCGAGGGCCACTCGGCCACATCCTCAACCCCCAGCCCCGAGGTCAGCGCCTCGCCATAGCGCCGGGCGATGCCCTGCACGCTGTCCTCGGCGTAAATTTCGGCGGCGAGTATCTGCGCCTTCAGGCGGTCCAGATGATCGGCGTCAATGCCGCTATCCAGAAACTCGGCCAGCACCTTGTCCATCGCCGCCTCGGCCTGTTGCAGGCTGATGCCCTCCGCCGGGACCACCACCAGCCCGAAGCCCGACCGATCCAGCGACAGCCCGTCATAAAACGCCGCGACATTGATGGCGATCTTGTCGTCCAGTTGCAGTTTCTGCCCCATCACCGAGCTTAAACCGCTGCCCCCCAGCAATTCCGCCAGCAGCGTCAGCGCGGCGGCGGGCTTCTGATCGCCGGGATTGCGTTCCGGGGCCAGATAGGTTCGGATCACGTAAGGCTGCGACACCCGCGTATCGGCGTAAAGCAACCGGCGTTCGGCGATCTGTGGCGGCTCGCCTGGGCGCTGGCGCGGTTCCAGTCCGCGGCTTGGCTCCAACTGGCCGTAATAATGTTCCGCCAGCGCCTGCACATATTCCGGATCGACATCGCCGGCGACGATCAGGATGGCGTTATTGGGGGCATAGTATTTCTGGTAGAAGGCCAGCGCATCATCGCGGGTCAGCGCCGAAACCTCGTGCTTCCAGCCGATGATCGGGATGCCGTAGGGGTGGTTCAGGTATAGCGCCGCCATCCTTTGTTCGGAAAACAGCGCGCCGGGATTGTTTTCCGTCCTTGTATTGCGTTCCTCCAGCACCACGTCGCGTTCGGTGGCCACGTCCTCGTCCGAGATCACCAGATTGCGCATCCGGTCGGATTCCAGTTCCATCATCAATTCCAGCCGGTCGGCGGCGACACGCTGCCAGTAGCCGGTGTAATCATAGGACGTGAAGGCATTCTCCGAGCCGCCATTGGCCGCGACCAGCCGCGAGAACTCGCCCGGTTCACGATAGAGCGTGCCCTTGAACAACAGATGCTCCAGCAGATGTGCGATGCCGGACTTGCCCGGAGCCTCGTCCGCCGCGCCGGTGCGATACCAGACCATGTGGGTGACGACCGGGGCGCGGTGATCCTCGATCACCACCGCTTCCATGCCGTTGTCCAGCCGGAAGGTGGTGACGTTCTGCGCCGCCGACGCGATTTGCGGCAAAGTCAGGATCATTCCCGCCAGCAGGGTCAGAAAACGCATGAGCAATGCCTCCGGCTGTCAATCATCCGGTCGAATGTAAGGATGCGCCGCCCGCTGGCAAGCGCCATCAACGCGGTTGTGACTTTGCGTGCGACAAAAGAAAACCCCCGGACCAGGCCGGGGGGTGAAGTTCGAGCAGTCTTGAACCTTCGTAGCCCCCGGCATCGCGGATCTGGGTGGGGGCTGATTAACCGCGACACCGGGGTGAGCCTTCGCTCGCTACAGGGATCGGTATGCCGGTGGTTCGCGGCAGAAAGTTGCGCGGTTTCGGGCAGCGGCGTGGCAAAGCGCGGATTCGCGGAAACGCTGCGTGGGGGATATGGAAACAATCGGCAGACGGACCGAGGATTCGCAGGCGGGCGGCCTGAACGCTGCAAAGCTGCCGGTGCAATTTGTTAACTATTTGGGGTTCCAAAGAAAAATGCCCCCGAACATGCCGGGGGCAGATGCTCTTCAGTTTTATAGTAGCCCCCGGCATCGCGGATCTGGGTGGGGGCTGATAACCGCAACACCGGGGTGAGCCTTCGCTCGCTACAGGGATTGGTATGACGCTCGATCAGGGCGGAAAGGTGCAGCGATTGCGGCCTAGCCGTGGCTAATCCCTAAAATGCCGGGACAGTTGGTTTCCGCTTGGGAAACAGTTACGCCTGTTCCGCCTCGGCCCCGCCCCGGCGGAACGGGCCATAGCTGGTCAGGATTTCGATATCGTCATCCACCGCCGCGCGTTCCTGTTCCAGGTATTGCGCCACGGCGCGGCGAAAGCCCTCATCCGCGATCCAGTGCAGCGAATGCGTGGCCACCGGCAGATAGCCCCGCGCCAGCTTGTGTTCGCCCTGCGCCCCGGCCTCGATGCGCGCAAGGCCATGTGCAATGGCGTAATCCATCGCCTGGTAATAGCAGGTCTCGAAATGCAGGAAGGGGTGATCCTCGACACAGCCCCAGTAGCGCCCGAACAGCGCCTCGCGACCAATGAAGTTCAGCGCGCCCGCCACCGGGCGGCCATCCCGCTCGCACAGGATCAGCAGCGCATCATCGCGCAGATGCGCCTGCACCTCGTCGAAAAACCCGCGCGTCAGATACGGGCGGCCCCATTTGCGCGCGCCGGTATCCTGGTAGAATTGCCAGAAGGCATCCCAGCGCTCGGGGCGGATATCCTCGCCCCGCAAATGCCGGATGGTGCCGCCGAAGGCCTGCGCGCGTGCGCGTTCACGCCGGATCGCCTTTCGTTTGCGCGACGACAGGCGCGACAGGAAGTCGGCGAAATCGGTGTAGCCGTCGTTCAGCCAGTGAAACTGCTGGCCGGTGCGGTGCATCAGGCCCAAAGCCGCGCCCGCCTTCGCCTCGGCCGCCGTACAGAAGGTGATGTGGAGCGAGGACAGGCCGTTCTCCGCCGCCAGCCTGACCGCGCCTTCGGCCAATACGGCCGCACCCAGCGCCTCGTCGCCCGCGCGGGTCAGGAAGCGCCGACCGGTGGCAGGCGTGAACGGCACCGCTGCCTGCAGTTTGGGGTAATACTCACCGCCCGCGCGTTCATAGGCATGCGCCCAGGAATGATCGAACACGTATTCGCCCTGGCTGTGGCCCTTCAGGTACAACGGCATCGCCGCCAGCACCTGCCCGCCCCGCCGGGCGATCAGGTGGCGAGGCGTCCAGCCGGTGCCTCCCCCGACCGAGCCGGAGACCTCCAGCGCCATCAGGAAACGATGCGTGGTGAACGGGTCCAACGGCACGCCGCCGCCGGGATTGGCCAGCGCATCCCAGTCGGCCCCGGCGATATCGGCAATGCTGCCAAGGACCGAGATTTCGATTTCCGTCTTGTCGTTCATCGGCTCGCTGCGTCTGGTAGGGCGCTTAGGGCAGGTATCCCTCAAACGTGATGTTGTCCGCAACCCTGCGCGCCTCGGCCTCCTGTTCCGGCGAACGCACGGTCCAGCACAGAACGGCGAGGCCATTTGCCTTCACGCCTGCCACCACCGGGCTGTGAAGATCGGCGCGGTTATGCGAGATGAAATCGGCCCTGAGGCGGGCAAGATCGGGCATTGCCGCAAGGGCCTGCAGGCGCTCGGTGGGCACATCGGGCCATTCGGCGGGATCGAACGGATCGGTCACCAGTCCCGCCGCGATACTGGGCGCGATGGCACGCATGACGCCGATGGCATGGGGGTTGAACGACATCACCGCCACCGGCCCGGCATAGCCGGCCAGCAGGCGGGCGGTATCGGCCTCCAGCGCGCCGGTATGGGGGCCAAGCGTGCAATCCTGATCCTTGATCTCGATCAGCAGCGGCACCCGGCCAGCGACCAGTTCCAGCACCTCGGCCAGGGTCGGAATCGCATCTGCGCTGTCTTTCAGCGGCATCGCGCGCAGAGTTGCGGCTCGGTGCGCGTTGACCGGGCCTGTCTGATGCGTCAGCCGGTCCAGCCATTCGTCGTGAAACACCATCGCGCGGCGATCCGCCGACATCTGGATATCCAGTTCGATGCCGTAGCCAGCGGCAATCGCGGCGCGAAACGCCGAAACCGAGTTCTCGATAATGCCGTTGCGGCGGTCATGCAGCCCGCGATGCGCCAGCGGGCGGGTCAGGAAGGCGGGGTGAAGCGGCATTTCAGCGGATCTGGAAAATGCCCTCGATCTCGACCGCGACACCCAGCGGCAGCGACGAGGTTCCGACCGCCGCGCGGGCATGGGCGGCGGCATCGCCGAGGGCTTCGCCGATGAAGTTCGAGGCGCCGTTGATCACCAGGTGATGCGAATCGAAATCGGGCGTGGAATTGACGAAACCGCCCAGCTTGACCACCCGCACCAACCGGTCCAGATCGCCGCCGCAGGCCGCCTTGACTTGCGCCAGCAGGTTCAGCGCACAGACCTTCGCCGCCGCCTGCCCCTGTTCGATCGACATGTCATCGCCCAGCTTGCCCTTGATCGGCCCGTCCGGCCCGACCGAGACCTGCCCCGACACGAATACCAGATCACCGGCAATGACAAACGGCACATAGGCCGCCGCCGGGGCCGGGGCGGCCGGCAGGGTGACGCCAAGTTCCGCGAGTTTCGCTTCGATTCTGCCGCTCATGTCTGTTCTCCCTGGCTGTGTCTTGTGCTGCATCGCTCAGCTTTCGCGGAACGCCTTGTTGAAATAATCCGCAATCGGCTTGATCAGGTAGTTCATCGGCGTGCGGTCATCGGTGCGGATATAGGCCTCGACCGGCATGCCGGGCAGCAGTTCCAGCCCCTGCAACTTGTCGTATTCGCCGGGATTGGGGGTAATCTCGGCCTTGTAATAGGATATCTGCGTCGCCTGATCGACAAAGGCATCGGCGGATACCTTGACCACCTTGCCGAACAATTCCGGGGTCGAGCGCTGGTTGAAGGCGGAGAACCGCAAGGTCACGTCCTGGCCGACATAGACCTGATCGATATGGATCGGGCTGATCCGGCTGGAGATCACCAGCGGGATATCCTCCGGCACGATGTACATCACCGGTTCGGCGGGCCGGATGACCGAGCGGATGGAATTCACCTGCATCCCGTAGACCGAGCCCGAGACCGGCGCGCGGATATCCAGCCT
Source organism: Paracoccaceae bacterium (assembly GCA_019911965.1). GTDB lineage: Bacteria > Pseudomonadota > Alphaproteobacteria > Rhodobacterales > Rhodobacteraceae > UBA5972. Next base: position 15,030 of record JAIOJF010000020.1, on the reverse strand, counting down.
TGCCAGATTGTCGATCACCAGGATGCGGCGTTCCGACAGTTCCAGTTCGCGATACTGCAGATCGCGCAGGCGGGTGATCGCCTCTTCGCGGCGCTGGATCAACAGGCGGGTGATGGCGATATCGGTTTCGATCATGCGGCCCGCGGCCTCGGCCTTGGAGGCCGCGACCTCGCCCATCACGCCGGCCAGCCGCGCCTCTTCGCGGCGCACGCCGGAAACGCGCGAGCCTTGCGTCAGGCCCTTTTCCAGCAGGGTTTCCAGATCGGCCAGTTCTTCGCGGATCAGCTCCAACTGGCGGGTCTGGGCGTCGTATTGCGCTGCCAGCCCCTCGATCTGGGCGGCGATCTGGACCTTGCGTTCGGCCATCTGGGCGACCTCGCGTTCCTGGCTTTCGCGCCGGGTCACGAACAGCCTTGCCTGCCCGTCCATCAGGTCGGCAAGTTCGGGATTGGCCGCCGATGCCTCGATCAGGCGGGGATCGAAGGTGATCGCCTCGGCCTCGTCGCGTTCCGCATCCAGCCGCCCGCGCCGCGCCATCAGTTCAAAATACTGGCTGTCGATCACCGCCAGTTCCGATTTCAGCGACGTGTCGTCCAGCCGGATCAGCACATCACCCGCCTTCACACGATCGCCCTCGGCGACAAGGATTTCGCCGACCACGCCGCCGCTTAAATGCTGCACCGGCTGGCGGTTGCGCTCCACCTCGATCTGGCCGCCGGCGACGATGGCGCCGGAAATATTGGTCACGAACGCCCAGGTGCCGAACCCCGCGACCAGCACGATCAGCACGATCAGCGCCAGATAGCCGAACGTGATCTGCCCGCGCGCGCGCCAGCTTTTCTTGCCGGAAAGCTGCTTGTCGGCGCTCATGACTGGCCGTCCTTTCCGATAGCCTGGGTGATCTGGCCGTGGTTCTTCACCTGCGCCTTCAGCACCTCGTCGCGCGGGCCGTAGGCCTTGCGCATGCCGTCTTCCAGCACCAGCAGCAGATCGCATTCGGCGATTGCCGCCGGGCGGTGCGCCATGATGATGACCGAGCGCCCGTCCGCCTTCATCTCGCGGATGGTCGAGTTCAGCGCGTCCGAGCCGATGGCGTCGAGGTTTGAATTCGGCTCGTCCAGCACCAGAATCACCGGATTGCCGTAAACCGCGCGGGCCAGCCCGATTCGCTGCACCTGACCACCGGACAGCCGGCCGCCATGCGGGCTGACACGGGTGTCGTAGCCTTCGGGCATATGCACGATCATGTCATGCGCCCCGGCCTTCTTCGCCGCCTCGACCACCAGTTTCGGATCGGGCTCGGTGGCCATGCGGGCGATGTTTTCCGCAATCGTGCCGTCAAACAGCGTGATCCGCTGCGGCAGATATCCGACATAGCTGCCCAGCGTGTCGGCCTCGTATTGGTCAATCGACGCGCCATCGAGGCGGATCTTGCCGCCAGCGGCGGGCCACACGCCGATAATGGCGCGCGCCAGTGTCGATTTGCCCGCCCCGCTCTGGCCGATCACGCCCATCGCCTGGCCGGGTTCAAGCCGGAACGAGATCATCCGAAGGCAGGCCTGTTTCTCGCCGGGGGGGATGATCGTCAGTTGCTGGGCTTCAAGAATGGCGCGCGGCACCGGCAGCGGGGTTTTCGGTGCTTCCGGCGGGGTTTTCTCCAGCAGTTCCACCAGCCGGGCCCAGCCGCTTTGCGCCCGCTGCACCAATGGCCACTGGCCGATGGCCTGTTCTACCGGCGCCAGGGCACGGCCCAGCAGGATCGACCCGGCGATCATCGCACCCGCCGTCATCTCGTTCTGCAGCACGAGATACGCACCCAGCCCCAGCATCGCGGATTGCAGGAACAGGCGTAACGTCTTGGTGGCGCTGGAAAATGTGCCGGTGTAATCGCTCGATGAAATGGTCCGCGCCAGCGACACTTCGCGGAACCGCATCCAGCGATCATAGACCGCCGAGCGCATGCCGAGGCTTTGCACCAGTTCCGCCTCGGAACGCACCGCATCGGCGAAAATATCCGCCTGCATGGTGGCCTGATTGGCCTCGCCGACGATGCGCTTGGTCAGAATCTGGTTGAGGAAGGTGATCAGAATCAGCACCGCGCCGCCCGAGATGGCCAGATAGCCAAGCCAGGGATGGAAGATGAAGATGGCAAACAGGAAAACCGGCGTCCACGGCACATCGAACACCGCGAACAAAGCGGGCGAGGATAACAGCCGCTGCACCGCCTCAAGATCGCGCAGCCCGGTATTCGGCCCCAGCCGCCCGGCAGCAAGCCCGGCATGTTTCAGCACGGCGGAGAATACCCGGAAATCCAGCAGCGTCTGGAACACCGCACCGGCACGCGCCATCACCCGGCCACGGGCGTAATCCAGGATGCCCATCATCAGGTAGAGAAATGTCACCAGAATCGCCAATGCGATCAGCGTTTCCTCGGACCGGCTGCCCAGCACGCGGTCATAGATCTGTAACATGAAGATCGGCCCGGTCAGCATCAGCGCGTTGACGAAGAAGCTGAAGATGAAGGTGGTGAGGAACAGCCACCAGCTTGCCCTGAGCGCCTTCTTCAGTTCGCTGCGGCCGGTGTCGGATTGCATAACGGTTCTCAAACCTCGATCATTCCGCGACAATGCTGCGATTTTGCCCGGACAGTATTGGAATCACCTCTGATATCCAACAGTAATTCCCTGATATGTGTTAAAAATTCAACATACCGGCCTTGCACTGAACCGGCATCTGGCATTCACTGGCCCGGGTCCCGTTTCGGGATAGACTCATGGGATACGAGGTTGCCTCGGATGGCACGGAAATGGCGGAACGGATGGCTGGTACTGGCGCTTGTGGCGCTGGTTTCGGCATGTTCCAACGCGCCGCAGATGTCCACCATCAACGATCCGCACGAGGCGATGAACCGCCGCACCCACGATCTGAACAAGAGCCTGGACCGCAATATCCTGAAGCCCCTGTCCAGCGGCTATGGCAAGGTGACGGCGGGTCCGGTCTCGACCGGGATCAGCAATTTCGCGTCGAACCTGTCGCTGCCGGGCAAGGTGGTGAACGACCTGTTGCAACTGGACGTGGCGGATGCCTTTCAGAACACCGCGCGGTTCGTGATGAATTCGACTATCGGGCTTGCCGGCCTGCTGGATGTCGCCACGCAGAACGGCCTGGACGAGCAATATACCGATTTCGGCGAAACCCTGCATGTCTGGGGCTTTCACGAAGGGTCCTATCTGGAACTGCCGGTTCTTGGCCCCAGCACCGAACGCGACGCGGCCGGGGTGATTGTCGATTTCGTGATGGATCCCTTAAATTTCGTCGTACCGTCGCCGGAACGCTATATCGGGACTACCGCCAAGCTGCTGAACCGGGTCGGGGATCGCGGACGCTATTCCGATCTGGTGGATTCGGTACTATATGACAGCGAAGACAGCTACGCCCAGTCGCGCCTGTTGTACCTGCAAAGCCGGCGGCACGATCTGTATGGCCAGTTGAACGACGATGATCTGGAGGACCCCTATGCCGAATGACCCGATGCCGAACCGCCGCCTTGCCCTGGCCGGGCTTCTGGCCGGCAGCATCGCGCTGGCCATGCCGTTTCCTGCCCTGGCGCTGAACGATGCCGAGGCAAAGGCACTGATCGGCAAGCTTGTGGACGATCTGAACGCGATCATCAATTCCGGCCGGTCCGAACAGGCGATGTTCCGCGATTTCGAGGCTTTGTTTGCCAAATACGGCGATGTGCCGATCATTGCGCGCTCATCGCTCGGGGCGGCCTGGCGCAGCGCCTCGGCCTCGCAGCAATCGGCCTATGTCGCCGCGTTCCGCACTTACATGGCCACCAAATACGGCAAGCGGTTCCGCGAGTTCATCGGCGGCAAGATCGTCGTCACCGGGGCGAAGAAGGTGAAAAGCGGCTATCTGGTCTCGTCGATGGCGCATCTGGCGGGGTCGGCACCCTTCGCGGTGGAATGGCAGGTTTCCGACAAGAGCGGCCAGAACAAGATGTTCAATATCTATATCGAGGGCGTGTCGCTGCTGGCCACCGAACGCACCGAGATCACCGCCATGCTGGACCAGCGCAAGGGCAATCTGGACCAGTTGATCCGCGATCTGAAATCGGCAGGCTGAACGCCGGCTGAAAGGGCAGGATATTGGAGCCGCAAGCGCCAAGCGATCTGGAACGCGAAATCGCCGCCCTGCGCGAACAGGCCGGGCGGCTGACCGCGCGGCTGGGCGAATCGGTGTTCCGCAGCATGGGGCGCAGCTTCCTGAAAGGCGTGGCCTTTGGTCTCGGCAGTTTTCTGGGCGCGACGCTGGTGGTTTCGGCGCTGCTCTATTCGCTGGCCTCGATCGACTTCATCCCGATCATCGGCGACTGGGCGGTGCAGATCGCGGAGCGTATCCAGAAGCGGTAGGGTGGTTGGTCTGTCTCACACCCGCGCCTCGCGCCGCGCCCGCATGCGTTCGCGCCAGAAGGTGAACAGCCCCGCCACCACGATGATCCCGGCCCCCAGCGCCACATGCGCCTCGATGGTTTCGCCAAAGACCAGCACCGCGATCACGCTGACAAAGACAAGCTGAAAGTATGAAAACGGCTGCACCGCGCTGGCCTCGGCCACTTCCAGCGTCTTGATCAAGAGGAAATGCCCGCCCGCGCCGGTCAGGCACAGGATGCCCATCCACAGCCAATCCCCGCGCGCCATCGGCTCCCAGAACCACACACCGATGAACGTGGCCAGCACGCAGCCCGAAACCCCGGTCCAGAAGAAACTGGTGACGGCGCTGTCCTTGCGCGCGACATAGCGCGTCAGCAAGCCATAAACCGCGAACATCAGCGCCGAGATGACGGCAATCATCGAATAGGGCGAAAACACCCCGGCACCGGGGCGCAGGATGATCATCATGCCGATGAACCCGACCGCGATCGCCGCCCAGCGCCGCCAGCCGACCTGTTCGCCCAGCACCGGCCCGGCCAGTGCCGCCACCATCAGCGGATAGGAGGCAAAGATCGCATGCGCCTCGATCAGGCCCAAGAGCACGAAGGCCAGCACCGCCACGATGATCTCGCCGGCCAGCAGGAAGCCGCGCAGGATCTGCAGCGGCAATTGATCGGTATGAATGGTGGCGCGAAAGCCGCGCTTGCCGGTCTGGCGCACGGCATAGACGATCACGAAAGCGGCGAAGAACCAGTAGCGGATCATCACCACCATCATCACGTTATAGGTGCCGCCCAGATGGCGCGAGATGCCGTCCTGCATGGCGAACACGAAGGTCGTGGCGATCATCAGCAGAATGCCGAGGCGGGTGTTGTTCTGGCTCATGTCGTGGCTTTCAATACGCCGGTGGTCATGTGCCGCTTACGCCCGAAACCGGCGACCCGGTCAATGGCAAATCCGGCCTCGGCCAGGCTGCGGCGAACATGCCCGGCGGCGCTGTAGGTGGCCAGGGTGCCGCCCGGCGCGGTATGTGCGGCGACCGCCTGCATCAACCCGGGTGACCACATTTCGGGGTTTTTCGCTGGTGCGAAGCCGTCCAGATACCAGGCATCGGCGCGGCCCGGCCAGCCTGGCAGGGTTTGACGCGCATCGCCTTCGATGATCTCCACCCGGATCGCGCCAAGATCGAACCGCGTGGCCCCGGTGGCCAGCGCCGCCAGCAGATCTGCGGCCAGCGGGGCAAGGCCCGGGAAGGCCGCCAATGCGCGGGCTGTGTCGGGTTCGGCCATCGGGAAGGCCTCGAAACTGGTAAAGTACAAGGTTCCCGCCTGCCCGCTTGTAAGCCACGATTCCCACGTCGCCAGCAGGTTCAGCCCGGTGCCAAAGCCGAGTTCGGCAATATGAAAGCCATCCCGGAACCGCGCCGGCAGGTCATTGCCCGCCAGGAAAACATGACGGGTTTCCTCCAGACCGTTCACCACCGAGAAATAGGGATCGCCGAACCGGTGCGAAACCGGAACCATATCGTCGCGCCAGTCGAGTTCCACCTTTTCGCGCACCAGCCCATACCTTAGAGAAAATCCAACAACCAAGGCAGACTGGGCGAGCGGCAAGCGAATGGCAATGGCGGAAATCGAGGTGTTCGGCGGCGGGATTTTCGGGCTGTCCGTGGCCTATGCCTGCCTGAGGCGCGGCGTACGCACGCGGCTGATCGAGAAGCGGCAGATCGGGGCCGGGGCCTCGGGCGGCGTGGTCGGCGCTTTGTTTCCCCATACGCCGGACAACTGGAACGACAAGAAGGAGTTCCAGTTCCAAAGCCTGATCAGGGGTGCCGAATACTGGCGCGAGGTGGAACGCCTAAGCGGCCTCGCTTCGGGCTATCGCGCTGCCGGGCGGCTGGTGGCGCTGATGGATGCGCGCGAGGTGGCCCTGGCGCAGGCGCGGGAAATATCCGCCCGCGAGCATTGGCAGGGGCTGGCCGACTGGCGGGTGCAAAAGGCCGGGCAATATCCCGGTTGGGAAATGGCCAGCCCGACCGGGTTCGTGGTGCATGACACGCTGTCGGCGCTGATTGCGCCCGCCGCCGCCTGCCACGCGCTGGCCGGGGCGATCCGGGCCTTGGGCGGCGAGATTGCCGAGGGCGAAACCGAAGGGCGCGGCGCGGCGGCATCGGTGTATTGTACCGGCTATGAAGGGCTGGCGGACCTGTCATCGGCATTCGGAGCGGAGGTTGGCAAGGGCATCAAGGGGCAGGCCCTGACGCTTGGCCTTGATGCCGGCGAGGTGCCGCAGATCTACGGCGACGGCCTTTTGATCATTCCGCATGTGGATGGCACGGTCGCGGTCGGCTCCACCTCCGAAGCTGACTGGACCGCACCCGATCAGACCGACGATCTGCTGGACGCCCTGCATGAACGCGCCATTGCCGCCTGCCCCGCCCTGCGCGGCGCGCCGGTGCTGCGCCGCTGGGCCGGCATCCGCCCGCGCGGGGCGCGGCGGGCACCGATACTGGGGGCCTGGCCGGGCCGGGATGGCGTTTTTGTCGCCAATGGCGGCTTCAAGATCGGCTTTGGCGTGGCGATCATGGCGGGCGAAGTGATGGCCGACCTGATCCTGAACGGCGCAGCAGACATCCCCGACAGCTTCTCGGTTGCGGCCAATCTGGCCTGAGCGCCTCAGGTGGCTGTGGCGATCATGCATTGCCGCCCGTCGGGGCCGCGCACCCACAGGGACAGAATATCGCCGTCGGGCCGGGCGCACAAATCGGCGGCCTCGAAATCGAACAATGGCGCGGTGGCGCGGAACTCGAAGGATCGCAGGCCGCCCAGCAGCGCCTCGGCCTCGTGGATCAGCAATTGCGCCAGCAGCGGGCCGTGGACGACGAGGCCGGGATAGCCTTCAACATTGGCGCAGTAATCACGGTCGTAATGGATGCGGTGGCCGTTGAAGGTGAGGGCAGAATAGCGAAACAACAGCGTGGTATCGAAGGTCGCGCGGCGGCAATGGGCCTCAACGCCGGGGGCGGTTGGGGGCACCGGGGCGGGGGCGTCCGGGTCCGGGTCGGCGCGATAGACAAGGTCCTGGCGTTCGCGGATGCAGGTCTGGCCGCGCTGGGTGATTTCATGGTCGATACACACGATGGCCAGATCGCCGCTTCGGCCCGATTTCACATCAATCGCGGCGATGGTCGAAGTTTTTTCGGCGTCCTGGCCCAGCCTGACAGGGTGCTGGAAGTCCAGCCTTCCGCCCGCCCACATCCGGCGCGGCAGGCCGGTATCGGGGATGAAATCGCCGGTTTTCGGATGGCCGTCGCGGCCCAGCGCGGAAGGCGCCTGCGGTTCCCAGAAATGGATGTAGTGCCAGAAGGGCGGCAGGGTATCACCAGCCAGCGGTGGCGGCCCGGCGAGGCCAAGCGTGGCGTGCAGCGCGGCGGCGCGGGCCGGGTCCAGCCGGTCGGTGATGGTTCGGGTTCTGCCAATGGCGTTGTGCATGGGTGCAGATTTGCCCCCGGCGGGTGCCAAGGGCAAGCCGCATGTGAAGTTGCACCGCCGGATTGAGTATTTTTACCAAAAAGAAGCCGCGAGGGCGATCAGTCGGCGGCGGCCAGCAAGGTGGCGTTGCCGCCGGCGGCGGTGGTGTCGATGCAGATATGCCGCTCAATCCGGCATTTCCCGGCCAGGTCCTGCCCGGTGGACAGCCCGATCAGCGCACCGTCACGCGCAGCCAGTGCCTGCCGGAGGCGGGCGGCCTCGGCAGGATCGCCCCAGAAGGCGACCAGATCGACACCCGCAAGGCCGGTCAGCCATTCGGGTTCGATCCGCCCGTTCAGGCCGTCCAGATGACTTAGCCCCGGCGCGACGGCGATGGCCTGACAGCCATTGGCGCGGGCGATAGCGGCCTGTTCCAATGCCGACTCGGCGGTTGGCCCCAGGCACAGGATGGTGCCGCGACCATAGCTGGACAGAAGGTTGGATTCCCCCGTCGGGCCGGGCAGCGCCTCGGTGCCGAGGCAGGCGGGCGCGGACTTTCCGGCCTCCGACAGGGCCGCCTGCAGGCGGGTTTGATCGACCATTTCGCCCGCAGGCGCGTCCAGTGCGATTGCCGCGTGATGGCGGAAGCGCGGCAGATAGGCCGGGCCGCCCGCCTTGGGGCCGGTGCCCGAAAGGCCCTCGCCGCCGAAAGGTTGCGAGCCGACGATGGCGCCGATCTGGTTGCGGTTGATGTAGATGTTGCCGGCCTTCAGCCGCGCCGTCACCTGCTCCACCCGGTCGTCGATCCTTGAGTGCATCCCGAAGGTCAGGCCATAGCCGGTGGCGTTGATCTGGTCGATCACCGCGTCGATGGCATCGGCGCGGAAGGTGGCGATGTGCAGCACCGGGCCGAACACCTCGCCCGCCAGATCGGCGATGCCGCCGACGCGGATCACGGCGGGTGGCACGAAATTGCCATTCGCCGGGACAGGCAGGCGTTTGATCAGGCGGCCTGCCTTTGCGGCGGCGTCGATATAGGCGGTGATGTCGTTGCGGGCTTGCCCCGAGATGACCGGGCCGATATCGGTTTCCAGCGCCCAGGGATCGCCCAGCACCAGTTCATCCATCGCGCCGAACAGCATCTCCAGGAACGGTTCGGCAATATCCTGTTGCAGATAGAGCATCCGCAGCGCCGAGCAGCGTTGCCCGGCGGATTGGAACGCGCCGGTGATGATGTCGCGGATCGCCTGTTCCGGCAGCGCCGTGGAATCGACGATCATCGCGTTCAGCCCGCCGGTTTCCGCAATCAGCGGCGCGCCGGGATCGAGACTGGCGGCCATCGTGCGGTCGATCCGCTGCGCGGTGGCGGTGGAGCCGGTGAAACAGGTGCCGCTGATGCGGGGATCGGCACTCAGGCGGGCACCGATCACGGCACCGTGGCCGGGAAGCAATTGCAGGACATCGGCAGGCACGCCAGCGCGGTGCAGAAGCCGCACCGCCAGATGCGCCACCAGTCCGGTCGTTTCCGCCGGTTTCGCCAGCACGCCGTTTCCGGCGGCCAGTGCGGCGGCAATCTGGCCTGTGAAGATCGCCAGCGGGAAGTTCCAGGGCGAGATGCAGGCGAACAGCCCGGCGGGGGCGGCATCACCGCCGGCCTCGCCCTCGTCGGCGTAGTAGCGCAGGAAATCCACCGCCTCGCGCAACTCAGCGATGGCGTCGCGCGGGGTCTTGCCGGCTTCGCGGGTCAGGATGGCGAAAAATTCGGCGAAGTTTTCCTCGTACAGGTCCGAGGCGTCGCGCAGGATGCGGGCGCGTTCGGCGGCATCGGTGGCGGACCAGTTGCGTGCGGCGGCCAGCGCGGTGTCGCAATCGACCTCCGAGGCGAGGCGGACAATGCCGACCTGATCGGCGGGGTTGGCGGGGTTGATGACGGTATGGGTCTCGGTGCCTGCCAGCGCCCCGGCGATCAGCGGGCCGGCCTGCCAATCAGCGCTGCGGAACGGGGCGCGGGCGGCCTCGATTTCCGCCAGATCATCGACATCGTGCAAATCCCAGCCGCGCGAATTCCTTCGCTTCGGAGCGTAAAGCTGCGCCGGGGGAACCACGCCCGCCGCCGGTGCATCGCCCAAAGCCGCCAGCGCCGCGAACGGATCGGCGGCGACCACTTCCGGCGGCACATCGGCATCGACGATCTGGTTTACGAAGGATGAATTGGCACCGTTTTCCAGCAGGCGGCGCACCAGATAGGCCAGAAGATCGCGATGCGTGCCGACCGGCGCATAGATGCGGCAGCGCGTGCCTTCGCCCTTCAGCACCAGATCATGCAGCGATTCGCCCATGCCCTGCAGGCGCTGAAACTCGAATGCTTGCCTGTCATCCGCCATCTCGAGGATCATCGCCACGCTATGGGCGTTGTGGGTGGCGAATTGCGGGTAGATACGATCCGTCATGCCCAGAAGCTTGCGCGCACAGATCAGGTAGGACATATCGGTCGCCGCCTTGCGGGTATAGACGGGGAAGCCGTCCAGCCCGTCCACTTGCGCCTTTTTCACCTCGGCGTCCCAATAGGCCCCCTTGACCAGCCGCACCATGATGCGGCGATCCAGCTTTTCCGCCAGCGCGTGCAGCCAGTCCAGCACCGGGCCGGTGCGTTTGCCATAGGCCTGCACCACCACGCCGAAACCGTCCCAGCCCGCCAGATCGGGATCGCGCAGGACTGCCTCGATCACGTCCAGCGACAGATCGAGGCGGTCGGCCTCTTCGGCGTCGATGTTGAAGCCCATGCCGGCCTTGGCGGCTTGCCTGGCCAGTTTGCGGGTTGCGGCGACCAGTTCGCGCAACACGCGGTCGCGCTGGCCGACCTCGTAGCGCGGATGCAGGGCCGACAGCTTGACCGAAATGCCGGGATTGGCGCGGATATCGCTGGCGCGGCATTCTCCGGCCAGTTCGCGGATGGCTGCGGAATAGGCATCGAAATACTTGCGGGCGTCGTCGGCGGTCAAGGCCGCCTCGCCCAGCATGTCGTAGGAGAAGGTGTAACCCTGCTTGGCCAGCTTGCGGCCCCGGCTGATCGCCTCGTCAATGCTGCGGCCCAGCACGAATTGATGGCCCATCTCGCGGATGGCGCGGTTGACGGCTTTGCGGATCACCGGCTCGCCCAGGCGGCGGATCGCGCCGTGCAGGATTGCGGCCATGCCCGCGCCCTCATCCTGCAACACCTTGCCCGTCAGCATCAGTGCCCAGGTCGAGGCATTGACCAGCGAGGACGAGGAATGACCCAGATGCGCGCCCCAGGCCGAGGGTGCGATCTTGTCTTCGATCAGGGCGTCCATCGTGTAGGCATCGGGCACCCGCAGCAGCGCCTCGGCCAGGCACATCAGCGCGACACCTTCATCGGTTGACAGGCCGTATTCGGCCAGGAACACCTCCATCAGGCCGGGGCGGCTGTCGTTGCGGATGGCGCGGACCAGCTTCACCGCGCGGGCGGTGGCACGCTTGCGCAGGTCGTCCGGGACGGGGTGGGCGGCGGCGAGGGCCTGAAGCCGCGCCGCCTCGGGCTGGGAATGGGCGGCGCGGATGGCATCGCGGTGTTCTTGCAGGTTGGACATGCCGGTTTTCCTTGCATCTGGGACCGGATATTCCTAACAGGTTACGGACAGGCATGTTGCCTGAATGAAAGGCTGTATTGGGCAATTTGCCTGAAGTTGGCGGTGAATGTGGCTTCAAAGATATCGGAAAAAGTCGATTCAGGGCTACTGGACCGGTTCGACCGCAAGATACTGGACGCGCTGGCCCGCGACGGGCGCTTGCCGGTGACGGAACTGGCGCGGCGGGTCGGGCTGTCCAAGACGCCCTGCCAGATCAGGGTGCGCCGGTTGCAGGACGAAGGCTTCATCCTTGGCTTTCGCGCCGTGCTGAACCCCGAGAAACTGGGCCGCGATCATGTCGCCTTTGCCGAGGTGAAACTGACCGACACAACCGAAAAGGCGCTGAGCGCGTTCAACGCGGCGGTGCGGCTGGTGCCCGAGATCGAGCAATGCCACATGATCGCCGGATCGTTCGACTACCTGCTGAAAATCCGCACCAGCGATATCCGCGCCTACCGCCAGATCCTGGGCGAGACCATTTCGGCGCTGCCGCATGTCGGCAATACCTCGACGCATGTGTCGATGCAGGCGGTCAAGGACCGGGCGTTCTGAAGGCGCAAGCCTTTTTTCCGGCCGCCTCCGGCGGGAGTATTTGGACCAAAAAGAAGGCGGCTTCTAGTAGTTGAGGGCGAAAGGCAGGGGCGCGTGGCATCCGGCCTGGCCTCAGCGCGATTCGCGCAAGTGCCGGTTCAGGTGCCGGTTGACGAAGCCGAAACCGATGGTCAGCAACAGTGTGAAGGCGATGAAATAGCCGGCGATGATCGGATAGGGGATGAAGGGGTTGAAGGTCTTGTCGGCGAAGTAATTGGCGTAATAAAGCGCATCCCCCGCCTGCCGCCAGGCCGGGAAGGATGAGAAGAACACCAGCGACGTGGCGTGGAACAGAAAGATCGCCTCGTTGGTGTAGCTCGCCCAGGCAAGCCGCAGCATCGACGGAAAGACGATCCGGCGGAAGCGTCTGAAGGGCGGCATGCCGATCGAATCGGCCGCCTCCAGATCGCCCTTGGGCACCGACATCAGCGCCCCGTGGAATATCTGCGCGGTATAGGCGGTGGTGTTCAGGAACAACACGATCAGCGCCCCCAGCCAGGCCTTGGTCAGCCAGCGGGTTTCAGCGGTGATCTCGATGAAGCCGAGATTGATGTCGATGCCGGCCTTGGGGATCAGCACGAAGGTCTCGTAGGCGATGAAGAACTGGATGAACAGGGGCGAGCCGCGCAGCACGAAGATGAAGGCGCGCGCCGGTTCGCGCAGCCACCAGCGCTCGGATGCGCGGGCCACGGCAACGGCGGTGGCGGCGAAAAACCCGAAGGCCAGCGCAAACACCGCGAAATAGACGTTCCAGATCATGCCCGAGCCGATCAGCACCACCTGTTCGCAGAGCGTGAAGTCGGACCTTGGCAACAGCCGCTCGCCAATGCCGAGTGAGCGGAGCGCGTAGCCAGCGAAGGTTTCGGCGCAGCTCATACCGTCCCTCCCATTGTCGCCTGACCCCGCGAAACCCGTGCGTTCAGGCGGGCGAATATCCGTTCGCTGATCCAGGTCAGGAACAGGTAGAACACCAGCAACGCCAGGAAATAGCCCAGCCGCCAGTCAGGATGGGGATATTCAAAGCGGCCGGTCTTGGCCCCGCCAAGCTCACGCGCCCAGTAGACGATATCCTCGACCCCAAGCAGGAACAGAAGCGGCGTTGCCTTGATCAGGATCATCCACAGATTCGACAGGCCCGGCAGCGCATAGACCCACATCTGAGGCAGCAGGATGCGGCGGAACACCTGGCGCTGGGTCATGCCGAAGGCGGCGCCGGTTTCAAGCTGGCTGTGCGGCACGGCACAAAGCGCGCCATAGATCGTGTTGGCGGCAAAGGCCCCGAACACCACCGCGAAGCCGACCATCGCCAAGAAGAAGCCGTAAACCTCGTGCTGCCATTGCGGCGCGCTGGACAGCGGCATCTTGGCGATGTCGCAGACGCGGAAATCGTTGCCCTGGCGGATCGGCTCGCTCCAGTCGGGGCAAAGGACGATATGGCGCATGTATTCGATGCCCTGATCCAGCGCGATCAGCGCGAACAGGAAAAACACGATGTCGGGCACGCCGCGCACCATCGAGGTATAGATCAGCCCCAGCCACCTTACCGGGGCAAACGATGCCCGCCGCGCCAATGCGCCAGCAAAGCCGAGGATCAGGATCAGCGGCACCGTCAGCAGCAGCAGCATCATGACCGTGCCGAACGAGCCATAGAAGGCCAGGTGCTTGCCGGTTGTCAGGTAGCACGACCACCAGTCGAAACCGCTGAGCAGGCCCGGCTCTTGGCAATAGGTGAACATCGGCGCGGTCCCGCTGGAAATTGGCCGGGCCCTGGAGGCCCGGCCGGTTTCAAGGTTTCAGAACTTCGTTCAGAACCTGATCAGTAGTTCACGACCCGGCCGTCGAACCACTTGGCGATCAGCGCGCTGAGCGAGCCGTCCTTCTTCATCGAATCGATCGCGGCGTTCATCTTGGCTTTCAACTCGCCATCGGATTCACGCACACCCATGCCGATGCCGCCGCCGATGGCGACCGGCTCGCCGACAAAGGCAAGTTCGCCGTTCGACGCCTTGACGATATCGGCCAGGAAGGCGTCATCGGCCAGAACCGCGTCGGCCTCGCCCGAGCGCACGGCGGCGACGGTTTCATCCGGCGTGGCAAATTCCACCAGCGTCGCCCCGGACGAGGCGATATAGGCGGCCTGGATCGTCGCGGTCTGCGCCGCAACCACACCCTTGGTCACGTCAGCCGAGGCACCGGCCAGCGCGACATAGGTCGACGGATCGGGCGGGAAATATTCCTGGGTGAAGTCGATGACCTCGTCGCGTTCGGCCGTGATCGACATGCCGGCGATGATGGTGTCGTAGTTGCCGGACACCAGGTTGGGAATGATCGAATCCCAGTCATTGGTCACCCAGACGCAGTCGAGCGCGGCGCGCTTGCACAATTCATCGCCCAGTTCGCGCTCGAACCCGTCAACTTCGCCCTTGTCGTTGATGAAGTTGTACGGAGGGTAGGCGCCCTCGGTGCCCATGCGGACGGTATCGGCGGCCAGCGAAGTGGCGGCGAAGGCGGTGGCAAGGGCGGCTGCCCCTGCGAGTCTAACCAGTTTCATCATGTGATTGTCTCCCTTGGATTTCTGGTTTCGGGTTGTCAAAGTGTGCTGGCAAGGAATGCCTTGCATCGCTCTGATTTCGGGTTTCCGAACACGTCGGCGGGCGGGCCTTCTTCTTCGACCTTGCCGTCATGCAGGAAAATGACCTTGTTGGAGACTTCGCGTGCGAAGCCCATTTCGTGGGTGACCACGATCATCGTGCGGCCCTGATCCGCCAGATGCCGCATGACACGCAGCACCTCGCCCACCAGTTCGGGATCGAGCGCGGATGTCGGTTCGTCAAACAGCAGAACTTTCGGCTTCATCGCCAGGGCGCGGGCGATGGCGACGCGCTG
>JAIOJF010000019.1 GCA_019911965.1 Paracoccaceae bacterium | reverse complement strand
CGCGTCGATCTGGTCATAGGCCTTGAACTCGCCGAACGACTTCGTGATCGCCGCCGTCAGCGTCGTCTTGCCGTGGTCAACGTGACCGATCGTGCCGATGTTGCAGTGCGGTTTGCTGCGGTCAAACTTTGCTTTTGCCATGTGCGGGCGCCTCGTTCAGGGGCCCCGAACGGGGGCCAGTTTGGTATCGCGCGCTGCCTAATCGCCTTGGCGGGAAAAATCAAGCGTCCTTTGCCGGTGCCGGCGGCGTATCCGGGCTGAAAGCATCGGCGTTGTCTTCCAGATACTTCATCACCTGATCAATCACCCGCGTGGACAATTCCGCCATCTGTTCTTCGCGGCTCATCGTCAGGCCGGATCCGAGGATGGATTTCGCCGTCAATCGTTCTACCACGGTGAATTGCTTGTCCTGTTCGATGATGCGCACCTGGCGGGCATCGTCCCAGACATTGACCATGATGACCACCGCCGATTTCGGCGAGAACACCAGCGGAATGCCCGGCATTGCCAGCGAATAGGCGGCGACGGTGATCGAGACATGGTAGAAGCGTTCGCCCTGGTAGACGCTGAGGCGGCGTTCAAATTCCGGTTTCAGCACGGCTTCCCATTCGTCGGCGGTCGCGTCGCGCGACATCGGGGCCTTCTGCACGTTGTCTGCGGACACCACCGCATAGCCCAGCTTGAAATCGCCCAGCGGCTTCGGTGCCGTAGTGCTGGCTGGTGGCGTGGCATCGCCACAGGCGGTCAGCGCGAAGGCGGTGACAAGGATTGCCGCGAATTTCATCAGGCCATGCGTCATGTCGGTTCCCGGACTGCGAGGGTCATTGCCATTCAGCCATAGCCGAGCCTGTCGCCCAGCGCAACGGAGTTGGCAGCGGCGGTCATTTGCAGATTCCTCGCAGCCGCGCCCATTCCGCCGATGTCAGCACCGGTGTGTAATTGCCGCCGGTCACGTCGGCGGCGATGGCGGCGTCGACCCTTGCGCGGTTTTCGGGATGTGTCGACAGATGCGAGGACAACCCGCCATCACCTTCGTCCCCGGCCATCAGCCGCAGGAAGAAATCGCCCATCCGCGAGGATGGCAGCCCGGCCCCGGCCAGCACCTCGTAGGCATAACGATCCGCCGCTGCTTCGGCCCCGCGGGAATAATTCGCCTGGATCAGCCGTTCGCTCAGGAACAATACCACCGTGCCACCGGCGAAATCGCCCAGCAGCAGGCCAAGCACACCGATTGACCCGGCGGAACGCAGCGTCAGGCGCGACGGGTCGCGGTGTTCGATATGGCCCATTTCATGGGCGATGATACCGGCCAGTTCCTCGGGCGATTGCACGTCTTTCAGCAGGCCGTCGAACAGCACGATATGGCCGCCGGGCAGGGCGAAGGCGTTGACCATCTTGTGATCGAGGATGTGAAAGCGGATGTCATAGGGAAAATCGGTATACGGCTTCAGCCGGTCCGCGATTGTCTGCAAGGCCCGGTCGCCGCCGGGCGAGGAACACAGATCAATGCCCAGCCTGCCGCCACCAAGCGAGGTGCGGATCTGCTCGAACGTCGCTTCGCCCAGGGCACGCTCGCCCTCGCTCGGCAACAGGTTGGCCAACTGGTCGGCCATCAGCGGCACCAGCACGAAGATGATCAGCGCAACCGACGAGACCGCCGCCGCCGACAGGATCATCAGCCGTTTCACGATACCGGGGTCGCGGTGACGGCGGGTCAGGGCGGGGCAAAGCTGGCGCAGCCGCGCCGCCAATGCGTCATCGGCGATGATCAGGCGGGCCGGGTGATCGCCGTCAAGCCCCAGCACGCAAACGCTGTGATCGGCCTGATCGGGGATCAGCCTCAGGTCAGACAGCGGCCAGTCGATCACCGATTCACCGTCGGGCAGGTGCAGTTGCAAGGCACCGGGGCGGGCGTCCGGCAATATCCGCACCCGTTGCAGGCGGGCCGCGTCGCCGTCCATGAAATCGCCGAACAGGGGATCTGGCGATGGTTCGGTCATATCGCCGCCCCGATATCCAGCGCCTCGGCAAAGCCCTCGGCCTCGGTGAATTCATCGCGCGGGCGCTGGCGGATCCGGGCCAGGTTATGGCCGCCGGTAATTTTTAGGGTCTCGGCGTAGTGGCGCAGTTTCGGCAGCGTCACCAGCACCTGCGTCAATACCCCCCAGAAGATGAAGAACGAGAAATAGGCCAGCGCCCCGGCGGCAAAGATGAAGGGGGCGGCGGGGGTGTTCCTGCCGTCGAGCAATGCGTCAAGGCCGGTACCGGCGATCAGCGCAAAGACGATCAGCGCCGCGAACAGGCCGGCCACAAGGATCAGCCCGGCCAGGAACGAGCCGCCCAGATAGATGCCGATCACCCGCGCCGTCCTCGGCTCGGCGGTAAAGCCGATGCCGTCGCCCAGCCGCTTTGCCCCGGCGAGGCGGCGGAAGCTCTGGACGTTGAAATGCACCAGCCCGGCCAGCAGCCAGGGGATACCGATCAGCAGCAGCGACAGGAACGCCTCGTCGGCAAAGGCCCCGCCAAAGGCGATCAGGCAAAGCAGGATGCCGATGTAAAGGTGGATGGCCGGGCGCAGCAGCATGGTCCAGCGCCCGCCCTGATGGAACCGCTGATTGCCGAACCAGGTGCGGTCGGTGCGGAACTTCTCAAGCCAGAACACCTGCCTTGGATAGAGCAGGCCAAGCGTCAGGATCGAGGCCAGCCAATGCAGCATCGCCCGCCAGGCATAGGCCCAGGCCGCCGGATCGACGCCCAGGCGCACGCCGCGCCAGCGGGTCCGCGCCAGCACGTAACGCCGTGCGCGGTAACTGGCGTAGAAATAGATCGGCACCACGCCCACAAAACTAAGGGCATAGGCGGCGAAATTGCTGTTCAGCAGCGAATAGCTGAAGAACATCAGGATCAGGTTGAAGATGCCGATATAGAACGCCATCACCACCACCGCGACGAGGAAGCCCATCAGCTTTTCGATGCCGGTGCCGGTATATTCCAGCGGCACATTGCCCGGGCGGATCGCCGACCAATAGTAGCGTCGCAGGCGGGTTTTCATCCAGAACCGGTAGATGCCTAGCGTCAGCACGGTCAGGATGCTGGTCTTCAGCGCCAGCCGGAACAGGCTGCCGCGCCGACCGGCATAATCGGTGGTAAGGGTCGAAGGGTCCATGTGCCGTGCTGCCGAGGCCTGTTTGTCGCAAGGACAATAAAGCAGCGGACCCGGAAAACCAGTGCGAAGACGGGCGGTGCCCGGATTCAGCCAGATACGCCCCACATCTGGCACGGGGGACACCCCCGGGCCGCGCCCTCCCC
>JAIOJF010000018.1 GCA_019911965.1 Paracoccaceae bacterium | reverse complement strand
CGCCACCGCCTCATAATATTCGTTGATCGAATGGTCCGTGCCGACGCCCATGTTCATGGTGCCCGGCAGACGTTCGAAACCGTCCACGGCGGCCCAGATGCCTTCGGCCATGTCGGCTGCGAACATGAACTCGCGCCGGGCTTCGCCATCGCCCCAGATCTCGACCGTCTCGCTTCCGCCGGCCTTGGCTTCGTGGACCTTGCGGATGATCGCCGGCAGCAGGTGCGAGACTGCCGGATCGAACTTGTCATGCACGCCGAACAGGTTGCACGGGATGACCGTCTTGTAGGCCAGTTGCGGATCAGTGGCGCGAACGTAGTCGCACAACCGCGCGGTGACGATCTTGGCCAGCGCATAGCCTTCGTTGGTCGGCTCGAGCTCGCCGGCGAGGATCATCTCCTCGGCGAGCGGATTGGGCGCATTGCGCGGATACATGCAGGAGGAGCCGATATTGAGGAGTCCCGGCACGCGCGCCGAACGCGCGGCGAGCACGATGTTGCGGCCCATGTCCATGTTGTCGACGAGGAACTCGACGGGATGGGCGATATTGGCCTGGATGCCGCCGACACGGCCCGCCGCGTGGATCACCAGGTCAGGACCGGCATCCGCCACGAAAGCGCTTGTCGCCGAGGCGTCGGTGAGGTCGAGATCGCGGCTCGACGGCGCGACGATGTCGTGCGCGCGGGCGAGGGGATGTTCGACGATGTTGCGGCCGACCATTCCGTTGCCGCCGGTCAGCACGATCCTCACGGCTCAGTTCCCGGCCCTGTGGGCGGCGTCGCGCTGTTCGGCGCGGGCCTCCTCCAGGTCGGCCTCCGCCATTTCGCGCACCAGGTCCGCAAACGAGGTCTGCGGGCGCCAGCCGAGTTTCTGGTGCGCCTTTGAGGCGTCGCCCAGCAGGGTCTCGACCTCGGTGGGGCGGAAGTAGCGCGGGTCGACGGCCACTATCGGGCGTTCGCCAGATTCAAGATTCAAGTTGCAAGATTCAAGGGAGGTCGCAACCTGCGGTTTACTTGAATCTTGTGTCTTGTGTCTTGCATCTCTTACCAGGTAGCCCTTCTCGTCCACGCCCTGCCCTTCCCAGCGGATGGTCATGCCAAGCTCTTTGGCAGCGGCGTTGACGAAGTCCCTGACCGAGTATTGCACGCCGGTGGCAATGACGAAGTCTTCGGCCTGGTCCTGTTGCAGCATGAGCCACTGCATTTCGACGTAATCTTTTGCGTGGCCCCAGTCGCGCTTGGCGTCCATGTTGCCGAGGAACAGGCAATCCTGCAGGCCGAGCTTGATCCTTGCCAGGGCGCGGGTGATCTTGCGGGTGACGAAGGTTTCGCCGCGGATGGGCGATTCGTGGTTGAACAGGATGCCGTTGCAGGCGTACATGCCGTAGGCTTCGCGGTAGTTGACGGTGATCCAGTAGGCATAGAGCTTGGCGCAGGCGTAGGGGCTCCTGGGGTAGAACGGGGTGGTTTCCTTCTGCGGGATTTCCTGGACGAGGCCGAAGAGTTCGCTGGTGGAGGCCTGGTAGAAGCGGGTTTTCTTTTCGAGGCCGAGGATGCGGATGGCTTCCAATATACGCAGGGCGCCGAGGGCGTCGGAGTTGGCGGTGTATTCGGGTTCTTCGAAGCTGACGGCGACATGGCTCTGCGCGGCGAGGTTGTAGATTTCGTCGGGCTGGACCTGCTGGATGATGCGGATCAGGCTGGAGCTGTCAGTGAGGTCGCCGTGATGCAGCACAAAGCGCCGCGTTTTGACTTCCGGGCCTTCGTACAGGTGGTCGATGCGGTCGGTGTTGAACAG
>JAIOJF010000001.1 GCA_019911965.1 Paracoccaceae bacterium | reverse complement strand
CCCCCACCAGTTCGCGCAGCAACTTGCCGGCAGCCGGGCCGGAGTTGATCACCCCGCCGCCGGTATAGAACACCGGGCGCTCGGCGTTTTCGATCGCTTCGACCAGGGCGGCGATGGCGGCGGCGTCGCCCTTGACCTGCGGCTGATAGTGGCCGATCTCGGCCTTGTCCGGGGCAACGTAATTACCGTCGGCGAACTGCACATCCTTGGGAATGTCCACCAGAACCGGACCCGGACGGCCCGATTTGGCGACGTGAAACGCCTGATGGATGGTTTGCGCCAGCTTGTCGGTATCCTTGATCAGCCAGTTGTGCTTGGTGCAGGGGCGGGTGATGCCGACGGTATCGGCCTCCTGAAAGGCGTCGGTGCCGATCATGAAGGTCGGAACCTGCGCCGAGATGACGACGATCGGGATGGAATCCAGCAAGGCATCGGTCAGCCCGGTGACAGTATTGGTGACACCGGGACCCGAGGTGACCAGCACGACGCCCGGCTTGCCGGTCGAGCGCGCATAGCCTTCGGCGGCATGGGCCGCCCCCTGTTCGTGGCGCACCAGGATATGGCGGATCTCATTTTGCTGGAAGATCTCGTCGTAAATCGGCAGCGCGGCACCGCCGGGATAGCCGAACACCGTGTCCACACCCTGATCCTTCAGAGCCTGAACGACTATCTGGGCACCGGTCATCTGACGGCTCATTGCATTCACTCCATTTCTCTGTCCTGACAGCGCATCGTTCGGCATAAAAAAACCCCCGGAACAGGGGGGCGCATGGGGTCAAACGGTGGTTGCCGTCAACGCGCCATGCGCTTGCTCACGATAAGTACGACGATGGCCGACATGCTGTCTCCTTCACATGCGCGGGACATTATGGGCGCAGTCAGGGGAGGTCAAGGCGAATTGCTGATTTAAAACGCATGTTTCTGGCAGATTGGCGCAATTTTGTTGCCATTGGATGCGGCAATTTGAAACAAGCGGAAAATTCAAAGGGTGATTCAGGTGCTTTCGCCGCCGGGTCCGCGGGCCTGATCGCGCATAGTCCGCACCATGTCCGGCAGCGATATCCGGGCCACCTGATCCGAGATCGGCTCGCTGCTCATCGGATCGATGCGGGTGGCATATCTGCCGGGATCGCCGATATCGTGCCAGCCGCCATTGCGGAACACTTCCAGCGCGGCAAAGCGCGATTTGTAGCCCATCTTGGAACTGCCGGGCACCCAATAGCCCAGATAGACGTAAGGCAGACCGGCCTCGCGGGCGATTTCGATATGATCGAGGATGATATAGGTGCCAGGGCTGTTGCCCTGACTGTCAGGCTCGAAGAAGGAATAGACCATCGACAGGCCGTCATCCAGCACATCGGTCAGGCAGACCGCCGACAATACCCGCCGGTTCGAGCCTTCCTGTCCAGGGCGATAATATTCAATCACGCGGGATCGTACCGGCGTTTCCTCGATCATCGCGGCAAATTCAAAGATATCCATATCGGCCATGCCGCCATCGGCGTGGCGGGCATCCAGATAGGCGCGGAACAACTGGAACTGATCCTCGGTGGCCCAGGGCGTGGAGGTTTCGCGCCCCAGATGCGCGTTCCGGCGCCAGATGCGTTTCTGGCTGCGCGAGGGCTTGAAATCGGCCACCCGGATGCGGGCGGAATAGCACGAGGTACATTCCGCACAGGACGGGCGGTAAAGCACGTTCTGCGAGCGCCGGAAACCCTGCTTGGACAGCGCATCGTTCAGCGGAATCGCCTGATCGCCCTGCAACGCGGTGAACAATTTCCGTTCGACCCGTCCATCCAGATAGGGACAGGGCTGCGGCGCGGTGACGTAAAACTGCGGCAATAAAGGCAGCGAATGGCGCATTGATCGCCTCGGCTAGCGAAATCTGGCGCGATCCTAGCAAGTCGGGCCCAAGCCAACAACTGGTTTTGCACCTCTGGGTTAACACCCGAAAGGCCGCCCCGAAGGACGGCCCTGGGCCTTGATCGTGATGGTGCGGTGCCTCAGGCCTCGGCGGTGTCGCCATTGCCGGCCTTGGCGGCGCGGGCGCGGTCGTCCATGAACTGGTCGAACTCGGTCTTGTCCTTGGCTTCGCGCAGGCGGTCCAGGAAGGAGCGGAAGGCGTCCTGCTCGTCTTCAAGGCGCTTCAGGGTTTCCGATTTGTAGGCATCGAAGGCGGTGTTGCCGGACGACCGGAAGGAGGAATGGTGATGATGATGATGGCGGCGGCTGGCGCAGCCGCGGAACGGGGTTTGCATACGTTTGCTCCAGATCATGTAGAAGAGAATGGCCAGGCCGACCGGCCAGAACAGGATAAAGCCGACAACCATTGCGGCGATCCACGCGCCCTTGCCACGTTCATCCAGCCAGTGTTCGGCCTGCGAAGGCCAGGTTGCGACAGAACTCATTTATTGCTCCTCTCAGCGGTTGGTGATGTTAATCGCGTTTACATCACAATAGATGGTCAGATCGCGGGCGATTGCAAGTGCTAATGTGAAGAATATTTATATTTCAGCCCGAAAACCGTCTATCACGCTGATTTTGCTTAAATTATTCCTTTGGAATGATACCCAGCCCACGCAGATAGACGCCGATGCCGGATTCCAGCAGGTCCTCGGGGCTGTAGGGCGCGCGGGCGCCGGGTTCGCCGCGGGCGAACAATTCCACCACGCCGTGGCTCATCGCCCAGATATGCTGGCTGACCATCGTGGCCGGAGGGCGCTTGTCGGCGGGCAGATGCGCCAGCAATTCCTTGGCGGCGCGCAACAGCGTGGCCATCGCGCGGTCCGAGGCGGCGGCCAGATCTGCATCGGCATTGATCCTGAGACCGCTTTCAAACATCGCGATGTAATGGCCGGGATGCTTGCGGGCGAAGGCCAGATAGGCGCGGCCCGTCGCCTCGAACGCCGCCAGGGCGGAGGGTGCGCTTTTGGCAAAGGCATATTCCATCAGGTCGGCGAAAATCTCGAAGCCCTCGCGGGCGGCTTCGGCGATCATGTCTTCCTTGCCGGCAAAATGCCGGTAAGGGGCGGCGGGGGATACCCCGGCGGCCTTGGCAGCCTCGGCCATCGTGAAGCCCTGCGGACCGCGCGCCTCGATCAACTCCAACGTCGCGTCGATCAGCGCACGCCTGAGATTGCCGTGATGATAGCCGCGCCTAGCCATGCCAGATGTCCGGCCCGCCGGTGATCGAAGGGTCAGGCAGGCAGGCGGCAGCCGCATCCTTTCGCGCGTAATCCAGGCCCGACAGCACCGCCCGGATCGCCGCCACCCGGGCGCGGCGCTTGTCATCTGCGCGGATCACCGTCCAGGGGGCGATGGCGGTGTGGCTTTGCGCGAAGGTCTCGCTGATCGCGGCGCTGTAATCCTCCCAGCGCGGCAGGCCCTTCACGTCGATGGATGACAGTTTCCACTGCTTCAGCGGGTCGCGCTCGCGCTTCAGGAACCGGCGCAATTGTTCGGCGCGTCCGACATTCAGCCAGATCTTGACCAGATGGATGCCTTCCCTGACCAGCATGTCCTCGAACGGGTTGACCTGCGCGAAGAACCGCGCCCGCTGATCGGGGGTGCAAAAGCCGAAGACGGGTTCGATCACGCCGCGATTATACCACGACCGATCAAACAGCGCGATCTCGCCACCGGCGGGCAGGTGGTTGATATAGCGCTGGAAATACCATTGGCTTGCCTCCACATCGGTGGGTTTGGACAGCGCCACAACCCGCGCGATGCGGGGGTTCAAATTCTCGCGAAACCGCTTGATGGTGCCGCCCTTGCCCGCCGCATCGCGGCCTTCAAAGACAATGGCGATGCGCTTGCCGGTGTCCTTCACAGATGCCTGCAATTTCACCAGTTCGATCTGCAGTGCCGCCATTGCCGCATCATAATCGTCGCGATCCCAGCGGGTGCGGTAGGGATAGGTCGCATCCAGCATGTCGTTCTTGCCGCCATCGTCGATCGCGGCGCGGATCGCGGCGGGTGCCTCATCGGCGTAGTAACGGCTGATCGCGCCGTCAAAGGGCAGGTCTGGGGCTGGCTTGGGCAAGGTGGCCTCGCTGATTTGGCTGGTCTTACTATGCGGGCTTGCGATCAGCCGCGCAACGTATTCAGGCGGGCAAGGGCGGCCAGCACTTCGGGCTTGGCATGGTGATGCGGCGAATGGCCGATGCCGGGCAACAGCGTGTAGCGCGAATTGGGGGCAGCACGCGACAGGTTGGCGGCGTGCAGGGCGGCATAGACCGAGCGATCCTCGACCCCGTGCAGGATTTCAACGGGGATGTCCAGTTCGCCATAGCGTTTCGCCATCTCCACCACATGCGGGCGCAGGCGGGCCACCTGGCGGGCATTGGCGCGGATGGAATGCGCCCGCAACGACAGACCGGCCCCGATATAATCAAGGTATCCCTCCGGTGGCTGGTTCGGCTGGAACACCGAGGTCAGCGTATTGCGCACCAGCGTTTCCGGCGGAAAGGCGGCGACCAGCGGCACCAGGAATGGCGAGGTGATGGTATTGGCTGCCAGCGTATAGGTCAGCCCGACACCGCCCGGCCAGGGATGGCTGACCGCACCCAGCAGCAACAGGCCGCGCACGAAACCTGGCTGCGCCAGCGCCCAGGCCAGCGCCACCACGCCGCCCAGCGAAAAGCCGCAGATCAGCGCATCGGGAATGCCAAGCGCAATGGCCGCCTTGTGCAGCATCTCTGCCTGTTCCTTCGGGCTTTCGCCGTGATTATGGAGGGTATCGGTATAGCCGTGGCCGGGGCGGTCAAAGGCATAGACCCTATTGGTCCTGGCCATCCTGCCCGCCAGATCGAAGGTGAAATCACGCAGATTGCCGCCCGCGCCATGCAGCAGGATCAAGGGCCGCCCGGAACCCTGGCAATGGACATGCACGCGCCTGCCATCGACCATCACGATCTCGCCGATCGGCGGGTGGCTGGCCTCGGCCATCGCCGCACGCCTGGCGGCCAACCGGCCCAGCCCGGTCAGGGCGGCGAAGGATCCGGGCGCATAAGCTCGGGCTTTGGTCATCGCGTGCCTACCCGGTCTTTCCGATCCGGTTCAGATCATAAGGCGTGGTCTGGTAAATCTGGTTGATCCAGTTGCCGTATAAAAGATGCCCGTGGCTGCGCCAGCGGTTGTCCGGCTTTTTCGTCGGGTCATCGTCGTGATAATAGTTCATCGGTATGTTGATCGGGGTTCCGTTGGCAATGTCGCGGTCATATTCGGTTTTCAGCGTATCGGAATCATATTCAAAATGATTGAAGATATACAATGCGCGGTGGGCCGCATCCTCGACCAGGCAGGGGCCGACCTCGGATGATCCGAGCAGCGTGACCAGACCTTCCACACGGTCGATCTCGGCCTGGCGCATTTCCGTCCAGCGGCTGACCGGGATCACGAAATCGTCGGAAAACCCGCGCAGATAGGGCGAGGCCGGGGCGAGGTTTTCCTGGCGGAAACAGCCGAATGCCTTGGCGTCCAGCATGTGCTTTTCGATGCCGTGGAAATGATACAGCATCGCCATGCCACCCCAGCAGACACCGAAGGTGGACTGCACATTGGTCTGGGTCCAGTCCATCACCTCGGTCATTTCATCCCAATAGGTGACCTCCTCGAAAGGCAGATGTTCGATCGGGGCGCCGGTGATGATCAGGCCGTCCAGCTTCATCTCCTTCACCGCCTGAAACGGCTGGTAGAAGCTTTCCATATGCTCAAGTGGGGTGTTTTTCGGCATATGTTCCGACATGCGGATCAGCGTCAGCTCGATCTGCAAGGGCGTGGCCCCGATCAGCCGGGAAAACTGGGTTTCGGTGGCGATCTTGCGGGGCATCAGGTTCAGCAGGCCGATCTGGAGCGGGCGGATATCCTGCCGCGTCGCCTGTTCATCGGACATCACCATCACGCCTTCGCGTTTCAGGATGTCATATGCCGGCAGGTCTTCCGGTATCTTGATCGGCATGTCGGTTGGTCCGTTCTGGTATGGTCAGGAAGTAGGCGGCCCCTCAGCGCGCTGCAAGGGTGCGCGCGATCAGGGCCTCAAAATCGGACGCATCGCGGATTTTCGCGATATCGGCGGCCTCGACCGTGACGCCCCAGTTTTGCGCCATCGCGCGATAGATCGGCAGGCGGTGATCCAGACACTGGCGATAGGCAAACCGCATGAAGGCATCGGGGTCAACCTCGGCCTCGCGGACGCGGTTTTCATCGAGGAAGCGCTGCCAGACATCGGCAAGGAAATCGCGGGCGAAATACATCGGCTTGGGGGCCTTGCGGAACCGCGCCACCAGTTCCTCGGCATGATCAGCCGTACCGCGAATCCAGACCATCAGCAGCTTTTCCGACAGCGCTTTCAGCACCGGATCATCTGCGTCCGCCGGGTCCACCACCTCGCAGATCGAGCCGCCGGAATCGCAGACGAAATTGTCGTAGCCATAAAGCGCCTTGGCGCGGTCGATGAAGGGAATGGTATCCAGCAGCGCCGAAATCTCGGCATTGCGGTGCAGTTCCTGACGGCGCTGGTATTCCGCGAACGGGATGCCGCCCCGGTTCGGATCGCCCGGCTTGCCGAGATAGGTGGACAGCGGCGAGAGGTTGTTGAAGGTGATGTTCGACGCGATGTAGATCGAATCCGAGCGCAGCAGTTGCGCCAGGAACGGGTTGCGCATCGCCTCGGTCTTGAAATTGTCGACGATGTGTTCGCCCATGTAGCGCGTGCCGATGCGGTAATCGACCGAGTAGTGAAACCAGTTGCCGCCGTTGCGCAGGATGTTGGACACATGTGTCTTGCCAAGGCCCGACATGCCGAACAGCACCACGCGTTTCTGCTGGCTTGCGCTCCAGTCGCTTTCATTTTGGTAAATCATGCTGCCTGCCCCGAACGCCCTATATCCGGGCTTTAGCGTGAAACGGCGGTTCGGTTCAATTGCAAAGGCGGGCGAGGCGGCGGATCAGGCGGCCATCCAGCACCACCATCCCCGCCGCGATCAGCGCGAAACCGGCCAGTGCATGGGGGCTGAGTTGTTCGCCCAGCACCAAGGACCCCGCCAGAATCGCCACCACCGGCACGAACAGCGTCACCAGCATGAGGTTGCCGCTGCCCGCCAACGCCAGCACCCGGTAATAAAGAAGGTAGGCCAGCGCGGTGGCGATCAGCACGTAGAACCCCATCGCCGCCAGCACCGGGGCCGACAGATCGAAACGCGGCGCGCCATCGACCGCCAGCGCCAGCGGCACCATCACCAGGCTGGAGCCGCTCAGCATCCCCGCCGCCGAAACCTCGCTTGGCAGGCCCGACAGGGTCTTGCGCGCCCAGACACCGGCGCAGGCATAAGACAGGGTTGCCGCGATCACCGCCAGTTGCGCCAGCGCGCGGGGGTCGAAGCCGGTCAGCGCCGATGGCCCGATGGTCAGCAACACCCCGGCAAAGCCGAAGGCGACACCGATCAGCTTGTTGGCGGTCAGCCGTTCATCGGCGAAGGCGGCGGCGGCCAGCAGCACGCCGAAAATCGCCGTGGTGGCATTCAGGATCGAGGTCAGCCCGCTTTCGATGAAGACCTGCCCATAGGTCAGCAGGGTGAAGGGCAGGGCGTTGTTCAGGATGCCCATCACCAGAAACGCGCCCCAGATGCCGGGCCTGCGGGGCAGGGGCAGGCGGCGAAAGGCGACCACCAGCCACAGGATCAGCATGGCCCAGAACACCCGATGCGCCACGATGGTGAAGACCGGCAATTCCCTGAGCGCGAATTCCACCGCCAGGAACGATCCGCCCCAGATCACCGACAGGGTGACGAGTTCGGCCCAGGCCTGTCCGGACATGTTTTTCTGTGGGGTCATGCGGTATCCTCGATTTTGTTCCGCTGCCCGCTATAGGTGTCAGTGGTTCGTGCGGCGACCCGTTTCATGCGCAAATATCAGCGCCGCGCGATGCTGCGGCTTTCGGCACGGATATTGACATAGACGGCCGAGAAAATGATGACGGCACCAAGGATCACCGCCATCTCGAACGGTTCGTCGTAGTAGAACACCGAAACCGTCACCGCCAGCGGCAGGCGGATGAAATCGACCGGGAACACCACCACGGCAGGCGCGATCTGCAAGGCGCTGGTGATGCAGAAATGCGCGAACAGCCCGGCCAGCCCGACCAGCACCACCCAGGGCAGGGCGGCCAGCGACGGCAGCGCGATATCCATGTCGTATCCGGCGCAGATGATGCCGAATACCGCCTGCATCACCGTCAGCCAGAACATGATGCAGATCGTTGTCTGCGTGCGCGTCAGCAGTTTCGTGGCAATTGCCGAGCCGGTAAAGCCGATGGCCGAGGCGGCGGCGGCGATGATGCCGGGGGTAAAGCCGATCATGTCGGGCCGCGCCACGATCAGGATGCCGCCAAAGCCGACAATCGCGGTGATCAGGCGGGTGCGCGTCAGGCGTTCGGCCAGAAATACCGGGGCCAGGATCGCCACCCACAAGGGCACCGAAAACTCGAAGGCGAATAGCTGCGGCAGGGTGATCAGGGTGACGGCGTAAAACCACAGGTTCTGCCCGGCGAAATGGCTGGCATTGCGGATGGCGTGCAGGCCGAGGTTCCGGCGGTTGATCTCGGCCATCTTGCCGCGCCCCAGCGCAATCGCCAGCACCACGACAATGCCGATCAGCGACCGGTAGGTCATGATCTCGAACGTGTCCAGTTCCGCCGCCAGCGTCTTGCCCGCAACCGCCATCGAGGTGAAGGCGATGCCGGCGGCAATCATGTAGGCGGCGGCCTTCAGCGGCTGATAGGTGCTCATATGGGCGTCCCGGAAAACTGTTCACCGGTTGGAGCAGGTTGCCCGGGAATTGGCAATCGGAATCCGGCCAGGGGCGAAGGCTGCGGTGCTAGACAACCTCGCGGATCAGGCCCGCCGCAATCAGCCACATCACGAGGCCGATGCCGGTATCCAGCACCCGCCAGGCGGTGGCCGAGCGCATCACCGGCGCCAGCAGCCGCGCGCCATAGCCGAGCGAAAAGAAGAACACGAAGGACGAGGCGACCGCGCCCGCGGCAAATGCCTGCTTTTCCGCGATATCGGGAAACCGGGTGGAAACCGCGCCGATCAGCCCCAGCGTATCAAGATAGACATGCGGATTGAGCCAGGTCAGCGCCAGCGCGGTCGCCACCACGCCCGCCAGCCCGCGTGCGACCACCTCGGTTGCGGGATCGAACCCGCCCCGCCATGCCGCGCGAAACCTGAGCGCGCCGTAGCCCAGCAGGAACACCGCGCCGCCTGCGGCCATGATCTGCGGAAAGGCCGGGTTTTGCTGCACGATCCAGCCGAAACCTGCCACCCCGGCGACGATCAGCACCGCATCCGACAGCGCGCAGATCAGGCACAGCACCAGCACATGCTGGCGCAGGATGCCCTGGCGCAGCACGAATGCGTTCTGCGCCCCGATGGCCAGGATCAGCGAGAATGCGGTGGCGAAACCGGTCAGAGCGGCTGCAATCACCCCTTGCGCACCTTGACGCGCGAGGATTTCGCGGCCTGCGCGGCAAGTTCTTCCTTGGTGGGCGTGTTGACCAGACCGGCGGAAATCACCAGCTTGGCCGCCGCCTCGACATCCATGTCCAGGATGATCACGTCCTTTTCCGGCAGGAACAACAGGAAGCCCGAGGTCGGGTTCGGCGTGGTCGGCAGGAAGATGCTCAGGTAAGGCTCATCTCCCGGCACCCGGTGCAACACCTCGCCCTTGGTCGTGGTGGACACGAAGGCAACAGCCCATATGCCCTTGCGGGGATATTCGACAAGGCAGGCCTTCTCGAACGAATTGTTGGACTGGCTGAGGACGGTTTCCACGATCTGCTTCAGGCCATTATAGATCGAGCGCACCACCGGCATCCGGTCCACCAGCCCCTCGGCCCAGGACAACAGCGACCGCCCCAGCAGGCCCTTGGCCAGCGAACCGATAATCACCGCGAAGATCAGAAAGACGATGACGCCGTAGCCCTTGACGTTGATCCCGAGATAGGGCTTGGGCTGGTAGCGTTCGGGCACCAGCGGCAGCACCCAGCTATCGACCAGCCCGACAAACCACCAGATCAGATAGGCGGTCAGGAAAACCGGCATGATGACGATCATCCCGGTCAGGAAATTTGCCCGGAACGAGGAAAACAATCCCGCCCGGCGCACCGCGCGGCGTTGCTTGCGGCTGTGGTTCCTGTTCTCGGACATCCGGTTCCTGGGGCTTTCTGAAAATGCAGACCAAAGGTTACTTAGGGTCGTTTTACGGCCAAGGCAATAGATGGCTGGTGCCACCTGGCCCGGGTTTTTCAGGCTTCGTTCAATGCACGGGCGATTTCGGCGGCAAGCCGCGCATTGGCGCGCACCAGCGCGATATTGGCCGTCAGCGAGCGGCCTTCGGTCAACTCGAATATCCGCGCCAGCAGGAACGGCGTGACCGCCTTGCCGGCGATTCCCTTGGCTTCGGCCTCGCCCAGGGCGCGTTCGATGATCGGTTTCAGATCGGATGCCGGGATTTCATCGCCCGGCGGAATCGGATTGGCGATCAACTGCCCGCCCGGCAAACCCAGGGCAGCACGCAGCCGGTGGGCGCGGGCAATCGCTTCCGGCTCGTTCAGGCGCGACGGGGCCGCAAGGCCGGACGAGCGTGACCAGAAGGCCGGAAAATCGTCCTGGCCGTAGGCGATGACCGGCACGCCGAAGGTCTCCAGCACTTCCAGCGTTTTGGGAATGTCGAGTATCGCCTTGGCACCGGCGGCCACCACCGTCACGGCGGTCTGCGCCAGTTCCCGCAGGTCGGCGGAAATGTCGAAACTGTCCTCGGCGCCGCGATGCACGCCGCCGATGCCGCCGGTGGCAAAGACCTCGATTCCCGCGGCGCGGGCGCAGATCATCGTGGCCGCCACGGTGGTGGCCCCGGTGGCCCCTTCGGCCAGGCAGATGGCCAGGTCGGCACGGCTGAGCTTGCGCACGTTCTGGCGCTGCGCCAGATCGTCCAGTTCGCCGGTCTCCAGCCCGACATGCATCACCCCGTAGATCACCGCGATGGTGGCGGGTACCGCCCCGGCGGCGCGGATATCAGCCTCGACCGCGCGGGCGGTGATGGCGTTGTCGGGCCAGGGCATGCCGTGGGTGATGATCGTGCTTTCCAGTGCAACAAGCGGTTTCTGCGCGGCACGGGCGGCCTGAACCTCGGTGCTGAAGATCATCGGTGCGGTCATTCTTCGCTCCCTTTTGCAATATGCGCCGCCGCGGCATCGAGTGCCTGTGCAAGCGCGGCCTCCGGGTCGGCGCCGGAAAATTCGGCGGCGACATGCGCGGCCATCAATACATCGCCCGCACCGGTTACCCGCGCCACCGGTACAATGGGCGGACGGGCGGAAATCAGGACATCGCCAGCGGCAAAGGCGGCCATGCCGGCCCCGTTCGTCACCAAAAACCGGCCCGGCGCGGTTTTCGCCAGCGCCGCCGCTGCCTCGGGCGCGCCTTGATGGGGCGATCCGGCCAAGGCCCGCGCCTCGGCCAGGTTCAGATAGAACGTGGCATGGCCAAGCCCCAGGAACGGGCGCAGCCGCGCGATCTTGCCGGGCGAGGCCGGGGCAATCCTGAGATCGGCCCTGGCCAGTATCGGGCCATTGGCCAGCTCCGCCAGCAAGGATGGCGTCAGATTGCCATCCAGCGCCACCAGCCCCCGCCAGGGCTTCGCCGCGCTGGCTAGCCGGCCATCGCCGAGCGCGGCCAGTATTTCGGCCCCCGACGCTTCCAGCGTCTCGGCATCGGCGATGGCGGCGATCAGGGTGCCGGATGCCTCGATCGCCATGTAGCGATCGGTTGGCAGGTTGGGCGCGCGATACAACATGTCCACGCCGACCCCGGCGCTTGCGATGCGGCGCAGCAGTTCCGCGCCCTGATGATCCTGGCCGACCGCGCTCAGCAATGCCGGTTTCAGCCCGAACCCGGCCAGCGCCATCGCGATGTTCAGCGCCACGCCGCCCGGCGCACGCACGATCCGCCCCGGCACATCATCGCCCATTGCCATGTCGCCACCGGCATGGCCGATGATGTCCCAGAGGACCGAACCAATGCACAGGATATCGGGGGCAGGGGCGTTCATGGCCCCTTGATCACCCAGGCTATCAGCCGGTGCAAGCCGAATTTGCCACTATTCCGGCGCGGCATCCGCCGGGATGGCGCAATTCGCGGCGATTGGGCTTGCCATCCGATGCGCGATCCCGTAGATGCGCGCCATCACTCCACAGGCGGGTCTGCGGGTGACGGGGGAGACATCCCCGGCACTCCACCGGTTGGGCAATACGCTCTTCTCCCGCCCTAGGTACAAACCGGAAAGGATAAGACAGATGGCTCTTCCCGAGTTCACCCTGCGCCAGCTATTGGAAGCCGGCGTTCACTATGGCCACCAGACGCATCGCTGGAATCCCCGCATGGGGCCGTATATCTACGGTTCGCGCAACGGCATCCATATCATGGACCTGACGCAGACCGTACCGATGCTGGATCAGGCCCTTCAGGCGATCCGCGACACCGTCGCCAAGGGCGGGCGCATCCTGTTCGTCGCCACCAAGCGGCAGGCCCAGAAGGCCGTGGCCGATGCCGCCGAGCGTTCGGCGCAATATTACATGAACCACCGCTGGCTGGGCGGCACGCTGACCAACTGGAACACCGTGTCCAACTCGATCAAGCGGCTGAAGTCGATCGACGAAATCCTTGAGGGCGGTGCCGAAGGCCTGACCAAGAAGGAACGCCTGGGCCTTGAGCGTGACCAGGCCAAGCTGCAGGCATCGCTGGGCGGTATCCGCGAAATGGGCGGCTTGCCCGATCTTCTGGTGGTGATCGACACCAACAAGGAAGACCTTGCCGTGGCGGAAGCCAACAAGCTGGGCATTCCGGTGGTGGCGATCCTTGATTCCAACTCGTCGCCGGCCGGCATTGATTTCCCGATTCCGGGCAATGACGACGCCGCCCGCGCGATCTCGCTTTACTGCGATCTGGCGGCACGCGCCGCGCTGGACGGCATGACTGCGCAGATGGGCCGCGCCGGTGTCGATGTCGGTGCGCTGGCCGACACGCCGGCGGAAGAGGCACTGGCCGAGGATACCCCGGCAGAGGCCCCGGCAGAGGACGCCCCCGTCGCCGAGGCCTGATCGCACACAGGAACATGCAACGGGGCAGGGGCCGGAACCCTGCCCCGGGCGCATGAAGGATTGAAATTCTAAGGAGAAACCAGATGGCTGTTACGGCTGCAATGGTGAAAGAACTGCGCGACATGAGCGGCGCAGGCATGATGGATGCGAAAAAGGCCCTGATGGAGACCGACGGCGACATGGACGCCGCGATTGACTGGCTGCGCACCAAGGGTCTGGCGAAAGCCGCCAAGAAATCCGGCCGCACCGCCGCCGAAGGGCTGGTTGCCGTGGCCTCGGCCAATGGCGTGGCCATCGCGGTCGAGGTCAATTCCGAAACCGATTTCGTGGCCAAGAACCCGGAATTCCAGGCGATGGTCGGCGATATCGCCGGTGCCGCCATCGGGGTTGACGGTATCGAGGCGCTGCTGGCGGCCAAAATCGGCGGCAAGACGGTTGCCGATACGGTCAACGCCAAGATCGCCACGATCGGTGAAAACATGGGCGTGCGCCGCATGGCCCGGATCGAAGGCGAGGCGGTGGCCACCTATGTCCACAACGCCGCCGCGACCGACATGGGCAAGATCGGCGTACTGGTCGCGATGAAAGGTGCCGATAACGGCATCGGCCGCCAGATCGCCATGCATGTCGCCGCGATCAACCCGGCCTCGCTGTCCGAGGCCGATCTGGACCCGGCTCTGGTCGAGCGCGAGAAATCGGTGCTGACCGAGCAGGCGCGCGAAAGCGGCAAGCCGGAAAACATCATCGAGAACATGATCAAGGGCCGGATGAAGAAATTCTACGAGGAAGTCACGCTTCTGAACCAGAAATTCGTCATCAACCCGGATATCACCGTCGGCCAGGCCGCCAAGGATGCCGGGGTTGAAGTAACCGGTTTCGCGCGGATCGAAGTTGGCGAGGGCATCGAGAAGCGGCAGGAAGACTTCGCCGCCGAGGTTGCGAAAACGATGGGCGGCTGAACCCGCCCGCCGGATACCGAAATACGAAGAACCCCGACCGCAAGGCCGGGGTTCTTTTTTCGCCGGATGCACCCCCCGCGAGGAAATCGATTCAGACGGCACCGCCTGAGCAATGCCGCCTGATCGTCTTGGCACAGGCAACTTGAAGAGGGAACCTCAGCGCCGCGCTTCGATCGGAACCTTGAAGGCTTGAATCAGCCCGCCGGTCCACAAGAACACCTACAACCGAAATCGCGGCGTCGGATGCTCTCTGTTCCAAGGCTTATACAGCCACCACTCACGGAACGGTTCAAACCTATCCAAAAAGACAGGTTTCCGCCAGTAAGGATAACCTTACCCAAGGGCCTTTCGGCCAGGTTCAGGAAAACAGGATCTGGCCATCCGCCGGCGGCGGCTTGACGACGAAGAACTGGTTCTGGATCGCCACCTTCAGCACCGCCTGCGCCGTGGTTTCGACATTCAGGTTCTGGCGCGCCAGCCGCAGATGTTTCTCCACCGTCGCCTGATTGCGCCCCAGGATCACCGCGATATCCTGCAAGGTCTTGCCCTGCGCGACCCAGCGCAACACCTCGCGCTGCCGGTCGGTCAGCGGCTTGTGGCGGCCTTCATAGGGCAGGGACTGAAGTTTCTGGTCCACCACGTTGTTCAGCAATTCGATTTCCGCGCCCTGATCCGCCCACATCGCATCTACCGCCGGTTGGCTGAAACCCATGCAGGCCGACAGACCGATCGCGGATTTGCTGAGTTCGGACACCTGCGCGAAGCTGATCGTATAGCCCGCGCCGATACCGTATTCGCGGTAGAGATCCAGCACCTCGATGGCCTTTGCCGGCATCCGCCCGGCGGCGCGTTCATCCTCGGTCCATTGCCAAGAGCAGGCGCCGATATTGCGCGCCGCCCTGATGTTTATCAGCGCATTCAGCGACTGGGCATCCTGGAACATCAGGTTGACCAGGTCCTTGTTGTAATTCGTCAGCACCAGCGCATCCGCCAGATCGCCGTAATTCTCGCCGGTGCAGAACCGGCTGTTGACATAGATCATGCGATCAAAGCCGTATTCCGTCATCTTCGCGGTATGCAATTGCCACACTTCCTCGATCGAGTTGGCGGCCAGCACATCACGCACGAATTCCAGCGACGGGTTCAGCCTTCTCATCGCGCGAACCTGACGATCAGACCCGTTCGGCGGTCCGGTACGCGCGGGCATTCTGAGGAACTCCCGTTGGGCATGTTTACATCCAGTAAAGTAGCAAAAACTTATAGCGCGAACCTTTTTGTCCTGTCGAGTGTACAGCGCCGGTGCGGCACAGCTTCGACGCGCAACCGGGCATCTTTCAACGGTAATGACCGGGTTGCGATTAACGGCTGGCAGGCGGCTGGCGCTGGCGTTACTCTGGGCGATACGAACAGAAAGCGACAAGGATCGGACCGATGGCAGAGCAACGTTCGGGTGGCAGGATACTGGTGGAATGCCTGATCAATCAGGGTGTTACCACGGCCTTCGGGGTGCCCGGCGAAAGCTATCTGGACGTGCTGAATGCGTTGCACGACGTGCAGAACCGCCTGCGCATGATCGTCACCCGGCACGAGGGCGGCGCGGCCTTCATGGCCGAGGCCTGCGGCAAATTGACCGGCAAGCCCGGCATCTGCTTTGTCACGCGTGGCCCGGGGGCCACCAATGCCTCGATCGGGGTGCATACGGCGATGCAGAATTCCAGCCCGATGATCCTGTTCGTCGGCCAGATCGGCCGGCATATGCGTGACCGCGAGGCGTTTCAGGAGATCGACTATCGCGCCTTTTTCGGAACCGTCGCCAAATGGGTGACGGAAATCGATGCCGTCGACCGTATCCCCGAGATCGTGGCACGGGCTTTTACTGTTGCGCAATCGGGCCGCCCCGGCCCGGTGGTGGTGGCCTTGCCCGAGGACATGCTGCGCGATCTGAGCGCGGTTGAAGCCTGCGATGCCTCCGTGATCGCCGAGGCGGCACCTGCCGCGAATGCGCTGGCGGATGGTCTGGCGCGGCTGGCAAAG
This sequence comes from Paracoccaceae bacterium, assembly GCA_019911965.1. GTDB lineage: Bacteria > Pseudomonadota > Alphaproteobacteria > Rhodobacterales > Rhodobacteraceae > UBA5972. Next base: position 3,310 of record JAIOJF010000001.1, on the reverse strand, counting down.
GCGAAAAAACCGCTGCTGCTGGTTGGTGGCGGCGGCTGGAACGATCAGGGCAGGCGCGATCTGCAGCGTTTTGCCGATGCCAACAACCTGCCGGCGGCGGTGGTGTTTCGCGGCCAGGACCTGATCGACAATGCCAGTGCCGCCTATATCGGCGATGCCGGGGTCGGCATGGCCGGATATCTGAAAGACCTGATCCGCGAGGCCGACCTGATCTTCGCGATCAATGTGCGCCTGGGCGAATCCGCCACCGAAGGCTGGACGCTGCTGGAGGTCCCGAAAATGAAACCGGTACTGGTGCATGCCCATGCCTCGCAGGCCGAGATCGGCAAGATATATCAGCCCGATACCGCCATTCCGTCCGGGGCGAACGAACTGGCGGCGGCGCTGGCGGCGGCACCGGTTCAGGGTAACTGGTCGGACTGGCGTGACAAGGGGCGCAAGGGCTTCATGGCGATGCGCGCGCGGGCATCGCAGGTTGGCGCGGTCGATATGGTCGCGGTCAGCCACTGGCTGGACGGACGGCTGGACCGGGACGCGATCCTGACCAACGGGGCCGGAAATTTCGCGGTCTGGCCGTCGAAATTCATCACCTATTCCGGTGGGCGGCGTCTGCTGGCCCCGCAAAGCGGCGCGATGGGGGCCGGTGTGCCGGCGGCGCTGGCGGCCAAGGCGGTGGATGGCACGCGCCAGGTGCTCTGTTTCGCCGGTGACGGCGATTTCCAGATGTCGATGGCGGAACTGGGCACGGCGGCGCAGGAAGGTCTGACGCCGATCATCCTGATCCTGAACAACGGCATGTATGGCACCATCCGCGCACATCAGGAGCGCAATTATCCAGGCCGCGTCAGCGCGACAAGGATCGACAATCCCGATTATGCCGCCATCGCGCGGGCCTATGGATTGTTCGGGGCCAGGGTGGAAAAGACCGATCAGTTCGCACCGGCCTTCGAGGCGGCACTGGCCGCCGGGTCCGCTGCGGTGATCGAGATCATGATTGATCCGCAGGACATCACACCATTCGCGCGGCTGGACGATCTGAAGGGGCTGGGCAAGGGTGGCTGAGGGTTAATCTGAATGTGGATTATGGGGAATGCACGGTAAGATAATGGTATTCCGGTATAATCCATTATTTACATAATATCCATTATCCGCTTTAGACAGTGATTTGAAATCATGCCGCCGGCTTTGCAAAGAACCGTGCGGTGGTGGTTGCGATCACCACCGTCAGCAGGATGCGGAATACGTGCAGCGTGGTGACATAGATCGGATTGGCATTGAGGCTGAGCGCGATCAGCGCGGTTTCCGTGACACCTCCGGGCGCGAAGCTGATGAACAGAACCTGAAACGGTACTTCTATCAGCCGTGCCAGCAGCAGAGACATCCCCGCCCCCAGCAACATCATCGCGGTAACCGAGACCAGCGCCAGGCCAAATGCCCGCCCGACCCGCGCCGGTGCAAAGCCCTGGAACCGCGCGCCGATACCGGCCCCCACCACCACCTGCGCCGAGGCGATCAGCCATTGCGGCGGGCCGACGCTGATCAGCCCGACATAATGCGCCGCCGCGCTCAGGATCATCGGGCCGACAAGGATGCTGGCCGGCAGCCGTATCGCGCGGCCACCGTAAAGCCCGGCCAAAGCGCAGAAAATCAGGATCGCCCAGTCGCGCCACGCGATCCCGGCCGTATCTGGCGCAAGGCTGACACCGGCGGCCGAGCCGACCCTGTTGCCGGTGGCAAGCTGGAACAGCAACGGCAGAATTGTGATCACAAGCGCGATACGGGCGAATTGCTGCAGGCTGATCGCCTGAACATCGCCACCGGCGCGCTCGCCAAAGGCGATGCTTTCGATCAGGCCACCGGGCATGGCGGCGTAATAGGCGGTGGTGCGGTCCAGCCCCCCTGCCCGGCGGAACAGCACGAAATTCATCGCATGCGCCGCCACCACGAACAGGATGATGCCAAGCGCGGGCAGCCACAGGCCGCCCAGATGCCGGGCGAAATCGGGATGAAACGACCCGCCGATCATCACCCCGATCACCGCCACGAACAGATTGCGCAGGCGCATCGGCAGGTCCGGGCGAACCGGGCCAAGCCGCAAACCGCACAAGGTGGCAATGCACGAGGCCACGAAGGCCCCCAGCAACCAGGGCATCGGTGCGCCAATCAGTCGCGCCAGTGCCCCGCCCGCCGCACCGATGGCGATGGCCAGGCCGATCCGGGCCAGCATCAGCGATATCCGGGCAAGGGGCATTTGGGTCAGATTCCGCAGGTTTTGCCCATCGGTTTACCCATTTGGCGAAACCGGGGCCATAGCCAAACGTGACCGGCCGGGATTGCCCTGACGCGCCCGATTTGTGGTCCCGCCGCGATATGCTGCCGGAACTTAACCAAATTGAAACAGATTTTTGTTACTTTTACAAAAGCTGCTTTCTAAACTGGCAGTTGAAGGGTCAACCGCATCGCCGTGTTTCAAGAGAGTATCATGTAAATCTGTGTGCCAGTCGTCGTTGCCGGACCAATGGAACCGGATTCTGGAGGCAGATTGCACCTATGATCATTAACCACGATTTCACCCCACCGGGGCGGTCAGGCCAGGCGGACCTGCCGCATGGTATCCGCACAGGCGGCACCTTGCTGGTCGGGTTCGGCAATCTGCGGGATATCCCGATGCTGGAACAGGCGGCACCGGGGGCGGTGCATCTGTCGGGTGCGCGGCTGATCGCCATGCCGCGGGCTGTCTTTGGCGAGATCGCGCCGCAACTGGTGCTGTCGCCTTTGGTCAGTGGGCTCTACGATGTGATCGATATCGCCACAGCGTTGGCCGGTCTGGGATATCGCGGGTGCTACCGCGCCCTGGTGCACCGCCTTCCCCGGCGCGACGTGATCCTGGCCGAAGTCCGCCATGCCTGCCCGACGATCCGGTTCGACATCGCCGAACTGGCCACGATCCGCCACGCGGCGCATCGCTGACAGGGTATATCGGGGATCTGGCGCACCCGAGATGCGTCACACAGTATTGGTTTCTACTGTATTACTTTGATTTATTTATGTTTTTTGAACTCGCGTATTGCGTTTTGTATAGCGGAAAGTATAGCAATTTGGCGAGCCCCTATTGTAATCTGAGCCCCACCAAGCCCTTCCTCTTGTTGAAGCACTTAGCATGTTCTTAGTGTTAATTGCCACTGAGAATTGACCCGGCAGCGGCCAAAATTGCCACTGAGAACTGACCCATGTGCAACCTTGCCCCGGCTTGAACCAGCTGGGGGCATATGGAGTGATCGACATGGGATTTTTGAAGGTTATCAGGACA
>JAIOJF010000017.1 GCA_019911965.1 Paracoccaceae bacterium | reverse complement strand
CCCCAAATCGCCACATTCCCCAAACCAGCCCAGCGAAAGCCCCGCCTTGTCCCGCAAGCTCCCCATCCTGTTCCTGTTGATCACGGTGGCGCTCGATTCCATCGGGATCGGGATCATCATGCCGGTGATGCCGAACCTGTTGATCGAACTTGGCGCCACTGATCTCAGCCAGGCGGCGACATGGGGCGGGGTGCTGGCCTCGGTCTTTGCCGTCATGCAGTTCCTGTTCGGCCCGACCATCGGAAATCTCTCCGACCGGTTCGGCCGCCGCCCGGTGCTGCTGATCTCGCTGGCGGCGATGGCGGTGGATTACCTGATCATGGGCTTCGCGCATGCGCTCTGGGTGCTGGTGATCGGGCGGATCATCGGTGGCATCACCTCGGCCACGCATTCCACCGCCAATGCCTATATGGCCGATATCTCGGACCCCAACGAGAAGGCGCAGAATTTCGGGCTGATCGGGGCGGCGTTCGGGGTGGGGTTCATCCTCGGGCCGGTGCTGGGCGGGTTCCTGGGCGAATACGGCCCCCGCGTGCCGTTCTTCGCCGCCGCCGCCCTGGCCGGGCTGAACACCATTTTCGGCTTTTTCGTATTGTCCGAAACCGTCACCGACGATATCCGCCGGCCGTTTTCCTGGGCCCGCGCCAACCCGGTTGGCGGGCTGAAGCATATCGGGCGGCTGCCGGGGTTGACCCGCCTGCTGATCGTGATGTTTTTCTACAATATCGCGTTCTTCGTCTATCCCAGCGTCTGGGCCTATTACACGCAGGAACGCTTCGGCTGGGAGCCGGGCATGACCGGCCTCTCGCTGATGGTGTTCGGGCTGTCCATGGCACTGGTACAGGGTGGGCTGATCCGCTGGGTGATCCCGCGTCTGGGCGAGCATTACACCGTGGTGCTGGGCTTTGCGATCAACATCGTCGCCTTCACCGTCTATGCGCTGGCCTATGAAGGCTGGCATATCTTTGTGCTCGCACCGCTCACCTCGCTTGGCGTGCTGGCCGGACCGGCGCTGCAGGGCATCATGTCGCGCACCGCTCGGGCCGATCAGCAGGGCGAGTTGCAGGGGTTGCTGACCTCGATTTCAGCCATTGCCGTCATCGTCAGCCCGCTGCTGATGACCGGCACGTTCAGCTATTTCACCAGCGCCGGTACGCCGCTCTATTTCCCCGGTGCGCCGTTCATCCTGTCGGTCGGGCTGGTGGCGCTGTCGCTGGCGATCTTTGCCGGGCGCAAGCGGCTGCATACCTTCCAGCCGGTGAAATAGACGCTCCGGCGGCGATTGAACTCGGCGCCTGCCGGGGGCTATGGTCGGGCCGGGAATGGGGGAATCGCGTGGCGGAGCATGTCAACCTGATCAAGCTGTGCGTCGGGGCCGATGCGGTCGAGGACCTGGCGACGTGGCAGGCCCGCCGCCGCGCCGAGGCCGAGGCGCGCGGCGAGGCGTTTCGCCCGGTGCATGTCACCCGGATGTGGCCGCGGCGTGCCGCCGAGGTGCTGGATGGCGGCTCGCTTTACTGGGTGTTCAAGGGGCAGGTGCTGGCGCGTCAGCAGATCGTCGCGCTGGAGCCGCGCGAAGGTGCCGATGGCATCACCCGCTGCGCCATCGTGATGCAGGATGCGATCATCCGCACCCAGGCGGTGCCGCGCCGCCCCTTCCAGGGCTGGCGCTACCTGAACGCCGCCGATGCGCCGCCCGACCTGGCCCTGAACCGCGCCGAGGATGACGATCTGCCGCTGGAGATGCGCCTGGCGCTGGCGGATATCGGGCTGCGATAAGGGTGGCTGCTGCAAATTGATTCCAAGCTGGATGCGACGCTACCAGCAGAGGGCCGCGCCCGAGCCTGGGAGGGCGTTGCGGCAGAGTTGCTTGGGACACGCCTTTCCAAAATGCAGATATTGCAGCGACTTGATGCTTCAGCGAGCGCCCTCCCGCGGGGAGGGTCGGGCGCGGCCCGGGGGTGCCCCCCGTGCCAAAGGTGGAGCGTTGGTCAGTCATCCCGCTTACCCCGCAGGTCAGCACTGGCCAAGCCCCGGAACTGCGGATAAAAGCGGCGGGCATTGCAGTTGGAAGGCCACCACGACATGCCGGGCATGATTGAACCGAAACCGGGGATCCTCGATATCCACCTCTATGTCGGCGGCGATGCCGGGCTGAAGGGCTTCGACAAGGTGTTGAAACTGTCCTCGAACGAAAGCCCGGTCGGGCCAAGCCCGAAGGCCGTCGCGGCCTATCAGGCGGTGGCCGGGCAGTTGCAGCTTTACCCGTCATCCGATCATGCCGGACTGCGCAAGGCGATTGCGAAGGTGCACGGCGTCGATGCGGATCGGGTGATCTGCGGCGACGGCTCGGACGAGGTGCTGGCCTGGCTGGGGCATGCCTATGCCGGGCCGGGGGACGAGGTGCTCTACACCGAACACGGCTTCCTGATGTACGAAATCAGCGCCCGCGCCGCTGGCGCAACGCCGGTGAAGGTGCCGGAAACCGATCGCCTTGTGGATGTCGACAAGCTGCTGGCGGCCTGCAACGAACGCACCCGTCTGGTCTTCATTGCCAATCCCGGCAATCCGACCGGCACCATGCTGGACGCCTCAGAAGTGGCGCGGCTGGCCGATAACCTGCCACCCCAGACCCTGCTGGTACTGGACGGCGCCTATGCCGAGTTCGTGCCGGGCTTCGATGGCGGCATCTCGATTGTCGAGGCGCGCCAGAACGTGGTGATGACGCGGACGTTCTCGAAGATCTACGGGCTTGGCGGGCTGCGGGTCGGCTGGGGCTATGGCCCGAAACCGGTGATCGATGTGCTGAACCGCCTGCGCGGCCCGTTCAACGTGACCGCTGCCGGGCTGGCCGCCGCCGAGGCGGCGGTGATGGATATCGCGCATACCGATTTCTGCCGGGCCGAGAATGCGAAGTGGCGCGACTGGCTGCAGGGCGAACTGGCGTCCATCGGCATTCCCTCGGACCCGTCATCGGCGAATTTCTTTCTGGCCCGGTTTCGTGATGCCGATCAGGCGGTGGCGGCGGACGCGGCCCTGCGTGCGCAGGGCGTGATCGTGCGCCGGGTCGCCGGATACGGCTTCCCCGAGGCATTGCGGATCACCGTCGGCACCGGGGAAGCCTGCCGCAAGGTAGCGGGCGTGCTGGCGGAATTCATGGACGGGCAGGGCTGATGGCGGTGATGTTTGAACGTGTGGCGCTGCTGGGACTGGGGCTGATCGCCTCGTCAATGGCGCTGGGCATGCGGCGCAGCGGGCTGGCGGGGTCGATCACCGGCCACGCAAGAAGCGCCGAGACCCGCGACGTAGCGATGGAACTGGGGCTGGTCGATGCGGTGTTCGACAGCGCCGCCGAGGCGGTGGTGGATGCCGATCTGGTGGTGTTCTGCGTGCCTGTCGGCGTGATGGGCGATCTGGCGGCCGAGGTGGCGCCGAATTTGAAACCGGGCGCATTGGTCACAGATGTCGGTTCCGTCAAGAACGCGGTGGTGCAGGCGATTGGTCCGCATCTGCCGGACAATGTGCATTTCATCCCCGGCCATCCGCTGGCCGGGACCGAGCATTCCGGCCCGCGCTCCGGCTTCGCCAGCCTGTTCAAGAACCGCTGGTGCCTGCTGACACCCACCGGGGAAACCGATCCCGCGGCGCTGCAGAAGCTGACGGATCTGTGGCTGGCGCTGGGGGCGAAGGTCGATACGATGGATGCCGAGCATCACGATCTGGTGCTGGCCGTCACCAGCCATGCGCCGCACCTGATCGCCTATACGATGGTCGGGGTGGCGGATGATCTGAAGCGCGTGACCGAAAGCGAAGTGATCAACTATTCCGCCGCCGGTTTCCGCGATTTCACCCGTATCGCCGCCTCCGATCCGACGATGTGGCGGGATGTGTTCCTGAACAACAAGGAAGCGACAATCGAGATACTGGGCCGCTTCACCGAAGAACTGTTCGACCTGCAACGCGCCATCCGGCGCGGCGACGGACAGCAATTGTTCGATTATTTCACTCGCACTAGGGCTATCCGGCGTGGTATCATCGAAGCGGGGCAGGATACCGACGCGCCGGATTTCGGGCGCGAACACGAGTGAGAAGGCAGGACATGCGCGGTTACACCTCGCTGATCGTCGTTTGTGCGCTGGTTCTGGCCAGCGTTGCCGATGCCGGTGCGCCGCGCCGCTCGATCCGCCCGGAACACCGGGCCAGCCCGGTTTCCGTGACCACCCGCGCCACCCCTGCACCGGTGATCATCGGCTATGATGCCGATATCAGGCCACGTGCCCGCAATGGTGCCAGCGGTGGCGAAGGCGGGGCGGACGATCCCGCTGCCTTGATCGCGGCGCTGTCGCGGGCCGAACGGCTGGCGACACCGGCGCTGGCCACCACGCCGCCGGTCTACCGTTCGCCGCGTCCGGCTATCCGGCCTGCCGATCTGCGCCGCCCGGTACGCGCGGTACAACCGGTGCAGCCGGTGCGCGTGGCCTCGGTTGCGCCGACAGCGATCGGTCGTTCGGGCAAGGTCTGCAACGATCCGCGCATTCAGGGCGAGGTTCTGGAACCGATTACCGGGGCACGGTCGGGTTGCGGAATTTCAGCGCCGGTCAGGATCACCTCGGTGGCCGGTGTCACGCTCAGCCAGCAGGCGATCATGGATTGCCGAACGGCGGTGACGCTGACCGACTGGGTCAGTTCCTCGTTGAAGCCGGTGCTGCGCAATCGCGGCGGCGGGGTGGCGGGCTTGCAGGTGCCGTCGCATTATTCGTGCCGTACCCGCAACAGCCAGAAGGGCGCGAAAATATCCGAACACGGCAAGGGCCATGCCATCGACATCTCCGCCTTCGTGCTGAAGGATGGCAGCCGGATCAGCGTTCTGGACGGTTGGCGCGACCGGCGTGACCGCAAGATACTGGAGCGCCTGCATGCCTCGGCCTGCGGGCCGTTCGGCACTGTGCTGGGGCCGGAATCGGATCGCTTCCATCAGGACCATTTCCATTTCGACACGGCGCGGTATCGCAGCGGGTCTTACTGCCAGTAGCGCATTACCGCACAAAGTACGGGGCCGGACCCAACGGCACCGGCCCGAGGCTCATGCGTTCGCCATCCAGTACCAGCGGCGCCTTCAGGATGTCCGGGTCCGCCGCGCCCGAAGTCAGGATGTCCAGCCCGGTGCGGATCGTTTCGGCATTGGCCGGGGTCACGATACCCGCGGCCACGAACAGATCGAGCACGTAGCGCCAGTTGCGGATTTCAAGGTCCAGCCGCCCGCTGATCCGGCCATTGTGCGCAACCTCGAAGTCACCCGATGCTGCCAGCCCGAGCGTGCCCCAGCGCAGATCGAGCCGGTTGACCGACAGGCCGGTGACCAGCGGTGCGCCGGTTTCCACCGCGATCCGGTCCCAGGGCGCATCAAAATCCATCGTGAGATCCAGCAATCCCGATTGCAGCCGTGCCGGCAGGCGGCCCTTCGGGTCAAGGCTGCGGCGCATCAGTTCGGTCGGCACCAGATCGGCCGCCTCGAATACCAGGTCATGCGCGAAATCCCCGGCCGCCGATTGCCGTGTTGCCAGCGACAATTGCCCGGCCCCGGCCTGCCAGCCGCTGGAGCCGGTCAGCGCCAGATCCTCGGCCTGCAGCGTCAGCCGGCTGAGCGCCAGCCTGCTGTCGGGCTCGAACACCACGCTGGCCATCATGTCGTGGCTGGCGATGGCGACGTCTTCCAGCGGTAATGTCACGGTCTGGTTGTTGGCGAAGGCGGCGATGATATGGTTGGGCTGATAGCTGAGGGCGAGGATTTGCAGGAACGGCGCCTGCCAGCCGATGCCGCTGTCGGGCGATGCCAATGCCAGATCGGTAAAGCTGCTGTCAAACCGGTTGGGAAACCCGGCGATGGTGAAATTGCCATATTCGGCGGTCCAGCCGGCGGCACGACGCTCGCTCAGCCAGGCCTCGATCACCTGTCGCTTGGCGCTCTGGCCGGTATACCAGTAGCCCGACCACAGGCCGGCAGCGATCAGGATCAGGGCTGTCAGCAGGCGCATCGGCGCGAATCCCTTTTTTCGGCTTGCCGATCCGGTTATAGGTCCGCCGGGGCAAGGGGACCAGTGGCGTATGGAAAACGGATTTTGGGTATTCGGCTACGGCTCGCTGGTGTGGAATCCGGGTTTCGAGCATCTGGAACGGCGCATCGCGCGGCTGGAAGGGTTTCACCGCTCGTTCTGCATGCGCTCGATCCATCATCGCGGCACGGTGGCCGATCCCGGGCTGGTGCTGGCGCTGGACCCGGTGGCGGGCGCGTTCTGCGACGGGGTGGCCTTCAGGGTCGGGGCGGACCGCGCCGATGCCACGCTGGAGTATCTGCGCGAGCGCGAGCTGATCTCCTCGGCCTATGTCGAGGCGACACCCCGGATCGCGCTGAAGGGCGGGCCGGAGGTGACGGCCCTGGCCTATGTCATCGACACCGCCCATGTGCAATATTGCGGCGGTCTGCCGGTGGAAGAACAGGCCAGGATCATCGCGCGGGCGGTTGGCGGGCGTGGGCCGAATGCGGAATACCTGTACAACACCGCCGCGCATCTGCGCGAACTGGGGATTGAGGATAGCGATCTGAACTGGCTGGAACGCAGGGTGCGGGAACTGGCCGGTTAGTGCGTGTTGCCGGTGCCGTTTTATTGAGTATTTGTACCAAAAAGAAGCGGGCAGGGCGGTGGTTCAGCCCTCGCTTCGCACAATCGCCAGGAAGGCATCGACATCGGCATCGGTGGTGGCCCAGTTGGTGACCAGTCGTGCCGCCACATAATCATCGCGGCTGGCCTTGCTTGCATAATAAACCGCTCCGGCATCGCGCAGGCGGGCATGGATCGGGCGGGCAAGCTCGGTGAACAGCATGTTGGCTTCGCGCGGATGCACCAGGGTCACACCGGCCAGGCCTTTCAACCCGGCCTCCAGCCGCGCCGCGGCACGATTGGCCCGGCGGGCCAGGTCCAGCCACAGCCCGTCGTCCAGATAGGCCAGGTATTGCGCTGCGATATAGCGCTGCTTGGAGGACAGATGCGCCCCCCGGCGGCGGCGGTGCTCGAATTCATAGGCATGTGCGGGGTTGAAAAAGATCACCGCCTCGGCGGACATCAGGCCGTTCTTGGTGCCGCCGAAGCTGAGCGCGTCGATCCCGGCCTGCCAGGTCATCCCGGCCGGGGAACAATCCAGTTCAACCAGCGCATTGGCAAAGCGCGCGCCGTCCATATGCGCCGGTACGCCGAATTCGCGGGCGATATCGGTTACCGCGCGGATATGGTCGAGCGTATAGACCCCGCCGAGATCGGTGACTTGCGTCAGCGAGACTGTGCCGCACCGCGTATCGGGCGACGCCTGGTCGCTGAGGCTAGCCATTGCGCTGCGCAAGGCACCCGGGTCGATCTTGCCGGTCGGCCCGTCGACACCGATCAGTTTCGCGCCGCCGGTGTAAAACTCCGGCGCATTGCATTCGCTGACCTCGATATGCGCGTCGCGGTGGCAGAACACCGATTGCCAGGGATCGGTCAGGGTGGCCAGTGCCAGCACATTGGTGGCGGTGCCGGTGGTCAGCAGGAACACCCGCGCTTCGGGGGCCTCGAACAATTCTCGCAGCCGGGATTCCAGCGCTTGCGTCAGGTGGTCAGTGCCATAGGCCATCGCGTGGCCGTCATTGGCGCGGATCAGCGCATCCATGATTTCAGGCGCGACCGGCCCGGCATTGTCCGAGGCGAAATGCATGTCAGTTCATATCCTCTATCAGGTAATCTTCCAGATCGTCGGTATCGACCTCGTATTCCGCCAGAACCTTGTGGCGCATCGAGATTCCGGCGGCATGAACGCTGTCGGCCCGCCCCGAGATCAGCCGGTGCCAGGGATAGAGGGGGCGCTCCTCGAACCGCAGGCGATAGGCGCAGGTGGCGGGCATCCAGTAGGCGTTGCGGGCGATGTTTTCCGGGCTGAGCACGACACAGCCGGCCACCATCTGCTTGCGCAGCGCATATTGCCCGCAGGTGCAGGTTTCGGCGTCGAACAGGCGGCAGGCGACCGAGGTGAAGACGATATCGCCGGTATCCTCGTCCTCCAGCTTCAGCAGGCAGCAGCGGCCGCAGCCATCGCACAGGGCCTCCCATTCCGGCTTGCTCAGGTCTTCCAGCGGCAGGGTCCAGAACTTCGGGCGCAGGGATGCGTCCGGGGTGATGGCGCGTTCAGTCGTCATGCGAGGGGGCGGATTTTGATGGTGCGCGGTAGGGGCGGGTCACGTCTTTCAGCACGACATCCAGCGCTTCGACCTCGGTGCGGATTGCGCCGTCACCCGCCAGGATCAGATCGATCACGCCGGTGCCGTCCTCGCCCGGCTGGAAGCTGACGGACAGAAGCGACAGCACGGTCTCGGTGTCGTTGCGATCGATGCCCGACGAGGTGACGCGCATCACGTCGCTGATCACCAGCAGGGATTGCACCCGTTCAAAGGCGCGGCCAGCCTTGCGGGCGCGGTCGTGATCTTCCCAGCGGAAGCGGTTCACCAGCAGGGCGAGGCGGCGTTTGCCACGCTGCCAGGCCATTTCGGTGATCGGAAATACCGCATCCTGCGCCAGGGCCGACAGGATTTGCAGATCGTCGCCGTCAAGCGCCTGCAAATGCAGCGGCGCTTCGCCGCCATCGCTGAAACTTGCATCGTCAACCATCGGCACGCACCCGCTCGATCCGTGCGCCGACTGCGGACAGTTTATGTTCCACCCGCTCATAGCCGCGATCCAGGTGATAGACCCGGCTGACGATGGTTTCGCCGCTGGCCCCCAGCCCGGCCAGGATCAGCGAGACCGAGGCGCGAAGATCGGTGGCCATCACAGGTGCGCCTTTCAGCCGCTCGACCCCGGTAACCGTGGCGGTGCCGCCGTGTACTTCGATCCGGGCACCCATCCGCATCAGTTCCGGGGCATGCATGAAGCGGTTCTCGAAAATCCGTTCCTCCAGCACGCTGGTGCCGTCGGCGGTGGCCAGCAGCGCCATCATCTGCGCCTGAAGGTCGGTCGGGAAACCGGGGTAAACCTCCGTCACCACATCGACGGCGCGGACCCGGCCGTTCCTGCGCGCGACACTCAGCCCACCCGGAGTTTCGCTGACCGAGATGCCGGCCTCGTCCAGCTTTTCCGCCAGGGCCGCCACCAGGTCGAGCCGCCCGCCCAGCAATTCCACCTCGCCGCCGGCGATGGCCGGGGCCAGCATGTAGGTACCAAGTTCGATGCGGTCCGCCACCACCGGATGGGTGGCGCCGTGCAGGCGGTCAACGCCTTCGACGGTGATGGTCGAGGTGCCTTCGCCGTCGATCTGCGCGCCCATTGCCTTGAGGCAATGCACCAGGTCGACAATCTCGGGCTCGCGTGCGGCATTCTTCAGCACCGTTGTGCCCTTGGCCAGCGTTGCCGCCATCACCGTGTTCTCGGTCGCGCCGACCGAGGCGAAGCGAAGCTCATGCACCGCGCCTTTCAGCCCGTTCGGGGCGCTGGCATGGAGGTAGCCGTCGCGCAGTTCGATCTCGGCCCCCAGCGCTTCCAGCGCGGTGACGTGCAGATCCATCGGCCGCGCCCCGATGGCGCAGCCGCCGGGCAGCGAGACAACGGCATGGCCGTGACGCGCCAGCATCGGCCCCAGCACCAGGTTCGAGGCGCGCATCTTGCGCACGATCTCGTAATCCGCGATGTGGTTGTTGGCGGCGTGGCTGGACATGGTGATGACACGGCCATCCTGCAGCGTCGAGACCTCGGCCCCGAGCGAGCGAAGAAGCTCCGTCATGGTGCGGATGTCCGACAGGCGCGGCGCATTGGTCAGCGTCAGCGGTTCTTCCGACAGCAGGGTGGCCGGCATCAGGGTCAGGCAGGCGTTCTTGGCACCGGCAATCGGGATGGCACCGCTGAGGCTGCGCCCGCCCCTGACGAGAATGGAATCCATATCTGAGCCTCTTTCAGGTTTCGTCTGTATTTGCGTCGGGGCCGGTCTGGCCGGTTTCGTCGGTTTCGTCCAGCGCAATCCGGGCGCGGCTTTGCCCCTTGCGGCGGTGCAGATTGGCGCGAAGGGCTGCCGCCAGCCGGGCCTCGCGCTCTGCCGCTGCCTGTGCCTTGGGTGACTGCGCCGCCGCCTTGTTCGATTTGCCGTCCTTTTTCATGCGCATTGTCTACATGAGGTCCCGGCGAGGGTCCAGTTGGCCATTTTGGTGCTTTGCGGTGGCGGCGGTTTCCTGCCCGCAGGCGGTTTCGCGGTGAAATCGCCCGGGGTGGGGCGGGCAGGCCGGTTTGCACTTGCACGCTTCGGAAAATGCGTCTAATCACCCGCCACATTCCGCCGCAGTAGCTCAGTGGTAGAGCGCACCCTTGGTAAGGGTGAGGTCGGGAGTTCAATCCTCCCCTGCGGCACCATTCCCCGTTCTTTCAGTAGAATTACCGTTGGTCGGTCGGTGCCGCTGCCTTCCCGGTAGCCTGGCCGCCAAACCATTGTATAATCGACATAGCCCCCGTGACCCGCTGAAAGATCACGCCATGTCGCCCGTACCGCCGCAATCGCCCTTGCTGGATCATTGCCCTGAAACCCTGCCGGCCAGTGCCTATTACGATGCCGCCTGGTGGGCGCGCGAACAGGGGGCGATCTGGGCCAGGAACTGGGTCTGTTCCGGGCGGTACGATCGGCAGGCAAGGGGCACGATCCGGCGCATTTCGGTTGCCGGTGACAGCGTGATCCTGCTGCGTGACGGCGATGGGGCCTACAGCGCGTTTCACAATACCTGCCGGCATCGCGGTGCGGAACTGTGCGGCGCGGATCATCAGGGCCATTCCGGGCGGCTGATCCGGTGCCCCTATCACGCCTGGGCCTATGATGGCCGCGACGGGCGGCTGGTTTCGACCGGGTTTGCCACCCCGACGGCGGATTTCGACAAGTCCCAACACAGGCTGGTGCCGGTGCATCTGATGGACTGGAACGGCTTCATCTTCCTGTGTCTGGCCGACCAGCCGCCGGAATTCGCCCCGGATATGGGCGTGGCAGCGCTGGATAACTGGCCGATGCGCGATCTGGTTTCCGGTCATGTTCTTCAAACCGAGCTGGCCTGCAACTGGAAGATCTTCTGGGAAAACTACAACGAATGCCTGCATTGCCCCGGCATTCATCCGGAACTGAGCGACATGGTGCCGATCTACCGCAAGGGCATCATGTCGGAACCGGAATCTCCGGACTGGTCGCCCAAGGCGGGATTGCAACCCGCCCTGCGCCCCGGGGCGCGAAGCTGGACGATGTCGGGCCAGCCCGCGGGCCCGGAATTTGCCAACCTGACGCAGGCCGAACGCGATGCCGGGCATAACTTCGTGACGCTTTATCCCACCATGTTTGTCGTCGCGCATGTCGATTACGTGCGCGCGGTGATTGTGACGCCGCTGGCCCCGGAACGCACGCATCTGCGCGCCGAATGGCTGTTCCTGCCGGAAACCCTGGCCGCGCCCGGTTTCGATCTGGCCAATGTCACCGATTTCGCCTCCATCGTGCTGCAACAGGACGGGGCGGCTTGCGAGATGAACCAGCGCGGCCTGCATTCCTCGCGCTATCAGGCCGGTACGCTGATGCCGCAGGAATTCGATATTTACAAGTTTCACCAATGGGTGCTGGCGCAGATGGAAACCGACCAAGGATAGCATATTGCGCCAGATTGAATTCTCCCGACGTCCCGAACAAATTTGCTTGTGGCAAACGCTGCCTCGGGACATCGGTTGACTGCGTGATTCTGATCAGACGCTATACGCTATAAATACCAGCGATATTCGCGCGGCGAAATCTCGTCCATGAAATCGGCGAATTCGGCGGATTTCACCGCATGGTACAAGGCGCAGTACTCGGCCCCCAGATAACCCGGCAATATCGTCGCCCCTTCCAGCGCCGCCAGCGCATCCCAAAGCGTCAGCGGCAGGGTTTCGTCCACCGCCGCACCGGCATTGCCGGTATGTTTTGCACCCGGGTCCAGCCGGTTTTCCAGCCCGTGCAGCACGCCCGCCAGAACTGCGGCGGTGACAAGGTAGGGGTTGGCCTCGGCCCCCGATACCCGGTGTTCCAGCCGCCGCGCCGCGCCATCCGATACCGGCGGCAGGCGGAACGCGACCGAGCGGTTGTTTTCGCCCCAGTCGCGGGTGACGGGGGTGAACTCGTCCGGGCGGAAGCGGCGGTAGGTGTTGAGGTTGGGCGCGAAGATCGCCATCGCCTCGGGTAGGGTGGCCTGAAGGCCGGCAACCGCATGGCCAAGCCGCGCCTCGCCATCCGGGCGGGCGGGATCGAAGATGTTGTTGCCATCGCCATCCTGCAGGCTGAGATGCAGGTGCAACCCGTTGCCGGACAGGTCGGGAAAGGGTTTCGACATGAAGGTCGCGTCAAAGCCCATCTGCCGTGCCGTCGCCTGCACGACGCGGCGCAGCAGGGCGGCGTGATCGGCGGCGCGCGCGGGATCGCCCTGATGTTCCAGATTGATCTCGAACTGCCCGGCGCCGTATTCGCTGATCACGGTGCTGACCGGCAGGTTCTGCGCGGCGGCGGCGTCCTGCATGGCGCGGATGACGGGTTCGTATTCCTCCAGCTTGGCCATCGACAGCACCTGACCCTGACGCTCGCGCCGCCCGGTCAGCGGCGAGGCGCAGGGGATCGGTGCGCCGGTCTCGCTACGCGCCAGGTCGATAAGGTAGAACTCCAGCTCCAGCGCCAGCACCGGGCGAAGGCCAAGGCCGGTGAACCGCTTGGCCACCCGCGCCAGTACGCGGCGGGGATCGTGATAGTGGGGTGTGCCGGTTACCGCATCGGTCAATTCGCACAGCACCTGTGCGCGGCGGCCCTGCGACCACGGCACCGGCGCCAGCGTGCCGGACAGCGGGCGGGCCAGCGCATCGGGGTCACCATCGGAAAAGCCGTGGCCCATCGGATCGGCGGTATTGCCCATCACATCGACAAGCTGCATCGCACCGCAAACCGGCGTGCCTGCGGCCAGGATTTTTGCCGCCTGAGCAATCGGCAGGCGCTTGCCGATGGCATTGCCGCACAAATCGATCACCAGCGCATCCAGGTATTCGATGCCGGGGTGATCCTTCAGGAAGGCTTTCAGGTCGGGTTCGCTCAGATACATGGGCCTAGTCCGGGTTCGGGGCGGTACAGGCTGTCAGCCGGTCGGCATATTCCGGCAGCAAGGCCGACAGGAATTGCAGCGTGGTCTGCAGGGCCGGTCCGGTTTCCTGTTCCTTGCGGTAGAGATGCAGATGCTGCCACAGGCCATCGGTCATGGCATCGACCCAGACGGCGATGCGAATGGCGCGTTCGTGATCTTCGGGCAGCAAAGCCATGCAGATCGACCTGAGCGCCACCTGCCGCTTGTGATCGAATTCACGCACGATATCGGCATATTGCGTGGTCACGCTTTGCTCGCCCCAGAACGCGAACCAGACCGACAGGACCTCGGGATTGACTATCTCGGAATCGAAATCCGCGCGGATGATCGCCACCAGCCGGTCAACCGGATCGCTGCCGGCGCGTTTCAGCGCGCCCTGCCAGTGTTCGGTATAGGCCTGGTAGAGATCGCGCAGAGCCTCGGTCAAAAGGCCGTTCTTGGATTTGAAGTAGAATACCGCCACCCCCTGCGACAGCCCCGCCTCGGTGGCAACGGTGGCCAGGGTGGTGCGGGCCAGCCCGTTGGCGGCAATCGACCGGATCGTGGCGTCCAGAATCTGCCGCCGCCGCTTGTCGGCGTTTTCCTTGCGTTCCTTGCGCGGGCGTTGGGTCTCGGTCATCTCGTCCTTCGCAGCCAGATGGGCGCATTCTTGACTATTCGTCATGGTTCCACAAGCGGCGCGGGCTGGCGAGGAAAAATTTGTTTGAGCGCTCAGAAAACTTTACGGCGGGGCGCAAAATCGCTAGAACAGGCGAAACGGCGGAGCAGAGATGGGCCAACACGACACATATGACGCGATCATCGCGGGGGCCGGGCATAACGGCCTGACCACGGCCTGCTACCTGGCGCGGGCCGGGCTGAAGGTGCTGGTGGTGGAAAAGAACGACTGGATCGGCGGTGCGGCGGTCAGCCGTTCGTTGCACGAGGGCTGGACCTATTCCAACTGCTCCTATGTCTGCTCATTGCTGCGCCGCGAGATCGTGCGCGATCTGGAATTGCCGCGTTTCGGATTGCAGGTGATCCCCTATGAAGGCGGGGCAACCTTCACCCGCGATGGCGATTATTTCGCCTATCTGTCGGATCATGACGCGCTGCGCCGCGAGATCAGCCGCCATTCCGCCCGCGATGCCGACGCCTATACGCGGTTCAGCCAGACGGTGATCCGCCAGTGCCGGTTCATCCGCCCGTTCCTGTTGCGCAATGCACCCGACCCGACCTCGCTGCGCCCGCGCGACCTTCAGGAAATGCTCTATCTCGGCCGCAAGGCGCATGGCCTCGGCGCGCATGAGTTGAACGAGACCCTGCGGTTCTGGACCATGTCGATCGGCGATTTCCTGGACGAGCATTTCGAGAGTGATCTGATCAAGGCGCATCTGGCCGGATCGGGGATCATCGGCACCGGCCTTGGCGTTTATTCGCCGGGCACCGCCTATGTGCTGCTGCATCATTACATGGGCGATGTCGATGGCAGCATCGGGGCCTGGGGTTTCGCTCGCGGCGGCATGGGCGCGATCACGAAAGCGCTGGGTGACAGTTTCACCGAGGCGGATGGCACCATCGTCACCGGCGCGGGCGTCGAGAAGTTCCTTGTGCAGGACGGGCGGGTCACCGGTGTGGCGCTGGACAATGGCGATGAATACCGGGCCGGGATCGTCGGTTCGAACATGGACGTGAAGCGGACCTTCCTGAAACATACCGACCGCGCCGCGCTGCCGGATGATTTCGTGACCGCAGTCGAGCGTTTCAAGATACGTGGCTCCAGCGGCAAGCTGAACATTGCGCTGGACGCCTTGCCGGACTTTCCCGCCGCCCCGAAAGGTGCGCCGTTCCTGCGCGGCGATCTGCATTGCTCGACGACGCTCGATGAGCTTGAGCGGGCCTATGACGACTGGAAGGATGGGCGCTGGTCGTCCGAGCCCTACTTCGACATGCTGATCCCCAGCCAGATCGATCCGACAATGGCGCCGCCCGGCAAGCACATGATGACGGTGTTCGTGCAATACGCGCCGTATGATCTGAATGTCGGCGGGGTGCGCAGCGCCGATAACTGGGACGACATCCAGCGCAAGGCCTTCGCCGATGCCGTATTCGACAAGATCGAGCAATGCTGCCCGGATATCCGCCGCCATGTGGTGCACGCCGAAATCCGCAGCCCCTGGGATATCGAAAACGAGGTCGGCCTGACCGAGGGCAATATTTTTCAGGGCGAATTGACCTTCGATCAATTGCTGTTCAACCGTCCGGTGCCGGGCTATGCCAGCTATGACATGCCGATCAGGGGGATGTATCTGGTCGGCTCGTCGGCGCATCCGGGCGGCGGGGTTATGGCGGCTCCGGGGGCTAATGCGGCGCGTGAAATCCTGCGCGGGCTGGGGCGCAGGCGGGCGATGCCGGATCACCGCGAGCCGCTGGGGGCCGAGGCATGAGTGCGGCACGCGATTTCGATGTGATCGTGATCGGGGCCGGCCATAACGGGCTTGCAGCGGCGGCGACGCTGGCGCGCAAGGGTCGGCGGGTCTGTGTGCTGGAACGCTCGGATACTCTGGGCGGCATGGCGGGGAATTTTTCGCCCGCCAAGGGCGTCACCGCGCCCCGGATGGCGCATCTGCTGTACAACCTCAACCCGAAAGTGGCGCGTGACCTGGGGCTGGGCGAGCGCATTCCGCTGAAGACCCTTGCCCTGCCATCGGTGGCGTTGTCGCCGGACGGCAATCATGTGGTGGTCGAGGCAGGCAAGGCGCGGTTTGCCGATGGCCGTGCGCATCCCGATGCGGCGGCGTTTGCGGCGCTGCACGACCGGCTGACCCGGTTCGCCGGCCTGCTGGCGAAGATGTCCGAAAACCCGCCACCCGGCCTGCAAGGCAGCCTGCTGGACCCTGCGAAGCTGGGCGAGTTGATCCGGCTGGCGCGGCTGGGGCTGGGGCTGAAACGGCTGGGCAAGGTCGAGATGCGGGAATTCCTGCGCATCCTGATGTCGAACGCGCATGATTTGCTGCTGGACGAGATGGGCGATGGCCCGTTGGCCGGCCTGCTGGCGGCGGATGCCGTCCGGGGGGCGTTTGCCGGGCCACGCTCGCCCGGAACGGTGTTCACGCTGATGTACCGCATGGGCAATGGCGGCAATGTCGCCTTGCCGGTTGGCGGCATGGGGGCGGTGGCCGAGGCCTTCGCAAGCGCGGCGCGCGCGGTGGGATGCGACATACGCCTTGGCAATGGCGTGGCTGGGATCGAGGTTGCCGATGACCGCGCCGTCGGCGTGCTGCTGGATGACGGCACCCGGCTCGGCGCCGGGGCTATCTTGTCAAGCGCCGGACCGATGCCGACGCTGAAACTGGCCGGTATCCGGCATTTCGATACCGAGGCCGTGCGCCGCCTGCGCCATCACCGTTGCAAGGGCAGCGTGGCCAAGATCAATCTGGTGCTGAGCGGGGTGCCCGCCATCCCCGGCCTGCCGGTGGATCTGAACCGGGGCCGGCTGGTGATCGCGCCTTCGGTGGAGTATGTCGAACGCGCCTTCAACCCGGCGAAATACGGCGAGATGCCGACCGCGCCCAGCATCGAATTGCTGTTGCCTTGCCTGTCCGATCCATCGCTTGCCAGCGACGGTCGGCAGGTGGCCTCGGCCATTGTCAACTTCGTGCCGCCCGCCCCCGATGGCGGCTGGACCAAGGCGCGCCGCAACGCATTGTTGAAAACCGTACTTGGGGTGCTGGAGCAATATGCGCCGGGCCTGAGCGGGCTTGTCACGCAGTCCGAAACCCTGGTCCCGCCGGATATCGAGGCGCTGACCGGCGCGCCCGGCGGCCACTGGCATCACGGCGAAATGGGTTTCGATCAGGTGCTGACCAACCGCCCGGCCAACGGCATGGCGCGGTACCGCTTCGGCGTTAATGGCCTGTACCTCTGTGGTGCCGCAGCGCATCCGGGCGGCGACGTGACCGGCGCACCGGGGCGCAATGCCGCCTTGCAGCTTTTGCGCGATGGGGTGGCCTGATGGCGAAATCCGCGAAGATACCGCAGCCCTTCGCCGTGCCCATCGGCCTTGTGCCGACGCCGCTTCAGCCAAGGCTGGAGGCGCTCAGCCAAGCCAAGGCCTGGGCAGGCTGGGCCGGATACATAACGGCCCGCGTGCTGGACAATGTGGAGTTCGAGTATTTCGCCATCCGCAATCAGGTGACGTTGTTCGACATCTCGCCGATGCACAAATACCGCATCACCGGGCCGGATGCGCTGGCGGTGATGAACCGGCTGATCACCCGCGATGCGGCCAAGATCGGCATTGGCCGGGTCGGCTACGCCATGTGGTGCAACGAACAGGGCATGGTGATCGACGACGGCACGATCTTCCGCTTTGGCGAAGCCGATTTCCGCCTGTGCTGTCAGGAGCCGATGCTGACATGGCTCTTGGACAGCGCCTGGGGGTTCGACGCCGAAATCCGTGACGAATCCGAGGCGATTGCCGGGCTATCCTTGCAGGGGCCGACGGCGTTCTCGCTGCTGGCCGAGGCCGGGTTTGGCGATGCTGTCGCCGGGTTGAAGCCGTTCGATCTGGACGAGGTCGAGCCCGGCATCTGGATATCGCGCACCGGCTTTACCGGCGATCTGGGCTATGAATTGTGGTGCGGCTGGGACGGCGTGCTGGCGCTCTGGGACCGGCTATGGGCGGCGGGCGGCAATTGGGGCCTGCGGGCGATCGGCGGCGAGGCCCTTGATATCGCGCGGATCGAGGCCGGTTTTATCGCCGCCGGGGTGGATTTCCAGCCGGTGCATGGCGCGATCCGCCTTGGGCGCGGCCGCAGCCCGCTGGAACTGGGCTTTGCCCGGATGGTCGATTTCGACAAGGGCCATTTCAACGGTCGCCGCGCCTTGCTGGCAGAGCGCGCGCGCGGGCCGAAGCATCATCTGGTGCGCCTCGATATCGGCGGCTTCAGGCCCGCCGATGGCGCCTTGCTGTACCACAAGAAGAAGAAAGAGGTCGGCCATGTCACATCCGGCATCTGGTCACCGACCGCCAAGCGCAATGTCGCGCTGGCGGAATTGCGGGCCCCTTACGGCGGCGCGGTCAAAGGCGACCTCTGGGCCGAGATCTACGTGAACCTGGAAGGCCAGTGGGACAAGCGTCTGGTCCCGGTCAGGATCGAGGACAAGCCGTTCTTCACCCATAAGCGCGCCCGCGCCACCCCACCCAACCGGTTCTGAGTGAACCTATCGGAGATACCATGACAACCGATCCGCAATCGAACGAACCCAGCCTTGAAACGCTGCACAAATGGGACCGAAATCACCAGCTTCATCCCTGGGCGTCGGTGGATGCCTGGCGGGAATACGACAACATGCTGGTCGATCAGGCGGATGGCATCTACATCTGGGACGGTCAGGGCAAGCGTTACATCGACGGCCCTGCCGGCATGTGGTGCGTGCAGATCGGCTATGGGCGCGACGAGATGGCGGAGGCGATCTACGATCAGGTCAAGCGTCTGCCCTATACCTCGCCCTTCACCAATACCTCGGAACCATCCGCCATCCTGGCACGGCAACTGGCGAAGATGGCACCGGGCGATCTGAACAACGTGTTCTTCACCACCGGCGGGTCAACCGCGGTGGATACCGCGCTGCGCACCATGCATTTCATGAATAACCGGATGGGCCGGCCCGACAAGAAGATCGTAATCGCGCGTGAAAAGGGCTATCACGGTTCCACTTATCTGGCGCATTCCGTCACCGGCAAGGAGCGCGACAAGAACCGCTTCGATGTCGAGGAGCGGCTGGTGCATTTTGTCCCCGACGTGAACCCCTATCGCCGCCCCAAGGGGATGAGCGTGGCGGAGTGGTGCGATGAAAAGGTCGGCGATCTGGAACGCGCCATCGCGGAAGTCGGGGCCGAGAATGTCGGTGCCTTCATCGCCGAGCCGATCCTGAGTTCCGGCGGCGTGATCGTGCCGCCCGAAGGCTATCACAAGCGCACCTTCGAAATCTGCCGCGCCCATGACATCCTTTATATCTCCGACGAGGTGGTGACCGGGTTCGGCCGTCTGGGCCACTGGTTCAGCTCCGAAGCGGTGTTCGGCGTCGTGCCCGACATGATCACCTGCGCCAAGGGCCTGACCTCGGGCTATCTGCCGCTGGGGGCCTGCATCATTTCCGACCAGGTGATGCGGCGGTTGAGCGATTCCGACGATCCGACCTCGTTTTCCAACGGCTATACCTATTCCGGCCATCCGGTCAGTTGCGCCGCCGCGCTGAAGAACATCGAGATCATCGAGCGCGAGGGCATTCTGGAACATGTCCGCGAGATTTCGCCCTATTTCCAGGAACGCCTCAGGGCACTGACGAAGTTTCCGGTGGTTGGCGATGCCCGTGGCATGGGGCTGCTGGGGTGTATCGAGGGCCGGGCCGAGAATCTGGAGGCCGAGCGCAATCTGGGCCAGGCGATTGACGATGCCTGCGAGGAACGCGGCCTTCTGGTGCGGCCCCTGATCAACATGGCGGTATTCTCGCCGCCACTGATTATCACCAGGGCGCAACTGGACGACATGTTCGACATTCTGGAACAGGCGCTGGAACAGGTCAGCAATGATCTTGCAAAATCGGGTGGCAAGGCGGCCTGAACAGGTCGCATGAACCGGGGTTGCGCGTCAGCGCTGCCCCGCCCTCATTCCCGCAGCAACGGATGTTCGCGCCGCCCGTCCATCGCCGCCAGCCCGCCCTTGGTGCCAAAGCTGATCGCCGCCGCATAGCCGCTGTGAACCGCAGCGGCCAGCAGCGACGGCGCTTCGGCGTCACCGATCCTCAGCAGCGTTTTCATGCCGCTGTCCGCCAGCGCGTGAAAAAGATCGTCCTGCGGTATCCGCCGTGTCAGAGGCACAACCGCATCGCAGGCCAGCGGCATCTCGCGATCCGAAAACACATGGGCCAGGATTGCGCGGCCTGCCTCAAGCCCGCTCAGCCTGTGATTGGTCACGATCTCCACCCCGGCCTCGGCCAGCGCATGGTTCGAGGCGTGGATTTCGGCGGTATAGCTGCCCCAGCTTCCCGCCCGCCCGGCAGGTGTTGCCAGCGTGACCCGGTGGCCAAGTCCGCGCAGATACAGGGCCAGCACCGGGCCCATGACATAGTGATCGTCATCATAGATCACTACATGGTCGCCCTTGATCGCCGCGCCATCAATCACGGTTTCGGCGTCGACGATCATCGCGCCCGGGTCCGCGACCGCATGATCCGAATGCCGCCCGATATTGTCGGAAGCCCATCTCGCGCCGGTGGCGATGAATAGATGATCCGCGCCCAGCCCGGGAATATCGCCCGCCGCCAGCAGGCTTTCGCGGTATATCCCGACATTCGCAAGCCTGTCGATCTGCCCCAGCCGCCAGTCGCGCACCCGCGCCCATTCCGCCAGCCCCGGCAGCCGCGCGATACGGCTGAGATGGCCGCCCAGTTCACGCCCGGCTTCCGCCAGCATGACCTCGTGGCCCCGTTCGCCCAGGACCCGTGCCGCCTCCAGCCCTGACGGGCCGGCCCCGATCACCAGCACCTTTTCGGGGCGTTTCGCGCGACCTGTTCTTTCAGGGTGCCAGCCCTGCCGCCATTCCTCGCCCATCGTCGGGTTCTGGGTGCAGCGCAGCGGCACGCCAAGGCTGTCATGCGCGTAACAGATGTTGCAGCCGATACATTCGCGGATATCGTCGCTGCGGCCCTCGGCAATCTTCAGCGGCAGGAACGGATCGGCGATCGAAGGCCGCGCCGCGCCGATCATGTCCTGTGCGCCCGAGGCGATCACCCGCGCCATCGTGTCGGGCGAGGTGAAACGCCCGACCGACACCACGGGCTTGCTGGTCATCGCCTTGGCCCGGGCCACGATATCCACCAATGCGCCCTCCTTGACGAAACGGCTGGCGCCCATCTCGATGCTGTAATCCGGGCCGGTCAGATCCCAGAGGTCAGGCATGTCGGCCATCGTCGCGAAGGCGTCATAGGTTTCGGGATTGTCGGGATCGACGCTGTAGCGCACCGCCACCGCCGCCTTGCCCGCCACCGCCTCGTGGGTTTCTTCGATCAGTTCGCGGATCAGCCGGGTGCGGTTTTCCAGGCTGCCGCCATATTCGTCCGTCCGGTTGTTGCATTCGGCATCCAGGAATTCCGACAGCAGGTAGCCATGCGCCGCATAGACATAGACGATATCGAAACCGGCCTGCACCGCGCGCCCTGCGGCATCCTTGTGCCATTGGCGGATATTGCGGATATCCTGGCGGTCGATCCGGCGGGTCTGCACTGGGTGGGGAATGCCGGAATCGGTGGAAGGGCGGTCGCGCAGGCCAAGCGGTGGCGTGCGCGTGCCGAAATTCATCACCATGCCGCCGCCCAGCCACAATTCCACACCCGCCAGCGCGTCATGCGCATGCACCGCATCGGTCATCAGCGCATGCGCGCGGATATCGTGATCGTCCCACAGGGTGGCGTTCGGAAATGGGTCATTATCGCTGGACGGGTGGATCGAGCAATATTCGGTATTGACCACGGCCCAGCCGCCTTCGGCCTTCATTCCGCGCATCGCCGCCGCGGTTCTGGGCCGCCGCCAGCCCATGCCGTTGCAATGGGGCACCTGATAGAACCGGTTTTTCGCCGTGACCGGGCCGATTTTCAACGGCTGGAACAGAATATCGTGCCGGGGATCGCGCATTTGGGGAAATTATCCTGCTTTTTCAGCCAAATTTTATTTGAGCGCTCGATTAAACTTGAGTCAAGTTGATTTCTTTTCTAGCCTTGGACAATGCTAGATCACGAAAACTGTCCGAAACAGACCCAAGGGAGAAACCGATGACCAATAATTTCAAGATGGCCGCCGTCCTTGCCGGGGCGCTGGCGCTGTCGGCGAACGCTGCCATCGCCGCGGATGCCGAGTTGGTGGTGTTTGACTGGGCCGGCTATGAAGACCCGGAATTCTACACCGCGTTCACCGCGAAACACGGCGATGCGCCGACCTTCGCCTTTTTCGGCGACGAGGAAGAGGCGTTCCAGAAGCTTCGCTCGGGCTTTGCCGCCGACGCGGTGCATCCCTGTTCGCAATCGGTGCCGAAATGGATCGAGGCCGGTTTGCTGGCACCGCTTGATACCGCCAAAATCCCGCGCTGGAATGAACTGGAAACCTCGTTCCGCGACATCCCGGCCTTCCAGAAGGACGGCAAATATTACTTCGTGCCGGTCGATTGGGGCAATACCGGCCTCACCTACAATACCGAATTGCTGGCCGAGGCCGACGTTGCCTCGTTGCAGGCCTTTGCCGATCCCAAACATGCGGGCAGGATTTCGCTGCCCGACAACGTGGATGATGCCTATGCGCTCGGCTTTTTGGCGGTCGGGGTGAAGGATTGGGCCAGCGCAACGGACGAGCAATTCGCCGCCGCCTCGGCTTTCCTGCGCAAGGTGCATCCGAATATCCGCACTTACTGGTCCGATGGCGCGTCGCTGGCGCAATTGATGCAATCGGGCGAGGTTTACCTGTCCTGGGCGTGGAACGAGACTTTCTCGACCATGAGCTATGAAGGCCATCCGATCGCCATGAAGCGCGATACGGCGGAAGGTTCGTCAAGCTGGGTCTGCGGCTATTCCAGGCTGGCAAATGCGCCGGGCTCGGAAGACAAGTTCTACGATTTCATCAATGCCTGGCTGGAGCCGGCAACCGCTGATTACATCGTGAACAACTGGGGCTACGGCCATTCCAATGCCACCGCAATGGCGACGATGAGCCAGGAAGACCTGGCCGCGGTCGGGCTGGAAACCAGCGAGAACCTCAGGGCCGGAACGCTCTGGCAAGGCCCGGTTCCCGCCGCGCGGCGCGAGCAGATGATCGCCGAGTTCGAGCTGATCAAGGCCGGTTTCTGAGCCGATCAGGTTGAAATGAAACTGCGCCCCGCAAGCGATTGCGGGGCGCATTTGTTGCGGGGGTCGGTTCGGGCAATGCCACCGGAAAACCTTACCGCACCGCCTATGCGGTGTCGTTTCCGGCAAAGGGCCGCCGTGCCCGCAGATGGTGCGGGCAATGCTCGCCGCTTTCCAGCACGCGGATCATCGCGCGCCATGTCGCCTCCTGCTCGGCCATGAAATCCGCGCCGTGCTCGGCGTCCAGCCGGGCGCGTTCCGGCCCCGTCATCCAGGCCAGTTCCGCAGTCGCAACCTCGAAATACCATTCATTGCGGTTGGTCAGGTTCACTTCAGCGAATCCCGCCTCGAGCAAGGCCCGGCGATACCGCACCGGCGAGGCCATCGCGAACTCCAGGTCTTCGGCGGCGATATAGGCTTTCATCTCGTCGGAAGGTTCATCGTCATGCGCGATCAGCCAGTCCGAAGCGGCGAACCAGCCACCGGGACGCAGGACGCGGAACACCTCAAGCGCCAGCGCCTCCTTGTCGGGGATGTGGATGATCGAATCCTTGGAATAGACCAGATCGAAACTCTGGTCGGGGAAATCGAACGGCCCCGGTTCGACCTGACGGATCGTCACCCGGTCGGCCAGCCCGGCAGCGGCAACGCGTTTTCGGGCCGCGGCACAGACCTCCGCTTCAACGTCGATGCCGATCACCTCGCCCGCGCCAAGCTCCGCCGCCAGCAGCACCGAGATCGCGCCCGACCCGCAACCGATATCCAGCACGCGCTTGCCGGACAGGTCCAGCCCGGCCACCACGCTGGCGGCTTCCTCCGCGCCGCCGGGCGACAGATAGCCTTCGCCCCAGATATCTTCCAGAAAGCGGATATGGCTGTCATCGTATAGCAGGTCCTGCTCGGTCATTCATTTGCTCCTTGGGGGTGACGGGCCAGCCGGTCCAGATAGGTGGCGAGAAACCGTGCGGTATAGGCCTCCATCTCGGCCAGCGGGCCGGGATCGTAATAGCGCGAGGCGACGCCTTTCTGGTTGTCCTCGATGATCGCCTTGTCGGCGATGGTGGTGACATCCCAGAGCCAGGTCAGCCGGTCGGGATGGTAATCCTTGCCCGATTCAGCATCCTCGCGCACCAGCCAGATGATTTCGTGAATCGAGCGGTCCTTGCCATCGGGGATGAAGCGGTAGATCACCACATGGTCATTGTAGATCAGCATCGGGTTCAGCAGCCCGACATAAAGGTCCGACGCGGCATTGTCATAGCCTGCCAGATTTCCCAGCAAAGGTGCCAAGGGCTGGCCGTCCTCGCTGCCGGTGGCGCAACCGTCGTACAGGGAATGGCGGCTGAACGTGTAATCGACCGAGCCTTCTGGGCAGAGCGCGCCGACCTTGTCGATATAATCGGTGGCGATGCCAAGGGCGGCGGCACGCGGGGCCATCGCCGCGTTGAAGGGCTGAATGCGGGCGGCGTCCATATGGGTGAGATGGGCGCGGCGAAACTCGGGATGTGCCGGGGCGCAATGGTAGCATTCGTTGTAATTCTCGACCAGAAGCTTCCAGTTGGCCGCCACCGGATAGGATTTGCGGCAGGCGATTTTCGTGCGCTCCAGCGCGAACGGTGCCAGCACCGGGTCCAGCTCGGCGCGGATGGCGGCGAAACTGGTGGGCCGGGCGGCGAAGGATACAAAGATCATGCCGTGGAACAGTTCCATCGGCACCTTTTTCAGGCCAAGTGCTGCGCGGTCCAGATCGTCGCCCATCAGCCGGGCCGAGCGCAACGAGCCATCAAGATCATAGACCCAGGCGTGATAGGGGCAGGTAAAACGCCGGGCGGTTCCGCGCTGGTCCAGACAGACCCGCGAGCCGCGATGCCGGCAGACATTGGCCAGCGCATGGATCATACCATCCGCGCCGCGGCTGAGAATGACGGATTCATCGAGCAATTCAAACAGCATGAAATCGCCAGGATCGGGGATTTCACCGGCCAGCCCGGCAAAGTGCCAGTCCTGCATGATGATCCGTTCGATATCGTCGGCATAGACCGTATCGGACGTATAGAACCCCTGCGCCAACGCAAGGCCGGGCCGGTGGCGGGCAATCAGGCTTGCGGTTTCGTCGTGGATATTTCTGGCAGGCAATGCCATGCGTCCCCCTTGCCGGGATTCGGAGTTACTTGAACAGGATGATCGAATCCTGCCCCCAGCCGACCTTCACCTTTGCGCCCGGATCAATCACCGAACGCCCGAACGTGTTGCGCATCGAGATCGTTGCCGGGGCATTGGCACCGGGCAGCAGCACGCTGTAATAGGTCATGTCGCCGTAATAGGAGCGGCTGGCCACCTCGGCCTCGACCACCCGTTCGGCGGTTTCGTGTTCGTCCTGCAGGATGGTCAGCATTTCCGGGTGCACGCCGATCTTCTCGACCTTGGCAAGGTCGATGCCCTCGGGCACCCGTGCTGCCGGCAGATCGACGGTGCCAAGGGCGGGAATGTCGACGCGCACGGTATTGCCGGGTTGCGCGGTGGCGCGTGCATCCAGCAGGGTCATTACGCCAATGAACGAGGCGACGCGGCGGCTGACCGGGTGGCGGTACAATTGTTCGGGCGTGGCAACCTGTTCGATCTGACCCTCGAACATTACCGCGATGCGGTCGGACATGATCAGGGCTTCTTCCTGATCGTGGGTGACAAGGATGAAGGTGATGCCGATGGATTGCTGCAATTGCCGCAATTCCACCTGCATCTGTTCGCGCAATTTCTTGTCCAGCGCCGAAAGCGGTTCATCCAGCAGCACCACCTTAGGGCGCATCACAAGGGCGCGGGCCAGGGCCACACGCTGGCGCTGGCCGCCGGACAATTCATGTGCCGCACGTTTGCCGTAACCGGCCAGATCGACCATCGCGAGGGATTTCTCGACCTCGGCGGCAATCTCGGCGCGCGACATCCGCTTGCGCTTCAGCCCGTAGCCGACATTGTCCGCGACATTCAGATGCGGAAAGATCGCGTAGCTCTGGAACACCATGTTGGTCGGGCGCTGGTTGGCGGGGATGCCGGCCATCGGTTCGTCGCCGATATAGATCGCGCCGTCGGTCGGTTCGTCAAAGCCCGCGATCATGCGCAACAAGGTGGTCTTGCCGCAGCCCGATGGCCCGAGCAGCGAAAAGAACTCGCCCTCGTTGATCGTGGTGGTGATGCCTTTCAGCGCCTGGAACGAGCCGAAAAACTTGGTGACATCCTGCATGCGGATGATTGCCCTGGGGTCTTTGCCGGTCATTTCACATGAACCCTCCGGTCGCCGAAGCCTCGATCCCCTGGCGTTTCGCAGCACGCTGGCGGAACCATTCCCCGAGGATCAGCAGGATTACGGACAGGGCCAGAAGGATCGTTCCCAATGCCATCACCGAGGGCAGTTTGGTCGGGAAGCGAAGCTGGCTCCAGATATAGACCGGCAGCGTGACATCGGTGCCGGTCAGGAAGAACGCGATGATGAATTCATCAAGCGAGATGGTGAAGGTGATCAGCATGCTGGAAATCACGCCGGGCAGCACCAGCGGGAAGATGATCCGCCGGAACGTGCCCCAGCGGGTTTCGCCCAGATCGAACGAGGCTTCCTCAAGGCTGGAGTCCAGCCCCTGAAAGGCGGAACTGAGGATGGCGATCGAGAAGGGCACGCAGATCAGGACATGGCCACCGACCACCGTCCAGAGCGACAGCTCCATATCCAGTTGCATCAGCAATACCAGCAGCGATACCGCCACGATGATTTCCGGCAGCACCAGCGGCAGCATGATGAAGCCGACGATGCCGCGCTTGCCGGGAAAGCGGTAACGCGCCATCGCGCGGGCGGCGGTGGCTCCCAGCAGCGTGCTGATCGCAGATGTGGACAAGGCCACGATCAGGCTGTTTTCAACCGCGGAATGCAGCGCCTCGGTCTCCCACAGCACGGTGAACCATTTGGTGGTGGCGCCCGATAGCGGGAAGGCGATGATGGTGGCGTCGTTGAAGGCGAACAGCGGCAGCAACACCACAGGCGCGTACAGAAACACCATGTAGGCCACGGCGTAAAACACCAGCCAGTTGCGCGACAGGGCCGAGCCGGTCTTCATTCCACCTTGCCTCCGAATTTCTTGCCCGCAAGGAAGATCACCACGCTGATCGACGCCACCACCAGCATCGAGGTGATCGCCAGCGCCGCCCCCAATGGCGCGTTATTGGCCTTGCCGAACTGGATCTGGATCATGTTGGCAATCATCAGCCCGTCGGTGCCGCCAACCAGCTTGGGCGTGATGAAATCGCCGATGGTCGGGATCAGCACGATCAGGGTCGAGGCGACCACGCCCGGCATCGCCAGCGGCAGGGTCACGCGGAAAAACTGCCTGATCTTGCCATCGCCCAGGTCTTCGGCGGCTTCAAGCAGGGAACGATCGATCTTTTCCAGTGCCACGAAGATCGGCAGGATGGCAAACGGTGCCCAGGCATGCGCCAGCGTCAGCACCACCGCGTTCAGGTTGTACAACAGGAACGTCATCGGCTCGTCGATGAACCCCATCCCCATCAGGGCCGAGTTCAAGACGCCGTTATAGCCCAGGATCACCTTCCACAGGAACACCCGCAACAGGTAACTGGTCCAGAACGGGATGGTGATCAGGAACAGCCACAGGGCCTTGCGCCGCTTCACCTTGAACGACAGGAAATAGGCCACCGGAAAGGCCAGCAGCACCGTCACGAAGGTCACGATCAGCGAGATTTTCAGCGAGCGCAGCAGCAGCACCTGATAGATCGGCGTACCCCATGCCTCGCGGTAATTGTCCAGTGTCAGGGTGGTGTCGAGGTCGAGGTAATTCTGCGTCCAGAAGCTGAAGGTGACCACCATCGTCAGCGGGGCAGCAAGCATCACCAGGGCATAGGCCAGCGTCGGGCTGATCAGGGTCAATCCCTGTCGTCCTTCGCGGCTCAACCTCATTTCGCACCCCCGGCGGCATGATCGGTTTGCCGACTATGCACAAATCCGGGTGGGTTTGGCAAAGTCAATCTTCGCCGCCCCGCGCCAGCAATTCGGCATTCCGCGCTGTCAATGTGCCGGGCTCCGGTTCGCGGTGATTCAGCACCGGAAACAGCGCGCGCAATTCGTCGTGGTAGCTTTTCACACCGATTTCCAGGTCGGACAGCAGCACACCGTCAAACCCGCTGGAAAACGACGCCTCCCAGCACCATTCGATCAGTTGTTCGTCTTCCTTGCTGGTGATCCGGTCGATCCGGCCGCTGAGATAGCGCGCCAGCCGCATCTGCCGGTCCTCGTTCGGATAGCGATAGCAGGCTCCACGCTGGATGGTGCGACCATTCTCCACCGGAAATTCCTGATAGGCGATCACCGAATCGGGATAGATGCCGAACACCAGGTTGGGAAACATCCCGATATAGAGCCAGCCGCGATTGTGATCCGGGTCCAGCGCTGCCACCTCCGGCAGGATCGCCTTGTAGGCATCGACGCTCCACAACCGGCCGGGGCCGGGGCGGAAGGTGGCGAATGAGCGGCTGGTGCCTTCGCTGAACGGTTCGTCATAGTAGTTGTCGCCAAACAGATCATGCAGGCCGGGATGTGCCATCGGCACGTGGTAGCCTTCGTTGTCGACATCGCGGATGCATTTCCAGTTGGCGGCAACCTCGGTCTGCCAGAACCCGGCCCCGTCCGGCTGCAAGCCAGTCAGCCCGTAAGGTGCAAGTTCGGCGTCGAACCGGGCCATGATCTGCGATACTGGCGGCTGCGGGCCGGGCTTGAAGCGCACGAAGACAAAACCGTTCCAGAGATCGGTTTCCAGCGGCTTCAGCCCCCATTCATCGGGGTCGAGCGCGGGCAGGCTGTCAGGCTGCGAGGCACCGCGCAGCGTGCCGTCAAGGTTGTAGACCCAGCCGTGAAACGGGCAGACCAGCACCGATTTGCATCTGCCCTTGTCATCGGCCACCACCCGCGAGCCGCGATGCCGGCAGAGGTTGTGAAAGGCGCGGACGCGGCCATCCTTGCCCCGGATCACCAGCGCGCGTTCGCCGACCATATCCATCGTCAGGTAATCGCCCGCATCCGGCAGGTCGTTGACATGGCAGACCAGTTGCCAGTGGCGGCGGAACAACAGTTCTTTCTCGGCGTCCAGAAGCTCCGGGCTGGTATAGCTCCAGGCCGGAAGCCCGCGGCGGGAGGCGATGTTCTGGTCTGTCCTGTTGCCGTCCATGTTTTGCCTTTGGGGTTGCCGGGTGGAGGACATGTAGCAATTTTTGTTTGAACGCTCAATTAAAAATTTGCGCGGGCAACGGGATTGGATTATCAGAATACCCGGATCGGGCCGGCTGCCCTGATGATTTTGCAGGGCCGGCCCGAAACATCAGCGACAGGCAGGAGATCGGGCGATGCGCAGGGCGAAGGCCAGGAAAAGACGGGAAGCCTACAGCGCGGAACCGGCGGATCGCGGGCTGCATTGCGCCGCAACCGCCCCTTACGAGCCGTTGTCGAAAGCGGCGGTGACGCGGTTGATCGACACGGCAATCGACCTGCTGGAACAATCCGGTGTACGGTTCGAGCAAGGCACCGAGGCGGATGATCTGTTGCGCGCGGCGGGCTGCGAGATCGGCGCGGACGGTATCGTGCGCATTCCCGGAGCGCTGACGCGTGCGGCGCTGAAATCGGTGGCCCGCAGCACGCTTCTGTGGAACCGCGATGCCAGCCGGTCGATCCGGATTGATTGCGATCACACCTGGTTCATGCCGGGCATGACCTGTATCGCGATGCTCGATCCCGAAACCGGCGCGGCGCGGCCTTCAAACCGCGAGGATCTGGCGCTGGCGACGCGGCTGGCCGACAGCCTGCCGGATATCGACGCGGTGTGCATTTCGGTCAAGAACGTCGCGCGATCCGACCAGTTCGGCGAGATCGATGAATTCGCCTGCATGATGGAAAACACCACCAAACCCCTGGAATATCTGTGCGAACATGCCTCGTCGCTGGAAGCGGTTATCGAAATGGCGGCGGCGGTTCGCGGCGGGCGCGAGGCGCTGCGCGAAAAGCCCTATTTCATGGCCATCGTCACGCCGCTGCCGGTCAGTTTCGCCGCCACCCATATCGAACAGATCATCATGGCCGCACGCGCCGGCGTGCCGCTGAATGTCGGCACATTGCCGATCGGCGGTGCCTCTTCGCCGATCACGCTTGGCGGCTGCATCACCCATGCGCTGATCACAGATTTCGCGGCAATGGTGCTGGGCCAGTTGGCGGCACCGGGCTGTTTTTGCATCGGCGCTTCGGATGTCTGTTTCATGGAACCGGCCACCGGGGCAATCGGCAGTTTCTCGCAGACCTCGCTGGCGGATGCGGCGGTGTGCCAGATAAGGCGATCCCTGCGCCTGCCGTCACTGACCGGTATCAACGGCACGGCGGTGGCGCGGCGGTTCAATCAGGATGCGGTCTGGGAATTGTCGGCAAACATGATGCAGGCCTTCTACAGCCGCCCCGCAACCTGCGATTATCTCGGCTCGCTCGATCTGGGGCTGACCTTTTCGCTGCACGCGCTGTTGCTGTGCGATGACATGGCCGGGCTGTTGCGCAAGATGTGGCAGGGCTTTGCCGCCGATGCCGCCGAGATCGGCGTGGATGTGATCCGCGATGTCGGCCCGTCCGGCAATTTCCTGGCCGAACAGCATACGGTGGATCATTGCCGCGCCCAGGTGTGGAATTCGCGCTATTTCGGGGCGAACATCCCGCTCGGCAATACCGGCTTGCCGGATCAGGATCTGTTCGAGCGGCTGGATACCGATCTGCAGGCGCGGCTGGCGGATCTGAGCGTGCCGGACCTGCCCGAGGCGCTGGCGGCGGAGATCAGGGCGATCCTGGCGCGGTACTGACGGATCAGCCGCCCTTGGTGACGTCATGGCCATAGAGCCAGTTGTAGCGGCGCTGCATCAGGTCCGGCGTGAAGCGGTTCACCGCCTGCATGCCGCGATGGGCGATGAAGCGCAGCGGTTGTGCGCCCAGATGGTAGATACCGGTGTTGGCCCTTGCCCCCGCCACGATCCGCTTCACGCGGGCATATCGGCGGCGGCGATAGGCGGCATAGGCGTCTTGCACATCGTCGTGGCGGTCCATTTCCTCGGCCAGAACCCAGGCATCTTCCAGCGCCATGTTGGCCCCTTGCGCGAGAAACGGCAGCGTCGGATGCGCCGCATCGCCCAAGATGACCGCGCCGCTCTGCGACCAGGTTTCGGCCACCGGATGCGTGAACAGCCCCCAGAGCCAGACATCGTCCACCAGCGTCAGCAATCGCTTCAACTCGGGCGCGAAGCCGCTGAAGGCGCGGCGCAGATTGTCGGGATCGTCCTTAAGGTTCCAGCTTTCCGCCACCCAGTCGGCCCGTTCCTCGACCGCGACAACGTTGATCAGCCGCCCGCCGCGCAGGGGATAGGTCACCAGATGCCGCTTCGGCCCCATCCAGATGGTGGCGACCGGCGGCAGGTCGCGCACCGGCACGAAACGCGCCTCGATCAGTGCGCGCCAGGCGATCTGGCCGGTAAAGACAGGTTTCTTGCGGACATCCAACGCCTGGCGGGTCAGCGAGCGCACGCCATCCGCCCCGACCAGCAATTTCGTGGTGCGCTGCGGGCCGTCATCCAGCGGCAGCGTCACCTGATCGAAACCGATGGCAACGCCGGTCACGTTCTTGCCGAACAACAGCGACACACCGTGGCGACGCGCCGAAGATGCCAGCATCTCGATCAGATCGGCGCGATGCACCAGCAGGTAAGGGTGGGAGTTGCCATGCGTCGCCCGCGCCATGTCCAGCCGCATCAGGGCTGGGCCGCCGTGATGATCCTTCAACTCGACCGCCTTCAATTCGACACCGATCCGCTTCAGGCGCGGGCCGAGGTCGAGCGCCTGCAGCACCGCCGAGCCGTTCGGCGTGATCTGCAATCCGGCACCGACTTCAGCCAGTTCCGGGGCGGCCTCAAGCACTGTCACCTTCGCACCGCGCCGTGCCAGTGCGATGGCGGCGGTCAGCCCGCCGATACCGGCGCCAAGCACGGTGACATTCTTGCCCTTAAGCGCCATGCCGACCCCGCAAACGAACAACACCGGGGCCGATCGACCCCGGTGCGTTCTGTGTCTTGTCTCTGGCGCGCATCTGGCCTCCGGCCTGTCGGTCGTCAGTCGTCGCGGTGAATCTTTTCCTTGCGCTCGTGTCGCTCCTGCGCTTCGAGGCTGAGGGTGGCGATGGGACGCGCATCGAGACGTTTCAGCGAGATCGGCTCGCCGGTTTCCTCGCAATAGCCGTAGGAGCCGTCCTCGATCCGCCGCAGGGCGGCGTCGATTTTCGAGACCAGCTTGCGCTGGCGGTCGCGGGTTCTGAGTTCCAGGGCTCGGTCGGTTTCCTCGGAGGCGCGGTCAGCGACATCGGGAATGTTGCGGGTGCCCTGCTGCATGCCCTCGATGGTATCGCGGTTGCCTTCAAGGATGCTGTTCTTCCATTCCAGCAGCTTCTTGCGGAAATATTCGCGCTGCCGGTCATTCATGAAGGGTTCGTCTTCGGCGGGGGTGTATCGCTTGTCGAGAACGGGTTCCACTTTCACTCGGTCCTCCCCAGAACGCTTGGTGTTGCGACTCACCGTCGGGCATTTCAGCCAGGCAAGGTGGCCTTCGGGGCCGGGATTATCGGATGGCGCGGACTTTGTCACCCCCAAGAAATGGATATCTTGCAGCCAGCGGTCGGTATGATAGGTTCGCGCCGACTGAAAACGCTAGGGGCTTATGGACATTATGAAATTTACCGGTTCGGAAAGTTACGTTGCAACGGATGACCTGAATGTTGCCGTTAACGCATCAATCACCCTTGAACGTCCGTTATTGGTGAAAGGCGAGCCGGGAACCGGCAAGACCGAACTGGCGCGGCAGGTGGCCGACAGCCTTGGTTTGCGCATCCTGGAATGGAACATCAAGTCCACCACCAAGGCGCAGCAGGGCTTGTATGAATACGATGCGGTCAGCCGGTTGCGCGACAGCCAGTTGGGCGAGGAAAAGGTCCACGATGTGCGCAACTACATCCGCAAGGGCAAGCTCTGGGAAGCCTTCGAGGCGGATGAGAAGGTGGTGCTGCTGATCGACGAGATCGACAAGGCCGATATCGAATTTCCCAACGATTTGTTGCAGGAACTCGACCGGATGGAGTTCTTCGTCTACGAGACCGGTGAGACGATTTCGGCAAAGGTGCGCCCGATCGTGATCATCACCTCGAACAACGAAAAGGAATTGCCGGATGCGTTCCTGCGGCGCTGTTTCTTCCATTATATCCGCTTTCCCGATCCCGAGACGCTGCGCAGAATCGTCGAAGTGCATCACCCCGGCATAAAACCGGCGCTGGTGGCCGAGGCTTTGACGCAGTTTTTCGAGGTGCGCGAGACGCCGGGGCTGAAGAAGAAGCCCTCCACCTCGGAAGTGCTGGACTGGCTGAAACTGCTGCTGGTGGAGGATCTGGACCCGGCCGACCTTAAGCGATCCGGCAAGGATGCGCTGCCGAAACTGCACGGCGCTTTGCTGAAGAACGAACAGGATGTGCACATGTTCGAACGCCTGGCCTTCATGGCGCGCGGCCAGCGCTGATGCGCGATGGTTGGGGGGCGTGCCCGTCCCCCTGACCCCCTCGCGCGTATTTCCGGAACAAGGTTGGCAAGGCGCGGTTTGCGCCAACGAGTGTAGTTGAAACAATCGGTTCAAAACGTCTGCGAACTGGCGTAGGGTAGGGCAAAACAACAAGACCCGAGCAGCAAGATGCAAGACCGATACGATGTGACGATCCGCCCTGTCCGGGCGGCGGACGAGGCCGACTGGCGGCGCTTGTGGACCGGATATCTGGAATTCTACAAAGCCAGCGTGCCCGAGGCTGTCTATGTTTCGTCCTTTGCCCGGCTTCTGGGCGATGACCCACAGGATTTCCACGGACTG
Source organism: Paracoccaceae bacterium (assembly GCA_019911965.1). Lineage (GTDB taxonomy): Bacteria > Pseudomonadota > Alphaproteobacteria > Rhodobacterales > Rhodobacteraceae > UBA5972. Next base: position 32,444 of record JAIOJF010000017.1, on the reverse strand, counting down.
ATCGCCGAGGCGGGCGGCAAGCCGGTTGGTCTGGTGCATTACCTGTTTCACCGCCATATGTGGAAGATCGAGAATACCTGCTATCTGCAGGACCTCTATGCCGATCCCGCCGCGCGCGGCAAAGGTGTCGGGCGGGCGCTGATCGAGGCGGTCTATGCGGCGGCGGATGCGGCGGGGGCACCGTCGGTCTACTGGCTGACGCAGGAATTCAACTATACCGGCCGGATGCTGTACGACCGCATCGGGGTGAAGACGCCGTTCATCCGCTACAACCGTCCGGCCTGACCGGTGCGTGCGCTTCTCACCATGCTGATGCTGCTGGCCGCCTGTGCCGCGCCACCGCTGAGCGAATTGCCGACGCGGGCCGATCCCTTGCCCGATACGCTGCCGCCGATGAATGCCTTTGGTGCGCCCGCGCCCTCCAGCATGGCGGGCCGTGCCAATGCCGATATCGCGCGGGATTTCCTGGAACTGGCCTTCGAGATGGAAAGCGGGCGCGAACTGGACCGCCTGACCCGGTTCGAGGGGCGGATCACGGTGGCGCTGGCCGCCCCCGGCCCGAAGCATTTTGAGGCTGATCTGGCCGCGCTGCTGGCGCGCTTCCGCGCCGAGGCGGGGCTTGATATCGTGCAGGCCACGACCGGCGCGCCGGCGAATATCGTCATCGTGACGCTGCCGCGCCGGAAGTTGCAGGCGACGGTGCCGCATGCTGCCTGCTTTGTCGTGCCACGGGTGACAAGCTGGGACGATTTCCGCCAGAACCGGCGCTCCGGCGCGCTGGACTGGTCGACGCTGGAGCGGCGCGACCGCGCGACCGTGTTCATCCCCGACGATGTGTCCCCCCAGGAGGCGCGCGATTGCCTGCACGAGGAAATCGCCCAGGCGCTGGGGCCGCTGAACGATCTCTACCGGCTGGCCGACAGCGTCTATAATGACGATAATATCAACACCGTGCTGACCGGTTTCGACATGCTGATCCTGCGGGTTTTCTACGATAATGCGCTGGAAAACGGCATGTCCCGCGCGGCGGTGGCGGAAAGGCTGCCGGGTATTCTGGCGCGGCTGAACCCGGGCGGCGAGGCGGTGGCGCGGGACGGTATCACCACCACGCCGCGGGCCTGGATCGACGCCATCGAGGCCGCCCTCGGCCCGCGCGTGGCGCAGGCACGACGGCTGACCAGCGCACGCCGCGCCGTGGCCATCGCGCGATCCGAAGAATGGGTGGATAACCGGCTGGGCTTCAGCCTTTATGCGCAGGGGCGGCTGGCGCTGGGGGTGGATGGTGACCTCTCGGCCGACAGTTTCCGGCGTGCCTATGCGCTTTATTCCGAATTGTTCGGCACCGACGACATCCATACCGCGCATGTAGCCCTGCAACTGGCGGCATTTGCCTTGTCGGCGGGCGAGCCGGACCTCAGCCTTCGCTATGTCAACGAAAGCCTGCCGTCGGTGTCGCGGGCGGAAAACGCCGCACTTCTGGCGACCTTTCTGATGATCAAGGCCGAGGCGCTGGACCAATCCGGCAGGCATACCGAAGCCGCCACCGTTCGGCTGGACAGCCTTGGCTGGGCGCGGTATGGCTTTGCCTCGGACGATGAAATTCGCGCCCGGCTGAGGGAGATTGCCGCCCTGCGCTCGGCAATACGCCAAACGGAGGCCTGATGGCCGCAACGATCGCCTTTATCCTGGGTGCCGCATGGGGTGCCGTGGTGGCCAGACGCCGCGGCGGCAACCGGCTGGATATCCTGTTCTATGCCGGGGTGCATGGCATCGTGCTGGCGCTTCTGGCGCTGCTGGCCTCGGTGATCGCCTTTCGCATGGACTGGATCTGAGCCGAGATGTTCCTGCCGCTGTTTTCCAATCTGCGTGCCGCCAAGATGCCGGTATCCTTGCGCGAATATCTCGATTTCCTGGGTGCGGTGAAGACCGGCATGGTGCTTTACGATGTCGAAGGGTTCTACTACCTCGCCCGCGCCAGCCTGGTGAAGGACGAGCGCAATCTGGACAAGTTCGACCGGGTCTTCGCGGAAACCTTCAAGGGCATGGAAGCGCTGGCGGTCGAGGATGTGATCAACGCCGTCGATCTGCCCGAGGACTGGCTGCGCAAGATGGCGGAAAAGCAGCTCACCCCCGAGGAAATGGCCGAGATCGAGGCGCTGGGCGGCTTTGACAAGCTGATGGAAACCCTGAAAGAGCGGCTGAAGGAACAGCAGGGCCGCCATCAGGGTGGCTCGAAATGGATCGGCACGGCGGGCACCTCGCCGTTCGGGGCGTATGGCTACAACCCCGAAGGCGTGCGCATCGGTCAGGAAAAGTCGCGCCACCAGCGTGCCGTCAAGGTCTGGGACAAGCGCGAGTTCCGCAATCTCGATGACAGCGTGGAACTGGGCACCCGCAACATCAAGGTGGCGCTGAAGCGCCTGCGCCGCTGGGCGCGCGACGGCGCGGACGAGGAACTGGACCTGAACGGCACCATCCGCGCCACTGCCGAGCACGGCTATCTGGATATCAAGACTAGGCCGGAACGCCGCAACGCGGTGAAGGTGCTGTTGTTTCTGGATGTCGGCGGCTCGATGGACCCCTATATCCGGCTGGTCGAGGAATTGTTTTCCGCCGCCAGGACGGAATTCAAGCATCTGGAATATTTCTACTTCCACAATTGCCTCTATGAAGGCGTGTGGAAGGACAATCGCCGCCGCTGGTCGGACCAGACCTCAACCTGGGATCTGCTGCATACCTATGGCCCTGATTACAAATGCATCTTTGTCGGCGATGCCTCGATGTCGCCTTACGAGGTGGCCTATCCCGGCGGCGCCAACGAGCATTGGAATGCCGAGGCCGGGTCGGTCTGGCTGCAGCGTACGATTGATACCTGGAAGCACAATATCTGGATCAATCCGCTGCCGGAAACCCATTGGAAATACACCCATTCGATCCAGATGATCCGCGAGATCTATGGCAACCGGATGTATCCGATGACCCTGAAGGGCATCAGCGACGGGATGAAAGACCTGGTTCGGTGACACGTCGCCTTGCCTATCTGTGGCGGCATCACAGGGCTTTGTTGATTGCCTTCACCGCAGCGCTGGCGATCACGTTGTTCTTCGCGCTGCGGGCGGTCGTGTTCATTGTCTACTGGTCCGACCCGATCCATCGCGACCAGCCGCTGGAAGGGTGGATGACGCCGCGATACATCGCGCATTCGCATCATCTGCCGCTCGATGCCGTTGCCGGGATGCTGGCGATCTCGCCCGAACAGGAGCGCCGCCCGACGCTGGAGAAACTGGCGAAGCGGCGGGGCGTGCCGGTGGAGGTGTTGATCAATGATCTCGACACCGCCATCGCGGCCTGGAAAGCGGCGCATCCGTGACCGACATGATCCTTGCAATGGTGCCGACCTATGGCCTGCCGTTGCTGGCGGCGGTGGTATTCCTGTCCTGCCTCGCGCTGCCGGTGCCGTCATCGCTGGCGATGCTGACCTCGGGATCGTTCGTCGGGGCTGGCGATCTGGCGCTGGTGCCGACGGTGCTGACGGCTTTATTCGCCGCGCTGGCGGGGGATCAGACCGGATATCTGATCGGCCGCAAGGCAGGTGCACCGGCCTTGCGCTGGCTGGCCCGCAAACGCGACCGCAAGGTGCTGATCGCGCGTGCGCGAGCCTGGATTGCCCGCCGGGGCGGCATCGGCGTGTTCCTGTCGCGCTGGCTGTTCAGCCCGCTTGGGCCATATGTCAACCTGATCGGCGGCGCGACCGGGCTGGGCTGGACCAGATTCACCCTCTGGGGCGCGGCGGGCGAAGCTGTCTGGGTGGCGATGTATGTCGGGCTTGGCGTGGTGTTTGCCGGCAACATCGCCGCGGGCGCGGAACTGGCCGCGGATTTCAGCGGTATCCTGGCCGGTGGTGCCATCAGCCTGTTTCTGGGCCTGCGGCTGGTTGCGCTTGGCCGCCGCCACCGCCACCGCGCTGCTGCGCGGCTGAAGTAGCCGCACCCGCAGGCATTTCGCCCCTTGCGCAGGCCGGTTTTCCGTTGCCTGATGCGGCGTTCGGTGGGTGGGGCAGATGGCGGTCGACCTGGTTTCCTTTGTCACGGTCTGGTCGTTCATCGGCCTGAATGTCCTGTCGCCGGGACCGAATGTGCTGAACACGATCACCATTTCGATGGGATCGGGGCGCGGGCCGGGGCTGGCGGCGGCGGCAGGGGTTGGCCTTGGCATCGTGATCTGGTGCCTTGGCATGTCGCTGGGCGTGGCCATGCTGTTCGCCCTGTTCCCAGTGGCGCAATCGCTGCTCAGACTGGTTGGCGCGGGATTGTTGATCTGGTTTGCCAGCCGTTACCTCAGATCAGCCTGGCGCGGCTTTCACCGCCAACCAGCGGCGTTGAGCGGGGTTGGCGGCCTCAGCCGCAGCGCGGCGTTCCTGCGCTCGCTGATGGTGATCGCGCTCAACCCCAAGGCGCTGACGACATGGCTGTTCGTGCTGACGATCTTTCCGATTGCCCGCGCCGGGGCGGCGGATGTCGCGGTGCTGTGCGCCGGTACGGTTATCGTCGCGGCGGGTATCCACAGCGGCTATGCGGTGATATTCTCCACCCGTCGCGCGGCGCGGGCCTATCTGAAGGCTGCGCCCTTCATCAATGCGGCGGTCGGGGTATTCTTTCTGGTGGTTGCGACCGAACTGGCCCTGTCGGTCCTTGGTTAGGTCAGGTTTCAGCGCCGCCAGGTCCAGGCGAAACTGGCAAATGCCCCCTGAACCCGCGCCAGCGCCCGGTTGCCGGGGCGGATGCTGCCGGTGCCGTCCGCCAGGCGATCCACCACCACCTCGACCGGGCAGGCCTGCCCCGAGACCGGATCGAAATAGCGCGGATAGGCGATCAGCACCGCATGCACCAGCGTATCAAGATCGGGACGGGCCATGCGCCGTTCGGGCATTTCAGCCAGATCGCGGGTCAGGCCCCATCCGGCATAGAACGGCACACCAAGGCAGGTGACCGGCTTGCCGCGCAGCAGGGCCTCGAAACCGGTCAGCGAGGTCATCGTCCAGACCTCGTCCGCCGCCACGATAGCCGATGCGGCATCGCCGCCGGTCAGCACCAGATCCGCGTCAACCGGCATCGCGCCGCCATCGCGCAGACCGGCCTCGGCATCGGGATGCGGTTTGTAGATCACGAAGGCCTCCGGGTTGTCGGCCCGCACCCGCGCCACCAAAGCGGCGTTGGTGCGCACCGAAGCGGCACCTTTCTGGATCGAGGCGTCGTCCTCCACCTGCCCGGGCACCAGGATTTTCAGCTGCTCCGCAGGCCAGTCGGCCGCGTCAACCGCGCCGCCGGTATTGTACTTGCTGAGGCCACTCGCCACCAGCCGCGCCCGCAATCTTGCCGCGCGGGCAAGGGCAGCAGGCCCCGGATCGCCTGCATTCAGGATGCGTTCCAGGCGGCTTTCTCGACCGGGATCGAAATAGATGCCCAGATCGTCCAGCACCAGCGACAGGGGCGGGATCAGGTCGGCCCCGAGACCACGCGAGCGCAGGAAACCATCCTCCACCCGAAATAGTTTCACCCCGGCATCGGCAAATCTGGTGCGGATCGCGTCGGTCTCGCGCCCGGCCCAGATCAGCCCGCGTCGGCGGCTTTTCAGCGCATGCGGGGCATCCGGCTCGAATGTCAGCCGCTTGCCGGAAGCGGCGAAGAAGCGGCGGAAATGCCGGCGCTTCCACAGCCGGATGCCAAGGGCGGCATAGCCGTGGCAATCCTCGCGCCAGGCGCGGGACTGCGCCTCAAGGTTATCGGCGGTGGTCTCGAAATCGCACAGCGCATCGCGGCAGGAATCGTACCATGTCGGGTATAACAGCATCGCCCCGGCAAACAGCGCCTCGCGGTCAAGCGCACGCTCGCGGCGTGCAAGGCGGTGGTTGTCGTCGCTGAGGCCCCAGCCGCCATAGAACGGCCTGCCGAAGACGCGTGGCTTGTGGCCGGCCAGGATCGCCTCGAACCCCATCAGCGAGGTGACGGTATAGACCCGCCGCGCCCCCGCCAGCAGCCGCCAGGGCGAGACCGGCGCGTGGATGAAGCGGGTCCGCCCGTCCAGATCGGCGCCGCTGAAATGGCCGCGGCGGTAGCGGCCTGAAACCTCAGGGTGGGTCTTGATCAGGATCAGGGCGTCGGGATTTTCGCTGCGCGCGGCGGACAGCATGGTGGCGAAGGTGGCGGCATCGGCCCCGCCCAGCCGGATCGAGGCATCGCCTGCGGTCTGGTCGATCACCAGCACGTAATCGCGTTCCGGCACGTCCAGCGCGGGATCGAAGGCGTTGTACTTGGACAATTCGGCGCGGCGAAGGCGCTCGATCCCGGCCTTGGCGCGGGCTTTCAGGTCCGCGCGGCCAAGATCGGCGTGGTTCAGGATGTTTTCCAGATCACTCGGGCCTGAGCAGTCGAAATAGATGCCGGTATGATCCACCACCAGCCCCTCGGGCATCTGGCCGGATCGCCCGGTCAGGACCGAACGCAGGAAGGCATCTTCAACCGTGACCACATTCGCCTGACGGCGCGTGGCAATCCAAAGCCCACGTTGCGCTGGCCTTGTCCGCCCCCAGACCGCGACCGCGCTGTCGCCGTGCGGCGGCCAGCCGGTGGTGATGCGATAGCCCGACAGTTCCAGTATCCGGCGCACCCGGCCACGCCGCAACAACCCGCCGGTATAGGCGTAAAGGCTGCCCGTTTGCCGCCCGTCGCCCGGCGGCATGGCTCAGCCGCCTGACAGGGTGGTGACGGTCGCGCCGGTGGACAGGCCGCTGTTCAGCACGCTCAGGGTCTTGTTCCATTGCACGAAGGGTGCTTCGGTCACATAGACCGTATCGCCGTCGCGGATCAGGAAATCGCGCCCCAGGAACATGCCGTTCGGTTCCGTCAGGTCCAGCACATAGGCGAAACGCTGCGGGCCGACCAGATCGCTGCGGCCGAGCAGGGCGTTGGCCACGGCATCGGGTTCCTCGCGGAAGATGAACACGCCGGTCGGATCGGCCGAGGCCGAGTTCAGCCCGCCGACCTGGGCGATGGCTTCGATCGCGCTCAGCTTCTGGCTGGCGAACGGCACGCGGGTCTGTGCGCCGGTCGCGCCAAGGGCAGTGAAGGACCGGGTATCTTCTTCCACGAAAATCCTGTCACCGGGGCGCAGCGCGATATCCGAGCGCGGATTGCGGTAGAGGTCCGCCAGCCAGACCTTGCCGGTCTGGTCGCCGCGCGTCACCTTGATCTGCGCCACTTCCGGTTCAATGGTGATGCCGCCGGCCTTGGCCAGCATCGCCGACAGGGTGCGGGTGGCCCCTTCGATCGGGTAGACGCCCTGGCTGCCGACGCCGCCCATGATGGTGACGGACGAGCCGTCACCGGCCAGCCTGCGCACCACGACCTGCGGATCGGGGGTCTGGGCGTCGAGTTTGCGGGTGATGATCTCGCGCAACTGATCGGGGGTGTTGCCGGCGGCCTTCAGCCGCCCGGCATAGGGCACGAAAATGCTGCCGGTGGCATCGACCTGGATTTCCGAGATGGCGGTATTGGTGGTGGCCGGTCCGCCCAGCAGCGTGTCCGAGGTGTTTTCCCAGATCTGCAGGCCCAGCACATCGCCTGGACGGATGATGTCCGAGCCGACCTTGCCGGCGCGTTTGAAGCTGTCGTCGAAATCGATCACCGGCGCGACCGAGGTATACTGGATCACCCGGTCATTCACGGTGACGATAAAGGCATCGCCCTGGCGCTGCACCGAACCGGCAAAGATTTCCCGCTTGTTCGGGCCGGGGCGCGGCAGGCCGCAGGATGCGACGGCCAACGCCAGCACAAAGAAGAGCCCGAGCCGGACCCCCTTGGTCATGTTAATCGACACGGGATTTGCCCCTTATTGCCAACGCTGCCTCGTTTTTCCCGCAAGTCTACACAGGAAAAGGCAAAATTGCCAAGGAAAAGGTGGATTGTTTCCTATTTCACCACGCGCAACTGTTGCCGCGGGGTCGCGTTTTCGCGCTTCAGCGAATCGTAGGGGTCTTGTTCGGCCAGCAGCCGGTCAACCACGCCGCGGATCAGCCGGCGGCGGCTTCTGGTGGAATAGAACCCGCCCATCACCTGCGAGGTTTCCAGCAAATAGTGCCGGTAATCGCGGTAAGCGCGGGCATCGGGCCGCCAGGGTTCGGCGAAAAACTCGTCCAGCGGCTGTTCCGACACGAATTCGGGCTTGCGATAGACCGAATTGCCGATCGCCTTCAGCGGCAGGCCGCGCCACAGCGCCTGCTGCCCTGCAGTGGAATTGACGGTGGTGACGGTGCGGGCGAAATTCATCAGCCCCGCCAGCTTACCGCCGCGCACGAAATGCACCCTTGCCTCGATCCCGTGTTCGCGTGCCACGTCAGCCACGATGCGCCGGAGCGGGAATCGCCCGTCTTCCAGCGGATGCGCCTTGATCACCAGATGATGATGGATCGGCGCGCCTTCGGCAAAACCGGCGATGACCATGCGGATGAATTCCGGCATCGAGCGGATCGGCGAATGATGCTGGATCGAGGAATCATGCGACAATTGCAAAAGTGCCAGGTGATAGACATAGCCGTCGCGCCGGATGCGCAACTGCGCCGCCCGGCGCTGCATTGCATGCAGCGGGATCGCCAGCAAGCGCCTGAAATGCAAGCGGAACTCTTGCAGGACCGAGATGTCGCGGTGGGTCTGGTAGTTGGGATAGGCCCGGTTCCTGAACAGGATATGGCCATGATACAAGGCACCGTAAAACGCGTGCTGGCGCATATCGCCCCAGCGCGCGGGCGCGTCGGGCAATTCGATGTCGCGGTCCACCAGTTCGGCGCGCATCTCGGCAATCGACATCTCCACCAGCCGCGAATAGCCGTTCACGCCGCCACGCTCGTAGGTCACCCAATATGGGCGGATATAGCCTTCCTCGAAGCAATGCACCTCGATGCCGGCCTTGCGCGCCGCCTTGACCGCCTCGGCATGGACAAAGCGGGTATCGCCATAAAGCACGATATCGGTCGCGCCGGTGCGGGCAAGGATGTCGGTGAAGGTGGCTGGCCAGTCTTCCTGCCTGCCGGTGAAGGGCTGATAGGTTTCGCCGTCGCGCCAGAAGGCACGGTCGCCCTGGTTGAAGCCGATCTTCAGAACGCGTGCCCCGGCAGCGCACAGAACCCGCGACAATTGGTAGAAGAACGGCCCGTGCGGACCTTGCAGAAACAGGAATACCCGCCCGGCCCCCGATGCCTTACCCATCGTATGCCCGCCTGCGGTCGGATGCCATCGTCAGGTGGCGATTTTGCTTGGCCTGTTTCGCTGTCACGTAGCCGCCGTTTGCCCGGTTGTTTTTCGTGGATGCGCTCACAAGAGAGTGATCGCGTTGAATATGCCTTAACGGGGCGGGAAACTCAAAGCGTTTCTGCCGCGACCAATGCGCCGGATGTGCCGCGATGTCGCCCAAAACCGCACTTGCCCTGCGGTGCCAGCCGTACTAGGGAATTGTGTTCATGACATGACGGGGCTGAGGGCCATGTTTACAGGGATCATCACCGATATCGGCACCTTGCTGGAGACCGAACAGGCGGGCGATCTGCGGGCGCGGATCGGCACAAAATACGATGTGAACGGCATTGATCTCGGCGCGTCGATTGCCTGCGACGGCGTGTGCCTGACGGTGATAGCCACCGGTTCCATCCCGCAGAACTGGTTTGACGTGCAGATTTCGGCGGAATCCGTGTCGAAGACCAATATCGGCCATAACGGCTGGGTGCCGGGGCGGCGGATCAACCTGGAACGCGCGCTGAAGGTCGGGGACGAGTTGGGCGGCCATATCGTGTCGGGCCATGTCGATGGCGTGGCCGAGGTGATCGCGGCCCTGCCCGAAGGGGATTCGACCCGCCTGACCTTTCGCGCACCCGAAGCGCTGGCGCGGTTCATCGCGCCGAAAGGCTCGGTTGCGCTGAACGGCACGTCGCTCACGGTCAATGATGTCGATGGCCGCGATTTCGGCATCAACGTGATCGGCCATACCAAGGCAGTGACGACCTGGGGCGATATCGGCGTTGGCGACATGGTCAACCTGGAAATCGACACCCTGGCGCGTTACGTCGCGCGCCTTCAGGACTGGGCCTGAGGCTGTGGCCCAATCTTCGCAGAAACCTTCTGCCAGCACCTTACCTTCAGGAAACGGGTCAGCATGAACCTTCCACCGAAAAGCAAGTCTGAAACCGAATACCGCGACGTGATCTCGCCGATCGAGGATATCATCGAGGATGCCCGCAATGGCCGGATGTTCGTCCTGGTGGATCACGAGGACCGCGAGAACGAGGGCGATCTGGTGATCCCGGCGCAGATGGCGACACCGGATGCGATCAACTTCATGGCGATGCATGGCCGTGGCCTGATCTGCCTGGCGCTGACCTCGGCCAGGATCGACGCGCTGAAACTGCCGCTGATGGCGTCGTACAATTCCTCGCGCCATGAAACCGCCTTCACCATTTCCATCGAGGCCCGCGAAGGCGTGACCACCGGCATTTCCGCGCATGACCGCGCCCGCACCGTGGCGGTGGCGATAGATGCCAATTCCGGGGCCGCCGATATCGCCACGCCGGGGCATGTCTTTCCGTTGCGCGCCCGCGATGGCGGTGTGCTGATCCGGGCCGGCCATACCGAGGCGGCGGTGGATATCTCGCGGCTGGCGGGGATGAACCCGGCGGGCGTGATCTGCGAGATCATGAACGACGATGGCACGATGGCCCGGCTTCCCGACCTGATCGGCTTTGCCCAGAAGCACGGGCTGAAGATCGGCACGATTTCCGACCTGATCGCCTATCGCCATCGCCACGACAATCTGGTGCGCGAGACCGATGCGCGGCAGGTTACCTCGGCCTTTGGCGGCACCTGGGATCTGCGCCTGTTCACCGACCAGACCGACGGCACCGAACATGTGGTGCTGATCAAGGGCAATATCACCACGCCGGAACCGGTGCTGGTGCGCACGCATGCGCTGAACGTGCTGGAGGACGTGCTGGGCCTTGGCCCGTCGCCCGCCGATGAATTGCCGCGCGCGATGCAGATCATCGCCGATGAAGGGCGCGGCGTGGTCGTGCTGTTCCGCGAACCCGGCAAGAAGCTGGCCTTTGCCGGTGAAGTGTCGCCGCAGACCCTGCGTCATACCGGGCTGGGGGCGCAGATCCTGTCGTCGCTCAATCTGCGCGAGATCGTCCTTTTGACCGATAATCCCCTGCCGAAGGTGATCGGGCTGGATGCTTACGACCTGAAGATCACCGGCACCCGCAAGATTACCGGAGCCTGAGCCGATGGCCGAAGCCGAACCGCACCACATCCTGGCATTGCCCGCCTTCGACAAGGCTCCGAAGCTGCTGATTGTCGTCGCCCCCTATTACAAGGACATAGCCGATCAGTTGCTGGCCGGTGCCTGCGCCATGATCGAAGCGGCGGGCGGCAGCTTCGAGGTTGCCGAAGTGCCCGGCGCGCTGGAAGTGCCGACCGCGATCCGGCTGGCCGCAACCGGAGGCCATTTCGACGGCTTCGTGGCGCTGGGCTGTGTCATCCGGGGCGAGACCACGCATTACGATACAGTCTGCAACGATTCATCGCGGGCGCTGCAACTGATGGGGCTGGATGGCATCTGTATCGGCAACGGCATCCTGACAGTGGAGAACCGCCAGCAGGCGGTGGTCCGCGCGGATGCAAAGGGCCAGAACAAGGGCGGCGGCGCGGCGGCGGCGGCCCTGCATCTGATCGCGCTGCAGCGCCGGTTCAGCCGCGCCACTCGCGGCATCGGCTTCAAGCCGCCTTCGGCCAATATCATCGTGGCGGACAAATCCTGATGCGCCCGGATCGCGAACAGCGCATGAAGATGAAATCCGCCTCGCGGCTTTACGCGGTGCAGGCCCTGTTCCAGATGGAAGCGGCGGACGAGGATCTGGACGAGGTGCGCCGCCAGTTCGAGGGCCACCGATTTGGGGCCATCGAGGATGGAACCGAATGGGCCGAAGGCAATGTCGATCTGTTCCGCGCCATCCTGGACAAGGCGATTGAAGCGCAGGCGCGTATCGACCAGTTGACCGACCGCGCATTGGTGGCGAAATGGCCGATCGACCGGATCGACCCGACCCTGAGGGCGCTGTTTCGCGCCGCCGGGGCGGAATTGCTGATCGAGGCGACCGCGCCGAAAGTGGTGATCAGCGAATATGTCGATGTCGCCCGCGCGTTTTTCCCGGACGGCAAGGAAGCGCGTTTTGTCAATGCCGTGCTGGATCACATCGCGCGCGAGGTTAATCCGGGTGCGTTCGGCGGCGTGCCTGCGGGCTGACGCCGTGGCTCAGGTGGCGTCGGGCGATACGCGGTCCCACAGATGCAGGACATCCGGGCCTATAACCTGCGTGCCCGTCAGCCGGAATCGCGGGTAATCCGCCAGCGCGGCCTGGCCCAGCGGCCCGATGGACGGAAAGCCGGTGCCGCCAAGCGCCAGCCCGGCGGTGAAGCCCGCCAGCCGGTCCACCAGCCCCGCCGCCAAAAGGCCCGCCGCGAGGCCGCCGCCGCCTTCGCAGAAAACCCGCGTCAGGCCGCGTTCGCCCAGCCTTTGCGCCATGTCGCCAAGATCGAGATGGCCGCCGGTTGTCCGGCATTCCAGCAACACCGCCCCGGCCTTTTGCCATGCCGCGCGACGATCCTCAGGGGCGTTCGGGCCGTGGCACAGCCAGACGGGAATATCGCGGGCGCTTCGTCTCAGCCGGCTTTCCAGCGGCGTTCGCAATCTCGTATCGCAGACAATGCGCACCGGCTGGCGGCTGATGCCGAGATCGCGGATATCCAGCATCGGATCGTCCGCCAGCGCGGTGCCCGAGCCGACCAGTACCGCATCCTGTGCCGCGCGCATCGCATGTACCTGCCTGCGTGCCGCCGGTCCGGTGATCCAGCGGCTTTCACCGCTGGCGGTGGCGATGCGGCCATCAATGCTGGAGGCGAGTTTCAGGGATATCAGCGGGCGGCCCTCGCGGGTGCGTCGCAGAAACCCGGCATGATCGCGCTCCGCCTGCTCGCCCAGACAGCCGACCTCTACCGCAATCCCCGCAGCCCGGAGTGCCGCATGGCCCTTGCCTGCGGTGCGGGGGTCCGGGTCCTGAAGCGCAGTAACCACCCGCGCCACACCAGCGGCAATCAGCGCATCGGAACAGGGCGGGGTCTGGCCGTGATGGGCGCAAGGCTCAAGGCTGACATAGGCGGTTGCGCCGCGCGCTGCTTCGCCTGCCTGGGCCAGCGCCCGGGTCTCGGCATGGGGGCGTCCGCCCGGGGCGGTCCAGCCGCGCCCCAGAACGGTGTCACCGGTAACGATTACGCAGCCAACGGCGGGGTTGGGCCAGGTCTGCCCAAGGCCGCGCCGCCCCAGTGAAAGCGCCAGCGCCATCCAGCGGCGGTCGCCTTCGCCAATGCCCATGTCAGTCTTCGTCGCCAGCCTGCGGGCGTAACTCGTGGACGAAATCCTCGAAATCGTCGGCGGCCTGGAAGTTCTTGTAAACGCTGGCAAACCGCACATAGGCGACGGTATCGATCCGGGCCAGGGTTTCCATCACGATGGCACCGATCTTGTCGGAATGCACATCCGTTTCCCCCAGCGATTCCAGCCGCCGCACGATGCCCGAGATCATCTGGTCGATCCTCTCGGGGTCCACCGGGCGTTTCTGCATGGCAATGCGGATCGAGCGTTCCAGCTTGTCGCGGTCAAACTCCTCGCGCTTGCCGTTCTTCTTGATCACCACCAGATCGCGCAATTGCACCCTTTCATAGGTGGTGAACCGCCCTCCGCAGGCCGGGCAGGCGCGGCGACGGCGGATCGCGATGTGATCCTCGGCGGGCCGGGAATCCTTCACCTGGGTGTCGATATTTCCGCAAAACGGGCAGCGCATACCGGTGGTTCCTTGTACTTTCTCGATCAGATAACGCGAGCACTATAGGCATGCTTCAAATCTTTGTGTAGTGGCTAATGTGTCCCACAACATGCTGGCTTGACCGTGACTGCCTGTTGCCAATAATGACGTTTCCTCGAAGGGATGGGCCATGCCGAGATCGAAACGCCTGTGGCTGCTGGTACTGGGTTTCGCCGCGCTGCATCTCGTGCTGGCCGGGCTGTTGCCGCTGGCCGAGGACGAGGCCTATTACCAGCTATGGGCGACCGCCCCTTCGGCGGGATACTACGACCATCCGCCAATGGTGGCCTGGGCGATTGCGACCGGGCAGATGCTGCTTGGGACCGGGCCGCTCGGGGTGCGGCTGGCCTCGGTGCTGGCGGGGGCGTTGGTGACGCTGCTGACCTGGCGGATCGCCTGGCTGTTTTCGCGCGATGACGATGTCGCGTTCCGCGCCGCGCTCTGGGGCAAGGTGATGCTGCCGGTGGCGGCGTTCGGATTTGCGGCGACGCCGGATGCGTTTTCGGTGCTGTTCTGGACGGCGGCCACCTGGGGCATGGCCGAGGCGCTGGTGGGCAGGCGCAATGCGATGTGGCTTGCGGCTGGCCTGTTCGCGGGGCTTGGCGTGCTGGCGAAATTCACCAACCTGTTCTTCGGAGTCGGCGCGGTTTTGTGGCTGCTGGCCACACGCAAAGGTCGGGCCAGCCTGAAACGCTGGCAGGTCTGGGCCGGGGCGCTGGCGGGGCTGGCGGTGCTGGTGCCGTTTGCCTTGTGGAACCGTGCCGAGGGCTGGATCGGGCTGGAGCGGCAATTCGGGCGGATCGGGGCCGAGCCGGTATTTTCCGCCGCTGACATGGCAATGTTCTGGCTGTCGCTGATCCTGTACGTAACACCGCTTCTGGTCTGGCTGGCGCTAAAGGCGCTGGCCTCGGGCCGGGTGCCTCCGCTGCTGATCTGGCTGACCGCGCCCGCATTCCTTTACCTTGCCTCCCACGCGACGCGGGCGGCAGCGGGGGGGCAATGGCTGCTGCCGATCTTCCCGACGCTGGCGGTGATGGCGGCACTGGCCTCAGGGCGCGGCTTTGCGGCGCGCTGGGCGGCACCGTCGGCGCTGGCGCTGGCGGGTCTGATCATGGCGGTGGGCTTCTGGCCGGGGCGGGTGCTGATTCCCGGCCACAACCCGTTCACCCAGGGCCGGGGCTGGCCCGATGTGGTTGCGGAAATCCGCACCCGCGCGGATCAGGCCGGGGCCACATGGATCGCCACGGATGCCTATGGGCTGACCGGGCAATTGCACCATTACCTCGGTGATGACATCCCGGTCTGGTCGCTGATCCAGCCGGAACGCTACCTGTTCCGCGGCCCGTTTCCCGCCGATCTGTGCGCCGCACCGGGCCTGTTCATCAGCCGCAGCGATTTTCCCGCTGGCGTGCCCTATGCCACAGGCAGCATCGCTGGTCCCGATATCCTGCGGCGCGAGGGCGATGTCGTGCTGATGCGCTACTTCACCGCCATCATCACCGGCCCGAACCGGGCCAGCGCCACCGGCTGCCCACAACCCGCCGACGGCTGAGGCGGTTTTGCCCCCTTGATCCGGGTCCGGCCACGCGGCAATCTCGGGTCATGGCCAAGCTCTATTTCAACTATTCCACGATGAATGCCGGCAAGTCGACCGTGCTGCTGCAAGCCGCGCATAATTATCAGGAGCGCGGCATGGAGACCTATCTTCTGACCGCGAAACTGGACGATCGCGCCGGCAAGGGGCGGATCGCCTCGCGCATCGGCATCGGCAAGGAAGCCGACATGTTCGCCAGCGACGACGATCTGTTCCGCCTTATCGAGGCGCGGCTGCGCCAGGGGCCGGTCGCCTGCATCTTCATCGACGAAGCGCAATTCCTGACCAAGCAACAGGTCTGGCAACTGGCCCGCGCGGTGGATGATCTGGGCGTGCCGGTGATGACCTATGGCCTGAGGGTGGATTTTCGCGGCGAATTGTTCCCCGGCTCGGCGGCATTGCTGGCCTGGGCCGACGAGATGCGCGAGGTCCGCACCATCTGCCATTGCGGCAAGAAGGCCACGATGGTGGTGCGCCGCGACGCCGAAGGCCGGGCCCTGAGCACCGGCGCACAGGTGCAGATCGGCGGCAACGAGACCTACCTGTCGCTCTGCCGCCGCCATTGGCGCGAGGCGGTCGGGGATCGCGGCGAGGGGGAATAGGTTGCCCGGCTCCTGACCAACTTTGTTCAGGAAATACTTATCTGCTCTGCCTTTCGTGACACCCGCAAGGCAATCCCGATTGCGGAACAAACGAAGAACATTATACTGGCGTGATGACGACTCAACTGCTCTCGCGCCGTTCGCACCGCCCCGGGGCCGGGCTGGCCTTTCTGGGCCCGCTGGCGCTGGTGCCGGCGCGGGTGCATGAATTTTGCGGCCCGGCGCGGCGGACGCTGGCCATGCTGGTGGCGCGGGCGACCTCGGGGCCGGTCTTCTGGATCGCGCCGGCCTGGGCGCAGGAACGCTTGCACGGCGATGCGATGGCGGGCTTTGCCGATCCGGGGCGTTTCACCTTTGTCGGGCCGGGGCGGGGCCTCGATCTGCTGTGGTGCATGGAGGAGGTGCTGCGCTCGGGCGCGGTTCCGCTGGTGATCTGCGAACTGCCTGCGCCGCCGGGGCTGACGCCGGTGCGCCGGTTGCATCTGGCGGCGGAAGCCGCGGCACGCGAGGCGGGGCAGGCCCCGCTTGGCCTGCTGCTGGTGCCCGGCGATGGCGGCGCGCCGGGGGTGGAAAGCCGCTGGTCGATGGCCCCGGCGCATGACCCGAAGGCAACGCGCTGGCGGCTGGAACGGCTGCGTGCCCGCATGGACCCGCCGAAGGCCTGGGCGGTGGAACACCGGGGCGCGCGGTTCATGCTGGCCGACTGGCCCGACCCGGCGAAAGGGCCTGGCGGTTGAACATCCGCGCCCAAAGCGGCAGTTCTGATGCCACCGGTACGGCCCTGTATAGGTACAGAAAGTCCTGTTCGCAGCAGGTGAACATGGTTAGAGAATTGCCCTCATGTCACTTTGGTCCCGCATAGCCGATGCCGTTGCCGCCCTCACCAAGGGCGAAAGCCTGACGCAGGTGTTCGAGCGTCTCAGCACCCCGCCGGAACGCCGCACCGCCTTCGCCATCGCGGTGATCGCGCTGGGGGCGAAGATGGCCAAGGCGGACGGGCGGGTCACCCGTGACGAGGTGACGGCGTTCCGCGAAGTCTTCTACATCCCGCGCGAGGCCGAGGCACAGGCGGCGCGGGTGTTCGATTATGCCCGCCAGGATGTGACAGGCTTCGAGGCCTATGCGCGGTCCATCGCGCGGATGTTCGGGCGCAACAAGACGGCGCTGGAGGATCTGCTGGAGGGGCTGTTTTTCATCGCGCTGGCAGATGGCGAATACCACCCCAAGGAAGACGATTTCATCCACCGTGTTTCCGGCATTTTCGGCATCAGCGAGAAACGCTTCCGCATCCTCAGAAGCCGCTTCGCACCGAACGCGCCACGGGATGCCTATCAGGTGCTGGGGGTCGATCCCGACACGCCGCTGGACGATATCCGCAAGGCCTGGAAACGCGCGGTGCGCGAAACCCATCCCGACCGCATGATCGCGCGTGGCGTGCCGGAAGAAGCGGTAACGCTGGCCACCCGCAAGCTGGTTGCCGTCAATCGCGCCTGGCAGGAAATCTCGCAGGGGCGGGCCTGATGCGGATCGCCACCTATAACGTGGAATGGTTCGCCAACCTGTTTGACCGCCAGAACCGGCTGTTGCTGGATGACACATGGTCGGGCCGCGAGAACGTCACCCGCGCCCAGCAGATCGAGGCGCTGGCCAAGGTCTTTACCGCGATCAATGCCGATCTGGTGATGGTGGTTGAGGCCCCCAATACCGGCCACGGGCAATCCTCGGGCGCAGCACTGGAACATTTCGCAAAGACCTTCGATCTGAGAGCGAGCCGCGCGGTGGAAGGATTCGAGAACGAGACGCATCAGGAGATTTCCCTGCTGCACGACCCTTATACCTGCACCGCCCGCCACGATCCGATCGGCGATCCGACCGGTGCCCACATGCCAGGCGAGGCGGCTCGGTTCGACGGGACGCTGAAGCTCGATCTCGATACTGACGGCATTCAGGAAGTGATCCGCTTTTCCAAGCCGCCGCTGGAAGCCGAGGTGATCGCGAAGGATGGCGCGGCTATTCGCCTGATCGGGGTGCATGTCAAGTCCAAGGCCCCGCATGGCGCAACCAGCAAGGACGAGGAAATCGCAATTTCGATCGCCAACCGCCGCAAGCAGATGGCGCAGTGCATCTGGATCCGCAAACGGGTCGAGGCGCATCTGGCGGCGGGCGAATCCGTGATCGTGCTGGGTGATCTGAATGATGGCCCTGGACTGGACGAATACGAGACCCTGTTCGGCCATTCCGGCGTGGAAGTGGTGATGGGCTGCAACGGCCATGCAGATCGTCGCCTTTACGATCCCCATGCAATGGCCGCGATGAGCCCGCGTGCCGGCCACCGCCCGGCAACCTCGCGGTTCTATCTGCATGATCGCGGCACCTATCTGAACGCGCTGCTGGACTACATCATGGTATCGCCCGATCTGCGCGCCAGGGCGCAAAGCTGGCAGATCTGGCATCCGTTCGACAATCCCAAATGCTACGGCGATGCGGAACTGCGCGAGGCATTGCTGCTGGCCTCGGATCATTTTCCGGTGACGCTGGACATTGATCTTTAGGGCATGCTGCGTCAAATCGAATTCACCCGATGCCTCGAACGCATTTGCTTGCACAAACGCTGCCTCGGGTCATCGGGTGAATCTGCGAGTCTGATCAGACGCAACACGCCTAGCCCTTGAAATGGCGCGATTAATCCCCATCTGAAGATTGCCGGGAACACCCGGTGCCCGAGTTCTTCGCCCGCTACACGAGTTTTGAACGACGGCGCTTTGGTTACCACCCGCTTGCGCGGTGCGGACCAGTGCCGGGGGATTTCACCCCCCGAACCCCCCGCCCAATCCCCGAATGCGTTTTTGGAACAAAGCTGTGTAAAGAGCGCTGTGCAGTCGGCGGGTTGAACCTGCCGATGCGGAGTTCTATGTCTGGCCCCACCTATAGAAACCAACAAAAGCAGGCCGTTCATGTTCATCCCGACACCGACGATCCCCGATTTCCCCCGCGACAAGGCCGAGGCCGGTGGCGGCAGTTTCGGGGATTTGCCGGAATGGAACCTCGACGATCTTTATGCAGGTGAGGATTGCGCCGAGATTACCCGCGATCTTGGCTGGCTGGGCGATGAATGCGCCGCATTCGCCGCCGATTACGAGGGGAAGCTGGCGGGGCTGGATTCCGCGGGAATGCTGAACTGCATCCACCGTTACGAGAGAATCCAGGGCATTGCCGGGCGGATCATGTCCTATGCCGGGCTGCGTTATTACCAGAACACCTCGGATGCCGGGCGGGCCAAGTTTCTGGCCGACATGCAGGGGCAGATTACCGACATGTCCTCGGCGCTGGTGTTCTTCTCGCTGGAGATGAACCGGATCGGCGATGCGGAACTGGAGGCGATGCTGGCCGCGAGCGGGGATCTGGCGCGCTATCGCCCGGTGCTGGACCGGATGCGCGCGATGAAGCCCTATCAATTGTCCGACGAGTTGGAGAAATTCCTGCACGATCAGTCGGTTGTCGGCGCGACCGCGTGGAACCGGCTGTTTGACGAGCATACCGCATCGCTGGAATTCATAGTCGATGGCGAGGTGATGAACCTGGAATCGACGCTGAACCTGCTGACCGATACGGATCGCGCGCGGCGCGAGGCCGGGGCGCGGGCGGTGGCGGCGGTGTTTGGCGACAACCTGCCGCTTTACGCGCGGATCACCAACACCCTGGCCAAGGAAAAGGAGATCGAGGATCGCTGGCGCAAATTGCCAAGCCCGCAGGCCTCGCGGCATCTGGCCAATGATGTCGAACCCGAAGTGGTGGCGGCGCTGCGCGATGCGGTGGTGGCGGCCTATCCCAAGCTGTCGCATCGCTACTACGCGCTGAAGGCGAAATGGCTTGGGCTGGACAAGCTGCAGATATGGGACCGCAACGCGCCGTTGCCTGCCGCCTCGCAAGCACCGGTGGACTGGGTGCGCGCGCGTGCGATCGTGCTGGATGCGTATGGCGCGTTCGATCCGGAAATGGCGCGGCTTGCCGAACCCTTCTTCGACAAGGGGTGGATCGACGCTGCCACCAAGCCCGGCAAGGCCCCGGGTGCCTTTGCCCATCCGACGGTGACGGATGTGCATCCTTACGTGATGCTGAACTACCTCGGCAAACCGCGCGACGTGATGACGCTGGCGCATGAGCTTGGCCACGGCGTGCATCAGGTGCTGGCTGCCGGGCAGGGCGAGTTGCTGTCGTCAACACCGCTGACGCTGGCCGAGACCGCAAGCGTTTTCGGCGAGATGCTGACTTTCCGCAAGCTGCTGGCGGAAGCCCCCGATCAGGCCGCCCGCAAGACGCTGCTGGCCGGCAAGGTCGAGGACATGATCAACACCGTGGTGCGCCAGATCGCGTTTTACGACTTTGAGTGCAAGCTGCATGCGGCGCGTGCCAAGGGCGAACTGACGCCCGACCAGATCAACGAGATATGGATGAGCGTGCAGGGCGAAAGCCTTGGCCCGGTATTCGAGTTCATGGAGGGCTACGAGACCTTCTGGGCCTATATCCCGCATTTCATCCATTCGCCGTTCTATGTCTATGCCTATGCCTTTGGCGACGGGCTGGTGAATGCACTTTACGCGGTTTACGAGGAAGGCGATGCGGGCTTTCAGGCGAAGTATTTCGAGATGCTGAAGGCGGGTGGCTCCAAGCATCACAAGGACTTGCTGGCGCCGTTCGGGCTGGATGCGTCGGACCCGAAATTCTGGGACAAGGGCCTGTCGATGATCTCGGGCATGATCGACGAATTGGAGGCGATGGAAGGGTAGGGTGCAGCACCCGGGGCGATGCCAATGCAGGGTGCGCATTCATCGCGCATCCCCCACGTTGATCGCCTGACCCCGCCGTCAGGCCGTTGCCAGCCGTTCCTGCCAGCGCCGGTATTCGGCATTGTCGGGCCTGAGGTCGATCGCCTGCGCGGCGACGCTCAGCGCCTCGTCGGTTTCGCCCAGTTCGTGCAGGGCGCGGCTGAGCTGGCGGTGGGCATTGGCGATTTCCGGGTTGAGGGTGATCGCCTCGCGCAGGGTCGCCGCCGCCTCCGCCATATGACCGGCATTGATCTGCAAGCGCCCAAGCTGCACGCGGTGGCCGGCATGGGTCGTGGCCAGTTCGGTGGCCTTTTTCGCCTGCTCGACCGCTTCTTCGGCGCGGTCGGTGCGTGACAGCACGTTGGCCAACTGGATGCGCACCAAGGGATCGCGCGGGGCCAGATCGGCCGCCTTGCGCAAGGCGTCTTCGGCCCCGTCCCATTCCTTGGCCTTGCTCAGGACCCCGCCCAACTGGCTTTGAATCCGGTAATCGTCGGGGTAGAGTTCCACCGCCTGGCGCAGCATCACCAGGGCTGCGTCCCAGTCACCGTCGATCTTGGCCTGACGCACCGCGACGTTGTAATAGGGCCGCGTGGCGGCGCCGATTTTCTCCAGCCGTTTCAGCATCTTCGCGGCGCGCACCGTATCGCCGGCGCGGTTCATGATGTCGGTGAACAGCAACAGGCCGCGTTCCTTGCCGCCTTCCAGCAGCACCCGTTCCATCGCCTCGAACGCCACCAGCGCCTGCGGGTGCTGGTAATCAAACCCGAAATTCGACGGATAATCGTTCGGCGCCTTGGTCAGCGCGGTCCAGCCTGTGATGCGTTCCAGCGCGTAGATGTCCCGGACCAGCGGGTTGATCGGGGCGTCGGGGAAATTCACCACGATCTCGCGGTGGTCGATCTGGGTGAAGACATCGGCGAAATAGGAAGCCGCCGGATCATCCGCCGCTGTGCCGGGCGCGCCCTTGACGAGGTACAGGCTGCCATCGGGAAGTGCCGGGTAAAGTGTCTCGAAGGCTGCAACAGCGCTATCGCCGGAATTGGCGCGATCGACCACCACGTCGAACGGCCCGTGATCGCGGATCAGCGATTTCAGGAACCGGGTCGAGCCGGGATTGCCGTCAACCACCGCACCTTCGCCCTTGTAGCCACGCCGGAGCGTGATCAGATGCGCGTTCTTCAGGCGCTCGACCTCAAGTGCCGGGGCTTCGGGAAGGCAGAGGTCCAGTATTCTGGCCGGTTCCTGCGCGCGGGTCTTCAGCCAGGGGCCGGGGCCCTTGGCGCTGGCATCGCGGTGCATGGCGATCATGTTGTGAAAGCGTTCGACCGCGGCGATCTGCATTTCGCCCAGGGGGCGGTCGGGCGCATCGAAACCGGCGCTGAGGGCGGCGAAAAAGCCGACCGAATTTGGCTGTGTCATCTCCAGCGTGCCGCCGAAGCGCGGGAAGAACGAGGTCTGCACGTCCTCGACCACGTAGATGCCGCCATCCGCCAGCGTCGGGTAGAGGATGTTGAAGCTGGTCACCACATGTTCGTTCTGGTGGCTGCCATCGTCGATGATGATGTCGAACGGCCCGTGATCGCGCACCAGATCGGCCAGGAAATCGGGATCGACCTGGCTGCCCTGCAGGATCTGCACGCGCGGCCCGAGGTCCATTTCCTTTTTCTGGATATCAATGCCGACAATCTGCGCCTCGGGGAAGAAATCGCGCCAGACTTCCAGCGATTCACCGCCCCGGTCTGCGTCCTGATAGCCGCCGACGCCGATTTCCAGCAAGCGCAGCGGCTTGTTGCGGAGGTGTTTGAACAATTTGTAATAATTCGGCGTGTAGTCGTGATAGCCGAATTTGTCCGTGCCATAGGTGATGGCCAGTTTCGTCAGGGGATCGACGCGCATGCCTGCCTCATTGTTTTGTTTTCTGAAACAATGGCCTG
Organism: Paracoccaceae bacterium; assembly: GCA_019911965.1. GTDB lineage: Bacteria > Pseudomonadota > Alphaproteobacteria > Rhodobacterales > Rhodobacteraceae > UBA5972. Next base: position 9,528 of record JAIOJF010000017.1, on the reverse strand, counting down.
TAATCCGGCGCAATCACAAGCATTTTGTCACGATTTGCGGCGTTGTGGCGCTGGCTGAGTCCGTCGTGCCACGCCCTGTCGCTGCGGCACATGGCGTGAATTTGGTTCCCTTCCTGCGTGTACTATGGTTCATTCCGCCTGCCGTGGGATGGAGGATGTCATGCAAAAACTGAAGATTGCGTTTCTGGTATTGCTTAATCTTGCGCTGGCAGGCGGGCTCGGATTCTTCGCCTTCGCGCCGGGGATCGTGGAGAAGGGCCAGAACCGGGTGATCGCACATGCGCCCTGGCCGGTATCGGACGCGGCACGGGCGCTGCATGCCACGCTGGTGGTCGGCGACTGGCATGCGGACCCCTTGATGTGGAACCGCAATCTGCTGGATCGCGGCAGCCGCGGGCAGGTCGATTTTCCGCGCCTGATCGAGGGCAATGTAGCGCTTCAGATGTTCACCACCGTCACCAAAAGCCCCTCGGGACTGAATTATGACAGCAATTCCGCCGATGCCAGCGACAACATCACGATTTTGTCGATGGCGCAGCTCTGGCCGCAGCGGACCTGGGACAGCCGGATCGAGCGTGCGCTGTATCAGTCGCAGAAACTGCACGAGATGCAGGCCGCCCAGCCCGAAACCCTGCGCATCATCCGCAGCCGCGCCGATCTTGAGGCGCTGCTGGAGGCCCGCGCGAGTGGCAGCAAACAGGTCGGGGCGCTGCTGGGGGCAGAGGGCGGCCATGCGCTGGATGGCAGCCGCGCCAATCTTGACCGCCTGTTCGATGCCGGGTTCCGCATGGTCGGCCTGCAGCATTTCTTCGACAACCGGCTTGGCGGCTCGTTGCACGGGCAATCCGAAGCCGGGCTGACGCCGTTTGGCCGCGCCATCGTCAAGGATCTGGAAGCCAGGCAGATGATCGTCGATGTCGCGCATTCCAGCCTGCAGGTGGTGCGCGAGGTTCTGGCGATGACGGAACGCCCGCTGGTGGTCAGCCATACCGGCATTCACAGCCATTGCCAGGCCAAGCGCAATATCCCCGACGATCTGATGCAACAGATCGCCGCCCGAGGCGGGTTGATCGCCATCGGCTATTGGGAGGAAGTGACCTGCGATACCTCACCCGCCGGTGTGGCCGGGGCGATCATCGCGGCGGTGGCGTTGGTCGGGGTGGATCATGTCTCGCTCGGTTCGGATTTCGACGGGGCGGTGGAGACCGCGTTCGACACGTCGGAACTGGCGGCCCTGACCCATGAATTGCAGGTGCAGGGCATGGCGGACGCTGATATCGCCGCCGTGATGGGCGGCAATATGGTGCGGTTCCTGCGCGAAATGCTGCCGCAATAAGCAATCGTCCGGCCGCCAGTGGCCGGGCAATTCTTACCATCCGGTCAAGATTTGTCTTGTCGCCATCGGCAACAAGTGAAAGACTGGGACATGGAAACAATCACCCCACAACCGCTGAAATCCTGGGCCGAATGCGCGCCGCATCTGGTTGGCGTTGCCGCCGGGCGGCAAAAGGCCGATCTGGTCATCCGCAACTGCGCCTGGGTGAATGTCCACTCGCGCGAGGTGATCGCCGGCAGCGATATCGCCATCGCCTCGGGGCGGTTCGCCTATTGCGGCCCCGATGCCAGCCATTGCATCGGGCCTGAGACGGAGGTTATCGACGCCGCCGGCCAATACGCCATTCCCGGTCTGTGCGATGCCCATATGCATATCGAAAGCGGCATGCTTACGCCCGGCCAGTTCGCCCGCGCCGTGATCCCGCACGGCACCACCACGATGTTCCACGACCCCCACGAGATCGCCAATGTGCTTGGCCTGCGCGGCGTGCGGCTGATGCATGACGATGCCGAGGGCCAGTTGGTGAATATCTTCACGCAGATGCCCTCGTGCGCGCCATCCGCGCCGGGGCTGGAAACCACCGGGTTCGAGCTTGGCCCCGAGGATGTGGCCGAAGCGATGCAATGGCCCGGCATCATCGGGCTGGGCGAGATGATGAATTTCCCCGGCGTGATCAATGCCGATCCGAAAATGCTGGCGGAGATCGCCGCGACGCAAAATGCCGGCAAGACCGTCGGCGGCCATTATGCCAGCCCCGATCTGGGGACGGATTTTTCGGCCTATGTCGCCGGTGGCCCGGCGGATGATCACGAAGGCACCTGCGAGGCGGACGCGATAGCCAGGGTGCGTCAGGGGATGCGGGCGATGCTGAGGCTCGGCTCGGCCTGGTACGATGTCGAAAGCCAGATCACGGCGGTGACGGAAAAGGGGCTGGACCCGCGGAATTTCATCCTTTGCACCGATGACAGCCATTCCGGCACGCTGGTGCATGAGGGGCACATGAACCGGGTGGTGCGCCACGCCATCGCCTGCGGGCTGGAGCCGCTGATTGCCCTGCAGATGGCGACGATCAACACCGCCTGCCATTTCGGGCTGGAGCGCGAATTGGGCTCGATCACGCCGGGGCGGCGGGCGGATGTGATCCTGACCGACGATCTGACGACGCTGCCGATCAACCTTGTGATCGCGCGCGGCCGCGCCATTGCCAAGGGCGGCGAATTGCTGGCCGAGGTCGCGCCGTTCGACTGGCCCGACGATGTGCGCCGGACCGTCAATCTGGGCAAAGTGCTGGAGGCGGGCGATTTTGCCATCAAGGCCCCGCAAGGCGCCAATACCGCGCGGGTGAAGGTAATCGGCGTGGTGGAAAACCAGGCCCCGACCAAGGCGCTGCATGCCGAACTCGGGGTGCATGACGGGCTGGTCGAGGGCGACGAGGCCCGGGATATCTGCCAGATCGCGCTGGTCGAGCGCCATCGCGGCACCGGGCAGGTGACCAACGCCTTCGTCTCGGGCTTCAGCTACAAGGGCCGGATGGCGATCGCCTCGACCGTGGCGCATGACAGCCACCACATGATCGTGGTCGGCACCGACCGCGAGATGATGGCGAAGGCAGCGAACCGGCTGGGCGAGGTTGGCGGCGGCGTGAGTGTCTGGAAGGACGGCGCGGAACTGGCGCTGGTCGAATTGCCGATTGCCGGGCTGATGTCGGACGCGCCCGCCGCCGAGGTCGCCGCGCGCGCGCAAGCGATGGTCGAGGCGATGGCAGAGTGCGGCGCGACGATCAATAACGGCTTCATGCAGCATTCCCTGCTGGCGCTGGTGGTGATCCCGGAACTCAGGATTTCCGACAAGGGGCTGGTCGATGTCCGCAGCTTCGAGGTGGTTGATCTGTTTGACGAGGTTGAGCCATGATCCCCGACGATCCCGCGCTGCCGCTGCTGATGCCGGTGCAACACGCGCCCGAGGATTTCAGCGATCCCGACGCCGCCGTGGCCCGGCTGGAAATGATCTATGACGAGGCGACGGCGTTCCTGCGCGAGCAGTTCCAGGCGATCATCACTGGTCCGGCACCCAAACATCGCGCGCGGGCCTGTTATCCGGAAATCCGCATTACCACGCGGTCCTATGCCCGTGTCGACAGCCGCCTGTCTTTTGGCCATGTCGCGGAACCCGGCACCTATGCCACCACGATCACCCGGCCTGATCTGTTTCGCAATTACCTGCGCCAGCAGATCGCGCTGCTGATCGAAAACCACGGCGTCGCGGTGACCATCGGGCCATCCACCACGCCGATTCCGCTGCATTTCGCATTGCCCGCCGACGGTGAAGTAACGGTGCCCGATGGCAGTTCACCCGGCGTGCCGCTGCGCGACATTTTCGATGTGCCGGACCTTGCCACCACCAATGACGATATCGTCAATGGCTACCTGATGCGCGATCCCGATGGCACCGCGCCGCTGGCGCTGTTCACGGCGCAGCGGATCGATTATTCGCTGGCGCGGCTGGCGCATTACACCGCGACCGGGGCCGATCATTTCCAGAACCATGTCCTGTTCACCAACTACAAGTTTTACGTCGATGAATTTGCCCGTTACGCCGAGGTGGCATTGGCTGACCCGGACGCCGGTTATGACGAATTCATTGCCCCCGGCAATATCGCCTATCGCGCGGGCGAGGCGATTGCGGAATCCGTGACCAATTCGCAGATGCCGGCATATCATCTGAAACGCCCGGGCGGGGCGGGGATCACGCTGGTCAATATCGGTGTCGGCCCCTCCAACGCCAAGACCGCCACCGATCATATCGCGGTGCTGCGCCCGCATGTCTGGCTGATGCTGGGCCATTGCGCCGGGTTGCGGAACTCGCAAAGCCTTGGCGATTACGTGCTGGCGCATGCCTATCTGCGCGAGGATCACGTGCTGGACGACGATCTTCCGGTCTGGGTGCCGATCCCGGCACTGGCCGAGGTGCAGGTGGCGCTGGAACAGGCGGTGGCGGATGTGACCGAGTTTTCCGGCTATGACCTGAAGCGCATCATGCGCACCGGCACGGTGGCGACTATCGCCAACCGCAACTGGGAACTGCGCGATCAATCCGGCCCGGTGCAGCGCCTCAGCCAGTCGCGCGCGGTGGCGCTGGATATGGAAAGCGCTACCATCGCCGCCAACGGCTTTCGCTTTCGCGTGCCCTACGGCACGCTGTTATGCGTGTCGGACAAGCCGCTGCATGGCGAGTTGAAACTGCCCGGCATGGCGACCGAATTCTACCGTAGCCAGGTTTCGCGGCATCTGAAGATCGGCATCCGCGCGCTGGAGGCGTTGCGCGACATGCCGCTGGACCGGCTGCATTCGCGCAAGCTGCGCTCGTTCGAGGAAACCGCGTTTCTGTGATCCCGCCGCCGGGATTGCGGGACGGGAGTATCCCCGTTCGGACCGGTGCTGCTGAAACTGCTTGCCGCAAGGTGTCATCCGCGAAAAGATGTTCAGCAAGATCAGGAGGGATGCCATGTATCTGACGCAGACCATTCGCGAAAACGCGCGGAAAAACCCGGACGGCCTTGCCACGATCATGGGCGAGCGGCGAAGGACATGGACCGAGTTCAATGATCGCGTCGCCCGGCTTGCCGCCGGTCTGTCGTCCTGCGGGGTGGCGAAGGGTGATCGGGTCGCGATACTGGCGCTGAATTCCGACCGCTATTTCGAGTATTATTTTGCCTGCTGGTGGCTGGGCGCGGTGGTCATGCCGATGAACCTGCGCTGGTCGGCGTCCGAGAACGCCTATGCGCTGAATGATTCCGGCACCGAAGTGCTGATCATCGACGACAAATTCCTGCCGATGGCCGGGGCGATCCTGGCCGAGGCTGGCGGCGTGAAGGTGAAAATCCATCTTGGCGACGGCCCGGCCCCGGACGGCTATCAAAGCTACGAGGCCCTGATCGCGGCAAGTGAGGCAATCGATGATGCCGGTGCGGGAGGCGAGGATCTGGCCGGGATATTCTACACCGGCGGCACCACCGGCTTTCCCAAAGGCGTGATGCTGCCGCATCGCGGGCTATGGTCCAGCGGCGTTGCCCTTGCCGGCATGCTGAAGCTTCGCGCCGGGGCGGTCTACCTGCATGCGGCACCGATGTTTCACATTGCCGATGGCGCCTATTCGATGGGCACCACTGTCAGCGGCGGCACCCATGCCTTCATCCCGGCCTTCACGCCCGCAGGCACCATCGATGCGATTGACGCCTACAAGGTCACCGATGTGTTGCTGGTGCCGACGATGGCGCGGATGGTGCTGGACGATCCAGGTTTCGATGCGGCAAGGCTGGCCAGCCTTGAAAGCGTGGTCTACGGCGCGTCGCCGATGCCCGAGGGGACGATTCGCAAGGGCCTGAAGCTGTTGGCGAACGTGCGCTGGGCGCAGGCCTACGGGCAGACGGAAACCTCGCCGGTCATCACGATGTGCGGGCCGGAATGGCACAATTTCGACGCGGACAACCAGGGCCGCCTGCGGGCAGCCGGGCAGGCGGTTCTGTGCAACGAGGCAAAGATCGCCGCCGAGGATGGCCGCGAATTGCCGCGTGGCGAGGTCGGCGAGGTCTGGGCGCGGGGTGCGAATACCATGCTTGGCTACTGGAACAAGCCCGAGGCGACGGCGCAGGCGATGGTCGATGGCTGGGTGCGTACCGGCGATGCCGGCTGGATGGACAAGGATGGTTTCATCTTCATCGCTGACCGGCTGAAAGACATGGTGATCACCGGCGGCGAGAACGTCTATTCCGCCGAGGTGGAGAACGCGATTTCCAAACTTGCCGGCGTTGCCGAGGTGGCCGTGGTCGGCATCCCGAGTGAAAAATGGGGCGAGGCTGTCCACGCAATCATCGTGCCGGCCCCGGGTGCGGAATTGAGCGAGCGACAGGTAATCGACCATTGCCGCGATCTGATTGCGCATTACAAATGCCCGGCAAGCGTCGAGATGCGCAGCGAACCGCTGCCGCTGTCGGGCGCGGGCAAGGTGCTGAAGCGTGACCTCAGGGCACCGTTCTGGGAAGGCCGTGAGCGGCAGGTATCCTGACAGAGGGACCTGCTTCAACGTTCGGAAATATCCTGCGCAGGTTGATTTTCCGGGACCGAGCGCAGGCATTCTGGCCTTGGAATCACCTGGCCTGAAGCTTCGGCGAAGCCGCTTCCGTCACGATATCCGCACAATGCCGGAAACCGCCCCGGTGCCAGCGTCGCCGTTTTCCGCTGAAATTCGCGCAAAAAAGGCAGATTCCCTTTGAAACCGGGCGACAAAAGATTGAGTTGCCCCGCATGATCTAGTTAAATGCGGCCAATCAGACCCAAGGGGTCGTATAACAACGAACAGGAACCAGACAATGATGAAACCCATGACCAAGACCCAGCTCGTCGCCGCATTGGCGGAAGCCGCCGGCAGCGACAAGGCGTCGGCCAACCGGATGCTGGAAGCCCTGACCGACATCATCTCGAAAGAGGTTGCTGCCGGAGGTGCTGTCACGCTGCCGGGTCTGGGCAAGTTCATGTGCCGCGACCGCCCCGCCCGCATGGTGCGCAATCCCGCCACCGGCGAGCAGATGGCGAAAGAAGCCGACCGCGTGGTCAAGGTCACCATTGCCAAGGCATTGAAAGACGTGATCAACGGCTGACACGCAACCGGGCGTCATGCCCGCGCGACTAGCGAACAAGGTCGCCGCGACGGCGGCCTTTTTCGTTCCGGCCATAAGGGAGCGGGCACTTGGATATCCGGTCAGCGGTAATGGGCGTCGCCTTCGTCTTCATGTGGTCGAGCGCCTTTTCCTCGGCCCGGATCATCGTGCAATATGCGCCGCCGATCTCGTCGCTGTCGTTCCGGTTCCTGATATCGGGGCTGATCGCGGTGGCGCTGGCGGCGGCTTTGGGCCAGACGATGCGGCTGAACCGCAACCAGTGGATCAGCACGGTGGTGTTCGGCGTCTGCCAGAACGCGCTCTATCTTGGGCTGTTCTTCGTTGCCATGCAGTGGATCGAGGCGGGCCTTGCGGCGATCATCGCCTCGTCGATGCCGCTGATCGTGGCCTTTCTCAGCCGGGTATTCCTGGGCGAACGCACCGGCTGGCTGGGCACGCTTGGCCTTCTGGCAGGGTTTGCCGGTGTGGCGCTGATCATGAGCGGGCGGCTGGGGGGTGGCTCGGACCCGTTCGGTCTGTTCATCTGCGTCATCGGCGTGCTGGCGCTGGCGGTGGCAACCCTGATGGTGCGCGGCGCATCCTCGGGCGGCAATGTGCTTATGATCGTCGGCTTGCAGATGCTGGTCGGCAGCGCGGTTCTCCTGGTGCCGGCACTGGCGCTGGAAACCGTTTCCATCACATGGACTGCCGAACTGGTGCTGGCATTCATCTATACCACACTGGTGCCGGGGCTGGCGGCCACCTGGGTCTGGTTCCTGCTGGTCGGGCGGATCGGCTCGACCCGGGCTGCGACCTATCACTTCCTGAACCCGTTCTTCGGCGTGGCCATCGCCTTCGTGATCCTGGGCGAGCCGATGAGCACGCGCGATTTCATCGGCGTTGCGATCATCACCGCCGGTATTCTGGCGGTGCAGATGTCGCGCCGCCCGCGCGGCCAGCTTCAGACGCCATCGAAGGTATAGCCGAACCGCGCGATATCCGCCGCTGCGATATCGGCCACAAGGCCCGCATCGGCATCGCTGTAATAACCCCGCCAGTCGCGGTTGCGGTTTGAGGCATTGACCCGCCCCACATCCGGCAACCGCAGGCCCAGACGCGCCTCCAGCGCCGGGATATCGCGCCCCAGATGTTCCAGTTGCAGATACATGGCGCAGCGATCATTGCCGTTTGCATCGGTGACATAGCTGGCGGCGGGGCTGGCGCGGAACGAGGCCTGGATTTCGAGCGCGTTCAGGAAGGCAGAGAAATCCAGTCTTTTGGCCAGGGCGACGGCGGGGTGGTCGAAATCCTGATCCTGCAGCCAGGCGTGATAGCTGACCAGCCGGTCCCAGGGATTGCGCACCAGCGTGAAGACGAAGAAGCTTTCGATCTCCTCAGGCGTGGCCAGGCCGTAGATGTCGGCCAGCCGCGAATGTTTCCAGAGCCGCCCGGTGGTTTCGATCCCCTTCAGCCGGCGTCTGCGCTGGCGGGCTTTCGGGGTGTCGCCGATCGGCAGGTCGTCCTTCATGGCACGCGCTTCCAGCGCCAGCATCAGCGAGGTGCCGCCGGTTTTCGGGATATGGACAAAGATGAAGCGGCGACCGCGTGACAGGAACATGGACGCAAGGCTAGCGGTTTTACGATCAGAGGGGAACCGCGCGTGCGGCGGTCGGAACGGATCGAAGGGCGGTTTTCCGGCCGGTCACTCGTTGCCGAAATGGCCGTGATAGATGGTTCTGAGCGTGTCGGTCTCGAACAGCGACGATACCGAAGTGCCATTGGCGATGTTCAGGATGGCTTGTGCAAAGATCGGCGCGGTCGGCACCATGCGGATTTTCTTGGCGGCGCGAACCTCGGGCGTGGCCTCGATCGTATCGGTGATGACAAGGCTTTTCATCACAGAATTGCCGATCCGCTCCACCGCCGGGCCGGACAACACGCCGTGGGTGATATAGGCATGCACCTCGGCGGCGCCTTTCTCGATCAGGGTCTCGGCGGCTTTCACCAGCGTGCCCGCGGTATCGCAGATATCGTCCACGATCAGGCAGGTGCGCCCCGAGACATCGCCGATCACGTTCATCTCGGCAATCTCGCCGGGCGCGGTGCGGCGCTTGTCGACAATGGCAAGATCGAGGTCCAGCCGCTTCGCCAGTTCGCGGGCACGCCCGACGCCGCCGACATCCGGCGACACCACCATCACGCTTTTCAGGTCCGCGAAGTGGTGTGCGATATCCATCGCGAAGATCGGCGAGGCATAGAGGTTATCCACCGGCAGATCGAAGAAACCCTGAATCTGGGCCGCGTGCAGGTCCATCGTCAGCACCCGCTCGACGCCTGCCTGAGTGATCAGGTTGGCCACCAGCTTGGCCGAGATCGGCGTGCGCGCCTTGGTGCGGCGGTCCTGGCGGGCATAGCCGAAATAGGGAACGACGGCGGTGATGCGGCGCGCGGACGAGCGGCGGAACGCATCGATCATGATCAGCAGTTCCATCAGGTGGTCGTTGGCCGGATACGACGTCGACTGCAGAACGAAGAC
>JAIOJF010000016.1 GCA_019911965.1 Paracoccaceae bacterium | reverse complement strand
GCCTCGAGGGCACCAACGTCGAGGAGGGGCGGCGCATCCTGCGCGAGAGTCGCTTCCATTTCCACGTCGCGGAGACGATGGCGGACGCCGCCGAGAAGGCGGTCGCGGCTCTGAAGGGGGGTGCGTGATGGCGATCTGGTTGAAGGACGACTGCCGCCTGGTCGTGCAGGGCATCACCGGCAAGGAGGGCAAGTTCCACGCCCTCGGTTGCCGCGACTACGGCACCCAGGTGGTGGCGGGCGTCACCCCGGGCAAGGGGGGCGAGACGGTCGAGGGCATCCCGGTCTTCGACACGGTCGCCGAGGCGCGCAAGGCGACCGGCGCCAACGCCACCATGATCTTCGTGCCGCCGCCGTTCGCGGGCGACGCGATCATGGAGGCGGCCGACGCCGGCATCGAGCTGGTGGTGGCGATCACCGAGGGCGTGCCGGTCAACGACATGCTCAGGGTCAAGGCCTTCCTGGGCGAGCGCAAGGTCCGGCTGATCGGCCCCAACTGCCCGGGCATCATCTCGCCGGGCAAGGCCAAGATCGGCATCATGCCGGGGCACATCCACCGGCCGGGCAAGGTCGGCGTGGTCTCGCGCTCGGGCACGCTCACCTACGAGGCGGTCTGGCAGCTCACCGGCCTCGGGCTGGGGCAGTCGACCTGCATCGGCATCGGCGGCGACCCGATCAACGGCACCAACTTCCTCGACGTGCTCAAGGCCTTCGCGACCGACCCCGAGACCGAGGCGATCATCATGATCGGCGAGATCGGCGGCTCGGCCGAGGAAGAGGCCGCGCAATTCCTGAAGGACGAGGCCAAGAAGGGCCGCAGCAAACCGACCGCCGGTTTCATCGCCGGGCGCACCGCACCGCCGGGCCGCCGGATGGGCCATGCCGGGGCGATTGTCGCCGGTGGCAAGGGCGGTGCCGAAGACAAGATCGACGCCATGCGCAGCGCCGGGATCGTGGTTGCCGACAGCCCCGCCGGGCTGGGCGAAGCTGTGCTGAAGGCAATCGGCTGAATGGAGGGCGCGGTGAGGGTAAACATGGAGAACGAATGCCAGCACAGGCCCGCCCGGAAATGGCGCGGTCCGGGCATTGCCCTGTCCGCCATGATCCTTGCCGGAACGGGCACCGCTTCGGTTGCCGCCGATGCGTTCTCCGAGCTTGCCCCCTGTTTCACCACGCAGCATTCGGTCGAAGGCCTGATCGCGGCGTTCGAGGCTGATGGCTGGACGCTGGCAGAAACCGAGGCCGACCAGACCCGCGTGGCCAATGCGATCGAGGAAATCAACTGGGCGCTGATCACCAGCCCCGGCCGGTTCAGCACCGCCGATCAGGCGCTGACCTTCCTGGAGGCGGCGCATTCCAGCCATTCCATGCGCACCGATCCGTTCACACTGATGCTGCGGGGCGATCAGAGCCTGCATGTCGAATACATGACCAACGGCCATCGCGGCCAGAATATCTGCCTGCTATCCGCCCCTGAATTGCCTTTCGTGCGTGACAAGTTTCCCCCCAGCTTTGCCGGTCCCGGCGATACCCGCGCTTTTGCGGCGGTGGACCTCAGACTGCTGCGCGCCGCGCCGAATATCCGCAAGGTCGAGGCCGTGGCCGCCCGACTGAATGTCCCGGAGGCCGCCAAAGGCATGCTTGCCGGGGGTGACGGCGTGCAATTGTTTGTGACCTACAAATGGGAATGATGAGTACCATGCGCCTGTTTTCACAATGCCGAAGCCATCTGGCCGGATTGCTGACCGCCGCTATCGTCACGCTTGTTCTGGCGCCGCTGGCCAATGCCTTCGAGTTTGGTCCGCTGAAAGGCCCGGTACATGGCAATGGCAATCAGGTCCTCTTGGTTATCCTGCACGGCGATGGCGGGCCGGGGCGCTATGACAAGATGGCCGCGGCTTTGGCCAAGGCGGTTCCGGGGTCCACCGTGGTGGCGCTGAACCGCCCGGGCTACGGCAACGGCAAGTATCACAGCCCGGGCCGTGGCGGGGCGTCGCTGGATGATCTCTACACGAAACCCAACAACGACGCGCTGGCGCAAACGCTGATCGCCATGCGGGCCAGCCTGAAACCCAAGAAGCTGATCGTCATGGGCCATTCCGGCGGCTCGGGCCAGATGGGCTCGGTGATCGGGCGCTATCCCGGAATCGCCGACAGTGTGGTGCTGGTCTCGTGCCCCTGCGACGTGCCGAAATGGCGGATGGCGCGGCGCGGCAGGAACACCTGGCAGACCAGCGAGTCGCCCTTGGATCATGTTGGCGGCGTTGCACGCAAAACGCGGATCATACTCGTGGTTGGATCAAAAGACAGCAATACAAGTCCGCGCTATTCCGAGGAATATCATGCCGCTGCCAGGGCTGCCGGGAAGAATGTCACTCTGAACATCATTCCGGGGGCGACGCATACCTGGTCAACGCTAGAGCCGACAGTGACCAATATCCTTGTGAAGGAAATGAGGTAACACCATGACCGAACAAACCAATACCAGCCAGTTCCACGCCTCCAGCTTCCTGCAGGGCCATAACGCGGAATATGTCGAACAGCTTTATGCGCGCTATGCCAATGATCCCGAAGCCGTCGATGAAAGCTGGCGGGCATGGTTCAGGGCGCTGGGCGACAGCGACGCGGATGTGAAACACGAGGCCGCCGGCCCGGCCTGGCAGCGCCGCGACTGGCCGCCGCAACCGGCCGACGAATTGACCGCAGCGCTGGATGGCCAGTGGCCGCTGGAACCGAAGAAGGCCGCCGACAAGGTCAAGGACAAGGCGCGCGAAAAGGGTGTTGAGCTCAGCGATGCCCAGGTGCAGCAGGCGGTGCTGGACAGCCTGCGCGCCCTGATGCTGATCCGCGCCTACCGCATCCGGGGCCATCTGGCCGCCGATCTCGATCCCCTGAAGATGACGGACACCGGCAATCACCCCGAACTGGAACCGTCAACCTATGGCTTCACCGAGGCCGACATGGACCGCCCGATCTTTCTGGATCAGGTGCTGGGCCTCGATGTCGCCTCGATGCGCGAGATCATCGCCATCGTGAAACGCACCTATTGCGGCACCTTCGCGCTGCAATACATGCATATTTCCAATGCCGAGCAGGCCGGCTGGCTGAAGGAACGGATCGAAGGCTATGGCAAGGAAATCCAGTTCACCAAGAACGGCCGCAAGGCGATCCTGAACAAGCTGGTCGAGGCCGAGGGCTTCGAGAAATTCCTGCATGTCAAATACATGGGCACCAAGCGCTTCGGGCTGGACGGCGGCGAGGCGCTGATCCCGGCGATGGAGCAGATCATCAAGCGCGGCGGTGCGCTGGGGGTCGAGGAAATCGCCATCGGCATGCCGCATCGCGGCCGCCTGTCGGTGCTGGCGAATGTGCTGGCCAAGCCCTACCGCGCGATCTTCAACGAATTCCAGGGCGGCAGCTTCAAGCCGACCGATGTCGAAGGCTCGGGGGATGTGAAATATCACCTCGGGGCCTCGTCGGACCGTGCGTTTGATGGCAATACAGTCCATCTGTCGCTGACCGCCAATCCGTCGCATCTGGAGGCGGTCAATCCGGTGGTTCTGGGCAAGGTCCGCGCCAAGCAGACCCAGCGTAACGACGCGGATCGAACCCGGGTATTGCCGATCCTGCTGCACGGCGATGCCGCCTTTGCCGGTCAGGGCGTGGTGGCGGAATGTTTCGGCCTGTCGGGGTTGGTCGGCCATCGCACGGGGGGCACCATCCATCTGATCGTCAACAACCAGATCGGGTTCACCACCGCGCCGCATTTCTCGCGCTCCAGCCCCTATCCGACCGATATCGCGCTGATGGTCGAAGCGCCGATCTTCCATGTCAACGGCGACGATCCCGAAGCGGTGGTACATGCCGCCAAGGTGGCGACCGAGTTCCGCCAGTTGTTCCACAAGGATGTGGTGATCGACATTTTCTGTTATCGCCGATTTGGTCATAACGAAGGCGACGAGCCGATGTTCACCAATCCGCTGATGTATACCAACATCAAGCGGCACAAGACGACGCTGCAGCTTTATACCGAACGGCTTGTTGCCGACGGCCTGATCCCCGAAGGCGAGATCGAGGACATGAAGGCCGCCTTCCAGGCGCATCTGAACGAGGAATTCGAAGCCGGCAAGGAATACCTGCCCAACAAGGCCGACTGGCTGGATGGCCGCTGGTCGCATCTCGATCACAAGGCCGGCGAATACCAGCGCGGCGCGACCGCTGTCGATCCCGAACGCCTGGCCGAGATCGGCGCGGCACTGACGCGGTTCCCGGAGGATTTCAACATCCATCGCACCGTCGCCCGCCAGCTTGAGGCCAAGCGCGAAATGCTGGAAACCGGCCAGGGCATCGACTGGGCGACTGCCGAGGCACTGGCCTTCGGCAGCCTGCTGCTGGAGGGTTATCCGGTGCGGCTGGCAGGCCAGGATTCCACCCGCGGCACCTTCAGCCAGCGCCATTCCGGCCTGATCGACCAGACAACCGAGGCACGCTATTTCCCGCTGAACAACATCAAGCCCGGTCAGGCACATTACAATGTGATCGATTCGATGCTGTCGGAATACGCGGTTCTGGGCTTTGAATACGGCTATTCGCTGGCCGAGCCAAACGCGCTGACCCTGTGGGAGGCGCAGTTCGGCGATTTCGCCAATGGCGCGCAGATCATGATCGACCAGTTCATCAGTTCCGGCGAACGCAAATGGCTTCGCATGTCGGGGCTGGTGATGCTGTTGCCGCATGGCTACGAGGGGCAGGGGCCGGAACATTCCAGCGCCCGGCTGGAGCGTTTCCTGCAGATGTCCGCCGAGGATAACTGGATCGTGGCCAATTGCACCACGCCGGCCAATTACTTCCACATCCTGCGCCGCCAGTTGCACCGTTCGTTCCGCAAGCCCTTGATCATGATGACGCCGAAATCGCTTCTGCGTCACAAGATGGCGGTCTCGACGATGCAGGAAATGATTACCGGATCGTCGTTCCACCGGGTCTTGTGGGATGATGCCCAGCACGGCAATTCCGAACTGGCGCTGAAGCCCGATGCAGAAATCCGCCGGGTGGTGATCTGTTCCGGCAAGGTCTATTTCGACCTGCTGGAAAAGCGCGACGCGATGGGGCTGGACGATGTCTACCTGCTGCGGCTGGAACAGTTCTATCCGTTCCCGGCAATGTCGCTGTCCAAGGAACTGACGCGCTTCATCCAGGCCGAGGTGATCTGGTGCCAGGAAGAACCGAAGAACCAGGGCGCATGGACCTTCATCGAGCCGAATATCGAATGGATCCTTGGCCGCATCAAGGCCGCCAATGCCCGCCCGAAATATGTCGGACGCCCCGCCGCCGCCTCGCCGGCGACCGGTCTGGCCTCGGCCCACAAACAACAGCAAGAGGCGCTCGTGAACGACGCGCTTGGAATTGAAGGGGAGTGACCCGCATGTCGATCGAAGTCCGAGTCCCGACGCTGGGCGAAAGCGTCACCGAAGCCACTATCGCAACCTGGTTCAAGCAGCCCGGCGATGCGGTGGCGGTTGATGAAATGCTGTGCGAGCTGGAAACCGACAAGGTGACGGTCGAAGTACCGGCCCCGGCTGCCGGCACCCTGGCGGAAATCGTCGTGGCGGCGGGTGAAACCGTCGGCGTGAACGCGCTGCTGGCGACGATCAGCGAAGGTGCCGCCGCCGCGAAACCTGCCAAATCCGATCAGGCCCCGGCCCCGGCAGCGGTGACCCGCCCGCCGAATCCGGTTGTGACCAGCGCGCCTGAACCGGCCCCGGAACCGGCCCCTGAAACCGCGCCTGAACCTGCTACCGCTACGGGTGGCGAAAGCGTCGACGTGATGGTGCCGGCCTTGGGCGAAAGCGTCAGCGAAGCCACCGTGGCGACATGGTTCAAGGCGGTCGGCGATACGGTCGCACTCGATGAAATGCTGTGCGAATTGGAAACCGACAAGGTCTCGGTCGAGGTTCCGGCCCCGAGCGCGGGCGTTTTGGCCGAGATCGTCGCCCCTGCCGGCACAACGGTGGCTGCGGCAGCGAAACTGGCGGTGATTTCCGCCTCCGGCGCGGCACCCGCTACAGCCGCCGAACCCGCCGCCACCGAAACGGCCCCGTCGCCGAGCGCGAAGGCGGATGTCGAAGACGCGCCGTCGGCGAAAAAGATGATGGCCGAGGCCGGCCTGTCGCGCGACGATGTTACCGGCACCGGGCGCGATGGCAGGGTGATGAAAGGCGATGTGCAGAAGGCCCTGGCCGACGCACCCGCCGCTGCTGCGACGCCAGCCG
>JAIOJF010000015.1 GCA_019911965.1 Paracoccaceae bacterium | reverse complement strand
GGCGCGGGCGGCGGCGTTGCAGGGGCGGCGGCGGCCTCGTCAGCCTCGCCCCCGTCACCGACAATCGCGTCCAGTCCCTCGTCCAGTCTGGACGAGGACTTGAACATCCGGTCCTTGAGTTTCCCGAAAAACGACATACCTGCCCCTCGATCCGCAAATATCCCCTTCCCCTAATGCCTGCGCGCCCGAAGGGAAAGCGAAACTGCCACCTGATCTAAAAGTCATCTCAATTGATACAAATCAAGTCCCACACCCAGAAACCGCGCTAAAGACAGCGTGAACAGAACCGGAGACCGGCATGGCCATCAAGAATATTCTCGTCGCGTACAGCGGATCGCAAAGCTCGAAAAGCGCGGTCAAGCTGGCCCGACTGATGAAGAACAAATACGATGCGCATCTGACCGGTGCCCTGACCTATGCGCCCAGCGAGATCAGCACCACGCTGCGCCCCTATGCCTCGGCAGATCTCGGCAGCATCATCCGCGACGCCGAAAAGGCCCGCCGCGATGCCATCCGGGCCGAGTTTTTCGAGGTTCTGGGCGAGCCGGAAGGCAAGACCACCCATTGGGTCGAGGCCGGCGGCGATGTCGATTATTCGCTGATGGAACTGGCACGGACCTATGACATCGTGCTGGTCGGCCAATATGACGGCACCCGCGAGAACCGCAACCTGGTGCCGCATCCCGATGTGATCGCGCTGAATTCCGGCCGCCCGGTGATGGTAGTGCCGCAGGACCTGCCGGACAATGTGCTGAACGACAAGGCGGTGCTGGCCTGGGATGGCGGCAAATCGGCCGCCCGCGCGATGGCCGACGCGCTGGATATTCTGGAAACCAAATCCGATATCGCGGTTGTATCTGTCGGCGACGGCAGCGCCGAGGCGCTGAAGCGGCTGCAATCGGTGACCAATCATCTGGCCACCCACGGCATTGCCTCGAACGCCGAGATCGTGCCGCGCTCGCGCCGCTCGATCGGCAAGGTTCTGCTGGAGACCGTGGACTCCCACGGGGCCGGCCTGCTGATCATGGGTGCCTATGAGCATTCCAAGTTTTTTGAAGATATCTGGGGCGGTGCCACCAATGCCGCGATTGCCCGCGCCAAGGTGCCGGTCCTGATGTCTCACTAGAACTTCCCTGATGGCCTGTTTCGGCCATTAACTTCAACGGGGGTCGGCAACGATCCCCGTTTTTTTGCCCGAACCGCTACAACAGCCCCAGCATCAGTACGATCTGCGCCAGCCAGTAACTGGCCCAGACGAACCAGCCCGAAGGCAACTGCCAGCCGGATTCCGGCGTCAGGCGGAAGCGGGCAATTGCCAGCACGCTGTCGGATGCCATGAACAGGATCGCGCCGACCGGGATCAACCATGCCTTGCCCGCAAAGGCCAGATCAAACGCGGACAGGCCCATCGCCAGGATCGCCAGGCAATAGGCCGCCACCGGCACACGAAACGCGCCGAGGCCGGGCCAGAGCGCCCGGTAGACCGCAGCAGCAAACACGATCAGCAGCAACGCCACCGGCCAGCGGTCCGCCAGCAGCGCGCCGGACTGGCCCAGCCCGACAAAGGCCACCACATAGGCGACATGCGCCAGCAGGAACGCCACCATGCCAGCCAGAAACGGCGTATCGCCCTCGCGCGACAGGAAGAAATCGCCCAGCGCCGACAACGTCAGTGCCGCCACCAGCAGCCATCCCCCGCCCGCCAACAGCGCGTAGGCCGCCAGCGCCAGCACCGCCATCGTCTTGACCAGGCTGCGCAGGTTTGAGACCGGTCGGTGCGTCAGGACCGCGCCATAGAGTGCCGCGGCAATCCCCGATACCACCAGAAGCAAGATTGACAGGTCCATCAATTCCCCCGATCCAGGCCGCGAAATTCATTATCCCTGGCGGCGCATTTGCGCTAGCGTGACGCCATCGAATGCGCTTTGCAAAGCAAAACAGGGGGGTTTACGTGACGGACGGTAAACAGGTGGCAAGCTGGCGGATCATCCTCGCCTTCGTTCTCGATCTACTGACGGCGTTTTTCCTGATCGGTTACGTCGTAGCGGCGATGACCGGCAACACCAGCGACGGCGGATTTTCGTTGAATGGCGGACCGGCGATCATCTTCTTCGTACTGATCATCGCCTATTTCATCGGCATGGGCCGCTATGGCGGCGGTACGATCTGGCAGCGGATACTGAAGACCAAACGGCGCTGAAGCGGTCGTTTCAGGACACCTCGTCCGGGAAATGCCGCATGATCGAGCGGATCGGGTTCGGGGCCGCCTGCCCCAGCCCGCAGATCGAGGCATCGGCCATCGCCTGGCACAATTCCTTCAGCAGGCCCTGATCCCAGGCATCTGCCTGCATCAGCTTGACCGCCTTTTCACAGCCCACCCGGCAGGGCGTGCATTGCCCGCAGCTTTCATCCTCGAAGAACCGCAGCATGTTCAGCACCGCCATGCGCGCGGAATCCTGATCCGACAGCACCACCACGGCGGCGGAGCCGATGAAGGTGCCATGCGGCTGCAGCGTGTCGAAATCCAGCGGGATATCCGCCAACGTCGCCGGCAACAGGCCCGAAGATGGACCGCCCGGCTGATAGGCCTTGAACACATGCCCCTTGGCCATGCCGCCCGACAAGGCGATCAGTTCGGCAATGGTCAGTCCCGCCGGGGCCAGTTTCACGCCCGGTTCGGCCACCCGGCCCGACACTGAATAGCTGCGCATCCCCTTGCGCCCGTTCGCGCCGTGATCGCCGAACACTTCCGGCCCTTCGCGGCAGATACGGGCGACCCAGTGCAGGGTTTCGACGTTATGCACCAGCGTCGGGCGGCCAAACACCCCGACCTGCGCCACATAGGGCGGGCGGTGGCGCGGCAGGCCGCGTTTGCCTTCGATCGATTCGATCATCGCGCTTTCTTCACCGCATATATAGGCCCCGGCCCCGCGCCTGAGGTCGATATAACCGGGCGCGATGATCCCGGCGGATTCAAGGGCGGCGATCTCGGCCAGCAGGATTTCGCGGGCACTTGGATATTCGTCGCGCAGATAGATAAACACCGTGGCCGCCTCGATCGCCCAGGCGGCGATCAGCGTGCCTTCCAGGAACAGATGCGGCGTGCGCTCCAGGAAATAGCGGTCCTTGAAGGTGCCCGGTTCGCCCTCGTCGGCATTCACCGCCAGATAGCGCGGTCCGGCCTCGGCACGCACGAAGGACCATTTGCGCCCCGCCGGGAACCCTGCCCCGCCCATGCCGCGCAGGCCGCTGGCCAGCAGGGTTTCCTGCACCTGATCGGGCGTCTGCGCCCCTGCCCGCAGGCTTTCCAGCGTGGTGTAGCCACCCGCCGCCCGGTACGCGGCAAAACCTTCGTAATCGGGGATTGCTGGGTGGAAATCACCCTTGGCAATCACATCCCGCACCCGTGCCAGCGACGCGCGGTCGACATGATTATGCCCCACTTCTGCAACCGGCGCGGTATCGCAGCGCCCCATGCAGGGGGCCCGCAACACCCGAACTTCGCCGGGATCAAGCCCGTCCTGCAAGGCCTGCATCAGCGCCCCGGCCCCGGCAATCTCGCAACTGAGCGAATCGCAGACCCGGATGGTCAGCGCCGGTGGCGCGGCCTCGCCCTCGCGCACGATATCAAAATGCGCGTAGAACGAGGCAACCTCGTAAACCTCGGCCTGAGGCAGCTTCATCTCTTCGGCCAGCGCACGCAGATGTGCAGCGGACAGATGCCCGTAAGTATCTTGAATCAGATGCAGAAATTCGATCAGCAGGTCACGGCGGCGCGGCTGGTGGCCCAGCAATACCTGCACCTCGGCCAGCGCGGCCTCGTCCAGTTGCCGCCCTTTCGGCGTGACCCGGCCCTTGCCGCGCCCGCTTTTCCAGACACCCTCGCCCTGGTCCAGTGTCATCGGTTCGACCCCGTTTTCCAACCCCGCCTGTCGCATCCTTAGAACAGGGGCGGCGGAGCGACCACTCAAAATACGACCACCCGCCCGGCATTTGCGCAAACCCGCATCACGGCACGCGCGGCGGCAGGGCAAAAAATCAAGCTTTTTCCATCATGCTGCCGAATTGCGGTGCGAGATTTGCACAGGGTCCGGATGGGGGATGCTATGATCATTGCGAATTTACTTCTGAAACTGACAGCGCTGGTGCCGATGATTCTGCTGGCCCTGTCTTTGCATTTCGGGGCGGGCATGGCCTTCGCCGCCCTGTTCTACATGACCATCTTCGCCTTTCTGGCTGATGAGGCGCTTTACGCCAATGGCGAGGTTGGTCGCCGCCAGGGCCGCATTGATGCATTTCTGGCCGAAGCGGTGCCGCTGGTTCTGGGGCTGGGGCATCTGGCACTACTGCCGCTTGCCGTCATCTTCATCGCTCAAGGCGGGCAATCGCTGCCGGACACATTGGTAACCTTCATGGCCTTCATGCTGTTTTTCGGCACGGTCTCGACCGCCAATGCGCATGAAATGATCCACCGCCGTGACCGCCTGCGCCATCATATCGGCAAATGGGTCTTCATCTCGATCCTGTTCGGCCATCACACCAGCGCGCATATGCTGGTGCATCACCGCTATGCGGCTACCCCCCGCGATCCCAATTCCGCGCGCGCCAATGAAGGCATCTACCGGTTCTTCCTGCGGGCATGGTCTGGGTCGTTCCGCTGCGGGCTGAAGGCGGAAACCGCACGGCTGGCGGTGAACGGGAGGCCAGCGCTGCACCCGGCCAATCCCTATTTCATCTATGTGGTGGGCGCGCTGGTCTGGCTGGCGGGCATTTACCTGGCGGCGGGCTTGCGCGGTGTTGCCATCTATCTTGGCTTCACGACGCTGGCGCAGATGCAGTTGCTGTTAAGCGATTATGTCCAGCATTACGGCCTGCAACGCCGCCGCCTTGCCAATGGCAAATACGAGCCGGTCTCGATCCACCATTCCTGGAACGCGCCGCACGCCTTCACCGCCGCCCTGATGCTGAACGCACCCAAGCATTCCGACCATCACGCGCATCCCTCGGTGCGCTACATGCATCTGCGCACCCGCGCCTCGGAAGGCGCACCGGTGCTGCCGCGCAGCCTGCCGGTGATGTCCTGCATCGCGCTGGTGCCGGGGCTGTGGAAGCGGTTCATGAATCCGCTGGTCGATGACTGGCGCCGCCGCCACGCCGCCGACCAGATCGGATTTCAGCCGACAGAATCACAGGCAAATGTGCTATCCAGTCCGAAAGCGGTCTTTTCGGGTTAGGTTCGATGCGTTGGTTCCTGTTTCTTGTCTTGCTGTTGCCGGGCACGGCTTGGGCAGAGGAAATCCTGTCGCCAGACGAATTTGCCGCCTATATCAGCGACCAGACACTTTATTTCGCGCAACAGGGCCAGCCCTATGGCACCGAGCAATATCTGCCGGGCCGCCAGTCGATCTGGCAATATGCCGATGGCACCTGTACGCGGGGCATCTGGTATCCCAGGGGCGATATGATCTGTTTCGTCTACGAAACCAACCCTGACGAGCAATGCTGGCATTTCCTGAAAAAGGGTGAGGTATTCGCCGCCCGTGCCGAAGGCCGTGAACCGGCGGCCGATCTCGATGTGATCTGGCGCGACCAGCGGCCGATCCCCTGCAAGGGCCCGGATGTCGGGGCCTGAACGGGTTGCAAAGCTGATGTTGAAGCTGCGGATATCGCCGTAAGCAATTGGCAAGGCGCAAGATTCGCTGATCTGGCCTGCACCGCGATCCGCCGCCCCTTCGGAAACGCTTGGAAGATGCCCCCATAGGCTGTAGATCACCGGCCATGACAGACAAATCCCCAGATGGCGACCGTATCGCCAAGGTCCTTGCCCGCGCCGGTGTTGCCTCGCGCCGCGGGGCCGAAGCGATGATCGGCGAGGGCCGGGTTGCGGTGAACGGCAATGTGATCACGTCGCCGGCGCTGAACGTCACCGCCAGCGACCGCATCACGGTGGACGGCAAGCCGCTGGCCGCGCCGGAACGCCCGCGCCTGTGGCGGTTTCACAAGCCGCCGGGGCTGGTCACCACCACCAGCGACGAACAGGGCCGCCGCACGGTGTTTGATATCCTGCCCGATACCCTGCCCCGCGTGATGAGCATCGGCCGGCTGGACCTGAACTCGGAAGGCCTGTTGTTGTTCACCAATGACGGCGGGTTGAAGCGCAAGCTGGAACTGCCTTCGACCGGCTGGACCCGCAAGTACCGGGTGCGCGTGAACGGCACGCCCGAGGATGCCACGCTTGAACCGTTGCGCAAGGGGCTGACCATCGCTGGCGAGCGGTTCCAGCCGATGCAGGTAACGCTGGATCGCCAGCAAGGGGCCAATGCCTGGCTGACGCTGGGCCTGCGCGAAGGCAAGAACCGCGAGATCCGCCGCGCGATGGAGGAGATCGGCCTGAAGGTGAACCGGCTGATCCGGGTATCTTATGGCCCGTTCCAGCTTGGCGATCTGAAGCCCGGCGGAATCGAGGAAGTCCCCGCACGCATCCTGCGCGATCAGCTTGGGCTGGACAAACCTGTCGGCACGGCAACCAAAGCCGTCAAGCCACGCCCCGGCAAAGGCCGGTCAGGCCCGCAGACACCGCGGCGACGCTGAGGCCCGTGTCAGGCCGCGCCGCCCACCGGTTTCAGATCACCTGCGGTCTTGCGACCATCACGGCCCTCGACCATCTCGAACTCGATCGGCTGGTTTTCCGCCAGCCCGGTCAGCCCCGCAGCCTGCACCGCCGTGATATGCACGAACACATCCTTGCCGCCGTCATCGGGCTGGATGAACCCGTAGCCCTTGGCGTTGTTGAACCATTTTACGATGCCTTTAGCCATCTTTCCCCCCGGTTAGATCAGCGAGGCAACCCGCCCCGCCTTCCGCGACCTCGCGCGCCGCACCGGCAGGAACCTATGCAAGTCATGCTATCGTGCCAGCAGTCGAAACTTCGCTTGGCCGCAGAATAGCGCATTTTCGGCAAATCTCAAAACGCATGATTGGCGCACCCCGCGCCCTCTTGCATGGAGCGGAGTTGACCCCCTAGGGTGGCCCGATCCGACCAACAGAAAACGGAGCCCGCGCATGGCCGATCTTTTTACCTTCTTGAATTTCAGCGACCTCGTGGTGCTGATCTTCCTGCAAGCCGTGCTGGGTTTTGACAACCTTTTGTATATCTCGATTGAATCGCAACGCGCGCCCGAGGCCAGCCAGCGCCGGGTGCGGTACTGGGGCATCATCGTGGCGGTGGCGCTGAGAGTGGTGCTGCTGTTCATCATGCTGCAATTGCTGGAAAGCCTGAAAACCCCGTTCCTGACCTTCAATCATCCCGGCATCATCGAAGGCTCGGTCAATTTCGCCACTTTGGTATTCCTGCTGGGCGGTATCTTCATCATGTACACCGCCGTCAGCGAAATCGGCCATATGCTGAGCGTCGAGGACCTGTCAGGCCCGGAAAACGGTCGCCGCAAGAAACCGGCATGGAAGGTTGTCCTGATGATCGTATCGATGAACCTGGTGTTCAGCTTTGATTCCATCCTGTCCGCCATCGCCATCACAAATGTGTTCCCGGTGCTGGCGGTGGCCATCCTGATCTCGGGCATTGCCATGCTGGTGCTGGCCGACAGCGTCACCACGTTTCTGGAGAAGAACCGCATGTACGAGGTGCTGGGATTGTTCATCCTGCTGATCGTCGGCGTGGTGCTTCTGGGCGAGGCAGGGCCCGCCGCCGCCCATGCCATGCATGACGACAGCCTGTGGATCGTGGTGTTCGATCACCCGCTGGTGCCGATGTCGAAAACCACCTTCTATTTCTCGATCGCGGTGCTGGTGATGGTCGAGGTGGTGCAATCGGGCTATCAGCGCAAACTGACGATGGAACGCCGCCGACACCGCAAATAGGCCGCTATTTGTGGCAATCCGGGCAAGGCGCTGCTATATGAGGGGCTGCGCCTGTTCTGGCGTTTGATGCAGGTTTTGCGAATGTCGGCAACGTCCCTCAGGTGGATCGCCTTTCTGGTACTTCTGGCGCTGGTTCTGGCGGTCAGTACCGGCCTTGTGCCGGGGGGTGCGTGATGGCGCGGGAATATGGCGGGCGGTTCAGCCCCGGGGGCAATCCGCCCGATAATGCCGCGCCGACGCCGCCGAAGCCACGCGCCGGGTTTCGCGCCTGGCTGATGTTCGCCGCACCCCTGCCGCTGCTTCTGACCGGCTTTGGCCAGATCACCGCCGGCAATCCCGCGGGTATTGTGCGTGATTTCACCGCTTTCGCGCTGCTGATCCTGGCCGCCTGGCTGCTGCGCGAGGGCCTGTTTGCCGAATTCGCCTTCAACGCCCGCACCCGCGCCCGCCGCCCGGCTTTGCCGCGCAAGATCTTAGCCGCCGCCTTGTGCGGTGCCGGGATCACGCTGGCCGCCTGGACCCCGGCCAACCTGATCCTGCCGTCCACGCTTGGCCTGTTGGCGGCAATCCTCCATTTGGCGGCCTTCGGCATTGATCCTTTGAAAAGCAAGGGCATCGACGGCTACGAGAATTTCCCCGGCCAGCGCGTCGCCCGCGCGGTGGATGAAGCCGAAAGCTATCTGGCCGAGATGACCGCCGCGATGGCCGCGCTGAACGACCGGGCCTTGCAAAAACGCCTGGACGCCTTCACCGCATCGGCACGCGCCATGTTCCGCACGATCGAGGAAGACCCCCGCGATCTGAACGGCGCGCGGCGGTATCTGAGCGTCTATCTGATCGGCGCACGCGACGCGACGGCGAAGTTCGTGGCACTTTACCAAAACACCCGCGACGCCCGCGCCCGCAGCGATTACGAGACCCTGCTGGGCGATCTGCAAGCGAACTTTGTCGCCCAGCGCAAGGAAATGCTGCTGGATGATCGAAGCGATCTTGATGTAGAGATTGAAGTATTGCGGGAAAGACTGCGCCACGAAGGCGTGCAAACCTGATGGGGAGACAATCATGAGCACGGACAACCTCGAAGGCGCGCGACGGGCCGCCAAGATCGTCGACAAGGTGAACGCCGTGGTTCTGGTCGAACCCAATGCCGACATCGTGCCGCTTGAAGCTGCCGACAAGGACAAGAAAAAGGCGATCCGCGAGCGCATGGCCGAGATCGACATCACAGATACACAGTCCATCGTCGGCTTCGGCGCCCGCGCCCAGGGCGGCTTGCAGAATATCAGCCAGTCGATGCTGGACGGTGTGCGCAACAAGGATGTCGGCCCGGCGGGCGATGCGCTCAGGAACATGGTCACCTCGATCCGCGGCTTCGAGATTTCCGAACTGGACGTGCGGCGCAAGCGGTCCTGGTGGGAGGCGCTGACCGGACGGCTGGCCCCCTTTGCCAAGTTCATGTCGCGCTATGAAGAGGTACAGACCCAGATCGACCGGATCACCGGCGAGTTGCTGGAACATGAACATACGCTGATGAAGGATATCCGCTCGCTCGACAACCTTTACGAGCGTACGCTGCAATTCTACGACGAGCTTGGCCTTTACATCGCCGCCGGCGAGGCGGTGCTGGCCAAGGTCGATGCCGATGACATCCCGGCCAAGGAAGCCGAGGTTGCCGCCGCGCCCGAGGATCAGCAAGTGAAGGTGGCGCAGGAATTGCGCGATCTGCGCGCGGGCCGCGACGATCTGGAACGCCGGGTGCATGATCTGAAGCTGACCCGCCAGGTGACGATGCAATCCCTGCCGTCGATCCGGCTGGTACAGGAAAACGACAAGTCGCTGGTGACCAAGATCAACTCGACTCTGGTCAACACCATCCCGCTCTGGGAAAGCCAGCTGGCACAGGCGATCACCATCCAGCGCTCGGCCGAGGCGGCCCGCGTGGTGAAGGAAGCCAGCGATCTGACCAATGAATTGCTGGAAAGCAACGCCGCCAACCTGAAACAGGCGAACAAGCAGATCAGGACAGAGATCGAGCGCGGCGTGTTCGATATCAACTCGGTCAAGAAAGCCAATGCCGACCTGATCGCCACCATCGAGGAATCTTTGTCGATCGCCGATGAAGGCAAGACGCGCCGCGCCGCCGCCGAGGAGGACATGAAGAAGATGGAGGCGGAATTGCGTGACACGCTGGCCGCCGCCCGTGCCCGCCGTACCGGCACAGGCGATGCCGTCGGCACAGCGGTGCCCGATGCCTGAAAACCGAAGACCCGCCCTGATCCGCCAGTTTCGGCAATTCGCAACAGCCCTTGGCCTCTTGGCCGGTTTGGCGGCCTGCGTGGAAATGCCCGATCAGGTGGTCAGCACGCCGGCAGAACAAGGCCCCGCCCGGTCGGCCGAAAGCCTGCGGCTGGAAGCCTATTATGCCAGCATCCAGAACCGCCTTCTGGCCCAGGGCCTGCTGCGCACCGATGGCGGCGGGACGGATGTACCGTTTTCCGAGGAAACCCTTGTACAGGATTTCGAACGGATCGCGCTTTACGATGAATACACCATCCGCAACAACCGCTTCGTCGCCCAGCAGACGCCAAGCCACCTGAGACGCTGGCAGCAACCGATCCGCATCGGCCTGTTGTTCGGCGATCTGGTGGATATGGAAACCCGCGCCAAGGATCGCGCCAATGTCGCGGCCTACGCACAGCGCCTGTCGCGGCTGACCGGGGTGCCGATCACCCTGACCAACACCAACGCCAATTTCCACATCCTGTTTTTGCACCGCGACGAACAGAAAACCGTCGGCCCGGAACTGCGCAAACGGGTGCCGCGCCTCTCCCCGGTGGTGATCGACGAGATCGTCAATTCGCCGCGCAGCACCTTCTGCGTGGCCTATGCCTTCTCGGATGCTGAAAACAGCAATGCCTATTCGGCGGCGATCATCCTGGTGAAGGCGGAACATGGCGACCTGATGCGCCTGTCCTGCATCCACGAGGAAATGGCCCAGGCGATGGGCCTGGCCAATGACAGCCCGGCGGCGCGCCCCTCGATCTTCAACGATGACGAGGAATTCGCGCTGCTGACCCGGCATGATGAAATGCTGCTGAGGATGCTGTATGATCGGCGGCTGAAACTGGGCATGACTCCGGAAACCGCCCGCCCGCTTCTGCCGGCAATCGCGGCGGATGTGATGCGCGGCAACAGTTAAGGGGCGCAGGGCGACCCGACCAACAGGAGAAGACAGATGGGCATTTTCGACTTTCTGACCGGCGAATTCATTGACGTTATCCACTGGACCGACGATACCCGCGACACGATGGTCTGGCGGTTCGAGCGCGAGGGCCACGAGATCAAATATGGTGCCAAGCTGACGGTGCGCGAGGGTCAGGCGGCGGTGTTCGTGCATGAAGGCCAGTTGGCGGATGTGTTCACGCCCGGCCTTTACATGCTGGAAACCAACAACATGCCGATCATGACCACGCTGCAGCATTGGGATCACGGCTTCAAATCACCGTTCAAATCGGAGATTTACTTCGTCTCGACCACCCGCTTTCAGGATCTGAAATGGGGCACCAAGAACCCGATCATGTGCCGCGACCCGGAATTCGGCCCGGTGCGCATTCGCGCCTTCGGCACCTACACGATCCGCGTCAAGGACGCCGCGCGTTTCCTGACCGAGATCGTCGGCACCGACGGCGAATTCACGATGGACGAGATCAGCTTCCAGATCCGCAACATCATCGTGGCGCAATTCAGCGCCGCGATTGCCGGATCGGGGATTCCGGTACTCGACATGGCTGCGAACACGCTGGATCTGTCCAGGATGCTGGCGGCGAAAATCTCGCCGGCGCTGGCGGAATACGGGCTGGAAATGCCCGAAATCTATATCGAGAACATCTCGTTGCCGCCCGAGGTCGAGGCGGTGATGGACAAGCGCACCTCCATGGGGATTGCCGGCGATCTGGGCAAATACAGCCAGTTCGCCGCCGCCGAGGCGATGACCGCTGCCGCCCAGAACCCCGGTGGGGGCATGGGTGCCGGGCTTGGCATGGGGATGGGGCTGGCGATGGCGCAACAGGCCGCGCAGGCCGGGCCCTGGGGCACACGCCCCGCCGAGGCCCCCGCCGCCGCTGCACCGCCTCCTCCGCCTCCGCCGCCTGTCGAACGGGTCTGGCATCTGGCGATTGATGGTCAGACCAAGGGCCCCTATTCCCGCGCCGCGATGGGCCGGATGGTCAGCGATGGCGGCCTGAAGCGTGACACGCTGGTCTGGACGGCAGGTCAGGACGGCTGGCAGGCGGCGGGCGATGTTGGCGAACTGGCCACCTTGTTCACCGTATTACCGCCACCCCTGCCGGGAAGCTGACCCGACATGCCGCCCGGCGAGCACAAGTTTCCCTGCGCTTCCTGTGGTGCCGATCTGCGCTTCGCGCCCGGCACGAAAACGCTGGTCTGCGAACATTGCGGGGCAGCCAATGACGTGCCGGAAGGCGCTGCCGCATCCACCGATCATCTGCGCGAGAACGATTATGAACTTGCAATCAGCGGCGGCCTGTCGGCGCTGATCGAAGAGGAAACCCGCTTTTCCAGATGCGACAATTGCGGGGCCGAGATCGAGTTCACGGACGAGGTTCACGCCACCGAATGCGCCTTCTGCGCGGCCCCCCTTGTCACCGGCACCGGCAGCCACCGGCGGATCAAGCCAGCCGCCCTGCTGCCGTTCCAACTGGACGAACGGCAGGCGAAAAAGGCGATGGCCGACTGGTTGGGCCGGCTCTGGTTCGCACCGAACGGGTTGCAGGAATATGCCCGCAAGGGCCGGGCGCTGAACGGCATCTACACGCCGTTCTGGACCTATGACGCCGACACCAAGAGCCGCTACAAGGGCCAGCGGGGCGATGCCTATTACGAGACCCGAACCGTCACCGTGCAGGAAGACGGCAAATCGGTGCAGCGTACCGAACAGGTGCGCAAGATCCGCTGGTCGCCGCGCGCGGGCCGGGTGGCGCGGTTCTTTGATGACATCCTTGTTCTGGCCGCAACCAGCCTGCCGAAATCCTATACCGATGCGTTGGAGCCCTGGGATCTGTCACTGCTGGAGCCGTACCGCCCTGCCTATCTGGCCGGATTTCGCGCCGAAAGCTACACGATCACGCTGGAACAGGGCTACGCCGAGGCCCGCAGCATCATGGACCGCCAGATCGATCGCGACGTGCGCACCGATATCGGCGGCGACGAACAGCGGGTGGACCGGATTGATACCACGGTCAGCGACATCACCTTCAAGCATGTCCTGCTGCCGATCTGGACCGCCGCCTACAAGTATCGCGGCAAGACCTACCGCTTTGTCGTCAACGGCCAGAGCGGCGCGGTCAAGGGCGAGCGCCCGTGGTCCTGGATCAAGATCACGCTGGCGGTGATCGCCGGGCTGATCCTGGCCGGGGTGATCGGCTACTTCGCGTCCCAGAACGGGTGATGCTGAATTGGGGGGCCGGTTTTCGCTGGACTTGCTACGCCCTCTGCCGCTACTCTGCCAACAACTCTGAATTGTTCTCGAGGGACTCAATGCGCCCCGGATTTGGTTTGTTGCTGGCAGCCTTGATGGTCGCGCCGATTGTCGCGCTGGCGGATGTCTCGGAATGCCTGCCGATCGAAAACGATCTTGACCGGCTGTCTTGCTATGACCGCGAAGCGGGGCGCAATCCAGTGGTAACCGAAATTCCAACCACCAGCGACTGGGAGATCGACACCCGCAAATCGGAATTCAAGGACACCACCGATGTGTTCATGTACCTGCAATCCGACGAGCCGTTGAATTGCGGGATAATGCGTTCTGATCAGAAGATAACGTTGGTCTTGCGCTGCGTAGAGAACACCACGGCGATATATCTAAGCACGCATTGTCATCTGGCCAGCGGCCACGGCGGATACGGCAATGTCGAATACCGGGTGGATGACCGACCGGCCGGAAAACGCGGTTTTGATGATAGCACCAACAGCAAAGCACTTGGCCTGTGGCGCGGCAACACCGCCATTCCCTTCATCAAGATGCTGTTTGGTGGCGAGAAGCTGCTGGTCCGCTTCACGCCATTCAGCGAAAATGCGGTGACCGCGTCGTTCAATATCTCCGGCATCGAGGCCGCGTTGGAACCCTTGCGCAAGGCCTGCAACTGGTAAGCCGCATCTGCTCCTAACTGACGAAATTCACGATCAGCGTCACGCCCAGCAGAAGCGCGATCCACAGCACCATCGCGCCGGTCGGCCAGACCTGAGACATCCGCCCCTCCGGCCCGTGGCTGCGGTACAGTCCGGCGATCACGTTTATCCAGCGGCGGTGCCAGAAGGCAGCATTCGCAGCCCATAACACGGCGACAATGCCCGACAGCCAGCGCAGGATGGTCGGCAGGACACGGCGATAGCTCCAGTCGGTATCGAGATTGACCGATTTCAGTTCCGGCGGGTAGATGCCGGTCTTCATCAGAACGGTGAAGGCCAGCGCCGAGAAGAACAGCAATTGCAACTGCGTGATGACATGGGTGGTGGTGTAGGGGACGTAATCCACCTCGAACGGCAGGATCGCGTAAAGCGGGCCCGGGAACACGCCGATGGCCACGCACAGGAACGCGGTGATCCCCATTGCCAGCAGCATATGCACCGGCGCCTCTTTCGGGCGCAACCCGCTGTCATGCGCGAAGAAGGCGAAATAGGGGATTTTGATGCCGGAATGGTGGAACACGCCCGCCGAGGCAAACAGCAAGGCCCCCCAGACGATGTAATAGCCGTCATGCGAGGCGGCCGACAGGATCAGCGATTTCGAGATGAAGCCCGAGAACAGCGGAAAGGCCGAGATCGAGGCCGCGCCGACAACACAGAAGATCATCGTCAGCGGCATGGTCTTGTAAAGCCCGCCCAGTTCCGAGCCCTTCGCCGTGCCGGTGCGAAACAGCACGGCCCCGACGCTCATGAACAAGAGCGCCTTGTAGAGGATATGCGCGAAGGCATGCGCGGCGGTGCCGTTCAGCGACAATTCGGTGCCGATACCGATGCCGACCACCATGAACCCCAGCTGATTGTTCAGCGAATAGGCCAGCACCCGGCGCAGGTCATTCTCGATCACCGCGAAGAAGATCGGGAACAGCGTCATCACCGCGCCGATATAGACCAGCATCTCGGTGCCCGGAAAACCGCGCGCCAGGGCATAGACCGCAAGTTTGGTGGTGAAGGCAGACAGGATCACCGTGCCGGTGACGGTGGCCGCCGGATAGGCATCCTGCAACCAGTTATGCAAAAGCGGAAAGGCGCATTTGATGCCAAATGCCAGGAAGATCATCCAGGTGCCGGGGCTTTGCAGCGTCATCCTGTCAAAGGCGAGCGAGCCGGTCTCGCGCCAGAAAAGCGCCGCCCCTGCCAGCAACAGCACACCCGATCCGACCTGCACCACCAGATAGCGCATGCCGGTGTGATAGGCCCCTTCCGTGCGCCGCGCCCAGATCAGGAAAACGGAGGTGATCGCAGTACCTTCCCAGAATACGAACAGCGTGATCAGATCGCCCGCGAAGACCGCACCAATGGCCGAGCCCGCATAAAGCAGCGCCGCCAACTGCTGCACGCTGTCCCTGACATGCCAGGCGTAGAGATTGCCGAGGAACGCGGCGATGCAGAAGATCAGCCCGAATATGCGCGACAGGCGGTCAACCCGCATGAATTCCATATCCAGCCCCATCAGCCTGACGGACCAGAGCGAGCCTTCCGGCAGCGACCAGACCAGGGCCAGCGCGACAATTGGCGCGATCAGCAAGAGGCCAGCGCGCAGTGGACCGCGCGGCAGCGCCAGCATCAGCACGGCGGCGGCAAAGAAGATGAAGGCGACGGGGAAAATCTCAGCCACCATGCGCATCCTTGTCCAGGCCGTCTTCGGGATAGTCCTCGGATTCAACGTCGTAGGGCGCGTAGTAATCCTCGGGGCGCATCAGCACGACCCGCAGCATCCGCGCGCAGATCACCAGCCCGGCGCACATGATGAAACCGTACAGCGCATAAAAGCCCGGCACCTTTTCGATATCGAGATAGACATGCTTGTCATAGGCGAAATCGGCCAGGAACAGGACGGCGCAAAGCGCGTAGAGGTTGTAAACGATCCGGTCGACATTCCTTGGGTTGTCGACAAACATCAGCCACCGCCCGAGCGCGGGATAGTTTGAGGTATCTTCCTTGCGTTTCGTCACAGCGGCATCCGCCTTGTTGCCGGCCCTGCCGGTATTGCCCTTGCCGGCGCTGGTTTTGCTTGCCATATCGCGTGCCCCCTAATTTGCCGGAACAACGGCACTGGCCGCCGGTTCTGCGATCGGAGCCAGGAAATCCTGCAACGCGCCCGCATAGAAGAACAGCACCAGACAGCCCAGCGCGGTAATCGCCGGTGGTCCCCAGACCAGGATGCCGGCCTCTTTTTCATAAGCGATCTGCGCATCGCCCTGCAAAAAGAACCCCCGGCCAACCAGCGGCAGAAGGTATGCGATGTTCAGCAGCGACGATACCATCAGAACCGCGATCATCAGCCATTGCCCGGTATCGGCAGACGCCAGCACCAGCAGCCATTTCGACCATGATCCCCCCATCGGCGGCAGGCCGATGATCGACAGCGCACCGATCAGGAAGGCGATGAAGGTGATCGGCATGGCGCGGCCAAGGCCGGTCATGCGGCTGATCTCGGTGCGATGCGTGGCGACATAGATCGACCCGGCGCACATGAACAAGGTGATCTTGCCCATCGCATGCATGGCGATATGCATGCCGCCGCCAACCACCCCCATCGAGGTTGCCAGCGCCATGCCAAGGGTGATGTAGCTCAGTTGCGACACCGTGGAATAGGCCAGCCGCGCCTTCAGGTTATCCTTGGTCAGCGCCACCACTGACGCCGCGATGATGGAAAACGCCGCCAGCCACATCAGCCAGACGCTCGCGCCGGTCTCGGCCAGAAAATCGATGCCGAAAATATAGATGCCGACCTTCAGCATGGTGAACACGCCCGCCTTCACCACCGCGACCGCGTGCAGCAGCGCCGAAACCGGCGTCGGTGCGACCATCGCCGCAGGCAGCCAGCGGTGAAACGGCATCAGCGCCGCCTTGCCGATGCCAAAGGCATAAAGTGCCAGCAGGATCGCGACCATCGGGCCTGCCACCTTGCCCTCAAGAATGCCGCCCTTGGTGAAATCGAGCGTGCCGGTCAGCGTCCAGGTCCAGATGATCGCCACCAGTTGCAGCCCGATCGAGGTGCCGATCAGTATACCGAGATAGGTTCGCGCACCACGGATCGCCTCGGGCGTGCCCTTATGGGCCACCAGCGGATAGGTGGAGATCGTCAGCAGCTCGTAAAACAGGAACAATGTGAACATGTTACCGGCGAATGCGATGCCCATGACCGAGGCGATGGCAAAGGCGAAGGCGGCGAAGAAGCGGGCGTGATCCTTCTCCTGATTGCCGCGCATATAGCCAATGCCGTAGAGATGCGTGATGATCCAGAGGCCCGAGGCGATCAGCGCGAACATCAGGCCCAGAGGCTCGACATGGAACGCCAGGTCGAGGCCGGGCAGCACGCTGAACATCACGAAGCGTTCGGTGGTGCCGTTGCCGATATCGGCAAGGATGCCGAGGACCACCAGGAATGTCAGCACCGCCGCGCCCAGCGTCATGCCATCGCGCAGGTTCGGCTGATCGCGCAGGATCAGGTTTGATGCCACCGCCGCGGCGGGGATCAGCATGGTCAGAAGGATGGCGGTATAGGTGTCCATGTCGCCCCTCCTAATGCAGACCGGCCGGACCCGCCAGCAGCCCTTCGGCTGCGGTGCGGGACGCGGTCAGCGTCAGATCGGTATCAAGGCCGAAATAGATGCAGGCAAGTGCTGTTATCCAGATCGGCACCAGCATCGACAGGGGTGCCTCCTTGCTGGCCACGACATCGCGCGGGGCTTGCAGGTACAAGACCTCGACCACCTTCCAGACATAGATCACCGCCAGCAGCGACGAGGCGACGATCAGGATGGCGACCGGCCACCAGCCCTTTTCCAGGACCGCCTGCACCAGCACCCATTTCGAGATGAACCCGGCCGTGCCCGGCACCCCGATCAGGCTGAGACCGCCGATCACCATTGCCGCACTGGTCCAGGGCATGGTCCGCCCGGCGCCTTCCAGATCGTTCAGGAACGACGATCCGGCGCGCAGCACATAGGCCCCGACGGCCATGAACAGGGCCGCCTTGGTGATGCCGTGGTTGAACAGATGCGCGATGGCGGCGGTCAGGCCGGTTTCGCTCAGCACCGCCATACCCAGCAGCATATAACCGATCTGCGCAATGCTGGAATAGGCCAGCAGGCGCTTGAAATCGGTCTGGAAGATGGCGATGAAGCTGGCGGCAAACATCGCCAGCACGGCAAAGGGCAGGATGATATATTCCAGAGTATTGACCGAGAAGGTGAATTCCGGCTGGAACACCGAGAATGTGAACCTGAGCAGCACATAGACCGCCACCTTGGTCGCGGTCGCCGCCAGAAACGCCGTCACCGCCGAGGGCGCGTAGGTATAGGCGTTCGGCAGCCACAGGTGCAAGGGATAGATCGCCAGTTTCAGCCCGATACCGACGACGATGAAGGCGAATGCCGCGCGCACGGTGCGGCTGTCGCCTTGTTCAGCGATGCGGGTCGCCATGTCGGCCATGTTCAGCGTGCCGGTGGTCATGTACAAGAAACCGATGCCGATCACGAAGAAGGTCGCGCCGATCGTGCCCATGATCAGGTAATCATAGGCCGCCGTCAGCGCCCGCCGGTCACGCCCGGCCCCTTGTGCGACCAGCACATAGGTCGCCAGCGAAGAAATCTCCAGAAACACGAAGACGTTGAAGGCATCCCCGGTCGCCACCACGCCCAGCAGGCCGGTCAGGCACAACAGATAGGCGGTGTAGAACAGTGCATGATGGCGCCCCGGCACCTCGTCGCGGATACTGGCATAGGCGAATGGCAGGACCAATGTGCTGACACCGGTCAGCAGCAACAGCACGAAGGCATTGGCGGCATCTATGCGGTATTCGATACCCAGCGGCGGAGCCCAGCCGCCGATATGATAGGAGATCACCCCGCCGTCGATCACCTGCGCCAGCAGCAAGGCCGCGATCACGGTTGCAATCAGGCTGGTGGCGAAGGCAATCGGCCAGGCCAGCCGACGGCTGCCGATCAGCGCCGTCAGGGGTGCGGCGACAAACGGCACCAGCACTTGCAACACCGGCAGTTGATCGCCAAGGCTCATCGCCAGAGCGGTTTCGCCTGTTCCCGCCATCAGTCGCGCCCGCCCATCACTTCGCCGTGCAGGTTCACGTCCTGCTCGGCCATCTTCTGTTCGATCTCCAGCAGGTCGTCCTCTTCAATCGTGCCGTAGCTTTCGCGGATACGCACGATCAGCGCCAGTCCAAGCGAAGTGGTGGCAACCCCGACCACAATCGCCGTCAGGATCAGGACATGCGGCAGCGCGTTGGAATAGATCACGTCGGGGTCGATCTGCATGTCGGTCGGAAAGATCGGCGCGGTGCCGCCGCTGATCCGCCCCATCGAGATGTAGAGCATGAACACCGAGGTCTGGAATATGTTCAGCCCGACGATCTTCTTCACCAGGTTGCCGCGTGCCACCACGATATAAAGCCCGGTCATCATCAGCACGATGAACAGCCAGTAATTCAGATGCCCGACAATGAAGGGCCAGGTGAATTCGCCCATGCCTACCACTCCTCGTCGCCGATCACGGGGGTGCGGGCGCTGAATGCGTAGTAGATGGCCACCATCACGCCGGTGACGGTGATGCCGACACCGGCCTCGACCAGCAGGATACCCCAGTGCTGGCCATGTTCGGGATGATGCGGCGACAGGGCGGAATAATCCAGGAAGGCGTAACCGGTGAACAGGCTGTAAATGCCGGTACCGGCGTAAAGCAACACGCCGATCGCCAGCAATTTGTGCACGAACCAGGGCGGCAGAACCTTCTGCACCAGATCAAGGCCGAACACGATGCCATAAAGGATGAACCCGACCGCCATGATGACCCCGGCCTGAAAGCCGCCGCCGGGCGAGTAATCGCCGTGGAATTGTACGTAGAGCGCGAACAGCATGATGGTGCCGACCAGCAGCTTGGTAACGACCCTCAGGATCAGGTGATGACGCATCAGGCTTCCCCCTCGCGATCGTCGTCTTCATCCTCGCGGCGGCGGCGGCCAAGGCCGCTGATCAGCAACAAGACCCCGATACCCGCGGTGAACACCACGGCGGTCTCGCCCATCGTGTCATAACCCCGATACGAGGCCAGGATGGCGGTAACGATGTTCGGCACGCCGATCTCGTGCGGCACGCGCGCCACATAATCGGGCCAGACATGGGTTTGCGCCGGGGCATCTGCGGCCCCGAAATTCGGCATGTCGAGCGTGCCATAGACCAGCGCGGCCCCGGTCACCACCACAACGAAGAGGGGCAGCCAGGGCGAATGGCTGGAGGGACGCTCGAACCGGGTGGTCAGTGCCAGGGTGCCCAGCAGCAGAACCGTGGATATCCCCGCCCCGACCGCGGCCTCGGTGAAGGCCACGTCGACCGCGTCCAGCGTCACCAGCAGCAGGGCTGACAGCAGGCTGAACACACCGGCCAGCATGACCACCGCGAACAGGCTCCGCAGCCGGACAATGGCAAGCGCCACAACCACCAGCATGGTGAACAACACCAGATCAATGAAGGTTTCTATGGTGCCCCTTCCTTTCGTGTCGCCGTCGGCAATAGGGTCATGATCGGATGTCCCCGGACGAGGCATCCGCCGCATCGTCGTCGTCGCTGGCCGGGCGAAGGCCGGAGACCAGCGCCGCATTTGCCACCGCATGGGTCGCGGTCGGGCCGGTGATGAACAGGAACACGCCGATGATGATCAGCTTGACACTGACCAGCGACCAGCCCGCCTGAAGGCACATGCCGGCCAGCAGCAGGATCACGCCTGCGCTGTCGGTGATCGAGGCGGCGTGCAGGCGAGACCAGAAATCCGGCAGCCGCCAGGTGCCGAACGCCCCGACCAGCATGAAGAACGATCCGGCCAGGATCAGCAGCCAGCTTGCGATGGTTACAAGGGTTTCGGCAAGGATCATTGCTCCGCCCCTTCCTGTGCTCGATCATGGCCGCTGTCGCCAATGGCGCGGTAGCGGAAGAATTTCAGCACCGCGATGGTGCCGACGAAATTGATCAACGCGTAAAGCAGCGCGATATCGAGAAAATCCGGACGCTCGTTCAGAAAGCCCAGGATGCCGATGAACAACACTGTATGCGTGCCGAACAGATTGAGCGCCAGCACCCGGTCATAAAGCGTAGGGCCGGCAAACAGCCGCACCAGGATCAGGATCATCGCCACGAATACGGCAATGGCCGCGAGCGCGAACATGTTCATCACGCTTCCCCTTCGCAACTAGTGATGCGCTGGTCCATATCCGCAAGCGCGTCGACATCGCTGTCCTGGTAGGCCAGCGCGTGGACCAGGAAACAGCCCCGTTGCGCCTCGACCGAGACCGTACCGGGCGTCAGGGTGATCGAATTGGCGAATACCACCCTGCCGAGATCGGATTTCTGACTGCTGGGGACATCGAACATTTTCTGCCGGATCGGCATCCGGCGTGACAGCACGATCCGCGTCACCGCCCAGTTCGCCCGGGCAATCTCCGTCAGCAGCCACAGGATATACCCGGCAAAGGCAATCGGCTTCAGCCTGATATCCAGCGTATAGGCATCAACCCTGTTCATCCGCGCCATGACCCAGACCACCAGCAGCACCGAGCCGGCACCGAAACCGATGACCAACGGCTTGTAGATACCCGACATCAACAGCCAGAGCGCCATCAGGACAATAGCTGTAGCGACAATCCGCAATGTTCGATTCCCCCCCCCAACTGGCCGACCGGCAGCGTTCTTCACTGGCGCTTCGCGCCCCTACATATCCAACCGGTGACCAGATTCAACCCTGAGCGCGCCGATATCGCACCGATTGGCCGGAATATGCGGTCAGCCTGCGCAACAGTCGGGAAATCGGGGCTGATCGGGCGATACAGGTTGCATGAAACCGGCTTTGGACGGCATAATGGCGCCAACCGGGCCAACGGCGGCATTTTGAGCCTTTGTTAGGTCCCGGCGCATAGGATCGCCGGGTCAGCGGCGACATGGCGGGGGCGAAATTGGCGAAGACGGGCGGAAACAGGCTGGATGCTTGAGTTCATCAACGTGAGCAAGTCCTTCTGGACGGGCAAGAGCCGCAAGGTGATCCTTGACCGGGCCTCGTTCCGCGTCGAACTGGGCCAGTCGCTGGGTATCCTCGCACCGAACGGCACCGGCAAGACCACGATCATCAACATGATGGCAGGGCTGGAAAAACCCGATGAAGGCCAGATCATCCGCAAGGCCCGCATCTCGTTTCCGCTGGGCTTCATGGGCGGTGTCGTCAACAAGCATACCGGCACCGAAAACGCCCGCTATATCGGCCGCCTTTACGGGCTCGATCCGGATTACGTCGAGGCGTTCTGCCGCTACCTGACCGGGATCGAGGAATATTTCGATATGCCGGTGGGCACCTATTCCGCCGGC
This sequence comes from Paracoccaceae bacterium, assembly GCA_019911965.1. GTDB lineage: Bacteria > Pseudomonadota > Alphaproteobacteria > Rhodobacterales > Rhodobacteraceae > UBA5972. The sequence continues at coordinate 56,271 of JAIOJF010000015.1, read as the reverse complement.
ATGCGGGCGCGGTTCTCGTTTGCGCTGCTGCTGGCGCTGGAATTCGACATCTACCTGATCGACGAAGGCATGCCCGGCACCACCGATGTCGCCTTCAACCGCAAGGCCGGCAACATCCTTCAGGAACGGCTGGCCAGATCGACCGTCATCATCGTGTCACACCAGGCCCGGACGCTTGAAAAATATTGCCGTTCGGCGGCGGTCCTCAGGGACGGCAAGCTGATCATGTTTGACACATTGGAAGAAGCAAAGCAGTTATACGATTATGAAGCCCAAAGCTAAGAGATTTCGCATCCGTCGCGGCGGCGCGACCACCGGCATCAGCGGCCCCGATCGCGCCTTGCGCAATCCAGGTGCCGCCTCGCCCGAAGATGAAGCGCCGTTTTACGATGGCACGGAGGAACAGGCGGAACCGCAGGAACCCCTGCGTCTGTCCGCTGCCGAGCAATCCTTTCTGACCCCGAAAGAAGAAAACGAGGAAATCCGCAAGGAAGGCCTGACTGGCCGCCAGTTGCGCGTGGCACGGCGCGAGGCGCAAAAACACGGGCTGAACGCGGCGTCGGATTACGATGCGGTCAGGTTGCTGAGGAAAAACGGCCTCGATCCGTTCAAGCGCAGCGATCTTCTGGAACTGGTGGTTTCGGATCAGGGCGACGGCCCGCAGACCCTTCCCGCCGCCATCCGACACGCCCCGCCGCCCGCCATCCACATCCAGGGCGAGGGCGAACGCGCCCGCGAAGTGCTGAAAATCCAGCGTGACCTGACCCGCCGCCGCCGCCGCCGGCTGGGCCTGTTGATGATCAAGCTGGCATTTTTCGTATTCGTCCCGACCATCATCGCCGGATATTATTACTACAACGTGGCGACCCCGATGTACGCCACGAAGTCGGAATTCGTCATCCAGCAATCGGATTCCAGCCAGGGCGGCGCATTGGGCGGATTGTTCGCCGGAACCGGGTTCGCCACCACGCAGGATTCCATTACCGTTCAATCCTATCTGAATTCCCGCGACGCCATGCTCAGGCTGAACCGCGAACACGGTTTCAAGGCGCATTTCCAGCAGGCCCATATTGATCGCATCCAGCGCCTCGATCCCGATGGCAGCAATGAAGCTGCCTATCGCATCTACCAGAAGCGCGTGAAGATCGGCTACGACCCGACCGAGGGCATCATCAAGATGGAGGTGATCGCCGCTTCGCCCACCGCCAGCGAGGAATTTTCCAAGGCGCTGATTTCCTATGCCGAAGAACAGGTCGATCACCTGACCCAGCGCCTGCGCGAAGACCAGATGAAGGGTGCCCGAGAAAGCTATGAAGAGGCCGAGCGCAAGCTGACCGAGGCGAACATGCGCGTGCTGGCCCTGCAGGAAAAACGCGGTGTGGTCTCGGCGGAAAGCGAACTTGCCGGGCGGATGCAGCAGATTAACGCGTTCGAGCTGGACCTGAAGAACAAGCGGCTTGAGCTTGCCGAATTGCTGGACAATTCCCGCCCCAACCGCAGCCGCGTCGATCTGGCGGAAAAGGCCATCGTGCGGCTGGAAACCCTGATCGCCGACGAACGTGCCAAGCTGACCGAAAGCCAGGCGGGCGGTGCCTCGATCGCGCAGATCCAGGGCGAACTGGTAATCGCCCAGGCCGATGTAGCGACGCGCCAGTTGATGCTCAGCCAGTCGCTGCAACAACTGGAAACCGCCCGGATCGAGGCCAACCGCCAGGTGCGTTACCTGTCGATGGGTGTCAGCCCGGTGCCGCCTGACGAGGCGACCTATCCGCGTGCCTTCGAGAACACCGTGCTGGCCTTCCTGATCTTTGCCGGCATCTACCTGATGGCCTCGCTCACGGCGGCGATCCTGCGTGAACAGATCACGGCATGACCGACAGATCCTTCGATATCGGCAATGTCACGGTTGGCAATGACCGGCCGCTGGTGCTGATCGCCGGGCCGTGCCAGCTGGAAAGCGTGGATCACGCGCAGATGATCGCCGGGCAATTGCACGAGGCCTGCGCCACCGCCGGGGCCGGGCTGATCTTCAAGGGCTCCTATGACAAGGCGAACCGCACCTCGCTGGGCGGCATTCGCGGCCTGGGCATGGCCGAGGGGCTAAAGGTGCTGCAATCGGTCAAGGATGCGCTTGGCATTCCGGTGCTGACCGATATCCACGCGCCCGATCATTGTGCCGAGGTGGCGGCGGTGGCGGATGTGCTGCAAATCCCGGCCTTCCTGTGCCGCCAGACCGACCTGCTGCTGGCCGCCGGAGCGACCGGCGCGGCGATCAATGTCAAGAAAGGCCAGTTCCTGGCCCCCTGGGACATGCCCAACGTCGCCGCCAAAATCGCCTCGACCGGCAATTCCCGCATCATGCTGTGCGAGCGCGGCACCTCGTTTGGCTACAATACGCTGGTTGCCGACATGCGCAGCCTGCCGCAGATGGCCGCGACCGGCTATCCGGTGGTGATGGATGCCACGCATTCGGTACAGCAACCGGGCGGCATGGGCGGTTCCAGCGGCGGGCAGCGCGAATTTGCCCCGGTTATGGCACGGGCGGCGGTGGCCATCGGGGTGGCGGCGGTGTTCGTCGAAACCCATGAAGACCCGGATCGCGCGCCGTCCGACGGCCCCAACATGATCCCGCTTGAGCGCATGGCGGCGCTGATCCGGTCGCTGATGAGCTTTGACGCGCTGGCCAAGGCGGACCCGATCCGCAACTACGCCCGCCCCTGAGAGAACCGGAGGCCGACTTGCCCAGACCGCTGACCGAGGTTACCCAGAATACCTGGGATTTCCTGCGCGAACCTATGATCGCCCCAACCGGTTTTCGCGAATACGATGCCCGCTGGAAATATCCCGACGCGATCAACCTGCCCGGCATTACCGCCCTTGGCATGGGCCTTGGCACCCAGATGCACGAGGCCGGGATTGAACCCGTGATCGCGGTCGGAAACGATTACCGGGATTATTCCCTTGCCATCAAGAACGCGCTGATGCTTGGGCTGATCCAGGCCGGCATCCACGTGAAGGATATCGGCCCGAGCCTGTCGCCAATGGCCTATTTCGCACAGTTCCACCTGGACGCGCCGGCGGTGGCGATGGTGACGGCCAGCCACAATCCGAACGGCTGGACCGGCGTCAAGATGGGCTTTGAACGCCCGCTGACGCATGGCCCCGACGAGATGAACCGACTGCGTGACATCGTGATGAACGGTGAAAGCGTGGCGCGCGACGGCGGGCGGTATGAGCGGGTCGATGGCGTGCTCAAAGCCTATATCGACGATCTGTGTGGTGATTTCCGCATGTCGCGCCCGCTGAAAGTGGTCTGCGCCACCGGCAACGGCACCGCCTCGGCCTTCGCGCCGCTGGTGCTGGAACGCATCGGCGTGACCGTGGTGCCCTCGCATAACGAACTGGATTACACCTTCCCGCATTACAACCCCAACCCCGAAGCGATGGAAATGCTGCACGACATGTCGGCATCCGTGCTGGCCTCGGGCGCGGATATGGCGCTAGGCTTTGACGGCGACGGCGACCGCTGCGGCGTGGTCGATGACGAGGGCGAGGAGATTTTTGCCGACAAGGTGGGCGTGATCATGGCCCGCGACTGGGCGCAAATGTACCCCGGTGCCACCTTCGTCGCGGACGTGAAATCAACCGGGCTGTTCGCCTCGGATCCCGAGCTTATCCGCCACGGCATCAAGGTGGATTACTGGAAGACCGGCCACAGCCACATGAAGCGCCGCGTGAAGGCCATCGGCGCGCTGGCGGGGTTCGAGAAATCCGGCCATTACTTCCTGGCCGAGCCGATTGGCCGTGGCTACGATTGCGGCCTGCGGGTGGCGGTGGAAATCTGCAAGCTGATGGACCGCAATCCCGACAAGTCGATGAGCGACCTCAGGCGCGCGCTGCCAGTCACCTATTCCAGCCCCACCATGTCACCCTTCTGCCCCGATACCGAGAAATACCAGGTGCTGGAACGGCTGGTGGCCAACCTAGTCGCACGGCATTCTGAGGGCGGCAGCCTGGGTGGGCGCAAGATCGCGCAGGTGGTCACGGTCAACGGCGCGCGGGTGATCCTGGACAATGGCGGCTGGGGGCTGGTCAGGGCTTCGTCCAACACGCCAAACCTTGTGGTGGTCTGCGAAAGTCCCGACAGCGACGCCGAGTTGCGCGCGATCTTCGCCGATCTGGACGCGGTGATCCGCACGGAACCGAGCGTGGGCGAGTACGACCAGACGCTGTGAAGGGTAGCAATGGCCCTCACACCACCTGCCCCGAGGCCCAGCCCGACGACCAGGCCCATTGGAAGTTATAGCCGCCCAGCCAGCCGGTTACATCAACCACCTCGCCGATGAAGTAGAGGCCCGGAACGCGACGTACTGCCATGCTGCGCGAGTCAAGTTCGCCCGTCGACACGCCGCCAACCGTCACCTCGGCGGTGCGATACCCTTCCGAGCCGGACGGGACCAGCCGCCAATCGTTCAGCGCCGCCGCAAGGCGGGCAAGGGCCTCCTCGGTCAGGTCGGCGAGCGGCTTTTGGTATCGCGGTGCGCCTGCAATCATCTGCGCCAGCCGTCGCGGCATCAGGCCCGCCAGAACGCTGGCCGCCTGTTGCGCTCCTCGCGCACGGCGGGCTTCATCCAGAATGTCGCGCGCATCCTGTCCAGGCAACAGGTCCACCGATATCCCGTCGCCCCGCCAATAGGACGAGGCCTGCAGGATCGACGGCCCCGACAGCCCGCGATGGGTGAACAGCAAGCCCTCGACAAACCGCATTCCCCCGGCACTGACTGCCGCCGGCACCGACAGGCCGGCCAGCGGTTTCAGCGCCGCCAGATCGCCCTCGGCAAAGGTCAGCGGCACGAGGCCGGGCCGGGTTTCGGCCATCGCGATCCCGAATTGCCGCGCCAGCCGGTAGCCAAATCCGCTGGCCCCGATCTTCGGCACCGAAAGACCACCTGTCGCCACCACCAGCGAGGCGCATTCGGCCAGCCGGCCACCTGCCGTCACCCGGAACCCCTCGCCCGCCTTTTCCACCTTGTCGACACTCGCGCCAAGCCGCAGGTCCACGCCCGCCTCGACCATGTCGGAAACCAGCATGTCGACAATCTGGCGCGCCGAGCCGTCGCAGAACAATTGCCCAAGCGTCTTTTCGTGCCAGGCGATGCCGCGCCGGTCCAGCCGGGCAATGAAATCGGCAGGCGTGAAGCGGCTGAGCGCGGAGATGGCGAATTTCGGATTGTCCGACAGAAACGCGTGCGGGCCGGTGTGGATATTGGTGAAATTGCAGCGCCCGCCGCCGGAAATGCGGATCTTCTCGCCGGGTGCCGCGCGGTGATCCATCACCACCACACGCCGCCCGCGCCGCGCGGCGGTTGCAGCACAGAACATGCCGGCAGCCCCGGCCCCCAGAACGATCACATCGACACGGTCCATCCGCAGGCCATACAAGCCACCGCAACACCACGCAAGCCGCGCATTTTGGGGCTTGAAGAGGCATAGCGGGTTTCGTAAGTAAGCGCCCATTGCTGGGGCGTAGCCAAGTGGTAAGGCATCGGTTTTTGGTACCGTGTATCGTAGGTTCGAATCCTACCGCCCCAGCCAGTCACTTCATGGATATCAAGGACAAGCGGGAACGGCGGCAATAGCCGCGTCATTTCCGTGGTTTGCGGTGGTGGCTTTGCCCGGGAAACAGTCCAAATGCCGCCTTGACCCAGGGTTCAAGGCTTGAGCACCCGCCAATCTGCCAGGCCATCCGGACGCAGCCGATAGCGACACAGCCCGGGAATGGGTTGATCCGCACATCGCCAATTGGGATAAGACGGGCAGCGATCAGGGCCGTTCGGGGCGTGAAGCCGCATTGATGCCGCTGCACCGCTGGCGGCAGCGCTGGCGCTATATCAGGGAGTGGAAATGCATCAGTTCAAGGAATACGCCGATAGCGACCAACAGGCCGCGGCACTGGCAGTTTGCGTTGCCGCGCAACTGCGCGAAACGCTGGCGGCAAAAGGGCGTGCGACGCTGGCAGTGCCCGGCGGCACCACGCCAGGGCGATTTCTGGTGGCGCTCTCCAGGGCGGATATCGACTGGCCGCGCGTATCTGTCCTGCTGACGGACGAACGGTTCGTGCCGCAGGAAAGCCCACGCTCCAACACCCGCCTGCTGAGGGAAACCTTGTTGCAGAATTCTGCGGCAAAGGCCTTGCTGGTGCCGCTATTTGCACCGGCCAGGGTGCCGGAAGAGGCACTTGCGCGCCTGTCGGACGGGGTTCGCGCCGTCCTGCCGCTGGATGTCTGCGTGCTGGGGATGGGCGCGGATATGCACATTGCCTCGCTGTTTCCCGGTGCTGACCGGCTGGCCGAGGCTCTGGCCCCGGATTGCCCTGATGTGCTGCTGCCGATGCGTGCCGCCGGGGCACCGGAGCCGCGTCTGACCCTGACCGCCCCGGTCCTGTCATCAGCGCGGCATCTGCATCTTCTGATAAAAGGCCGGGACAAGCGGGCGGCGCTGGATCGCGCCGGGACATTGCCGGCGATTGACGCGCCGGTGGCGATCCTGATGGGGCGTGATCGTCTGACAGTGCATTTCACCGAACGCGACCCGGAATGAGCCAGCACAAAACCGACCGACCGAAATCATTCTGGCACTTCGGATATCTTGTGGCTTCTGGCCCCCGTAAATACAGCCTCTAGCGTCCGGTATTGACTTTCCTGCCAGACCATCAATCGGCGGAAAAATCCGATTCGTGCCCGAAAGAAACGTGACGAACCGCTGCGGAAGAGCCTCGATACCAACGGTCCGGGTGCAGATCGCAAGAGTGGTCCGGATAGCGGCGACCACAGATCGACAGCGCCGGGATGCAAGCCAAATGGCTGCAAACAAATCCGGCGAACCGCGCAGACAAACGCGGATGTCGTACCGTTGCACATCGCGGTTCATGCTCTGGCTGCGATACCAGGGGCCAGACGCTGATAGGCGACCTCGGCGGTAGTTTTTCAGGGCCTCTGAGCGATATCCCTCAGGCGGAACCGCTGGATCTTGCCGGTCGGGGTTCGGGGCAGGTCGGCGCGGAACACGACCGAACGGGGATATTTATACGGCGCGATCACCGCCTTGACATGATCCTGCAACACGCGCGCCATCGCTTCGTCCGGGCAGACACTCTCGCAAAGGACCACATGCGCCTGCACGATCTGCCCGCGTGTCCCGTCTTCGATGCCGATCACGGCACATTCCAGCACTTGGGGATGCGTCAGAAGAGCGGCCTCGATCTCGGGCGCGGCGATCTTGTAGCCGCCGGAGACGATGATATCGTCGGTGCGGGCGCTGAAATGGAAATAGCCATCCGCATCTTCGATGAAGGCATCGCCGGTCAGGTTCCAGCCATCGCGCACATATATCGACTGCCGCGCATCGGCCAGATAACGGCACCCTGTCGGGCCGCGCACCGCAAGATTGCCGAGCGTGCCGCGCGGCACCTCGTTCATGTCGTCATCGACGATCTTCGCCTCGTATCCGGTGACCGGCCTGCCGGTGCAGGACGGGCGGCGATCGTCCAGCCGGTTGGACAGGAAATTGTGCAGCATCTCGGTCGAGCCGATCCCCTCGACCATCGGCTTGCCGGTTTTCGCCACCCAGTCGTGATAGACAGGCGCCGGCAGGGTCTCGCCTCCTGACACCGCCATTCTCAGGCTGGACAGATCGCCACCCCGATCCATCGCCTGCAACATCAGGCGATAGGCGGTCGGCGCGGTGAAACAGACCGTGGCGCGATGGGTTTCGATCAGATCGACCAGATTCTGCGGGTTGGCATGTTCCAGCAATGCCGCCGCCGCGCCGAAGCGAAGGGGGAAGATCGCCAGACCGCCAAGACCAAAGGTGAAGGCCAGAGGCGGCGTGCCGATGAACACGTCATCGGGCCTGACCTCCAGCACCTCCCTGGCGTAGCCGTCCGCGACGATCAGCAGATCGCGGTGGAAATGCATCGTCGCCTTGGCGTCGCCGGTCGACCCGCTGGTGAATCCCAGAAGCGCCACATCATCGCGCCCGGTGCGCACCGCGCGAAAACCGGCCGATCTGCCCAGCGCCGCCTGATCCAGTTCGCCGTCATGCCCCGCCGAGCCGTCAAACCCGATCACCCGTTTCAGAAACCGGCTGGTCCGGGCGCATTGCTGCAACTCATCCATCAGCCGCGTATCGCAGAGCGCCAGCGCCACTTCGGCCTTGTCGACGATGCGCGTCAACTCGACCGCGCGCAGCATCGGCATGGTATTCACTACCACCGCCCCCGCCTTGGTCGCGGCCAGCCAGGCCGCCGCCATCGCCGGTGTGTTGGGCGAGCGGATCAGCACCCGCTGGCCGGGGCGCAGGCCGTAATCCTCGACCAGGCAAGCCGCCAGTTGGTTGGTCCAGTCGGCCAGTTCGCGGTAGCTGCGCCGCCGCCCGGCACCGATCAGCGCGGTATGATCGCCAAACCCCTTGTCCACCATCGCATCGGTCAACTCGACCGCGGCATTCAGGTATTCCGGGTAGTCGAACCCCTCCAGCAGCAGGTCCGGCCAGGTTCCGGCGGGCGGGAGATTATCGCGCGTGAAGCTATCTTCATGTGCCGATGCGCCCAGTTTCATCGCGTTCCCCCTGCCCCTTCCGAACGATAGTTGATATCTAAAGTAATCACCAATAGGATACCAGCGATCAACTGCCACACCCGGCACGGAAAATGCCGGATTCAGCCAATCAGATCGGATATTTCCGCCATGTGGAGACCCCCTGAGCGCATCAAGCATATCGCAGAGACCGGTCATGTCCCGACGCGCGACGAGGCAACCGCGTCGCGATTGTTCTCGCCGGTCGGGATCGGCGGGCTGACGCTGGAACAGCGCACATGGGTGCCCGCGATGGTGCCCTGGCGCGCCACCGAGGACGGGTTCGTATCGGACGACGTGGTGGATTGGTATGCGCGGTTTGCGCGTGGCCGGCCCGGCGCGATCGTGGTCGAGGCGACAGGCATCCGCGATGTCGCCAGCGGCCCGTTGCTGCGCATCGGCGATGACCGCTACCTGCCCGGCCTGCGCCGCCTGGTCGAGGCGGTGCGCGAGGCCAGCGGCGGCCACACCAGGCTGTTCATCCAGATCATCGACTTCCTGTCGATCCGCCGCCGGCCTGACCCTGCGAAATTTTTCGAGCGGTTCCTGGCGATTACCGATGCCCATCGCGCGGCGTTCAAGGGCGTGTCGGATGATGGCGAAATCCGCCGCCAACTGGCCGCGATGAGCCGGGACGACCTGGCCGGGGTGCTGAGCGAACGCGAGCTGGAATCGCTGGAATACGGGTATCGCGAACGCATCACCGACATGGATGCGCCGCATATCCGCGACTTGCCCGCGGTGCTGCCCGGCCTGTTCGCCGATGCCGCCGCCCGCGCCAAGGCGGCGGGTTTCGACGGGGTCGAGCTGCACTACGCGCATGCCTATACGATGGCCTCGTTCCTGTCGCGCAAGAACACCCGCGACGATGGCTATGGCGGGGCGCGCGAAAACCGGGTTCGCCTGCCGCTGGAGGTCTACAGCGCGGTGCGTGCGCGGGTCGGGCCAGATTACGTGGTCGGCTGCCGCTTTCTGGCGGAAGAATGCGTTGACGGCGGCAGCGATGTGGATGATGCGGCGTTCTTCGGGGTGGAATTTGCCCGCGCCGGGATGGATTTCATCTCGACCTCGCGCGGCGGCAAGTTCGACGATGCCAAGCAACCGGGCATCGGGGCATCCGCCTATCCCTATACCGGACCCAGCGGCTATGAATGCATGCCGGGGCATATCTCGGACGAACACGGCCCGTTCGGCCGCAATCTGAACGCGTCGGGGTTTGTCCGCAGCCAAATCCGCAAGGCCGGGCTGCAGACCCCGATCATCTGCGCCGGTGGCGTGCATAATTTCGAGTTCGCCGAGAAGATGCTGGCCAATGGCGTGTGCGACATTGTCGGCGCGGCGCGTCAGTCCTTGGCCGATCCGGACTGGTTTTTGAAGATCAGCCTCGGGCGCGGCGACAGCGTCAGGACCTGCGAATTCATCAATTACTGCGAGGGTCTCGATCAAAAGCACAAGGCCGTCACCTGCCATCTATGGGACAAGATGGATATGGAAAACCCGGATGTGAAGAAAACCGAGGATGGCAAGCGCCGCCTGGTGCCGCCGGAATGGGACGAGGCGCTCACCGATACCTGATGGCACCGGGGCGGGCGAAACCGGCAGCTTTCGCCACCACGACGCCCGACCGATTTCCTTGTATTTCGAGGCTCATTCAACCTAGAGTTTGGGACCAGCTTTCGAATTGGAAACAAGCCATGACGATATTCAAGCACCTGCCGCTGGCTATTGCCGCACTGGTATGGATTGCAATGCCGCTTCGCCCTGCGAATGCGCAGGAGGATACCAGGCCCGACCTGATGACATTCGCGCATGGCGTTTTGCCGCTTTCGGTGGAAACCGGCGGCTCCGCGATGCGGGTGGACATGACCGCTGCAATTGCCGCGATTGATGGCAATCCCGGCGGCTTCAACGCGACAGCGAAACCCGGCACCGGCGCGGATACGGTCGAGATTACCTATGCCCTGCCCGCCCTAACCCGGTTTGACCGCTTTGCCATCCCCAACATCCTTGAAACGCCCAGCCCGTCGCAGACCTTCTTCAGGAATATCGAGGTGCTGGGGTCGGCCAGCGCGGCAGATGCCGGATTTGTGACGCTGGCGACAGGTACCCTCAGCACCCATGAAGGCCGGGACATGATGACCGAGCTTGCACTTGCGGCGGATCAGCCCGAGGTGATGTGGATCAGACTGCGCCTGTCCGACGGCATAAAGGTTGAGCGTGACAAGACCTATTTCGAGTTTTCCGAACTGATCGCCAACGGAACACAACGCGATGTCGAATTGTCCGACGGTTTCGCCGGGGTCTGGAAGGGGCGCGACGTCAAGATCGAACTGGCGCAGGACGGGGCGACGGTGACCGGGTGTTACGATTCCAACAGCGAGTTGGCCGGAACGGTCGAGGGGCGGGTATTGCGCGCCCTTGGCCATGACAGCGCCGGCATCGCATCGCAATTCATCCTGATCGCAGCGGACAATGGTGCGCTGAGCGGCCTCAGATCCACCAATGGTGCGCCGTTCAAGCCCTATAACGGCGAGGCCTCCGACAAGCCCCCGGCCTGCCTGTCGCCGGAACCGCCGGTTCTGGGTTGCGGTGCAATCGTCCACGGGATCGGGTTTGACTATGATTCCGATGTCATCCGAGACGGCTCGCAAACACTGATCGCCGCATTGTTCGACGGGCTGAAGGCGGAAGGCGGCACCGGGATTGTCATCACCGGCCATTCCTCCAGCGAAGGCCAGGCCGATTACAACCGAGACCTGTCGCAGCGTCGCGCGCAGGCGGTGGTCGATGCGCTGGTTGCCCTGGGACTGGACGTCGCACAAATCTCGGCCTCGGGGCGCGGCGAGGATGACCCCATCGCCAGCAACGCCGATGAGGCCGGGCGCTCGATGAACCGCCGGGTCGAGGTGCAATGCGCCGGATAAGGCCCCTGCCCTTCGCCCTGCCAGCGAGGTGGCGCGGCATGGCCGCAATGGCCGTCTCCGGATTGGCAATCATGGCTGCGTCGGCCTCACCCGCGCTGGCAACGCAATCCTGCGGTGGCGAGGTCGGCTGGGCCGATGCCTCGTTCTCGGGCCATGTGCAGGCAGGCGAGGTATATCGCCACAACGCCCTTTCGCTGGCCTTCGTTCTGCAGCCAACACCGCATGGCTGGCAGGTGCAGATGCTGGACCGTCACGGCGCGGAGATGCCGGTTTTCGCCGCGCCGATCCGCCCGGTCGAGACCAATCCCTTGAACATCGCCGGCTGGCATTTCCGCAACCTCGCCAATAGCGGCCCCAATACCGGCGATGTGAACGCGCCGCAGCATCTGAGGCGGTTCGCATTCGGGCTGGCTGCCGCAACGGCGCTGGATGCAAACACCCCGCCGGGACTGAGTGTATCGGGGCTGGGCGAATTGCAGATCACCGATTTCACCCTGACGCCGCCTATGCCGGGCGAACGCGCGTCGATGACATCGCTGGAATTCTCCGCCTGTCTGGTCTGGCAGGGCGGGGGCGAGCGGCTGGACCCGATTGCCCTTGCCGATCCCGGCGTGGCGTTTGAAAAAGTGGTTTCCGGGCTGATCGGCTGCGGCCTCGATACCGATATCTACAAGGCGTCCGACCGCATGTCGAAAGGGCGCGAGGGCGGGCAGAACGCCTATCTGGAACCCGATCTGGACGGCGACAATATCCCCGATCTGGTGGTGCCGCTGACGCGGCGATCCGATCAGGCCCCGGGCCTCGCGATCTGCCTATTGGGCGATGAAACCCTGATACTGGCGGGCTTCAATGGCCGCATCGGGCGGCATCTGGAGCCGGTATTTTTCGGCCGCGCGGATTACTGGGCGGTGCATCAAGGCCCGGTCTATCAGGGTGCGGACGAGGGGCCGCCGCCGGCCCTGATCGGGGATGCACTCGTTTTCGGCAAGGAGGATGCGTCAAGCGTGCTGGTCTATCTGAACCCCGCGCTTGAAGTTTCCAGCTACTGGCAAGGAGATTGACGCCATGAAGGGTCGCACACTGATTTACCTTTTTGTCATAATCTGGGTCCTTGTCTTCGCAGGCTCGATCCTGATGACGCTGAATGTCGAGGGGCCGCGCAATATCGACACCGGATTCAAGAAGCTGGATGTGTTGGTGCGCGGGCAGTTTCTGGCGCTGTTTCTGGCGATCGCCGCCGGTATTGCCGGGTTTCTGGTACGCGGTGCGGGAAGGCGCGAGAAAATGGTTGGCCTGATCCCGCTGGGCCTGACCTTCGCCATCCTGGCGGCGGGCACCCTGTTTCTGGCCTTCATGCCGGATGGACAAGTGGCCCCGACCGTGCCGCCCCCGGCGACCAAGGCGATCCCGTCGCAACCCGCCGAGCCGGTTCTGCCCGCAGATTGACCACCGGTCAGGCAGGCCCGGCCAGGGTTTCGTCAACCTCGTTCGCCAGTCGCCGCGCGGCGGCCCCGGGCACGCTGCCGAAGGGCGCGATCCAGCGATAAAGGACCGGCGTCAGGAACAGCGTGAACACCGTGGCAAAGCCAAGCCCGACCACGATCACCCAGCCCACCGCCATCCGCGCCTCGGCCCCTGCGCCGGAGGTCAGGATCAGCGGCAGGCCGCCGAACACCGTCGAGATCATCGTCATCATCACCGGACGCAGGCGGATCTGCATCGCCTCGCGGATCGCCGTGTCGATGTCGCGGCCGCGTTCGCGCAACTGATTGGCGAACTCGACGATCAGGATGCCGTTCTTGGCCATCACCCCGATCAGCAGCACAAGCCCGATCTGGCTGTAGTAATTGAGCGTACCGCCCGTGACCTGGATCGCCAGCAAGGCCGCGCCCAGCCCGAACGGCACGGTCAGCATGATCACCACCGCGCTGGCGAGGCTTTCAAACTGCGCCGACAACACCAGCAGTACGATCAGCCCGGCCACGGCAAAGACCATCAGCGTGCCGGTCTTGCTGTCCTCAAGGGCAGCCGCCTCGCCCAGCAGCGTCAGGCTCATCTTGGCCGGCAGGATATCGGCGGCAATCTCGCGGGCATGGGCCGCCGCATTGCCAAGATCGGTGCCGACCGCCAGATTTGCCTGCGCGCCGACCGCCCGCATCCCGCCCTCGCGCGCCAGTTGCGCGGCGCTGACGGTCGGATGGAAGGCGGCGACGCTGGACAGCGGGATGAAGCGCCCGTCGGGCAGCCGCGCGAAGCCGGTTTCCAGATCCGACGGATCGTCCACAGGGCGTCCGCCGGGGGTGATGCGCACATCCACTTCCTCGCCCTCGACGAACACGCTGGTGGCGGCAATGCCTTCGGTCATGGCGCGGATGGTGGCGGCGATATCGGCCACCGAAAGGCCCATGCCGCGCGCGAGGTCCTGATCTATCACCACTTCAAGCAGCGGATCATTGGTTTCCGCGGACAATTGCGGGTTGGTGAACACCGGATCATTGCCCATCACCGCCACCATCGCATCCGCTGCCGCTGTCAGCGCCTCGTAATCCGCATTGCCCGTCACCGCGAAGACCAGCCCGCGTCCGGCCCCGCGAATGCCGAGGCTGTTGCCCGCCCTTGCGGCCACGCGCACGCCCGGTATCCGGTGCAGGGCGCGGTTCAATTCCGACGATATCGCCTGTTGCGAGCGTTCGCGCGCATCCCATTCCGCCAGCCGCACGATGATAAAGGCACGCGCCGCGCCTCCAAAGCCGACAATGGACTGCACCGCCCGCACCTCGCCGGTGGCGCGGAACGGGTTCAGCTTTTCCTCGATCTGGCGGGTCTGTTCATCGACATAATCCACAGTCGATCCGGGCGGTCCGGTGACGATGATGAAGAAGTATGAGCGATCCTCGGGCGGAGTAATCTCCGACGACAGGCTGATCGCCATGAAGGCCGCGTAGATGGCAAAGCCGATGGCCATCCCCAGCGTAATCAGCGGATAGCGGATGGCGCGGTCGACCAGCCCCAGGATGCCCCGCGCCAGCAGCCCCGGCCCGGCGGGCCTGCCTTGCGCCTTCGGCGAGACGCGGCCCGGGTCCAGCAGGGCCGCCAGCATCGGCGCCAGCGTCAGCGCCACCACCGACGATACCAGCACGCAGAATGCCAGCACGAAGCCGAATTCACCGAACACGCCCCCCGCCTGCCCCGGCAGGAACGAGATCGGCACGAACACCGCCGCCAGTGTTGCGGTCGTTGAAACCACCGCAAAGAACACCTCGTTGGCACCTTCCACGGCGGCCACGCGCGGGCCCAGCCCTTCGGAGCGGCGGCGCACGATGTTTTCCACCACGACGATGGAATCGTCCACCACCATGCCGGTTGCCAGCACGAAGGCCAGCAGGCTGATGGTGTTGATCGAGAACCCCGCCAGCCACAGGGCGGCAATCGCGCCGAACATCGCCACCGGGATGGCCAGCGTCGGGATAAGCGTCGCGCGCCAGGATTGCAGGAAGACGAAGATCACCGCGATCACGATCAGGATCGCCATTCCGATCGCCGCCGTCACCTCGACGATCGAACTTTCGATGAAGACGCCGTCGTCCGACGTGACGATCAGCTTGACACCCTCGGGCAGGTCGCGCTGCAATTCCGCCACCGCCTTGCGCACCTCAAGCGAGATCGTCAACGTATTGCCCAGCGACTGGCGCACGATCTGAAGGCTGACGGCGCGTTCGCCGTCCACCCGCGAAATGGTGGCACCTTCCACCGTGGTCAATTGCACGAACGCGACATCGGACACGCGCGTTGTCGGGTTGATCAGCAGGTTGCCGATGCGTTCCGCCGTGACCTCGGGATCGACCGTACGCAACACGGTGCCGCTGGTATCGGCATTGATCGAACCGAGCGGCACATCATTGCGCAGCCCGGTCAGCGCGTTCGTCAGGTCTTGCAGGCTCAGCCCGCGGCCCAACAGCGCCGTCATATCCACCGAGACGCGAAATTCCTGCGCCTGATCGCCCCAGATCAACACTTCGGCAATACCGTCGATGGTGGACAGTCGGTCGATGATCCGCCCTTCCGCCAGCGCCGTCAGTTCCACCAGCGAGGCATCGCCCGACAGCGCCAGCCGGATGATCGGCGAGGCATCCGAGTTGTTCTTGCGCACGCGCGGTTCCTCGATCCCGTCGGGCAGGTTGCGCAGCGCCTGTGCCACGATCTCGCGTACCGCATTGGCCGCGATGTCGATATCCAGGCCCGGGGCCAGATCAATGGTGATGTCGCTTTGCCCGTAACGCGAGGTTGCCGACAGCCCGCGCAGGCCGTCCAGTTGCGCCAGTGAATCCTCCAGCGGGGCGGTGACCTGGCGGTCCACCGTATTGGCATCCGCGCCCTCATACATCGTTCTGAGCGACAGGACCGGCGTATCCACATCCGGCATCTCGCGCACTTCAACCGCCATCAGCGCGGCAATGCCCGCGACCACGATCAACAGGTTGATCACGATGGTCAGAACCGGGCGGGCCACGAAAATCCGGGCAAATCCGCTGCGCAGAAGGCCACCGGCGGGGGGGATCATGCGGGATCCGCGTTTGCAGCGGGCGGCTGCGCAACCGGCGTACCGGAGCGGAGTTTCTGCGCCCCTTCGATCACGATGCGGGTGCCCTGTTCCAGATCGCCTTCAAGCCAGACGACATCGTCGATGCGCGCGCGGACCACCACCGGCACCGCCACCGCCGCACCGTCATCGACCCGCCAGATCTGCGCGCCGTCGCGTGTCCAGGTGACGGCCATTGCCGGTGCGCTCGGCATCGGCGCGCTTTGCTGCGCCAGCAGGACATTCAACGTCATGCCCGGCCATAACAGACCATCGGCATTGCCGACCTCGGCGCGGACGGTGATGGTGCGCGTTACTGCGTCAAGCCGGGTATCATAGGCGATGATCTGCCCGCGCAGGGGCCGCCCGCGCAGCAGGGTCGTGTGCAGTGATACCGCCCGCCCGATGGCCAGCAAGGGCACCGCGCGTTCGGGCATCTCGAATTCCACGATCATCAGGTCGGTATTGTCGATCGTGACGATCCGGCTGCCAATCGCAAGGTTGTCGCCGCGTTCCAGATCCATCAGCCCAAGCCGCCCCGAGATCGGAGCGCGGATCACCCGGCGTTCAAGTTCCTCGCGGGCCAGCGCCAGTTCGGCCTCGGCGATGGCCAGGTTGGTCGAGGCATCGCGCACCGCCACGCGCGACACCGATCCGCTGCTGCCCGCCTGCAGCGCCTCGTAGCGCTCCAGCGTATCGCGCGCCTGCTGCAGGCGGCTTTGCGCGATCTGCAGGTTGATCCGCTGCACATTGCGTTCCAGCGTGACGATAGGGGTGCCTTCCTCGATCAATGTATTGCCTGCGGCATGGATCGCCTCGATCCGCCCGGCGACATCGCCCACAACAACCACGTTTTCCAGCGCCCGGGCGGTGCCGATGGCGCGAAATTCTTCCGCGAAGGACGATATCTCGATCGTACCGAACACCACGCTTGTCGCCTGGATTTCCCCTCCTTGCCGGCCGTTTCGTTGCGTGGGGCTGTCCGCCTGCCGCCCGAAGGTGGTGAACCAGACACCGGCAATAATGGCGACAGCGACAATGGCGGAGACAAGTTGTTTCAACACGGCTGGCCGCCTTCAGACTGCCCTGGCATCGCGCAACCAGCCTTGTGCAGCGCCACAATCGAGTTGCGGCGGCGGGACAGGTGGATCGTAAAGTTGCTCAGTTGCACAGGAACCCTCCTCATGCGTCCGGTCGGCGCGCCCAAGCCGCCCGAAACGTCCGCCGGATGATTTGCGCGTTGCCGGCGGCTTATGTCAATCCCGCGGCATGCCCGGCACTGGATCCTAACTTCGGGTAAAAAGCTGATAGCCCGGGCGGGTGACCGCGCGCACCGTGGTGATCGGGGCATCCTCGATCCAGGTGGTGCGTTCCATCACCAGCAAGGCCGCGCCGGGAGCGGCGTCAAGCTGGCGCGCGATGCGGGCATCCGCCTCGATAGCGTAGAACCTCAGGTCACAGCGGCTGTAGGGCTTGTTGTGGACCAGCCATTCATTGGCGCTTTGCCGCGACAGATCCACGCTCAATATCTCGGGCACGGTATCGGTGCAGACCCAGCGATCCTCAAGGATATAGGGGCGCTGGTCGGCAAGGTGCAGGGCCTCGACATGCAGCATCCGGCTGGGATCGCGCCGCGCGAACCGCGCCCCGACGGATAACGGCGCAACCGCAATTTCACGGTGCAGCAACTGGTAGCCATAGACGCTGCCGCGCTGTTCCACCTCGCGGCGGGTGATCGGGATATCCAGCGTCGCGCGGGTCAGCGGATCGGCGCGGACCTGCGTGCCGCCCTTGCGCTTGCGCTCGACAATCCCGGCATCGGACAGATCGCGCATGGCGCGTTGCACGGTAGAGCGCGCGCAACCCATCTGTTGCGCGATATCCTCGTCGCGGGGCAGCTTGTCGCCGGGGCGATAGGTTCCGTTCAGGATGGCGCCGTGGATACGGTCGCGGATATCGGTCCAGGAATGGCGCAGGTCGGCGGGCATGTCTCTGAATCCTCGGCAGATGTTTCCATTGACATTAATATGTAGCTACATAATAATTATATGCGCGAACTTAACTCAGGACAAGCCATGACCGACAGATACGCCCTGGTCGACGCAAATGCCGCCACGATGGAGCCTTCGCCAGACGGCTATGGATTGATCCCGGATGCGGCAATTGTGATCGAGGATGGCCGGATCGTCTGGGCCGGTATGCGCGGCAATCTGGAAGGCCAGTATTCCGGGCTGCGCGAAGTGTCCTGCGGGGGTCGGCTAGTGACACCGGCGCTGGTCGATTGCCACACCCATATCGTTTTTGGCGGCAACCGCGCGCGCGAATTTGAAATGCGCCTGAACGGGGCAAGCTACGAAGAGGTCGCCCGCGCCGGGGGCGGCATCGTGTCAACCGTCGCCGCAACCCGCGCCGCCACTGAGGACGCGTTGTTGCAACGCGCACTGGTTCGCGCCGATGCCCTGATCGCCCAGGGTGTTTCGGTGATCGAGGTGAAATCGGGCTACGGGCTGGACCGTGACACCGAACTGAAAATGCTGCGGGTCGCGCGACGGATCGCCGATTTGCGCCCGGTTCGGGTGCGCACCACCTTTCTGGGCGCACATGCGGTGCCCGCCGGGGCCGATGCCGACGCTTATATTGACAATGTCTGCCTTCCGGCGCTGGACGCCGCCCACGGCGAAGGGCTTGTCGATGCGGTGGACGGGTTCTGCGAAGGCATCGCTTTCGATGCCGCCCAGATCGAGCGGGTATTCGCCCGCGCCCGTGCGCTTGGCCTGCCAGTCAAGCTGCATTCCGACCAGTTGAGCAATATCGGCGGCACGCCATTGGCGGCGCGGTTCGGGGCAATGTCGGTCGATCATCTGGAATACGCGACCGAGGCTGACGCCCGGGCGATGGCGGCATCCGGCAGCGTTGCGGTGATCCTGCCCGGCGCGTTCTACACCATCCGCGAGACCCGGAAGCCGCCGATTGCCGCCTTTCGTGCGCAGGGCGTGGCGATGGCGGTCGCAACTGATTGGAACCCCGGCTCCTCGCCGCTCGGCTCGTTGCTGCTAGCGATGAACATGGCCTGCACCCTGTTCGAGATGACCCCGGCCGAGGCGCTGGCCGGCACCACCCGCCATGCCGCCCGCGCGCTCGGGCTGTCCGATTGCGGCGTGATCGCGCCGGGCAAGCGGGCCGATCTGGCGATCTGGAATGTCGAGGAACCGGGCGAGCTGGCCTATGGCATCGGCATCAACCCGCTGCATGCGCGGGTGTTCGGGGGCGTGCATGAGCTTCGTTGAGGTCACACGCGGCACCAGCCCCCTGGTGCTGGGCCTGCCCCATACCGGCACCGAATTGCCCGACGATTGCGCCGCCCGCCTGAACGATCATGGCCGCGGCATGGACGATACCGATTGGCATATCCACATGCTTTACGCCGGTCTGGTGGCCGATGCGACCAGCGTGCGCACCAAAATCCACCGCTACGCAATCGACGTGAACCGCGATCCCGGCGGCAATAGCCTTTATCCGGGGCAGAACACCACCGGCCTCTGCCCGCTGACCGATTTCGACGGGCGGGCGATCTACCGCGACGGTCAGGAACCCGACGAGGCCGAGATTGCCCGGCGGAGGGAAGCCTGGCACGCGCCCTATCACGCTGCCATCGCGGCGGAACTGGCGCGGGTGCGCGAACTGCACGGCTTTGCCATCCTCTATGATTGCCACTCGATCCGCTCGCATATCCCGTTCCTGTTCGACGGCAGATTGCCGGATTTCAACATAGGCACGAATAACGGCGCGACCTGTGATCCCGGAGTCGAAGCCTTGGTCCGCGAGGCTTGCGAAACGGCGAATGGCTACACCACGATCATCAATGGCCGCTTCAAGGGCGGCTGGACCACCCGCCATTACGGGCAGCCCGCCGACGGGCTGCATGCGATCCAGATGGAACTGGCGCAATCGGCCTATATGCTGGAACGCGCGCCCTGGAGCTACGACCGGCCAGCCGCCGAGCGCTTGCGCAAGCATCTGAAAACAATCCTTGAAACCCTGTCCGACTGGAGGCCCCAATGAGTGATCCGCGCAAGAACAGCCGGGATGTCTATCCCCCGACCGGCACCGAACTGAACGCCAAAAGCTGGCAGACCGAAGCGCCGTTGCGGATGCTGATGAACAACCTGCACCCGGATGTGGCGGAAAACCCGCATGAACTGGTTGTCTATGGCGGCATTGGCCGGGCCGCGCGGACCTGGAAGGATTTCGACCTGATCGTCGACAGCCTGAAGCGGCTTGAGGGCGACGAAACCCTTGTCGTGCAATCGGGCAAGCCGGTGGCGGTGGTCCGAACCCACTGCGATGCGCCGCGCGTGCTGATCGCCAATTCCAACCTGGTGCCGCATTGGGCCAATTGGGAGCATTTCAACGAATTGGACAAGAAGGGTCTGGCGATGTACGGCCAGATGACCGCCGGATCGTGGATTTACATCGGCTCGCAAGGCATCGTGCAGGGCACTTACGAGACCTTCGCCGAGGCCGGTCGTCAGCATTACGGCGGCGATCTGACCGGCAAATGGGTGCTGACCGGCGGGCTTGGCGGCATGGGCGGCGCACAGCCCCTGGCCGCCGTGATGGCCGGGGCCTGCTGCCTGGCGGTGGAATGCAATCCCGACAGCATAGATTTCCGCCTGCGCACCCGCTATGTCGATGAAAAGACCGACAGCCTGGACGAAGCCCTTGCGATGATCGCCCGCTGGACCAAGGCGGGCGAGGCGAAATCGGTGGCGCTGCTGGGCAATGCGGCGGATGTCTTTCCCGAAATGTACAATCGCGGCGTGCGCCCCGATATCGTCACCGACCAGACCAGCGCCCATGACCCGATCCACGGCTATCTGCCGCAAGGCTGGACGATGGGCGAATGGAAGGAACGCCAGCAAAGCGATCCGGCCCGCGTCAACAAGGCGGCGCGCGCCAGTATGAAGGTGCAGGTGGCGGCGATGGTGAAATTCCACGAGGCCGGGGTGCCAACCGTCGATTACGGCAACAATATCCGCCAGATGGCGCTGGAGGAAGGGCTGGACAACGCCTTCGCCTTCCCCGGTTTCGTACCCGCCTATATCCGCCCGCTGTTCTGCCGGGGCATCGGCCCATTCCGCTGGGTGGCGCTGTCGGGCGATCCCGAGGATATCTACAAGACCGACCGGAAAATGAAGGAATTGTTCCCCGAAAACACGCATCTGCACAATTGGCTGGACATGGCGCGTGATCGCATCGCCTTTCAGGGCCTGCCCGCACGGATCTGCTGGATCGGGCTTGGCGATCGCCACCGCGCCGGGCTGGCCTTCAACGAGATGGTCGCCAGCGGCGAATTGAAAGCGCCGGTGGTGATCGGGCGTGATCACCTGGATTCCGGCTCGGTCGCCTCGCCCAACCGCGAAACCGAAGCCATGCGCGACGGCTCGGACGCGGTGTCGGACTGGCCCTTGCTGAATGCGCTGGTCAACACCGCCTCGGGCGCAACCTGGGTCAGCATCCATCACGGCGGCGGCGTCGGCATGGGCTTCAGCCAACACGCCGGGGTGGTGATCTGCGCCGATGGCACGCCCGAAGCCGCCAGACGGCTGGAACGCGTATTGTGGAACGATCCGGCCAGCGGTGTCTGGCGCCATGCCGATGCGGGCTACGAGGAAGCGCTGGAATGCGCACGCGAAAACGGGCTGGACCTGCCCGGCATTCTGGAGGTTTGAGATGTTCTTGCGCAACGCCTGGTACGTGGCCGGATGGGCCGATGAAATCACCCGCGATCTGCAACGGATCACGGTTCTCGGCGAACATATCTGCGCCTTTCGCACCGAAGATGGCGAGATCATCGGGCTGGAAGATGCCTGCCCGCACCGCAAGCTGCCCCTCAGCAAGGGCCGCCTGAAGGGCGATCAGGTGGAATGCGGCTATCACGGCCTGACCTTCGATTGCGCCGGCAAATGCGTCTGGGCACCGGGGGTCGGGCGCATTCCGTCCAATGCCAATGTGCGCGCCTATCCGATGGTCGAGAAATACGATCTGGTCTGGATCTGGATGGGCAATCCGGCACTGGCCGACCCGGCCGAGATTTTCGAGATCGAGAACTGGGACAACCCGGACTGGGGCGTCAATCGCGGGGCGGCGATGGAATTGCCGTGCAATTACCTGCTGATGTGCGACAATCTGCTGGATCCGACGCATGTGGCCTGGGTGCATGAAGGTTCGTTCGCGCAGGCCGCGACCAAGGACACCCCCCTCAGGGTCAGCAAGACGGAGGACGGCATCATCGTGCATCGATGGATGATGGATGTGGAACCGGCACCGTTTTACAAGAAGGTTATCGGCTTCAAGGGCAATTGCGACCGCCTGCAGCATTACGAGGTGCGCTATCCCAGCCACGCACTGATCCGCGCGGTGTTCACGCCGGCAGGCACCGGCGGGCCGGACGGCAAGCTGCATGACGATACCTTCATCATGGACAGCTTCAACTTCATGACCCCGACGACGCAAAGCGAAACCCGCTACTACTGGTTCCAGTTGCGCAATATCCGCCCCGACGATGCCGAGTTGAGCCGGATGATGAGCGACGATGTCCAGCACGCCTTCGAGGAAGACCGCGAGGTCCTGACCCATGTGCAGATCGGCATGGCCAGCAAGACCAGCCCGCATATCGATCTGCCGATCGACGGCGGCCAGCTTCGGTTCCGCCGCCAGTTGGAGGCGATGATTGCCGAGGAAGCGGCGGTGGATGCCAAGATGAGCCAGTAGGCGGCTACACCGCCAGACCAAGATAGGCCTTGATCACCTCGGGATCATTCAGAACCTCTTGCGGTTTTCCAACCGAGATCGTGCGCCCGTAATCCAGCACATGCAGCCGGTCGGCCAGATCGGCCACCATCTGCATGTCGTGCTCGATCCAGATCATTGCCAGGCCAAGCTCGTGCTTGATACGCAACAGGAAACGCGCAAGGTCCTCGCGCTCGTCCCGGTTCAGCCCGGCGGATGGTTCGTCCAGCATCAGGAAATCGGGTTCCATCGCCAGCGCGCGGGCAAAACCGGCGAGTTTCTGGATGCCGAAGGGCAAACCGCCGACCGGCGCATGCCGCACCGGTTCCAGTTCGGTGAATTCGATGATCTTCTCGACCGCCTCGCGATGCGCCAGTTCCTGACGGCGGACCGATGGCAGGAACAGCGCCTCGGCCAGAACGTTGGTGCGGAACTTGGCATGGCGCGCCGCCAAAAGGTTGTCGATCACGCTCATTTCGCCGAACAATTCGCCATGCTGAAAGGTTCGCGCCAGCCCGGCACGCGCCACCTGCGACGGGTCAAGCCCAAGGATGTTGCGCCCGCGAAAGCGGATACTGCCGGCGCTTGGGTGATAAATGCCGCTGATGCAGTTGAAAACGCTGGTCTTTCCTGCACCGTTCGGCCCGATCAGCGCGAACAGCTCGCCCGGTTCCACCGACAGCGACAAATCCTCCAGCACCGTAAGGCCGCCGAAGCTCAGGCTGAGATTCGCAATGTCCAGTTCAGCCATACCACCTCCGGTTCCGGCGATATTGTTTCACGTCACGATAACTGCGCCGGTCGCCGCCGGTATGTCCGAGATAGAATTCCTGCACGTCGGAATGGTTCAGCAACCTCTGGGCATCGCCGTCCAGTACCACGCGGCCATTTTCCAGCACATAGCCCATATCGGCGATTTCCAGCGCCACGACCGCGCTTTGTTCGACCAGAAGGATGCTGATCTTCAATTCGTTACGGATGGCGACAAGGCTGGCAGTCAGGCTTTGCACCGCGACCGGCGACAGGCCCAGCGACAATTCATCAATCAGCAGCATTTCGGGATCGCACATCAGCCCGGCGGCAACCGCCAGCATCTGCCGCTCGCCGCCCGACAAAAGCCCGGCCTCGCGCCTGCGCAAATCCTTCAGGCCGGGGAAGAAGTGGTAGACCTGCTCCAGCATGCGGCGGTTGCTTCGGCCCCGTCGCCCGGGCACCACGGCCAGGTTCTCGGCGACTGTCAGGTTCGGAAACACCTTGTCGCGCTCGGGCACCAGCGACAGGCCATGCCGGGTAACCTCGTAGGGTTCGCGGTTTTCCAAGTGGATGCCGCGATAGGTGACCGTGCCTTCCGTCACCCGCGCATCGTCCAGCCCCAGAAAGCCAGAAATCGCCCGCAAGGTGGTTGTCTTGCCGGCCCCGTTGGTGCCCAGCAGCGCCACGATCTGGTTGGGATAGACCTTCAGCGACACGCCCTGAATGGCGGTGATGGCGCGCTGATAGACAACCTCCAGCTTTTCCACGACAAGCAGCGGTTCGGCGGTCATTTGCGCCCTCCCATCGCCTTGAAGCGGAACGGCCACAGCACGAAATAGTCGCGGATGCGCCGCCAGATGCCGACCAGGCCTTGCGGCTCGAACACCAGGAACAGGATCATCACGATGCCGAACGCGGCATAGTTGAAGGCGAAGACCGATCCGGCCAGCCGGTCGGCCCCCGGCAGCACGCTGACCAGCGCTTCGATGATATAGGGAAACAGCGTCACGAAAACCGCGCCCAGCAAGGCCCCAAGCAGGCTGCCCATGCCGCCGATGATGATCATCGCCACATATTGAATGGTCAGGTAAAGCGAAAACGCCTCGATCGAGACGAAGCCGCGATAATAGGCGAACAAGGCCCCGGCAACGGCGGTCATGGACGACGAGACGACGAAGGCCAGCAACTTGTAGCGGGTGACACCGATGCCGATCGCCTCGGCCACGGTCTCGTTGGCGTGGATGGATTTCCACGCCCGCCCCGAGCGCGAGCGCATCAGGTTGATGCAGATCCATAGCGTGACCGCCGCCGCAACCGCCAGCGTGAAATACCAGGCACGGGTGGAATAGACCTCGTATCCGAACACCACCGGCGGGTCGATCAGGATGCCGGTCGAAAACCCCCGGCGGGTTTCATATTCGCCGCCCAGAAACACCACGATGAAATGCAGCGCCAGCGTCGAGACCGCCAGATAGAGGCCGCGCAGCCTGAGCGACGGCAGGCCGAACAGAACGCCGATACCGGCACCGACCAGTGCGGCTGCCGGAATGGTCACCCAGAACGGCAGGGCGAATTCCTTGAACAGGATACCGGCGGTGAATGCCCCCGCCGCGATCAGCCCGGCATGACCAAGGCTGATCTGCCCGGCAATCCCGGTCAACAACATCAGCGACAAGGCCCCGATGGAGGCCAGGAATACCTGCGCCGCCAGATCGACATAGAAGGACGAGAACAGGAACGGAAACGAGACCAGCGCGATGATGAACAGCGCCAGCATCGTCCGGGAAAACCCGGTTTCGATCAGGCGGAATTCGTCAGCATGCGAGCGGCGGAAATGGCCCGATGCGTTTGGCAGGGGCTTAGACACGATCAAGCTCCTCGCGCGTTCCGAACAGACCCCAGGGACGGATCACCAGCATCACCACCAGCACGGCAAAGGGGATGACATCCGCCAGCAGGGGATCGACATATTTGATCACCCCCACTTCGGCGGCGGCGATGATCAGCGCCCCGATCAACGCCCCCAGCAGGCTGTCCAGCCCGCCGACCAGTGCCGCCGGAAACGCCTTCAGGCCGATCATCACCATCGTGCTGTCCAGCCCGGAATCGAGCGCGATCAGCATGCCTGCAATTGCACCGGTGAAGGTTGACAGCGCCCAGGCCAGGGCAAAAACGGCATGCAGGTTGATGCCCCGCTGTGCCGCCAGCAGCGGATTTTGACCGGCGGCGCGCATCCGCATGCCCCAGCGGCTGAACCGCAGAAACGCGAACAGGCCGGCATAGACCAGTATCGTGGATGCAACCAGCAAGGCCGCGAACAGCGAAATCCGCGCATCGCCCGGCAGCATCAGCACCGGGTTCTCCCAGCCAAGCGTGTCGCGTGGATGCTGCGGGCTGGCCGACCAGAACATCAGGATCAGCCCGCGCAACAGGATTCCCAGCGCCACCGTGGTCAGAACCGCTGCCAGCGCCATCTCGCCGGTCATGCGCCGCATCAGGAACAGATAGACCAGACCGCCGACCATGAGGCTCATCGCCAGGGCCAGCAGGATGGCGACAACGGGGCTGGAGGACAGCCCCGCCGCGGTGGTGACCAGAAGGTAGGCCCCGAACATCATCAATTCGCCATGCGCAAGGTTGAGAACCCGGCTGACCCGGTAGATCAGCACATAGCCGCTGGCGATCAATGCATAGATCGAGGCCAGGACCAGGATATTCACGGCAAACTGCATTCGGAACCTACCTTCTCGGTCGGGTTGGGACAGGCCGGGCCATCAGGCCCGAACGTTTATTCGACGTCGAACGATGTCCAGTCCTGCACCGTTTCGATCGCATTGTTCGCCGCATTCCAGCGATAGACGCGATAGCTTTGCGTGGTGCGGAAATGGTTGGTTTCCGTCCAGACCAGCGGGCCGCCGCGAAGCCCCTGCAGATCGACGGTCAGGTTCGACATCGCGTCACGCACCGAACCGGCATCGCCGGGGTCCGACGCCGCCTTCAGCGCCGCCTCGATCACCATACCGGCGATCCAGCCCTCGGTAAGCTGGTTTGCCGCATAGCTGGACCCGGCGGCCTGGGCAGCAGCGGTTATGGTCTGCATCACCGGCAGGTTTTCGGTGAACAGGGCATTGGCGCCGACCAGATAGAAGGTCTCGTCATGCACCCGCGCCAGTTCGCTTTCGGCTTCCAGATGCGCATAGGCGACATAGGAGCCGCTCCAGCCGAGCCGCCGCAGCGCCTCGAATGTCTTTACCTGTGCGCCCCAGGGTGCCCAGGACCAGACCCATTCCGCACCGGCATCGCTGATATTCGAGGCAAAGGGCGAGTAATCCGGGGCCGGAGGCGGGGTGATTTCCTTGGCCACCGGGGTCATGCCCATGCTTGCGGCCACGCCTTCGGCATAGTCGATCTCGCCGCGCGACAGGGGAATCGCCATCGCCTGGAAGCCGATCTTGATATCGCTGCCGGCCTGGCCTTCGATAAACTGAAGTGCGGCGTGGCTGTCATATTTTGCACCAAAGGCGGTGGTGCAGAACAGGTTGGCATTGGCCGGCGGGAAAACTTCCTGCGGGCAGGCCGAGGCGGCGAACATCAGCGGCACCCCGGCGCGGCTGGTTTCCGCGATGCTGGGCGCGAAGGTCGAGGACAGGCTGGCATTGATCATCATCACCACATTGTCCTGGGTGATGAACCGCTTGGCATTGGCCGCGGCACGCGACGGCTCCGCGCCGTCGTCCTGCAGGATCAGCTCGACCATTGCGCCATTGATGCCGCCTCCCGCATTCAGGGCATCGACATAGAGGCGCAGCCCCTCGACAGCGGGGGCGTAGGTGCCCGCAACCGGCCCGGTCAGGGCCCCGGTCAGGCCGATTTTCAGGGCATCCTCAGCCATTGCACCCGAGGCATGAAAACTGGCCGCGACGATGCTGGCGATCATACAGATTTTCTTCATGGTTTCGTCCTTTCTGGGCTTCGCGGCCGTTTGGCGGCCGCTTGCTGGTGTTGAACCTGTCAGTCCGCGCCGATGGCGGCGGCAACCAGGCGGTCCTCCCTGTCGTCATACATTTCCTCGACCAGTTCGGCATATTTCTTCAGCATCAGGCCGCGCTTGATCTTGCGCGTCGGGGTCACCGGTTCGCCTTCTTCCTCGGGGTCGAGTTCCTTGTAGAGAATGCGGAAATCCTTGATCTGTTCGACCCTTGCCAACCGTTCATTGCCCTTGGCGATTTCCCCCGCCAAAAGGTCGAACACCGCCGGATTGCGCGTGAGGCTGGTAAAGCCGGAATAGCTGACATCGTTGCGGCGCGCCCAGTCCGAGACCATGTCGAAATCTATTTCCACCAGTGCTGTCAGATATTTGCGGCCCTGACCGAACACCACCACCTCGCTGAAATAGGGGCTGGAGCGGAAGGCGTTTTCGACATAGCTGGGCGAGATCGTCTTGCCCCCGGCGGTGACGATGAAATCGCGGGCGCGGTCGATCAGCTTCAACTGGCCATCCACCATCTCGCCGATATCGCCGGTGCGCAGCCAGCCGTCCTCGGTAAAGGCCTCGGCGGTGGCGGCGTCGTTGTTCCAGTAGCGATCGAACAGATCGGGGCTGTGCACCTCGATCTCGCCGGTTTCGGAAAACCTGATGTTCCAGCCGGGGGGAATGATGCCCACGGAGCCGGGGCGCGCGTATGGGCCGGTCTGCCCGGCGATGATGCCGCCGGCGGTTTCGGTCTGGCCATACATCTCGACCACGTTCAGCCCGTAGATCTGCCACAATGCACCAATGTCCGTCGGCAACGGGGCGCCGCCGGATATCACCAGTTCCAGCTTGTCGAGGCCGAACTTGTTCAGGATCGGCCGGAACACCGCCCCCCAGGCTGCGGAAAACCCGGCCGCCTGGCCGATAGTGAGGGGGCCGTTCCATCGTGCCTCAGCCGTCCGGCGAGCCAGTTTCATGGCGAATTCATATGCGCTGCGCTTCAGCCCGGTGGTCTTGGCGATGCCGATCAGGATTTGCGAGGCGAATTTCTGCAAATAGCGCGGCACCGTGAACAGGACCGTTGGCGCGACCTCGAACATCGTTGTGGCGATATCCTCGACATCCTCGCCGAAATGCGGCACCAGCCGGGAAAGCATCGGCAGAGTCATGGCGATATCGCGGCCCAGCACATGGCACAGCGGCAGGAACACCACCGCGCGTTGTTCCCGCTCGGCCAGCATCGGATAGATCGTGACGATATTGTAGGTTGCCGCCAGATGCCTGCCATGCGAGATCACCGCCCCCTTGGGCGCGCCGGTGGTGCCCGAGGTATAGACGATGAACGCAGGTGCGTCCGGGTCCAGTCTGGCGGCACGATCCGCCAGCCAGCCCGGCCCGGCGGTTTCCTCCGCGACCAGATCGTCATAGGTTTTCAGGCGCGGATCGTCATAGGCGAACATCGCCGTGGCGTCGATCACCACGATATGGCGCAGGTTGTCCAGCGTATCCGCAATCGCCAGTATCTTGTCGACATATTCCTGGTTCTCGGCCACGAACAGCACCGCGCCGCCATCGCGCATCTGATAGGCGATTTCCTCGGACGAGGCGGTCGGGTAGATGCCGTAGGAGATGCCGCCAAGGGCCTGTGCCGCCTGATCGGCGATCATCCATTCCTCGCAGGGATTGCCCATGATGGCGACCCGCTCGCCACCGGCGAGGCCCAGCTTTTCAAACGCCGCGGCGCATCTGGCCACTCTTCCGGCATAATCGACCCAGCTACGTTCGTGGTAAACGCCGCGCAGCTTGGCGCGATAGGCGACGGCATCGGGTTGGCGCTGCGCGTTTTCACAAAGCAGGCCCGGCAGCGTCATCCGACGCAGGCGGCCATATTCTACATCGAACGCGTTGGACACCCTGCACAGCCTTTCTCAAACCTTGAGATCAGCTTGAACTATAGCGCGACTTTTCTATAAAGCTATATATTTTTTTCCGGCTCTGGCGGATCAACTGCACGCACGCTGGCAACCGCCATGTCGGCCAGGTATTCGGCAATCTCGGAGGGCGTCTTGTTGGCGCGATCCAGCCAGATCTGCACCGAATTGACCATGCCGAGGATGCCGAACATCGTCAGGCGCACGTTCAGATCGCTGCGAAATTCGCCCTGGCGCATGCCGGCGCGGATGACGCCCTCGAAAATCGCCTCGATCCGCCGGGACATGCCGCCGATGCGCCGCCGGCTTTCGGTCGGCAGCCATTTGCGTTCGTTCAGGAAGGTACGTGTGAAATCCGGGCGCTCGGCCAGCGGCGTGATGTGAACGCTGGCCAGCGCCCGCAGCTTTTCGGTTGGTCCGGCGTCATTGGCGGCAATTTCTTCAGCGTTTTCAACGAATCCCGCCGCACCTATCGCGCAGACCTCTTCCAGCGCGGCCTCTTTGGAGCTGAAATAATAGTACAGGCTGGCCTGGCGCATCCCCAGCAGATCGGCAATGTCCTGGGTTGATGCACCGTGATAGCCGCGCTCGGCAAAGACCCGGGCTGCGGCATCGAAAATCTCGTCATTGCGCTTGCGGATGCTCGGCTTGCGCGCCGCTGCCCGTTCGGTTGCCATGTTCGCCTGTCCTCTTTCACATTCGGCGCGCTGCTTCGGGCACCGGGGTTGCGGATTGTTTTAAGCGACTCCGGGCTTGCAGGAAAGCGCAAAGGCAATCCAGCGCGGTTCCGTGCGAAGGCGGCGCGCCAACAAAAGTGCCGGAGCGGCAAAATCCTTGTTGATCTATTTCTATAGTAGTATAGATTATTCCGGAGCGCCAGCGTTTTTGACCCAAGTGCCTGGCGGCAGGTTCTGCGCCGCCGGTAATCGAAAGGAACACCGAGAATGACCACAGCCGACACGAAGATCACCTCGCTGAGCGATCTTATCGCCACGGTGCCGAATATCCCCGATTACCTGTTCCGGAACCCGCCGAAAAACGCCTCGACCATTTACACGCAGATGATGCCTGGCGATGCGGTCCGCCCGGAATTCACCACCTGGCGCGACGAGCAATGGTCCTGGCGCAATACCATCGCGGTGCATGATCAGTCCTATCACATGCATTCCCTGCATATCCGTGGCGCGAAGGCGCTGGAATTCCTGCAATATCTGTCAGTCAACACGTTCAGGAATTTCGGCGTCGGCGCGGCCAAGCAATTGCTGGTCTGCTCGCCCGAAGGCTATGTCATCGGCGATGCGATCCTCTACCGGCTGGAAGAAGACGATTTTCTGGTGGTCGGCAACCCCGCCACCACGGACTGGGTTGAATATAACGCACAGGCGCTGGATTACGGCGTAACCTCCGAGCTTGATCCGATGTGGGCGCTGAACAAGGCCAAGAAGCGCGAATTCTGGCGTTTCCAGGTCGAAGGACCGAACGCCTGGGAGTTGCTGGAAGAACTGCATGGCGGGCCTCTGCCCGAGATCAAGTTCTTCAAATCCGACACGATCAACATCGCCGGCTGCAAGGTTCGCGGCATGCGCCACACGATGGGCGGCGTGCCGGGGCTGGAACTGTCCGGCCCCTGGGCGGATCTGCGTACGGTGCGCAATGCACTGGTCAAGGCGGGCAAGAAATACGGTTTGCGGCTGATCGGCTCGCTGGCCTATTTCACCACCGTGATCGAAAGCGGCTGGTGGGCGGTGCCGGTATCGGCGGTCTATACCAGCCCTGAGATGAAGGGTTTCCGCGACTGGCTGTCGGCAAAAAACGCGGCTATGCGGATGTCGCTGGGCGGCAGTTTCTACAGCCCCGACATTCAGGATTACTACCTGTCGCCTTATGATCTGAATTGCGGCCATCTGGTGAAATTCGATCACGATTACATCGGCCGTGCCGCGCTGGAGGCGATGAAGGACAAGCCGCACCGCAAGAAGGTGACGCTGGTCTGGAATGCCGAGGATGTGATGAAGATCCACCAGTCGCAGCTTGAGACCGTGACCGGGGATGCGCCCTTGCCGATCACGATGCCTTTGGCGGCGACGGCGCGGATGCATTACGACCGGGTCGAGGATACCAAGGGCAACATGATCGGCCTGTCGATCTATCCCAGCTACAGCGTCAACGAACGCGCGATGCTGTCGCTGGCCAGTGTCGATATGGACTTCGCCGAACACGGCACCGAGGTTGTGCTGGTCTGGGGCGAGGATGGCGGCGGCGCGCGCAGCGCCGGCAATGTCGAGATGCACAGCCAGGTCAGGATCCGCGCCACCGTCGCGCCGTCACCGATCAGCCAGGCGGCGCAATCCTATCGCTCGAAGATCGGCATCAAGCGCGGCTCGGTCCAGGACGTCTGAGGCGCATTGCGAAATGAAGGGGGAGCCAGCGCTCGATCGGGGTGACGCCCGTTAGCGTTTGCAAATGGCCCGCCCGGCGGCCTAACCTGCCGGGCGGGCACATTAACACTTGTGCTGTTATCAACGTAAAAAGGGGTCTGAATGCTTTCCAACGTCCTGTTGCGCCGCGTCGAATGGGGCGATTGCGACCCTGCGGGTATCGTGTTCAATTCAAACTTCTTTCGATGGTTCGATCATGGCACGACCATGCTGTACGAGGCCGCCGGCTGGCCCAAGCATCTTTTGCTGAAGACCTTCGGGGCCACCGGGGCGGCGCTGGTCGATACCCGCGCCAGCTTTCGCATTCCATGCAGCTGGGGCGACGACATCGCCATCACCTCGACCGTCACCGAGGTGCGCAATTCCAGCTTCGACGTGCGCCATGTGCTGACACGCGACGGCAAGGTCTGCGTCGAAGGCAGCGAAATCCGCGTCTGGTCGGTCCATAACCCCGAGACCGGGCTGATAAAGTCCGCGCCGATCCCGGAGGTGCTGGTGGCGAGGTTTCGCGCCGGCTAGGCGGTGGTTATGAAGGTGCAGTAATCCGCGGGGGAAAGCCTGTCGCCAAATCGCTTTGCGAAACACCTGAATTGCCGGTCCTGAACGAAACGCTCAGGCTAGCCATTCAGGCGAATGAAAAGCACCGTGTTGCCGGGAAGATCGAACGAGATCGACTGCGCCTGCCCGCTCCAGGCGACCGCCTCGCTGATACAGGATTTCGGCCCATGCCCCGAGCCGCCAAACGTTTCGGCGTTGCTGTTCAGCGCCACGTCCCAGCGCCCCGCATTGGGAACCCCCAGGCGATAGCCATCGCGCGGTGACGGCGTCATGTTGCAGACGACGACAATCGGGTCCGCGCCGTCCTTTCCTTGACGCACCCAGGCGTAGACCGACAGGTCGGATTGATCGACCTCCAGCCAGTAAAACCCGGACGGATCGCAATCGTAGGCATAAAGCGACGGCGTTCCGGCGTAAAACCCGTTCAGCGCCCGAACCCAGTTCTGCATGCCGCGATGCCACTCGTGGTCCAGCAGATGCCAGTCGAGCGAGCGCTCGTGGCTCCATTCAGAGCCTTGGGCAAATTCCTGCCCCATGAACAACAGCTTCTTGCCGGGATGGCCCCACATGAAGCCGTAGTAGGACCGAAGCCCGGCGAACTGATCAAAGCCCTGGCCCGGCATTTTCGTCAGCATCGACCCTTTGCCATGCACGACCTCATCATGGCTGATCGGCAGGATGAAATTCTCGGAAAACGCGTAGGTCAGGCCAAATGTCATCTGATGATGGTGATGTGACCGGTGGATCGGATCGCGGGACATGTAATCCAGCGTGTCGTTCATCCAGCCCATGTTCCATTTAAACCCGAAGCCAAGCCCGCCCTGGTCAACGGGTTTGCTGACGCCCGGGAATGACGTGCTTTCTTCGGCGGCCATCAGGATACCGGCATCGGCGTCATAGACCATCGCGTTGGTGCGCTGCAGGAAGGCAATGGCTTCCAGGTTTTCGCGACCGCCATGTTCGTTGGGGATCCATTCGCCGTCCTTTCGGGAATAGTCGCGATATAGCATTGAGGCGACCGCATCGACGCGCAGGCCGTCGATGTGAAACTCCTTGATCCAGTAAAGCGCGTTGGCGCAAAGGAAGTTCTGCACTTCGCGGCGGCCATAATTGTAGATCAGCGTGTTCCAGTCCTGGTGGAACCCTTCGCGCGGGTCGGCATGTTCGTAAAGTGCGGTGCCGTCGAAACTGCCAAGACCATGCGCGTCGGTCGGGAAATGCCCGGGCACCCAGTCCAGCAAAACGCCAAGACCTGCGACATGGGCTGCATTCACGAAGGCGCGAAATTCGTTCGGTGTGCCATATCGGATCGTGGGCGCGAAAAGGCCGATCGGCTGATAGCCCCAGGAGCCGTCGAACGGAAATTCCGAGATCGGCATCAGTTCAACATGCGTGAAGCCCATGTCACGGACATAATCGACCAGTTCCGAGGCAAATTCCAGGTAACTGAGCGGGCGGTTCCCGTCTTCGACCTTGCGCCGCCAGGAGCCAAGATGCACCTCGTAGATCGAGACCGGTTTGTCATGGCGGTTGCGGGAGGCGCGGGTGGTCATCCAGTCCGTATCCGTCCAGTCAAAACCGCCCAGATCGCGCACGACGGATGCCGTTGCCGGGGGATGTTCTGCGCCAAAACCCATAGGATCTGCTTTTAGCGGCAAAAGGTTTCCTGCCTGGTCGCGGATTTCGTACTTGTAGACAATCCCTTCACCAAGATCGGGGATGAAGATTTCCCAGATGCCGGTTGTGCCGCGCGCCCGCATCACATTGCGGCGCCCGTCCCATTGGTTGAACTCTCCGACCACAGAAACGCGGCTCGCCGCAGGTGCCCAGACAGCGAAATGAACGCCCTGTGCGCCTTCATGTGTCAAAGGATGTGCGCCCATACGCTCCCACAGTTTCAGATGAGCGCCCTCGGCTATCAGGTATTCGTCAAGCTCGCCCAGAACGGGGCCAAACCGGTAGGCATCGTTCACCTCCCATTGGGTTTCACCGTTTTTGGCACGCAGACGATAGGCCCCGGTAGCAACGCCTTTGCGCACGTAACCGGAAAACAGGCCGCGCCCGTCCAGGCGCTCCAGCGAGGTTTCGACCTTGCCGGTCCTGCCGTCCAGCACATCGACACCTTGTGCGCCGGGAATGAGCGCCGTAACGCTCCAACGGCGTCCGTTTCGATGCGCGCCAAGGACGGAAAAAGGGTCGGGCATGGTGCCGTTCAACAAGGCTTCGGCGGTGTTCGCATCAAAGGCCGGGGTATAATTGCTCGCTTTGGTCATTTGTCTTCTCCCAACAGCGAAGAGACACCCCAGATGTCGTCGGCATAGCCTTGAATGGTTCTATCAGAGGAAAACCAGCCGGAATGTGCGGTGTTAAGCACCGCCATGCGCGCCCAGGCATCTTTGTGTGCAAAGCTTGCATCGACCCGGCGCTGCGCATCCCAATAGGCGTCGAAATCGGCGGCCACCATGAAATAGTCATCGCGCAACAGTTTTTCGAGCACGGGCCAATGACGCGTCGGATCGCCTTCCGAATAGAAGCCGGACCTGATCTGGTCGATAACTTCGCCTAGAACCGCGCTTTGGTCGATATAGTCTTGCGTAACATAGCCGTCATGCGCGGCCTGAACCTCAGCCGCGGTCATGCCGAAGATGAAGATGTTCTCGTCCCCCACATGGTCGCGAATTTCGACATTCGCCCCGTCGAGGGTTCCGATTGTGGCCGCCCCGTTCAGCGCGAATTTCATGTTGCCGGTGCCGGAGGCTTCTTTGCCCGCTGTTGAAATCTGCTCGGACAGATCTGCGGCCGGGATCAGGATTTCGGCCATCGAGACATTGTAATTGGGCGGATAGACAACCTTGAGCCGGTCGCCGATGACGGGATCGTTATTCACCTTCCGGGCGATGTCATTGATCAGCCAGATGATGTTCTTGGCGTCAAGATAGGCAGGGGCAGCCTTGCCGCCAAATAACTTGACCCGAGGGGTCCAGTTGGCATCGGGGTTACGGCGGATTGCGTTTGCAAGGGCTGCCGTTTCCAGCGCGTTCATCAGTTGGCGCTTGTATTCGTGGATGCGCTTGATCTGGATGTCAAACATTGCATCGGGCGAGATTTTAAGCCCGGTGTTTTCGGCAACCCATTCCGCAAGGCGCTGTTTGTTGGCCTGCTTCACGGCCATGAACCGCCCCCTGAAATCCTTGTCCTCTGCCAGCGGAACAAGCCGTTCCAGCTGTTCCAGGTCATTGACCCAGCCGGTGCCGATTTCGCTGTTCAGAAGGTTGCGCAGGCCAGGGTTGCAGCCGTGGACCCAGCGACGCGGGGTGACGCCGTTGGTCTGGTTCAATATCCGGTCCGGGTAGACGCCATGCAGATCACTGAACACGGTCTGTTTCATCAGATCCGTGTGCAGGGCCGACACACCGTTGACCTTGCGGGCGCAGGTGAAGGCCAATGTGCCCATATTGACGCTGCCATCCGCAACGATACGAGGCGTGGCGCGTTTCCGGGATGCTTTCACATCGCGCGCCAGACGGTCGTCAATTCGTTCGATCAACTGCATGTGTCGCGGCAGAATGGTCGACATCAGCGACACGTCCCATGCCTCCAGCGCCTCGGGGAGTAATGTGTGGTTGGTGTAGTGCAATGTGCCTTGGGCGATCTCGAACGCGGCTGCGAAGTCCAGCCCGTGCACATCCATCAATTGCCGGATCAGTTCGGGGCCGGCAATTGCGGGATGCGTGTCGTTCATCTGGATCGCAACCTTTGAAGGTAGCGCGCGCAGATCGCCATTGTGGGCCAGAAACCGGCGCATCAGGTCCTGCAACGAGGCAGAGGTGAAGAAAAACTCCTGCTTGAGACGCAATTCCTTGCCGATCCCGGTGCTGTCATCGGGATAGAGCACGCGGGAGATGGTTTCGGCCAGCACCTCGGGTGCGGCAGCCTGCATGAAGTCGCCGCGATTGAACGGATCAAGGTCAAAGATTTTCTTGGGCTTTGCAGACCACAGGCGCAGGGTATTGGTCCAGCGCGCGCGCCAGCCCGGCACCGGCGTGTCATAGGCCTGCGCCATGACGATGTCGGACGGGGACCAGACCGCGCGCCGGCCTGTCTCGGCCACCTCGCCGCCAAAGCCGATGTCATAGAGGCATTCCGAGCGCTCAAATTCCCAGTTGTGCTGATGGCGCAGCCAGTCCTCGGCCATCTCCATCTGGCGGCCATCCTCGAAGGACTGGCGAAACAGGCCGTGGGCGTAGCGGATGCCATAGCCGTAGGCCGGGATGCCGAGGCACGACAGGCTGTCCAGAAAACAGGCCGCCAGCCGCCCCAATCCGCCATTGCCCAGCGCTGCATCCGGTTCGTCATTGACGACATCGCAGTAATTCACGCCGTATTGGGCCAGCGCCTCTTTCGCCTCGTCCTCAAGGCCGAGATTGTTCACCGCATCCTCCAGAATGCGGCCCAGCAGAAACTCCATCGACAGGTAGTAGACGCGCTTGCGGTCCATGGCATAGGTGCGGTGGGTAGCGTCAAACCAGGGCGCGATCAGCCGGTCGCGTACGGCGCGCGACAGCGCCAGACGCCAGTCGGTCATCGAGGCGGTATCGGCGGTCTTGCCGACGCTATGGGCCAGGTGGAAGTCGATCGCACCGGCCAGAGCGCCGGTCAATTTCAAGTCTTTCATGGTTGTTCCGTCCACGTCAGGTGTTGGTTGGTCCGGGGGTCGCATCACGTGATGACATCCGCAGAACTGCGCCCGGTATGTTTCGTGATCTCCGTCAGGGCTTCAGCCGCCGCGATCACCGGGGCCAGAGCCGCCTGAACGTCCTGTTCATGATCGCCGCCGCGGCCGACATAACGTTCCAGATAGACCCGCAGCGTGGCCCCTTGGGTGCCGGTGCCCGACAGGCGCACCACAAGGCGCGAACCGTCGGTGAAGGCAATACGCACACCTTGCGCGCCGGTCAGGCTCTGATCAATCGGGTCGCGATAGGCGAAATCATCTGCCGTGCTGACTTCCATCCCGGCGGCCTTGCTGCCGGGGAGATTCGCAAGGCGGCCTCGCAATGCGGTCATGAGCGCATCGGCGGCATCGACCGGTATCTCTTCGTAGTCATGGCGCGAATAGTAATTTCGCCCGAAGCTGCGCCAGTGATCGGCGCGCAGCTGCACCACATCGCGCCCGTCGCGCGCCAGAATGTTGAGCCACAGGAGCACCGCCCAGAGCCCGTCTTTCTCGCGGATATGGCTGGAGCCGGTGCCGGCACTTTCCTCGCCACAGAGCGTGACCTTGCCTGCATCCATGAGGTTGCCGAAAAACTTCCACCCCGTCGGCGTTTCGTAGCAGGGAATGCCCAGCCGTTCGGCCACAAGATCGACCGCCCGGCTGGTCGGCATCGACCGCGCCACCCCGGCGAGCCTGCCGCAATAGGCCGGGGCAAGATTGGCATAGGCGGTCAGCAGCGCGAGGCTATCGGAGGGCGAGACGAAAGCACCCTTGCCCATGATCATGTTGCGGTCGCCGTCGCCATCTGACGCGGCACCGAAATCGGGCGCGTCGGAGCCATTCATGATCGCGACAAGCTCGCGTGCCCAGACCGGGTTTGGATCGGGATGGCCGCCGCCGAAATCCGGCGAAGGCACGGCGTTGATCACCGAGCCTTCGGCCGCACCCAGAGTGCTTTCGAGGATGCGCGTGGCATAGGGGCCGGTGACCGCATGCATGGCGTCAAAACAGATGCGGAAACCACCGGCGAACAGGTTGGCGATGGCGTCGAAATCAAAGAGTTCCCGCATAAGCGTTTCATAATCTGCGACGGGATCGACCACATCGATCTGCATGTCGCCGATCGTGAATCGCCCCGTTTCGCCAATCCCCGGCGCCGCGTCCTCGGCGATCCGGTATGTGGTGATCGCAAGCGTCCTGGCGTGGATCGCATCGGTGATCTTTTCCGGCGCAGGCCCGCCGTTGGCGGCGTTGAACTTGACCCCGAAATCACCGGCCTCGCCGCCCGGATTGTGGCTGGCCGACAGGATGATCCCGCCATCCGTGCCATGTTTGCGGATCAGGTTGGAGGCGGCAGGCGTCGACAGGATGCCGTTTTGCCCGACGATCAGGCGTGCCGCACCATTGGCCGCGGCCATGCGGATGATCACGCCGATAGCCTCGGAGTTGAAGAACCGGCCATCACCACCAAGCACATATGTCCTGCTGGCAGCCCCGCCGGTGGCGTCAAAGATGCTTTGCACGAAGTTTTCCAGATACCCAGGCTCCCGGAATATTTGCGTTTTCTTGCGCAGCCCGGATGTTCCCGGCTTTTGCCCTTCAATGGGCGCGGTCTGAACAGTCAGAAAGGTCATCCTGCTTCTCCATTCCTTTTTGGTTTGACCGGCCTTGTACCCGCATGGTCTCTGCAAGTTTTGCAAAAGCATCGGAACTGGCTATTTCTTGCACGCTGAACGGGGCTTTGAATCGCCAGTTCGGGTAGCTGTCCACCGTGCCCGGCAGGTTCTGTTGCGATATACGACCGGCGATATCGTCCAGTTGGATCGCCACCATGCTGGCCTTCGCACCCGCCAGAATATTGTGGATTTCCGCCACCGGGTCGGACGCGTCCAGCGTGTCTTCCAGGTGCTTTCTCTTAGCGCGGGTTTCGTTCAATTTGTCCGTGTCGATATCGCCCAACCGGTGGCGCAGGCGCGCGTCTCCGGCGGCGAAAAACCCGGCAATCGTGGGGGTGTCATGGGTGGCAAAGGCGCAGACGGCCATTTCGCGGGTTTGCGACGGAGCGACAAAACCGCCGGTCGGGCTGCTCATGTACTGCATCACGTCCAGCCCGTAAATGCCGCTGGTAGCTAGTTTTTCCCGCAAGCCATCGGGTACCAGGCCTAGGTCTTCGCCTACCACGATTGTGTCGTTGCGAACGGATTCGATGGCGATTACGGCAAGAAGTGCGTCGAACGGATAGCTGACATAAGTGCCTTCGGTGCGACCTTCGGGGATCCAGAAGCTGCGCATCAGGCCCAGAACGTGGTCGATCCGGATCATGCCGGCGTGGCGCATGACTTGTCGCAGCAGGCGGGCAAACCCGGCGTATCCTTCGGCGCGGCACCTGAGAGGAGAAAGCGGTGCCAGCCCCCAGCTTTGCCCGGAAGGGCCCAGCGGGTCGGGCGGAGCCCCGAGGGTCGCACCGGTGATCAGTGACGTGTCCCCGGCCCATGTTTCCGCCCCGCCAAGGCGCGGTCCGACCGCCAGATCAAGGAACAGCCCGACCCGCATTCCGGCGTTTCTTGCCCTGGATTGAGCTTCGGACAGCAATCGATCCGCCTGCCATTGTGCCCATTTGCTGCGGGCGAT
Source organism: Paracoccaceae bacterium (assembly GCA_019911965.1). GTDB lineage: Bacteria > Pseudomonadota > Alphaproteobacteria > Rhodobacterales > Rhodobacteraceae > UBA5972. Next base: position 16,339 of record JAIOJF010000015.1, on the reverse strand, counting down.
GGCATCGGCATGTAGCGCTGCAAACCCTGCCAGCGCTTTCGCGTCACGGTCACGGAACTGCGCGGGCCAGTCGCGCCAATCCGCACCGTGAACCTCTGCCAGGGCCTCGAACAGGGCGAATTCATCCAGCCGGTGGCCGGCCTGTGCGGTGAAGGACTCGTATGCCTGCCGGTCCGCAGAACCGCCGGGCAGAGCCGTGAACTGCGCGGCAAGTGCGCGGTCGTTGGCGTGCAGGGCCGATGGGTAGTCGATAAGCTCCGAACCATCGCCTTTGGTGCCGCCGCAGTACCACGTGTTCAGGAAAGCCCGGTGGCTGGGGGAATAGGGGCTAACCACGTTATCGGGCCGCACATGCCCCATCGCGTGTACCGGGTTGATGCCGAGGAAATCCGCGCCATGTCCGGCCATCGCAACGGCGTAATCGCCGAGCAGATCATAGCTGCCGATCTGCGCGGCTGCGCCATCGGTCAGCCCGTATAGCGCTGCCAGAACACCCCAGATACGCGGCTTGGCAATACGGTCGTCCAGCCGGACGGCGCGAACCGGTCGGGCCAGAACCCATGTTGTGAACTCCCCGGCCTCGCAGCGCATCCGCAAGCGGTGAATGCCCAAGGGAAGTGCCGGGAGCAACAGGCTTCGCTCGCCCTTGCCGCGTGCCAGTTCGCCACCGGTATGTTCGGCTGCAAGCTGCCAATCCACAGGCCGCGACACCACCAGGACACAGGGCTGACCGACCGTGACGATCACGTCCGCCGGCAGCGGGCGAAGCGCTTCTTCAGACCGCATGTCCAGCAAATACGCGCGCGCATCGCTGTCGGATCGCACATCATACCCCATCGCGTGCAACACCGCGACTTGGGTGTCGCGCGCGACCTCGACCATTTGCCCGTCATACCCGCGATAGCGGGCATGCACACCTAGATGGGCGCAAATATCCGCGATCCAGTCGGTCATTGCGCCCGCCGCGCGGCGACGAACACCACCACCGAATTGGCCGAGACCTGTTGCAGATTGGCCCAGGCAACGCGCGCGGGTGGCGCGTCTGGCGCGGCGGTATCCAGGGCGCGTTCCCAGGCAAAACCGGGGCCGGCATCGGGCAGGATCACGCGCTCGTCGCTCTGCCCGCCGTTGACCGCGATCAGAACGGAACCCGGCACCGGCAGGGGCGTTTCAGCGGCTCCGCGAATATGCAGGCAGAACCCGTCGAGCGAGGAATCGCGCCAGTTCAGCGCTGCTCCGTCAAGGCCGGACCAGGCGACATCCGACAGCCCGTCGCGCCGCGGCCGGCCATGCAGATACCGGCCCTGGCGCAGCACCGGGTTGTCCCGGCGCAGCGCGATCAGACGGCGCGCGAAATCCTGCAAACCGCTATCGCATTCGGTCCAGTTGATCCAGGTGGTCTCGTTGTCCTGACAATATGTGTTGTTGTTGCCGCGCTGGCTGTGGCCCATCTCATCGCCGGCCAGAAGCATCGGCGTGCCTTGCGACAGGAACAGGGTGGCCAGGAGGTTGCGCGCCCGCCGGGCGCGGCGGGCCAGGATCACGCCGTCAGTGGTATCGCCCTCGACGCCGCAATTGTCCGACAGGTTGTGGCCGTGGCCATCGGCATTGCTTTCACCATTGGCCTCGTTGTGCTTGTCGCGGTAGCGCGTCACATCCGCCAGGGTGAAGCCGTCATGGGCGGCAACGAAATTGACCGAGCTGAACGGCTTGCGCCCGGCGCGGTCAAACACTGACGCGGTGCCAAGGAAATTGCCCGCCAGTTCCTGCGCCGCATGGGCATCGCCGCGCCAGAACCGGCGCGCGCTGTCGCGGAACCTGTCGTTCCATTCGCCCCAGTCGGAAGGAAATCCGCCAAGCTGGTAGCCGCCGGGGCCGATATCCCATGGCTCGGCCATCAGCTTGCAGCGGCTGAGAACCGGGTCCTGGCGGATGGCATCAAAGAACCCGCCACGCGGATCGAAACCGTGCGGTTCGCGCCCCAATGTCGTTGCCAGATCGAAGCGGAACCCGTCGATCCCCATGACCGTGACCCAGTAACGCAGCGAATCCAGCACCATGCGCAGCACGAACGGATGACTGGCCGCTACGGTGTTGCCACAGCCGGTGTCGTTGACGTAGTGGCGCGCGTGGCTGGCTTGCAGGTTGTAATAGGCCGCATTGTCCAGCCCGCGAAACGACAGGGTCGGGCCGCGATGATCGCCCTCGGCGGTGTGGTTGTAGACCACATCGAGTATGACCTCGATCCCGGCGCGGTGCAGCCGGTCAACCGCTTGGCGGAAACCGTCGGCACCGTTCGGGCCGAAATAGCGCGGCTCCAGCGCGAAGAACCCCAGCGTATTGTAGCCCCAGTAATTGGTCAGCCCGCGTTCGACAAGGAACCCGTCGTCAAGGAAGGCCTGCACCGGCAGCAGTTCCAGCGCTGTCACGCCAAGGTCGGTCAGATGCGCAATGATGGCGTCGCTGCCCAGCGCTTCATAAGTGCCGCGCAGGGGTGCAGGCACGTCCGGGTGGCGCTGGGTCAGCCCCTTGACATGGGCCTCGTAGATTACGGTTTCAGACCACGAGCGGCGCGGTGCGGGCGCGCCGTTCCAGGGTGTTTCAGGCGCGGGCACGATGGATTTGGGAACAAACGGTGCGCTGTCGATCCGGTTTGGCCCCGCGTCCGGTTCGGGGGCTGCCGCGTCATGGCCCAGCGTTTCCCGCGCGGCGATCCAACGCCCATGAAAGGCGCGCGCGTAAGGATCGGCCAGCAGCTTCATCGGGTTGAAGCGATGGCCACGATCCGGCTCATATGGGCCATGCGCGCGAAAGCCGTAAAGCGCGCCAGGCCGAAGGCCGGGCACATAGCCGTGCCAGACAGCGCCGGTGCGATCCGGCAAGGCGAAGCGGGCGGATTCGCGTTGCCCGTCCGGGCTGAACAGGCACAGTTCGATCTTCGTCGCATTCTGCGAGAACACCGCGAAATTGACACCCTGGCCGTCAAAGACCGCGCCCAGACGGGTGTGATCTCCCGCCTGTATGCTGAGGATGGGCGTGGCTTCGTACATCTGCTCCTAGCGCTCCGCCAGATCGCGGTAGATATCGGCCAGTCGCTGTGCCGAGCGGCCCCAGCCCACGGGGTGTTTCATCGCATTGCGCTGGACTTTCTGCCAGGCCTTGACGTCCGCGAAAAGCGACATGGCCCGGTCCAGCGCGTCACCAAGCTTGGCGGCGCTGGTGGGTGCGAACTGAAAACCGGTGGCACAGCCCGCCGCCAGCGCGGCCTCATTGGCGTCGATGACCGTATCGGCAAGACCTCCGGTCACCGACACGATCGGCAACGTGCCATAGCGCATCGCGCAAAGCTGGGTCAGGCCGCAAGGCTCGAACCGGGACGGCACCAGCGTGGCATCCGCACCCGCCTGGATAAGATGGGCAAGGTCTTCGTCAAAGCCGATCTCGACTCCGACTAGGCCGGGAAAACGCGCCGCAAGCTCGTTGAAGCCATGCTCCAACTCCGCCGCACCGGAACCCAGCAGCACGAACCGGGCACCTTTGTCCAGCACCGCTGGCAGGGCCTCCAGCGCCAGGTCGAGGCCCTTTTGTTCGGACAGGCGGCTGATGACGGAAAACAGGGGCGCGCGCGTGTCCCGGCCAAGGCCGAACCGATCCAGCACGGCTTGCTTGTTAACCGTCTTTTTGGCGAGCGTGCGGCTGGTGTAGCTTTGTGCCAGGGCCGGGTCGGTGGCCGGATCCCATACCTTCGTATCGATGCCGTTGAGGATCCCGGTCAGGTCGGATTTACGTGCCGCCAGAACGCCCTCCAGCCCCATGCCGAATTCCGGCGTCATCAGTTCCCGTGCATAAGTCGGGCTGACCGTGGTGATCCGGTCGGCCTGCATCAACCCGCCCTTGAGAAAGCCGATCTGGCCGAAATATTCGTAGCCGTCCTGGGTAAAACCCTTCGGATCAAGGTCCAGCGCGCCCATCGTCGTCGCCGGGAAATTGCCCTGAAAGGCGATGTTGTGGATGGTCAGGACGCAAGGCACGGCACCGCCGCGCTGGCGGGCATATACCGGGGTCAGTCCGGCCTGCCAGTCATGCGCATGGATCACATCCGGCTGCCAGCCCGCGATGCCACTACGCGCGATCTCGGCACCCAGCCAGCCCAGCAGACCGAACCGCAGGTGGTTGTCCACCCAGTCCACGCCGCCTTCGTTCAGATAGATCTGGCCCGGGCGATCATAAAGATGCGGCGCGTCGATCAGCAGAAGATCAATGCCGCCGGCCCGCTTGGAAAGAACCCGCACCGGTCCGCCAAACAGCGACCCGGCGTCCAGAATCACCCTGCCGCCCTTCGCCAGATGCGCGATCTGGCGGTAAAGCGGCAGCAGAACGCGGCTTTCGATGCCATGTGTGGCCAGAACCGGCCCGAGCGCGCCAACAACATCGGCCAGTCCGCCGGTCTTGACGAAAGGGGCGCATTCGGAGGCCACGGAGAGCTGCTTGAGGGTCATTTGTTCAACTTGTCGATCATCGCCTGGGTGATCAGACATACCCCATTCTCGGTCCGGCGAAACCGCTCCGCGTCGTCTTTTGCGTTCTCGCCGACCACAAGGCCTTCGGGGATCTTGACCGAGCGGTCGATGACGACGTTCCTGAGCCGCGCGCCGCGTCCGATGCGCACATCCGGCAAGGCCACCACGCCGTTCAGTTCCGAATAGGAATTCGCAAACACGCCGCTATGCATCAGGCAGCGGTTCAACTGGGCACCGGAAATGATGCAACCGCCCGCAACCATGGAAGAAACCGCCATGCCGCGGCGGGCCTCCTCGTCGTGGATGAACTTGGCCGGCGGGGTCAGTTCCGAATAGGTCCAGATCGGCCAGGATTGATCGTAAAGATCCAGTTCCGGCTGAAAATCGGTCAGGTCGATATTGGCCTGCCAGTAGGCATCAATGGTGCCAACATCGCGCCAATACGGCTTTTGTTCCTGGGAGCTGGTCACGCAGGAGCGGCTGAAGGGATGGGCAAAGGCGTTGCCGGCGGCAACCAGGGCCGGGATGATATCCTTGCCGAAATCATGCTCGGAGCTTTCTCTCAACGCGTCCTCGCGCAACAGCTTGATCAGGAATTCCGTCTTGAAGACATAGATGCCCATGCTGGCCAGGGACTGGCTCTCGTCGCCGGGCAGATGCGGCGGATTTACCGGCTTTTCCACGAATTCCAGAATGCGGTCGTCGTCGTCCACGGCCATGACACCGAATGCGCTGGCCTCCGCGCGCGGCACTTCGATACAGCCGACTGTTACATCCGCCCCGGTCTCCACATGTTGCTTCAAGAGCAACGAGTAATCCTGTTTGTAGATGTGATCGCCAGCCAGGATAAGGATGTATTTCGGCGCATATCCTTCAATGATGTCAATATTTTGCGTGACGGCATCGGCAGTACCCAGATACCAGTTGCGCTCGTTCACGCGCTGCGATGCGGGCAGGATATCAAGCGATTCATTGCGCTCGGCGCGGAAAAAGCTCCAGCCGCGCTGCAAATGACGGATCAGGCTATGCGCCTTGTACTGGGTGGCAACGCCGATGCGCCGGATGCCGGAATTCACCGCATTGGACAATGCGAAATCGATGATCCGCGTCTTGCCGCCGAAATACACGGCAGGTTTCGCGCGGATATCGGTGAGTTCCCTGAGGCGGCTGCCCCGCCCTCCGGCGAGCACGAATGCCATCGTCTCGCGGGCAAGTCGATGAGTTGAAACGGTCATGTCGTGTCCTCCCGGGCAGGCGCCATCGGGGCGCCGAATCGTGAACGTGGTTTCGGTGTTGGTCTGACTCTTTCATGTCAAGTTTCTGCCCCTCGGTCAATAATTAAATCATTCTTATTTAGTTATTGACTTGCGCCCTGGATTTGGCCAATCTGGCAACAGGACACCAGAGCGTATCAGGGAATCGATGGAACAGGCCTTGAAATCTGAAAACGACATCGCGGAGGCAGATCCCCCCCGCCGGGGATCGAACCAAAGCGGTATGCGCGCCCATAACGAACGCCTCGTACTGTCCCTCATCCGGCAAAACGGCGCGATGGCCAAGGCCGAGATCGCGCGCAGCACAGGGCTTTCGGCGCAAACCGTATCGGTAATCATGCGCGCGCTCGAAGGCGATGGCTTGTTAATGCGCGGCGAACCGCTGCGCGGCCGCATCGGACAGCCCTCCGTTCCGATGAGTCTCGCCAAGGATGGTGCGTTCTTTTTCGGTCTGAAAGTCGGCCGCCGCAGCCTTGATCTGGTGCTCACCGATTTTCTCGGCGAAGTGCGCCACCGCGTCCGCCTGAGCCATCGCTTCCCTACCCCCGACAATACGGTCAAATTTGCCAGGGACGCCATCGCCGAGACCCTTCGGGGCCTGACTCCAGCGCAACAATCGCGGGTCGCCGGGCTGGGTATAGCCCTGCCATTCCAGCTCTGGGACTGGGCCGAAACGCTGGGGGTCGCCGAGGCCGAGATGGCGGGCTGGAAAACCCGTGACATCGCCGCCGAAATCGCCGCGGATCACGATCTGCCGGTGTTTCTTTGCAACGATGCCACCGCCGCCTGCGGCGCGGAACTGGTGTTCGGCGATCAGAACAAGCCGCGTGACTTTCTTTATCTTTTCGTCGGCTTTTTCGTCGGTGCCGGGCTGGTTCTCGACAGCACGCTTTACATCGGGCGCACCGGCAACGCCGCCGCGCTTGGTTCGATGATGGTGCGCAGATCGGATGGGTCGATGCGCCAGCTTGTCGATGTCGCCTCGCTGGTCGTGCTGGAAAACGCGCTGATCGCCAGCGGCGAGGCAAGCGCCATGCCTTGGGACGCGCCACAGACCTGGTCCCTGCCAGACGGCCCGCTGGACACATGGCTGAACGCCGCCGCCGAAGGCATGGCGCAGGCCGTTTTCGCCTCAGTCTGCCTGCTGGACATCGATCATGTCCTCATCGACGGATGGATGCCCGAGTCGATACGTACAGAGCTTGTCCGCCGGGTTCAGGATTTCCTGCGGGACATGCCTGCCGCCGGGGTGGAAATACCGAGTATCCTGCCCGGATCCATCGGGTCGGACGCACGCGCGCTTGGCGCGGCAAGCCTGCCCCTGTCAGAGCGATTCCTGGTGGAACGCGATTCATTCCAGAAAGGCTCGGTCAAATGATCCTGTGCTGCGGAGAAGCCCTCATAGACATGATCCCCACACCGACCGACATCGGCCGCGACGGGTTCGTCCCCTATGCGGGTGGCGCGGTGTTCAACACGGCGATCTCCCTTGGCCGTCTCGGTGTGCGAACCGGCATGCTGACGGGGCTGTCCAGCGACATGTTCGGCCAGCAACTGGCCGATGCGCTGGTCGCCAGCCATGTCGACACATCGCATGTCTTTACATCCGGACGTCCGACGACCTTGGCCTTTGTGCGCCTGGAAAACGGCCATGCGACCTATTCGTTCTTTGACGAGAACTCCGCCGGGCGGATGCTTGCCCGCGAAGACCTTGCCGACATTTCGCCGGAAGTCTCCGCGCTGTATTTCGGCGGCATCAGCCTGGCCTGCGAGCCTGGTGCTGACACCTATGCCGACCTATTGCAGCGCGAAGGCCGGAACCGCGCGGTGATGATGGACCCCAACATCCGCCCGCAATTCATTCAGGACATCGACGCCTACCGCGCCCGGCTCGACCGGATGCTGGTGATGGCCGATATCGTCAAGGTTTCCGACGAGGATCTGAACTGGATGGTGCCCGCACCGCTGTCGCTCAGGGAAAAAGTCGAGGCCGTACTCGACACGGGGGTAAGCGTCGTCATCCTGACACGCGGCGGCGAAGGGGCCACCGGCTATCTGGTCGACGGAACCGAAGTGACCGTGCCTGCCGCGCGGGTCAGGATCGTCGATACCGTTGGCGCTGGCGACACGTTCAATGCCGGCGTTCTGGCCAGGCTTAACGAGTTGGGCGCGTTGCAGAAATCACGGCTGAGATCGCTGCCCGCCGACGATCTGGCCAAGGCCCTGACGCATGGTGCCAGTGTCGCGGCGGTCACCGTGTCACGCGCCGGCGCAAACCCGCCCTGGGCCGAGGAACTCTGAGCCATGACACAGGACGGCCCGTTACTCCGTTTCACGAAATGCTAGCGCTTTCAGGCTGATCGGCCTGTCGCGCCCCACGATACTCAGCATGAGGACACAACAATGAAAACCAACATTGCAATCAATGGCTTCGGGCGTATTGGCCGCGGCGTCCTGCGCGCCCTGATCGAACGGGCGGACAGGGATATCGACGTTGTCGCAATCAATGACCTGGCCCCGGCCGCAACCATCGCGCATCTGTTGAAATACGATTCCGTGCATGGCCGCCTGAAGACCGCCGTACAGGTGGATGGCGACGCTCTGATCGTCGGCAACCGCCGCATCCGGCTGACCTCGATCCGCAACCCCGAGGATCTGCCCTGGCAGGATGTCGATATTGCCTATGAATGCACCGGCCTGTTCACCACCCGCGATCAGGCCCTGCGGCATCTGGAAAACGGTTCCAAAAGGGTACTGATCTCGGCCCCCGGCAAGGATGCTGACCGTACCGTGGTCTACGGCGTCAATCATGGGGATCTGCGCGCCGACGACCTGGTGGTATCCAACGCGTCCTGCACCACCAATTGTCTGGCACCTGTGGCGATGGTGCTGGACCGCGCCTTTGGCATCCGTACCGGCTACATGACGACAATCCACGCCTTCACCGGCGATCAGCCCAGCCACGATGCCAACCACAAGGATCTCTACCGCGCCCGGGCGGCGTCGGTGTCGATGGTGCCGACATCCACCGGCGCGGCCAGGGCAATATCACTGGTGCTGCCGCAACTGGCGGGCAAGCTGGAAGGATCGGCTGTGCGGGTGCCGACGCCGAATGTGTCCATGGTCGATCTGTGCTTCTTGCCGGACCGACCCGCTACCGCCGAAGCGGTCAACGCCGCGATGGCCGAGGCCGCCGCCGGGGAACTGGCCGGGATCCTCTCGTATGAAGAAGATCCGCTGGTATCGATCGATTTCAATCACGACGCACATTCGTCCTGCTTCGCCGCGGCGCAGACCAAGGTCACCGAGGGCGGCATGGTGCGCGTGGTCAGCTGGTATGACAACGAATGGGGCTTTTCCAACCGGATGATCGACACCGGGCGAAGGATGGGGCAAATGCTTGCCGAACAGAACCCGATGCAACTGGCCGGCTAGAGACATGGTCTCGCGAGTCATTCCTGTGGATGTGTTCGACCTTGTCGTCTTCGGGGCGACAGGCGACTTGTCCAGGCGCAAGATCCTGCCGGGTCTTTTCCACCGCTTTTCGGTCGGCCAGATGCCTGCCGAGGCCCGCATCATCGGCGCGGCGCGTTCCGACATGACCGATGCAGCCTTCCGCGACACGTTACGCCAGAGCCTGATCGAACATGCGCCGCAAATTGCCGGAGACAGCGACCTTCTGGAGCGGTTCCTCGGTCAGATCCACTATGTCTGTGTCGATGCGACCGGCGATAAGGGCTGGGAACGCCTCGCGCAATTGATGCGGCCGGAAGCTGTGCGAGCCTTTTATCTCTCGGTTGCACCGTCGCTGTTTGGCAACATCGCTGCGCGGCTGACCGCGCATGGGATCGCGACACCTCAAAGCAGGATCGTCGTGGAAAAACCCTTTGGCCACGACCTGGCCACGGCCAAGGCCCTCAATGCGGATCTGCGGCGCAGTTTCGAGGAACACCAGATCTACCGGATCGATCATTATCTGGGCAAGGAAACCGTGCAGAACCTGATGGCGCTGCGCTTTGCCAATGCGCTTTGGGAGCCCTTGTGGAACGCGACCCATATCGACCACGTCCAGATCACCGTGGCCGAAAGCCTTGGCGTCCAGGGGCGCGGCGAGTATTATGACCGTTCGGGGGCGATGCGGGACATGGTGCAGAACCATCTGATGCAGCTTTTGTGCCTCACGGCGATGGAACCACCGTCAAAATTCCAGCCGTCCTCGGTGCGTGACGAAAAACTGAAGGTGATCGAGGCACTTGAACCGGTGGCACAATCCAATATCGTGCGCGGCCGGTATCGCGGCCAGAATGGCACCGGTGGCTATCTCGATCACGTGGGCAACCCCAAGAGCAGGACCGAGAGCTTTGTGGCGTTGAAGGTGAATATCGGCAACTGGCGCTGGGCCGGCACGCCGTTTTATCTGCGCACCGGCAAGAAGCTGCGGGCGCGGACCTCGGAGATCGCCGTGGTGTTTCGCGACCCGCCGCACATGATCTTCCCGGATATGGCGAACCGGCGCGGCAATGCGATGATCATTCGCCTGCAACCGGACGAAGGCATCACGCTGCGCAACACGATCAAGGAACCCGGCCCCGGCGGCTTTCGTCTGGCCGAGGTCAATCTTGACATGACATTCGCCGACCTGCTGGAAGAGCATAGCGAGCCGCAGGATGCCTATGAACGCCTGATCATGGATGTGATCCGAGGCGACCAGACGCTGTTCATGCGCGGCGACGAGGTCGAGGCGGCCTGGGCTTGGGCCGACCCGATCATCGACGGTTGGGAAGATGCGGCGCTGGCGCCCGCACCCTATGACCCGGGAAGCTCCGGGCCGGAAGATGCATTGATGCTGCTGCACCGCGACGGCCGTCGCTGGCGCGAGATTGGATGAAGGGCGATAATCACATGAAACTGAATGCCACGCTGACACGGGTCACCGACCGCATCATCGCCCGCAGCGAAGCCAGCCGCAAACCGTATCTGGATCGCATGGACAAGGCTCGCGCCGATGGTCCGGCGCGGGCGCATCTGTCCTGCAGCGGGCAGGCCCATGCCTATGCCGCCTCGGGTGCGGACAAGTCGCGGCTGGCGGCGCAAACGGCGGGAAACCTCGGGATCATCACCGCCTATAACGACATGCTGTCGGCGCATCAGCCGTTCGAGAATTTTCCCGACCTGATCCGCCAGGCCGCACGCGAGGCCGGTGGCACGGCTCAGGTCGCCGGCGGCGTACCGGCGATGTGCGATGGTGTCACACAGGGCGAGGCAGGCATGGAGTTGAGCCTGTTTTCTCGCGATGTCATCGCCCTGGCCGCCGCCGTAGCCCTGTCGCACAACACGTTTGACGCCGCCGTGTTCCTCGGGGTGTGCGACAAGATCGTGCCGGGCCTGGTGATCGCGGCGCAGGCCTTCGGCCATTTGCCTGCCGTGTTCCTGCCCGCCGGGCCGATGACCAGCGGCCTGACCAATGATGAAAAATCCAGAATCCGGCAACAATTCGCCGCAGGCGAGGTCGGGCGCGATGCGCTGATGGCGGCGGAAATGGCGGCCTATCATGGCCCCGGCACCTGCACCTTCTACGGGACTGCAAACACCAATCAGATGCTGATGGAATTCATGGGGTTGCACCTGCCAGGCGCCAGCTTTGTGACCCCGGGCACCGCCTTGCGCGAAGCGTTGACCCGGGAAGGTGCCAAACGCGCATTATCGCTGAGCGCGCTGGGCAATTCCTATACGCCGGTTTGCGACATCCTCGATGAAAAGGCCTTCGTGAACGGCATTGTCGGCCTGAACGCCACCGGCGGGTCAACCAACCTGCTGATCCACCTGGTGGCCATGGCACGCGCCGGAGGCATCGTCATCGACTGGGAAGATTTCTCCGACCTGTCGGAGGTGACGCCGCTGATGGCGCGGGTCTATCCCAACGGGCTGGCGGATGTGAACCATTTCCATGCTGCGGGGGGGCTTGGCTACATGATCGGCGATCTGCTCAGGGCCGGGTTGCTGCATCCCGACACCAGGACCGTCGGCGGCGAGGGGCTTGAACATTATACCTTCGAGCCCAGGTTGATAGACGGCGATCTGGTCTGGCAGAAAGGCTCCGGCAAAAGCCTGAACGACAAGATCCTGCGGTCTGCAAACGATCCGTTTCAGCCCACCGGCGGCCTGAAACGCCTGGCCGGCTCGCTGGGGACGGCGGTTATCAAAGTCTCCGCCGTCGCGCCCGAACATCACGTGATCGAGGCCCCGGCGCGTGTCTTCGACGATCAGGACGCGGTCAAATCCGCGTTCAAGGCCGGCGAGCTGACCGGCGATGTCATCGTCGTGGTGCGGTTTCAGGGGCCAAGGGCCAATGGCATGCCGGAACTCCACAGCCTGACGCCGCTCCTGTCGATCCTGCAGGGCCGCGGTCAGAAAGTCGCCCTGGTCACCGACGGGCGCATGTCCGGCGCTTCCGGCAAGGTGCCCGCCGCGATCCATGTCTGCCCCGAAGCACTGGACGGCGGCCCGATTGCCCGGTTGCGCGATGGCGATCTGCTGCGCGTCGATGCCAAGACCGGCGTGCTTGACATTCTGACACCGGGCGTTCTTGCACGACCCGCGGCACAGGCCGACCTGCGCGGCAATCATGCCGGAACCGGGCGCGAATTGTTCGCCGCGTTCCGAAACATTGTTGGGTCCGCCGATACCGGCGCAACGGTTTTTGGAGACTGACATGAGGATTTCCCCCGCAGAGGCGTCCCGCCAGACACGCGCAATTTGTGCCCTGGCGCCGATCCTGCCGGTTCTGGTGATCGAAGACGCGGCAACCGCCGCGCCGCTGGCCGAAGCCCTGATCTCGGGCGGCCTGCCAGCCCTTGAAGTCACGCTGCGCACACCGGCGGCGCTGGACGCCATCCGCGCCATGTCGCAGGTGCCCGGCGGGCATGTCGGCGCCGGAACGCTGGTGACACCCGAGGACGTGCGCGCAGCGAAAGCGGCCGGTGCGACTTTCGGCGTTTCCCCCGGCGCGACGGAGGAATTGCTCGCCGCCTGCGAGGCCGAAGGCCTGCCGCTTCTGCCCGGTGCCGCAACTGCCAGCGAAGCCATGCGGCTTCTTGCGCGTGGCTACGACATGCTGAAATTCTTCCCGGCCGAAACTTCGGGCGGTGCCCCGGCGCTCAAGGCCCTTGGCGCACCATTACCGCAGATCGCATTTTGCCCGACCGGCGGGGTCAACCCCGACAATGCCGACAGCTACCTGCGCCTCGACAACGTGCTATGCGCCGGGGGCAGTTGGGTCGCGCCGAAAGACCTGATCGCGTCCGGACAATGGGCAAGGATCACCGGGCTGGCGCGCGCCGCCTCGAAACTGGGAACCAAGTCATGAGCGACATCTGGCAGAAACTGGAAAACCATCACGCGGCGCGGAAAGACCGACCGATCCTTTCGCTGTTCGATAACGCAGGCCGGTTCGCGGCCTTCTCGGCGGAAACCGACGGTCTGCTGCTGGACTTCTCCAAGACCAACATCGACCCGGAAGCACTGGCGCTGCTGATCGACCTGGCGGCACACGCGCAGGTCGCCGCGCAGCGCGATGCCATGTTTGCCGGGCGGAAGATCAACACCAGCGAAGGACGCGCCGTCCTGCACACCGCCCTGCGGGCCAGCGACACGACCCCCCTGATCGTCGATGGCGAGGACGTCCGTCCGGCGGTTGCCGACACGCTCGCCCGCATGGAACGCTTCGTTGCGGACATCCACAGCGGCGCGATTTCCACGCCGGCAGGCAAACGGTTTACCGATGTGGTCAACATCGGCATCGGCGGATCCGACCTTGGTCCGGTCATGGCGACGCTGGCGCTGAAGCCCTATCATGTCGGCCCGCGCTGCCATTTCGTGTCCAATGTCGACGGTGCCCACATCACCGACACCCTGCGCGATCTTGACCCCGAAACGACGCTGGTCATCGTCGCCTCCAAGACGTTCACGACCATCGAAACAATGACCAACGCAAGGGCCGCGCTGGATTGGCTGCGTGCCGGTGTCGGCGATGAAGTCGCCGGTCACCTCGCCGCCGTTTCCTCAAACCGCGAAAAAACCGCGATGATGGGCATTGATCCCGATCGCGTGTTCGGTTTTGCCGATTGGGTCGGCGGGCGCTACTCGCTTTGGGGGCCGGTCGGCCTGCCGATCATGCTTGCCGTCGGGGCCGAGAACTTCCGCGCCTTTCTGGCCGGCGGACATGCGATGGACAATCATTTCCGCACCACCCCGCCTGAACGCAACCTGCCGGTCCTGCTGGGGCTGGTCGGGATCTGGCACCGCAATATCTGCAAATATGCGACACGGGCCGTACTGCCCTATGACCAGCGGCTGTCGCGGCTTCCCGCCTATCTGCAACAACTGGATATGGAGAGCAATGGCAAACGCGTGTCGCGCGATGGCGTGGCGCTTGCACGCCCGTCCGGACCGATCGTCTGGGGCGAGCCCGGGACCAACGGGCAGCACGCGTTCTTTCAATTGCTGCATCAGGGCACCGAGGTCATCCCGGCCGAATTTCTCATTGCGGCGCAAAGCCATGAGCCCGGATTGCAGGCCCATCATGACCTTTTGAAAGCCAACTGCCTGGCGCAGTCGGAAGCACTCATGGTGGGTCGGTCGCTAGATCAGGCCAGAGACATCGCCAGGAGCATCGGCACCAGCGGCGGCACTCTGGAAGCGCAGGCGCAGCAACGGACATTCCCGGGCAATCGCCCGTCACTAACGCTGGCTTATCCGCTGCTGACACCATTTGTGCTGGGCCAGATCATCGCCCTGTATGAGCACAGGGTGTTCGTCGAAGGGGCGATCTGGGGCATAAACTCCTTCGATCAATGGGGGGTTGAACTGGGCAAGGAACTGGCGGGTGCTCTTCTGCCGATGGTTCGGGGGGCCGATGCAGGCGCAAAGGACGCATCGACCCGGGGGCTGCTCGCCAAATTGTCGGCCTGACCAGGTTCTTTTCCGACACAGACACTGACCCGCATCCAATGCCGCCAGATGGACTATGTCGCATCCGCTCCGACGCCGCCCTCCGGCGCTACGGGGCTGTCTGTATTACATATCGCCTTGACGATTTCCCCCCGGTCCCTTTACCTTTACGGAAATTATCGCGCGCAATTGTAATAATCTGCAGGTGTCAAAATGAGTCAGCCGAAAATTCGTAATATGGAAGAATTCGCGACCGTCAGCGGCATTTCCCGCCCGACCGTTTCAAAATACTTCAACGATCCGGACAGCGTGCGTGCCTCCACCCGGGCCAAGATTGAGGCCGCGCTGGAAAAACACGACTATCAGCCCAACGTTTTCGCGATGAACCAGAACCGGCGCACGACCAAGAATATCGGTGTCGTGGTGCCGAACCTCGCCGACCCGTTCTTTTCGGAAATCGGACGGCGGGTAGAACTGGCCTGCATCAAAGCCGGTTACAGCCCCATTCTGCTCAGTTCGCACGGCAGTCCCGCGATGGAGCGCGACAATCTGGCTTCCCTCAGATCGCTGAAACCGGCGGGGGTTCTGCTCGCGCCTTTCGGGCGTATGTCGGACAAGGACGCAGTACGCGCGTTTGACGAAGATTTCCCGCTGGTGCTGTTTGACGCCAACATGAGCGATATCGGCCAGGCATTTGTCGGCACGGACAATTTCCAGAGCGTCGACCTGATGGTCGAATACCTGTGCCGCAGCGGCGAACCGCCGTGTTTTTTCGAGATGAAATCGCCCACCAACCCGAACGCCAACAAACGCCGGGCGGCCTATATCGCCAGCATGGAACGCCACGGTCAAACCCCGGACATCCTCCAGGCCGAGGGTGCCGGCTGGAATTTCGAGGAGATCGGCAGCACCGAGGGCGGGCGGTTTCTGTCCGCCAGGGCGTTCAGCACCAATACCATACTGTGCAGCAACGACCGGCTGGCGATCGGCATGTTGTCTGCGGCCTATGGCCTCGGCCTGCGGGTCGGGCATGGCGAGGAATGCGATATCCGGATTGCCGGTCATGACGATCATCCGTTTTCGCGCTTCACCTGCCCGCCACTGACCACCATCGCACAGGATTACGAAGCTATCGCGAATCGCGCGGTAAGCGAGCTGTTCGAGATGCTGGAGAACGAGAAACGACTGGGCAGCCGCTCCGAAACCGTCTTTGAGGGGCGATTGATCATGCGGGAATCCGCCTAAGTTCCTGACAATACGCCCGTTCCTATTTATTTTTACGCGCGCAAATTTTTAATTGACTTCGCGTCATATATACAGCTAGTGTGACACCCATCATCCAACCAGGAGGACTCATTCGGATGCCATTCTCAAACTCTCTCTACGCCGCCACGGCCATGGCCCTCGTGACCGCCAGTGGCGCACTTGCCGATAACCTGGTGATTGCCACCGTGAAGGTCGTGTCGCGAAGGTGGTGGAAATTTGAAGGTGGCGTAATCTCCGGGTGACTTGAACCCACCCAACAGGCGGCAGCAACCGCCAAGGAGATCACGCTATGACGAACAATAACGACACCGCTGCGCTTTCGCTACTGGC
>JAIOJF010000014.1 GCA_019911965.1 Paracoccaceae bacterium | reverse complement strand
GCTCCGGCGGCCCCTGCCCCGGCCCCTGCCCCCGTCACCTTCTCGACCGGGCCGCTGACCATCAAGCAGACCTTCACCGCCGATTTCGATCACGGCACGATCGGGGCCGCCGGAGCGGATATGTGGTTCGAGGCGGTCGACCCGACGCATCGCTACCTGAAGCCGATCAACGGCGCACGGCTCGCCCTTGGCGATGGCTCCAACCGCGGCTTCGCCGGCTGCTCGGTCGCGTCCTACTCGGCCAACCGCATCAACCTCAACCACGTTCCGGTCGGCACCTATGTGTGCATGAAAACCGGGGCCGGCCGGATCAGCCAGTTCCGCATGAACGCCATCCAGGGCGGTGCGGTGAAGAAGCTGAAAGTCGGCTACACCACCTGGCAGTAATCTGCACCCCCAACCTGCCCCGCCAGACACCCGTCCGCCCCTCCCCGGGCGGGTGTTTGCGTGGCTGGGTCGCGCAAATGGTCGGTTTGCGCCTGCGCTGCGACGGGTTGCACCTTGCACCGGGCATCCGCCTCGCCTAACCCTGCGGTATCACAACCTGCACGTGGACCTGCCCCATGCTGTCTCTTCTGCTCCTCGGCCTCATGATCGGCATCGCGCATGCGTTTGAATCCGATCACCTCGCCGCCGTATCCGCCCTGATCAGCGGTCAGACACGGCGCGGCCGGATGCTGAAACACGGCGCGCTCTGGGGCATCGGCCATACCGCCACTCTGTTCACCGTCGGCGGTTTCGTGTTGCTGACGCAAGCCACCATCAGCCCGCGCCTGGCACTGGGGCTGGAAGGGGTGGTCGGGGTGATGCTGATCTGGCTGGGGGCGCATGTGCTCTACCGGCTCTACCGCGACCGGGTGCATTTCCACAGCCACGCCCACGGCGACGGCACCAGGCACCTGCACCTGCACAGCCACCGCGACGACACCAGCCCGCACGAGCCTGCCCGCCACCGCCACGCCCATCCCGACCGCGCGGCCCTGCGCACGCTGGCGGTGGGCATGATGCACGGCATGGCCGGATCGGCGGCGCTGGTTCTGGTGGCCTCGGCGACGATGGCGTCACCGCTGACGGGTCTGTCCTATATCCTGGCCTTCGGCCTTGGGTCGGTGATCGGCATGGCCGCGATGTCGCTGGCGATTGCCATCCCGCTCAGCTACACGGCGAAGGCGCTGACCCGGATCAACGGCGCGATGCAGGCAGCGATTGGCGCGATCACCATCGGTGTCGGCCTGTTGACGCTGATCGAATCCACCGCGGCGCTGGCCGGCTGATCTATTCCGCCTCGGCGCGTTCCGCCAGGTCCAGCCATTCCGCTTCCGCCGCTGCCAGCTTTTGCTGACGCTCGACCAGCCCGTCACTGGCCTTGGCGAATTTGGTCGGCTGGGTGGTGAACAGGTCGGGATCGGACAGGAAGGTCTCCAACCGGGCAATCTCGGCTTCCAGCCGCGCCATCAGATCGGGCAATTCCTTCAGGCGATGCGCCTCGGTATAGCTGAGGCCGGCCGTCCTTTCGCGCAGAATCTCCGGCTTCGCCTTGCCGCCTGCCGGTTTCACCACCGCCGCCTTCGCCGCCACGGGCGCTGGTGCGCGCGCATCGGCCTGGGCGCGATAATCGCTCCAGCCACCGGCATAGATCACCGCCCGGCCATCGCCCTCCATCGCAATCGTGGTCGAGGCGACGCGGTCCACGAAATCCCGGTCATGGCTGACCAGAATGACCGTGCCGTCGTAATCGTCCAGCACCTCCTGCAACAGATCCAGCGTCTCGACATCCAGATCATTGGTCGGCTCGTCCAGCACCAGAAGGTTGCTCGGCCGTGCCAGCAGCCGCGCCAGCAGCAACCGCGCCTTCTCGCCGCCCGACAGGGCGCGCACGGGCCCGCGCGCCTGGCGTTCATCGAACAGGAAATCCTTCAGATATCCCACCACATGGCGCGGACTGCCGCGCACCATGATCTGGTCGTTCTTGCCCGACACGCCCAGTTCCGCATCCTGCGTCAGCGTATCCCAAAGCGTCGCGTCCGGGTCCAGCGCGGCGCGGTTCTGATCGAACAGCGCCACCTCCAGTCCGGTGCCCAGCCGCACCTGCCCCTGATCCGGGGCCAGCCGGCCAATCAGCAGGTTGACCAGGGTGGTCTTGCCGGCACCGTTCGGACCGACCAGCGCCACCCGCTCGCCGCGCCCGATGCGGATGGAAAAATCGCTGACAATCGGCTGGCCCGCGAAGGCCTTGGCGATATTCTTCGCCTCGATCACCAGCTTGCCGGATTTCGCGCCCGCCTCCACCTCCAGCCGCGCCACGCCCTGCCGCGCGATCTGCCCGGCGCGTTCCTCGCGCATCGCCTGCAGGCGCCGCACCCGGCCCTGATTGCGCTTGCGCCGCGCTGAAATGCCTTCAACTGCCCAGCGCCCCTCCGCCTTGATCCGGCGGTCGAGCTTGTGGCGCTGCTGGTCTTCCTCGTCGAACACCCGGTCGCGCCATTCCTCGAACCCGGCAAAGCCGGTATCCTGACGGCGCACCAGCCCGCGATCCACCCATAGAATCGCCTGGCTGAGCGCACGCAGAAACGCCCGGTCGTGGCTGATCAGCACAAAGGCGGACCGGCTGGCGGCCAGATGCGCCTCCAGCCAGGAAATCGCGTGGATATCCAGATGGTTGGTCGGCTCGTCCAGGAGCATCAGATCGGGCGCTTCGGCAATGATCCGTGCCAGCGCCGCCCGCCTGCGTTCCCCGCCCGAGGCCCGCGCCGGTTCCTGATCGGCCAGCAGCTTCAGCCCCTCGGCGGCAATCGCCACACGATATTCCTCGCCCGGCGGCAGACCGGCAGCGGCAAAATCGCCAAGCGTGGCATAGCCCGAAAAATCCGGCTCCTGCTCCATATAGCCAACGCTCAGGCCTGGGCTCAGGAACCGCTCGCCGGTATCGGGCTCCACCAGCCCGGCCATGATCTTCATCAAGGTAGACTTGCCCGACCCGTTGCGCCCCACCAGCGCCACCCGGTCGCCCTGCTGCACCGCAAGGTCCAGCCCTGAAAATACCGGATCGCCGCCAAAACCAAGCGAGATATCGGACAGGGTCAGGATCGGAGGGCGCGCCATCCGCGCCTGCTAGTCCTCTGCCCTTCCGCCGTCAAGCGCCTCGCCATCAACTTTGTTCCGGAATTACACCCGCCGGAAGCCAGAAATCTTCCGGCCTCACGCCAGCCCCTTGCCGTGCTGCAATGGCTGGCCTAAAACGCAAGCCGCACTGCACCAAAGGACGCGCCCGATGCTCGATCTCAGCTATACCGATCCGAAACCGAAAACCATCGCCGGGGCAACCGGGGACTGGCAATTGGTGATCGGCATGGAAATCCACGCCCAGGTCTCGTCCAATGCCAAGCTGTTTTCCGGCGCATCCACCGCCTTCGGGGCCGAGCCGAACGCGAATGTCGCCTTTGTCGATGCCGCGATGCCGGGCATGCTGCCGGTGATCAACGAATACTGTGTTGAGCAGGCGGTGCGCACGGGTCTGGGGCTGAAAGCCGCGATCAACCTGTTCTCGGCGTTTGACCGCAAGAACTACTTCTATCCCGACCTGCCGCAGGGCTACCAGATTTCCCAGTTGTACCACCCGATCGTCGGCGAAGGCGAAGTGCTGGTCGAGATGGGCGACGGCACCGCGCGGCTGGTCCGGGTCGAGCGTATCCACCTGGAACAGGATGCCGGCAAATCGGTGCATGACATGGACCCAAACATGTCCTTCGTCGATCTGAACCGCACCGGCGTCGCCCTGATGGAGATCGTCTCGCGCCCCGATATTCGCGGCCCCGAAGAAGCGGCGGCCTATGTTGTCAAGCTGCGCCAGATCCTGCGCTATCTCGGCACTTGTGATGGCAACATGCAGAACGGCAATCTGCGGGCGGATGTGAACGTCTCGGTCTGCCGTCCGGGCGATTACGAGAAGTTCCGCGAGACCGATGATTTCGCGCATCTCGGCACGCGCTGCGAGATCAAGAACATGAACTCCATGCGCTTCATCCAGGCCGCCATTGATTACGAGGCCCGCCGCCAGATCGCCATTCTGGAAGACGGTGGCAAGGTCGATCAGGAAACCCGCCTTTACGATCCCGACAAGGGCGAGACGCGTTCGATGCGCTCCAAGGAAGAGGCGCATGATTACCGCTACTTCCCCTGCCCCGACCTGATGCCGCTGGAGATCGAACAGGACTGGGTGGACGCCATCAAGGCCAGCCTGCCGGAACTGCCCGACGACAAGAAGGCGCGGTTCATGCGCGATCTTCTACTCTCTGACTACCTTTCGTCGGTACTAATTGCTGAGAAGGAAACGGCAGACGCGTTCGATCATCAAATAGATTCTTGGGTTGAGAAAAACACTAATCCTGAAGGGGCTGCAGTCCTACGCGCAACCAAGTTGAGGAATGCGACCGAGGTTGAAGCGGATGTTGCAGCAAAATGGCGTGGTAGAGGAAACGATCCGGAGACCCTAGCGTCGGCAATAAATTTCTATGGTGTCGTTGAGACCGTTGCGAATTTTACACAAGGCCCCATTTTTGCTCACTCAAAGGAAACCGAGGAAAGTGTAGGAAGTATATTGAGGCGGGTCGATGTCGCTTCATTGCACCAGCTCATTATGGAAGGCGTTATTTCTTCAAAAATCGCAAAAGATGTATTTGCGATCATGCTGAGCGAGGGCGGCAACCCGGCCGAGATTGTAGAGGCGCGTGGCATGAAGCAGGTCACCGATACCGGCGCGATCGAAGCGGCGGTGGATCAGGTGATGGCCGACAATCCCGCACAGGTGGAAAAGGCCAGGGCCAATCCGAAACTGGCGGGTTGGTTTGTCGGGCAGGTGATGAAGGCCACCGGCGGCAAGGCCAATCCGGCAGCCGTCAACCAGATCGTCGCGTCGCGCCTGGGCCTCTGATTCCCGGCGATTTTTCCCAGGATTCGTGTCCTGTCCACCGGCAGCACCGCGCTGCCGGGCTGGCGGCGTTTTGCCGTTGGATGGCCCCGTCGGCCCGTTGGCAGGCAATCATGGCCACAATGCAGCAGGAGGTCGAAGATTTGGAGGCGCTATAGACGGCTTTGCGAAATCACTCCGGGACGCACAACCTTAAGGGAAAAGCGATTCAATATCTTGTAGGCTAGCACAGCCGAAGCACCAATTTTTGCAAAAGTTAAAAAACAGTCAACACACATTGTTTCCAAAAAAGCGCACAAAATTTGTCATGATTATCTTATACTTATCGAGGGGACAAAGAATTAGCGCGGGGAATGACGCTGTGACAAAGCCAGGAACAATGGCGCAATACGAATACAAGGTCGTTGCCGCGCCACGCAAGACCCGCGCGTTCAAAGGGGTGCGCAGCCACGAAGATCAGTTCGCGCATGTACTGGCCGAGGTGATGAACCAGATGGCCAGCGAAGCCTGGGAATATCTGCGTGCCGAAAGCCTGCCCTGCGAGGAACGCACCGGCCTGACCAGCCGGGTTGAAAGCTACCAATCGGTGCTGGTGTTCCGCCGCAGAATCGTCAACGGCCAGCAATTCTTCGAGACCGCCACGCCGCCCAACCGCCAGATCGAACTGCATCAGGTGCAGGAGGACCGCACCGAACATGACGTGAAGATCGCGCGTCAGGACGGCCCGGCCAATGTCACCGCGCTGCATGGCGAGATGCAGGAAACCGAGGAACGCGCCGGCCCCGCCGGGGTTCTCAGCATCCTCAGGAACCGCAAGGCCCGGTTGACGCTGAACAGCGGCGATGCCAGCGGCGAGCATCTGAAACTCGCCGGCGAGTAACCGCCTCCGTCAGCCGGAAATATCCAGCGCCAGCGCGTGAATGCGCCCGACCAGTTCGGGTGTCAGCGCCGTATGCACCGCCCGGTGCCGCGCCACCCGCCCCATATCGGCAAATGCCCGTGCCCTGATCCGCACATTGAAATGCGTCTGTCCGCCATCGCGCCAACCGGCATGGCCGCGATGCCGCTCGCTGTCATCGACCACCTCCAGCAACACAGGGTTGAATGCCGCCTTCAGCCTGGTTCTGATCTCGTCTTCTATGCGCATGGTCCCGATTTTCCCTGTTTCGCCCTTGGCAGCACCGCCGAAAACCTTAAACTGTGTGATCCGAGTCGAAAAGCAAAGGGATGGACGCGAATATGGTCCGGCGCTCTCCGTTCGAGTTTGACATATCGGTTTCCGCCGACAAGAAGAAACGCGCCCGTGGTCGGCGCGGCATGTCAGGCGCGTTCGAGACCTCGACACGCCCCTGCGAACACGAAGGCTGCGAGATGCCGGGCAAGTACCGCGCCCCGAAACATCCCGACAACCTGGATTCCTTCTACTGGTTCTGCCTGGAACATGTGCGCGAATACAATCTGAAATGGAATTTCTTCGAGAACCATTCCGAGGAAGAACTGGAAAAGCAATTCGCCGCCGACCGGGTCTGGGAACGCCCGACCAAGCCTTTCGGCAAACGCGGCCCCACCGCGCAGGGTGCCGCCAGCGAGGCACGCGCCTGGGCGCGGCTTGGCATCGACGATGCGATGGACGTGCTGGGTGACAATGCCACGCGCAATCCCGGTTCCGGCCGGGGACAGGGCACGATCCGCAAATTGCCACCGACCGAGCGCCGGGCGCTGGATATCCTCGACGCCGCCGATCACTGGACCAAGGCGGAAATCCGGCGGCAGTACAAATCGCTGGTGAAGGACCTGCATCCCGATATGAACGGCGGCAACCGCGACGACGAGGACCGCCTTCAGGAAGTTGTCTGGGCCTGGGAACAGATCAAGGAAAGCCGCCTGTTCCGCGATTAGACCCGGATCCGGCATGAAGCGGAGGCGGCGGATGGACATTCTGGTAACCGGCGCGAACGGCAATGTCGGCAGCCAGGTGCTGCAATCGCTGACCGGGCGTGGCCATCGCCTCTGGGCGGGGCTGCGCGATCCTGCCGCCACCCGCCTGCCTGATCGTGTTGCGGCCTGGCCGGTGGACTTTACCAGACCGTCGGCCCCGGACCGGTCGTTCGATGCGATTTTCCTGATGCGCCCGCCGCAACTTGCCGATGCGGAAATGTTCCGCCGCTTCCTCGAACCGTTTTCACGCCGGACGCGGATTGTCTTCCTGTCGGTGCAGGGTGCCGAACGCCGCCGCTGGCTGCCCCATGCCAGGATCGAGGCGGTGATCCGCGAGATGGCATTCGACGCGGTTTTCGTGCGCCCCGGCTATTTCATGGAAAACCTCCTGACGACACTGGCCCCGGACCTGGCGCAAAGCGGCACGATCAACCTGCCGGCGGGAAAGCTGGCGCTGGATTGGGTGTCGATCCGCGATATCGCGGATGTCGCGGCGGCGGCGCTGACCGGCGAAATCACCGAACGCGCCGCCTGCGTCGGCTCGGGCCGGTTGACCGGATTTGCCGAGGCCTGCGCCATCGTCAATGCCGCCACCGGCACCGCCTTTCGATACCACCCGCTCAGCCTGCCGGGTTTCGTGGCCCACAGCCGGCGGGCGGGACGGGACTGGCCGTTCATCGGGGTCATGCTGCTGTTGCATTTCCTGCCCCGGCTGACCGGCTGGGCACCGCCCGCCGCCAGCGAACTGCCGCGCCTGCTTGGGCGGGAAGCGGAAACGCTGGCGGCATTTGCCACCCGCAACCGCGACCAGTTCCGCAGCCTGGCGGGGATCGGCTGACGCGTTCCGCCGGGCGGCGGCAAAATCCCCCCGCCTCCCCTTGCACCTTGCCGGAAATTCAGGCACGACGAACGGGTTGAACGGCGCGGCCAGACCCGGTGCGTCACGGTAATTCTGAAATGACGGACGGCAAGATGGACCAAGGCGAACCCAACAAGCGATTTTCGGTGCGGGACCTGTTCGGCCTCGATACCGATATGGATATCTGGGGCTTCGCCCAGCGCGGTGACCGGGTGCCCGAGATCGATCCGACCTACAAATTCGATCCCGATACCACTTTGGCGGTTCTGGCGGGATTCGCCTATAACCGCCGGGTGATGATCCAGGGCTATCACGGCACCGGCAAGTCCACCCATATCGAACAGATCGCGGCGCATCTGAACTGGCCCTGCGTTCGGGTCAATCTGGACAGCCATATCAGCCGGATCGACCTGATCGGCAAGGACGCGATCAAGCTGCGCGACGGCAAGCAGGTGACCGAGTTTCACGAGGGCATCCTGCCCTGGGCGCTCAGGAATCCGGTGGCCATCGTATTCGACGAATACGATGCCGGCCGCGCCGACGTGATGTTCGTGATCCAGCGCGTGCTGGAACATGACGGCAAGCTGACGTTGCTGGACCAGAACGAGATCATCACCCCGCATCCGAGTTTCCGCCTGTTCGCCACCGCCAACACGGTCGGTCTGGGTGATACGACCGGGCTTTATCACGGCGTGCAGCAGATCAACCAGGCCCAGATGGACCGCTGGTCGCTGGTATCGACACTTAACTATCTCAGCCATGACGCCGAAGCGGCAATCGTCCTGGCCAAGGCGCCACATTACAATACCGACAAGGGCCGCAAGACCATCGCGCGGATGGTGACGGTGGCCGATCTCAGCCGCTCGGCCTTCATGAACGGCGATATCTCGACCGTGATGTCCCCCCGCACGGTGATCAACTGGGCGCAGAATGCCGAGATTTTCAAGAATGTCGGCTTTGCCTTCCGCCTGACCTTCCTGAACAAATGCGACGAGCTGGAGCGCCAGACGGTCGCGGAATTCTACCAGCGGTGCTTTGACGAGGAATTGCCGGAAAGCGCCGCGAGCTTGAGTCTCGGGTAAGCCGCAGGGGGCCAGCCCCCTGCACCCCCGGAGTATTTTGACCAAAAAGAAGGGCTGGATCAGGGCAGGCGATGACCAAACGCTCCGACAACCCGGCTGAGCCGTTCAAGAAGGCGCTGGCCGAAGCGACCAAGGCGATGGCGAACGAGCCGGAGCTGAACGTTGCCTATTCCGTCGATCCGCCCGGCCTGACCAACGACACGGTGCGCCTGCCGCAGATCACCCGGCGGATGACCCGCAGCGAGGTCTTGCTGGCGCGCGGCACGGCGGATGCCTATGCGCTGCGCCTGCGCTATCACAACGAGGCGACGCATAACCGCTTTGCCCCGGAAGGGCCGATGGCGCGTGACCTTTACGAGGCGATGGAGACCGCGCGCTGCGAGGCGATGGGCGCGCGCGCCATGCCCGGCACCGCCGGCAATATCGACGCCAAGATTGCCGACGAGGCGGCAAAGCTCGGATACGAACAGATCACCGACCGCGCCCAGGCGCCGCTGGCAACTGCCGCCGGTTACATGGTGCGGCATCTGGCAACCGGGCGCGACATGCCCAAGGGTGCCGCCAATGTGATGGACCTTTGGCGCGATTTCATGCAGGCCGAAGCCGGTGAAACGCTGGACAATGTCAACGATGTGCTGGACGACCAGGCGGAATTTGCCCGTCTGGCGCGCCGGATCATCGCCGATCTCGGATATGGTGACCAGTTGGGCGATGACCCGGACGCCGAGGACCCCGATCAGGATCAGGACGCCGAGGAAACCACCGACGAAGACGAACAGCCCGACAACGAAAGCGGCGACGAACAGGACGATTCCGATCAGTCCGAAGATGCCGAGGACGATCAGGAAACCGAGACGGAGGACCAGCAGGCGCAGGTCTCGATGGAAGACATGGACGATATGGACATGTCCGACGAGGTGGAGATGGCCGATGGCGAACCGCCGATTGAGCCTCCTCCGCCGCCGCCGCATTCCGATGCCGATCCCAATTACAAGGTCTTCTCCACCCAGTTCGACGAGGAGATCAAGGCCGAGGATCTGGCCGAACCGGCGGAGCTTGAACGCCTCAGGGCCTATCTGGATCAGCAGTTGGAGCCTCTGAAAGGCGCGGTCAGCCGGCTGGCCAACAAGTTGCAGCGCCGCCTGCAGGCACAGCAGAACCGATCCTGGCTGTTCGACATGGAAGAGGGCATTCTGGATGCCGGCCGGCTGGCCCGCGTGGTGGCCAATCCGACCACGCCGCTCAGCTTCAAGGTCGAGCAGGACACCGATTTCCGCGATACCTGCGTGACGCTTCTGCTGGACAATTCCGGTTCGATGCGGGGCCGGCCAATTTCCATCGCCGCGATTTCGGCGGATGTGCTGGCGCGCACGCTGGAGCGCTGCCAGGTGAAGGTGGAAATCCTCGGCTTCACCACCCGCGCCTGGAAAGGCGGGCAGAGCCGCGAGAAATGGCTGGCCGAGGGGCGCGCCCAGACGCCGGGGCGGCTGAACGATCTGCGGCACATCATCTACAAAGGCGCCGATGCGCCCTGGCGGCGGACCCGGCCCAATCTCGGGCTGATGATGAAAGAGGGCCTGCTGAAGGAAAATATCGACGGCGAGGCGCTGGAATGGGCGCATCGGCGGATGTGCGCCCGCCCCGAGGCGCGGCGCATCCTGATGGTGATTTCCGATGGCGCGCCGGTGGATGATTCAACCCTTTCGGTGAACTCGGCCTCATACTTGGAAAAGCATCTGCGCGACGTGATCGCGATGATCCAGAAACGCCGGGCGGTGGAACTGATCGCCATCGGCATCGGCCACGACGTGACGCGCTATTACGAACGCGCGGTCACGATCACCGATGTCGACCAGCTTGCCGGTGCCATGACCGAGCAACTGGCCAGCCTGTTCGACAAGGACCCGCGCGCCCGCGCCCGCATGCTGGGCATCGACAAGGTGCGCCGGGCGGGGTGACAGGTCCTGCCCTACCCTTCGGCAATCGCGGCGCGTTCCTGTTGCTGGCGGCGCACGGATGCGCGTTTGGTCAGCAGTGACGAGGTGACAACCCCAACGGTGACAATGCTGATCAGGATCGTCGACAGCGCGTTGATCTCGGGGCTGACACCCAGCCGCACCGCCGAGAATATCTTCATCGGCAGCGTCGTCGCCGACGGCCCTGACGCGAACGAGGCGATCACCAGGTCATCCAGCGACAGCGTGAAGGCCAGCAGCCAGCCGGCAATCACCGCAGGCGCAATGATCGGCAGGGTCACGCTGCGGAACGCATCCCAGGGCGTGCAGCCGAGATCGAGCGCGGCCTCCTCCAGCGAGCGGTCGAAACTGACCAGCCGCGACGACACCACCACCGAGACATAGCACATCGAGAATGTGGCATGCGCCAGCACGATGGTGCCCACGCCGCGATCCAGCCCGATCGAGATGAACAACAGCAACAGCGACAGCCCGGTAATCACGTCCGGCACCACCAGCGGCGCATAGATCATGCCGCTGAACAGCGTGCGCCCCATGAACCGACCGCCCCGCACCAGCACATAGGCCGCCATCGTGCCGAGGATGGTGGCCAGCGTGGACGACACAACCGCCACTTTCAGCGTGACAATGGCGGCATCCATGAAGGCCTGATTGCGGAACAACTCGCCATACCATTTGGTCGAGAACCCGGCCCAGACCGTCACCAGCTTGCTTTCGTTGAACGAATAGATCACCAGGATCAGGATCGGCAGGTACAGAAAGGCAAAGCCAAGCGTCAGCGAGGTGGCGTTGAACCAGGAAAAGCGGCGGTTCATTGTTCGGCCTCCTGCTGGCGTTGCTGCTGGCGCTGGAACAGCACGATCGGGATGATCAGGATCAACAGCAACAGCACCGCCACGGCGCTGGCCACCGGCCAGTCTCGGTTGGCGAAGAACTCGTCCCACAGCACCTTGCCGATCATCAGGGTCTTCGATCCACCCAGCAAGGACGGGATCACGAATTCGCCCACCACCGGGATGAAGACCAGGAAACAGCCGGCAATCACGCCGGGGCGCGACAATGGGAAGGTCACCAGCCAGAAGGCCTGAAACCGCGAACAGCCCAGATCCTCGGCCGCTTCCAGCAGGTCGGCATCCAGCTTTTCCAGCGTCGCATAGATCGGCAGCACCATGAACGGCAGATAGGTATAGACGATACCGATATAGACCGCGATGGGCGTGTTCAGGATGATCAGCGGCTCATCAATCAGGCCCAGCCATTCCAGCAACTGGTTCAGATAGCCGTTCTGCCCCAGGATGCCGATCCAGGAATAGACCCGGATCAGGAACGAGGTCCAGAACGGCAGGATCACCAGCATCATCAGCGTCGGGCGCCATTCCTCGGGCGCGCGCGCCATGCCATAGGCGATGGGAAAGCCGACCATCAGCGCCAGCAGCGTCGAAAGCGCGGCGATCCACAGCGACGACAGATAGGCCTTCCAGTATAGGTTGTCCTCGGCCAGCCAGGCGTAGTTCTCAAAATCGAAGTCGGCAAACAGCGCCTTGATGCCGGCCCAGCCGGCGGACAGATCCAGCGTCGGCGTATAGGGCGGAATCGCCAGCGCGGAATCCGACAGCGAGATTTTCAGGACGATTGCGAAAGGCACCAGAAACAGCAGCAACAGCCAGCTATAAGGCACCAGGATCAGGAACAGGCGGCGTGTGTTTCCCATCGCTACGCCGTCAGCACAAGGCCGGCCGTGGCCGTGAACGACACCCACACGGCATCTTCCCAGGTGAAGGCATGGCGCGACAGGCGGTTCTGGTTGGGCACCTGCGCCTTGACCATCTGGCCGTTCGCCAGTTCAACGTGATAGGTGGACATGTTGCCGAGATAGCCGATGTCGATCACCTTGCCCGGCAGCGCATTGGCCGCCTTTTCTGGGCGCTCGGCCGAGATCGACACCTTCTCGGGGCGGATGGCAAAGCAGCAATTTGCACCCTTGGTCAGCCCCTCGGGCGCGGTGGCGCGCAGCGGCTCCATGCTTTCGGCCCAGCTTATCTCCGCGATGTCCCTGGCCACCGACTTGACGGCACCTTCGATCAGGTTGATATCGCCAATGAA
Organism: Paracoccaceae bacterium; assembly: GCA_019911965.1. Taxonomy (GTDB): domain Bacteria; phylum Pseudomonadota; class Alphaproteobacteria; order Rhodobacterales; family Rhodobacteraceae; genus UBA5972. The sequence continues at coordinate 5,510 of JAIOJF010000014.1, read as the reverse complement.
ATCCGCGACATAACGCGAATTCGGCGTCTCGTAGATCGCCTCTGGGGTGGCTACCTGAATAAGCTGGCCGTGATCCATCACCGCCACGCGGGAGGCGACTGTCATCGCCTCTTCCTGGTCATGGGTGACGATGACGAATGTCGTGCCCAGCTTTTCCTGGATATCCATCAGCTCGAACTGGGTTTCCTCGCGCAGCTTTCGATCAAGCGCGGCCAGCGGTTCATCCAGCAACAACAGCTTGGGGCTTTTCGCCAGCGCCCGCGCCAGCGCCACGCGCTGCCGCTGGCCGCCGGAAATCTGGTGCGGCTTGCGCCCGCCGAATTTCTTCAACTGCACAAGGCCCAGCATCTCGTCCACCCGCGCCGCGATCTGGTCCTTCGGCATGTCCGAGCGTTTCAGCCCGAAGGCGATATTGTCCGCCACCGTCAGATGCGGAAACAGCGCGTAGGACTGGAACATCATGTTGACCGGGCGCTTGTTGGCCGGGATCGGCCCGATATTCTTGCCCGCCAGCATGATCTTGCCGGTGGTCGGGGTTTCAAACCCCGCCAGCATACGCATCAAGGTGGTCTTGCCGCAGCCCGACGGGCCGAGCAGGGCGAAGAACTCGCGTTCGTAAATGTCGATCGACAGATCGTCGATGGCGACAAAATCGCCGAATTTCTTGGTCACCCGGTCGAACCGGATCAGCGGTTCGGCGTTTTCATCCAGCCAGGGCGCAAACACTTCGCCCCTGGCCTTGGCGGCATCCCTGCTCATGGTCCCTGTCCCCCGGGGTAATCGAAAACCCCCGCGCCGTGGGGCGCGGGGGTGGTTTTCGGTTCAGCTTCCGGTCTTGATCGCGGTCCACATGCGGGTCACGATCTTCTGGACCTTCTGGTCATATGGCGTTGTCGAAAACAGGTTCTTGACCGTTTCCGCATCCGGGTAGATGGCGGTATCGGCGATCACGTCCTCGACCAGGAATTCCTGGCTGGCCAGGTTGCCATTGGCGTAATAGACGTAGTTCGACGCCGCCGCCGCGTTCTCGGCATCCATGATGAAGTTCAGGAACTTGTGCGCACCATCGGGGTTGGGGGCATCGACCGTGATCGCCATCTGGTCGAACCACAGCATCGCGCCTTCTTTCGGGATCGAATAGGCGATCTCGATACCGTTATCGGCCTCGGCGGCGCGGTCGCGGGCCTGCAGCACGTCACCCGACCAGCCGAAGGCCACGCAAATCTCGCCATTGGCCAGCGCGTTGATGTATTCCGAGGAGTGGAACTTGCGCACGTAGGGCACGATCGCTTTCAGGATCGGTTCCGCCTTGGCCAGCACGTCGGGGTCGTGGCTGTCGGGGTTCTCGCCCAGATAGCGCAGGACCGCCGGGATCACCTCGGTCGGGGCGTCCAGGATATGCACACCGCAGGCGGCCAGCTTTTCCATGTTCGCAGGATCGAACAGCAACGCCAGCGAATTGGCAGGCGCATCTTCGCCCAGCACTTCGGCCACCTTGCCGACATTATAGCCGATGCCGGTGGTGCCCCACATGTAGTTGATCGAATAATCGTTGCCGGGGTCATAGACCGCCGTGCGCTCTGCAATGTCTGCCCACATGTTCTTCAGGTTCGGCAGTTTGGTCTTGTCCAGTTTCTGGAACGCACCGGCGCTGATCTGGCGTTGCAGGAAGGTGCCCGACGGCACCACCACGTCATAACCGGTCGAGCCGGCCAGCAGCTTGGTCTCCAGCACTTCGTTGGAATCGAACACGTCGTAGATCAGCTTGATGCCGGTTTCGGCCTCGAACTTGGCCAGCAATTCCTCGTCGATGTAATCCGACCAGTTATAGACCCGGACCTCTTCGGCCAGTGCCGGCAGCGCCAGCGACAGCGCCAGCGTGGCCGCGCCAAGCAGCTTGGTTGTGTTGCGTATCATGTCGTTTCTCCCTTAGGGCGGCTTTGGGCCGCGAAAATCGTGTGGCCGAATTTGATCAAATCCAGGTGACAATGCAAGCCTTTCATGCGATAAACACGGCTGCAACATCCCCCGGCACGACCATTGGCCCGTTGCCGGACCGGCCCGGACCGGACCCGACAATTGCGGATACTAGCACGGGGTTCAGAATATCCAATGCCCTCTATTCCCGAAAAAACACCGGCGCATGAAACGGTTTACCGCCATATCCGCGACCGTATCCTGTATGGCGACCTGGCCCCCGGGCAGGCGGTGACGATCCACGGGCTGGCCTCGGAAACCGGTGCCTCGATGACCCCGGTGCGCGAGGCGATCCGCCGTCTGTCCGCCGAAGGGGCGCTGGAATTCCAGGGCAACCGCCGCGTGCTGGTGCCCCGCATGACACCCGATCGGCTGGCCGAACTGGCCTTCGCACGCCTGGCGGTTGAGCCGGAACTGTCTGAAATGGCAGCGAAAATCGCACCACCCGATGCACCCGCACAATTGATCGGGATCGACAATTCGCTGAACGACGCCATCGCCAATGGTGATGCCAAGGCCTATATGCGTACCAACCACGCGTTCCACTTCACGCTCTATGGCTGGGCCGGTTCGACCATCCTTTTGCCACTGGCGGAATCCCTGTGGCTGCGATTCGGGCCACTCTACCGCATCATTTCCGGGCGCTACGGCACCCAAAACCTGATCGACCGTCACGAAGAAGCGATCCACGCGCTGACGCGCCGTGATTCCGCGGGCGTCGCGGCGGCCATCCGCGGCGATATCGAACAGGGGCTGGAGATCGTGCGCGGCGCGCTCGATGCCGGTGAAATTTGATCAAATTCCGTTGACGCCCCGTCGCCCGCGCCTATTATGGCCCAAGCGCCGGGGCTGGCCGTGCGAATCGCCCGCACCAACAATACCCGCGGCCAATCCTGACAGGAGCTGACGCCATGAACCAGATTTTCAACCATTTGCCGACCGCAGAATTGCAGGCGCTGGATGCCGCGCATCACATGCACCCGTTCACCGATGGCGGCGAACTGGCCGCCAAGGGCGCGCGCGTGATCACCCGCGCCCAAGGCTGTTTCATCACCGACAGCGAAGGCAACGATATTCTGGACGGCATGGCGGGCCTGTGGTGTGTCAATCTCGGCTATGGCCGCGAGGAACTGGCCAAGGCGGCCTATGACCAGATGCGCCAACTGGCATTCTACAACACCTTCTTCCAGACCACGCATCCCCCGGTGGTGGCGCTGGCCAAGAAGCTGTCGGAACTGGCACCGGCCAACCTCAACCACACCTTCTTTGCGCTTGGCGGATCGGACGCCAACGATACCAATATCCGCGCCGTGCGGGTCTATTGGGAATTGAAGGGCAAGCCGACCAAGACCCATATCATCGCGCGCCACAACGGCTATCACGGCTCCACGATGGGCGGCGGCTCGCTTGGCGGCATGGCCGGCATCCACGCCCAGGGCGGCTTGCCGATCCCCGGCATCAGCCATATCGCGCAGCCCTTCTGGTGGGCCGAAGGCGGCGACCTGTCGCCCGAGGAGTTCGGCCTGAAAGCCGCCCGCGCCCTGGAGGCCGAGATCGACCGGCTGGACGAAGACAATGTCGCCGCCTTCATCGCCGAGCCGGTGCAAGGCGCCGGTGCGGTGATCGTGCCGCCCTCGACCTACTGGCCGGAAATCCAGCGCATCTGCGACGAACGCAACATCCTGCTGATCGCCGACGAGGTGATCTGCGGCTTCGGGCGCACCGGCAATTGGTTCGGCAGCGACACGTTCGGCATCCGCCCCGATATCATGACGCTGGCCAAGGGTCTGTCGGGCGGTTACGTGCCGATCGGCGCGTCGATGCTGTCGGACGAGATCGCCGATACCCTGAACTCCACCGAATTTGCCCACGGCTACACCTATTCCGGGCATCCGGTCTCCTGCGCGGTGGCGCTGGAAAACCTGCGCATCCTGGACGAGGAAGGCATCGTCGATCGCGTCGGGGCCGAAACCGCCCCCTATCTGGCCGAGAAATGGCGCGCCCTGGAAGATCACCCGCTGGTCGGCGAGGCGCGTATCGCCGGCATGATGGGGGCGCTGGAACTGACGCCGGACAAATCGGCCCGCGCGAAATTCGCCGCCGAGGAAGGCACCATCGGCTTCATGGCCCGCGAAGCCTCGATCAATAACGGCCTCGTGATGCGCCATGTCCGCGATTCGCTGATCATCTCGCCGCCTCTGGTGATTTCCAGGGCCGAGATTGATCTGCTGGTCGAACGCGCCGCGAAAACGCTGGATCAGGTCCATGCCCGCGCCAAGGCCGAGGGCCTGATGAAACCGGCCTGATCATGGACCTTCTGACCGCCAATGACCGGACCGGCGAATACCCCAAATCGTGGTACGCCGCCACCGCCCGCCCCCTGCCGCGCTTTGCTGCCGCTTCGGGCGAGGTTGCCTGCGATGTCTGCATCATCGGCGGCGGCTATACCGGCCTGTCGGCGGCGCTGCACCTGGCGGAACGCGGCTTTGACGTGGCCCTGGTCGAGGCGCACCGCGTCGGCTGGGGGGCATCGGGGCGCAATGGCGGTCAGGTCGGCACCGGCCAGCGGCAGGATCAGGACGTGCTGGAACGCATGGTCGGCAAGGAACGCGCCCGCGAGCTTTGGGACCTGGCGCTGGATTCTGTGGCGCTGGTGCGCTCGCTGGTCAGAACCCATAACATCGACTGCGCCCTGAGCGACGGCATCATCCACGCCGATCACCGCGCCCGCATGGTGCCGCACAGCCATGCCTATGCCGAAAAGCTGCGCCGCGATTACGATTACGACCTGATCCGCCCGCTGGACCTCGCGGGCATTCGCGAACTTGTCGGCTCGGAGGATTATCACGGCGGCACTCTGGATATGGGGGGCGCGCATCTGCACCCCCTGAACTTCGCACTGGGTCTGGCCCGCGCCGCCCAGGCCGCCGGTGTGCGCATTTACGAGGGCACGCGGGTGCGCGCGATCACCGAAGGCACACCGGCGATTGTCACCGCCGATGGTGCCACAATCCGCGCCGGCCATGTGCTGATCGGGGCCAATGGCTATCTCGGCGGGCTGGACAGGAAACTGGCGCGCCGGGTGATGCCGATCAACAATTTCGTCGCCGCCACTGAACGGCAAAACCCGAAATTCATTCGTGAACTGATCCGCGACAACCATGCCGTCGCCGACAGCCGCTTCGTCATCAACTATTTCCGCCTGTCCGAGGATAACCGCCTGCTGTTCGGCGGCGGCGAAAGCTATGGCTACCGCTTCCCATCGGATATCGCGTCGCTGGTGCGGCGCAAGATGCTGGGTGTCTTCCCGCAACTGGTGGACACGAAGATAGAATATGCCTGGGGCGGCACGCTGGGGATCACCACCTCGCGGCTGCCGCAATTCGCCCGCGTGTCGGGCAATATCCTGTCGGCGGGCGGCTTTTCCGGCCACGGCGTGGCGATGGCTACGCTGTCGGGTCAGCTTATGGCCGAGGCGGTGGCCGGTCAGGCGGAACGCTTCGACGTGATGGCCGACCTGCCCACCCCGCCCT
>JAIOJF010000013.1 GCA_019911965.1 Paracoccaceae bacterium | reverse complement strand
GCGGGGGCCGGGGCAGGCGCGGGTGCAGGCGTAACCGCATCGCCACCGGCGGGCACAAGGTTCAGGGTAAATTCCTTTGCGGTCTTGCCGGTATCCAGCTTGCGAAACTCGGACTTGTCGTAGCCGCGGGCGGGGCAATTGCCCTGTTCGCCAATCGCCTCATACGCCTCCTGCCGCGTGCAGAAATAGTAATCATCGCCATTGAAGGTCCGCCCGGTGGCGGTGGCGCGGTAGTAATAGTAGCGCCGCTGCAGATCGCCGCCGATCACCAGCTTGCAATCGCCGGGATCGATATTCCACCAGCCGACCGAGCGCCAGTTGTCGCCATCCTTGTAGGCGACCGCGAAACTGTGTTGAACATCGGCCTTGTTGCAGAACCTGAGACCGGCTTCGGCCTGCAACGCGGCCAGAAACGCCAGGCCCAGTGCGGCGGCGAAGGTGAGAATACGAAATGGCATGTCTTGGTTCCCTGATGGTGTTTTCCATCAGGCTAGCGCGAAAACACCGATCAGGCTACCACCAGAAACGCTCTAATCCGCAATACCGGCAGGCGGGGTGCGGGCGGCGCGGGCGACCACCCATTCGCGGTACGAGATGAACGAGACCGCCGCGATGATCACGCCACCCCCCAGCAGCACGAAGACATCCATCGCCTCGCCGAAGACCAGCGCCCCCAGCAGCGTCGCCCAGACCAGTTGCAGGAAGGTCACCGGCTGCGTCACCATCAGGGGTGCCGCGGCCAGCGCCTTGGTCATGGTGAAATGCCCCGCCGTGGCGAAACAGGCGACCAGCGCCAGCCAGGCGACATCGTGCAGGGAAGGCGTCTGCCAGGACCAGATGGCGAAGGGCGCGATCCCCAGCGTCACGAAAACCGACAGCATGGCCACCACCAGCGTCGGGCTTTCGCGTGCCGAAAGGCCCTTGGCGATCAGGTAGGACACCGCGAACAAAGGCGCCGACAGAAGCTGCGCGATCTGGCCGATACTGATTTCCTGGATGCCGGGGCGCAGGATGATCATCGCACCGGCAAAGGCCGCCAGCACCGCGATGATGCGCCGTGCCGCGAGCTTTTCGCCAAAGAAGATCGCCGCACCGATGGTGATGTAGATCGGCGAGGTGTAGCCGATCGCGGTCACCTCGGCGATGGGAATGCGGGCCATCGCGTAGAACCACAGGATCACCCCCAGCGCATGGACCAGTCCGCGCAGGCTGTAGGCCCCCAGCGCCCTGCGGGTCATCCCCCGGCGCAGCGCCTTCAGCAGAAACGGCGACATCAGCACCACGCCGAAGGCATAGCGGATGAAGGCGGCCTCGGCTGCCGGGACGTCCGAGCCGATATAGCGCACGATCCCGGTCACCGCGACGAACATCAGGCCGGTGACCAGCATCCAGCCGATTCCGGCCCATGTCGATCCGGCGGGGCGGTCCATATTGTCGGGTAACGGCATCGGGGCCTCGGCTTGCAATCGCAATCGGGGCAACAGACCCGAGATCGCGCCCGGGCGCAAGGCCATCCGCGAAGATCATCGCCGGCCCGAACGGGATTGAATGCTGCCCTCGCGCGCTGTAGTCACGCGGGCGGGAACGTACATGTGAAACTGTCAGGAGAGTTTTGAAATGGCCGGTCAGGATAAAGCCTTCAACCTGCAAAAGGCCATGAGCGCGGCGCAATCCGCCCTGCGGCGCGGCGATGCCGAGGCCGCGCGCGATCAATACGCCGCGGTGCTGCAACGTTTCCCGGCCAACCGCCGCGCCCAGGACGGCCTGGCTGACGCGGCCCAAGCCATTGCGCGCGCCGCGCGCCCGGAACTGACGCAGGCGCTGGTGGACCGTGCGATTGCCCTGCATTCCAGCGGCCAGAAGGCCGAGGCATTGGCCGAGGCGCATCTTCTGGCCACCGCCTATCCCGATGTACCGCTGTTGCAGAACTTCCTTGCGATCTGTGCCTATGAAGGCGGACAGACGGGACTGTCGCTAGCCGCCGCCCGGCGGGCCGTCAAACTGAAGGCGGATTATCCCGAGGCGCATCTGAATCTCGCCATCGCGCTGACCAGGGCCGGCCAGCGCAGCGAGGCGATCAGCCATTGCCGCATCGCGCTGGATCAACGCCCGGATTACGGTGCGGCGCATATGCAGCTTGGCCTTCTGGAGGAAGAACAGGGTGATTGGCGCACCGCCCGCACGCATCTGGAACGCGCCACCGAATGCGCCGGTGCGGGCGTTGCCGCCTATAACAATCTCGGCACGCTGCTGAACACCATCGGCGATTTTCCGGCGGCCGAGGCGGCCTATGAAGCCGCGCTCAGGCTTGATCCCGGTTCGGCCGAGATGCACGCCAACCTTGCGGAATTGAAAACCTTCAAGCCCGGCGATGGCCAGATAGCGGACATGCAGGCCCTGCTGAGCGACGGCAAACTGCCCGATGCCGAGGCGGTGAAACTGCATTTCGCGCTTGCCAAGGCGTACGACGATTGCGGCGATTTCGACCAAGCGTTCCGCCTGTTCCTGTCGGGCAACGCAATACGCAAGTCGCTGTTCCCCTACCAGCCATCCGAAACAGATGCGGAATTCGCCGCCATCAGGGCGGCCTATGAACAGGGCTTTCCTGCTGCCGATCTGGCACCGGACATGGCGGGCGTGCCACAGCCGGTGTTCATTGTCGGCCTGCCCAGATCCGGCACGACCCTGGTGGAGCAGATACTGGCCAGCCATTCGGCAATCGCCGGCGCAGGCGAACAGGGCCACATGAACCGGCTGTTCCCGCCCCTGCTTGAAGGCGCGAACCGGCAGGACCCGGACCGCGACCGGCTGAAGGCCATCCTTGGCGATTATCAATCCACCCTGTCCCGCATTGCCGATGGCGCAGCCTTCGTCACCGACAAGATGCCGACGAATTTCCGCTGGATCGGCTTTCTGGCTCGATTGTTCCCGGATGCGCGCTTCATCCATGTTGAACGCGATCCGGCGGCGACGCTGTGGTCGATGTTCAAGCGCCTGTTCAATCGCGCCGGTAACGATTTCGCCTATGACCTGGACGATCTTGCCACCTATCACGCACAATACAGCGACCTGATGGCATGGTGGGCGGATGCGCTGCCGGGGCGGATTCACCAGATCAGCTACGAGGCCCTGACCGAAGCCCCCGAGGCGGAGATCCGGCAGATGCTGGACCATCTAGGCCTTGACTGGGAAGACGGCTGTCTGGCCTTCCACCAGACCGAACGGGTGGTGAAGACCGCCAGTACAAGGCAGGTCCGCCAGGCATTGTATCGCGGTTCGTCAGAGGCGTGGCAGGCATATGCCGAACACCTCGCCCCGATGATCGCGAAGCTGGAACGCCAGCGTTAAAGCTGTTCCATCACCTCGTCGGAAATGTCGAAATTGGCGGTGACGTGCTGCACGTCGTCGTCATCTTCAAGCGCGTTGATCAGCTTCATCAGCTTCTGCGCGCCGTCCAGTTGCAGGGGCGTGGTGGTGGTCGGCTTCCAGATCAGTTTCGATGTGTCGGATTCGCCCAGGGTTTCTTCCAGCGCATTCGACACCTCGTTCAGATCGGTATCGGCGCAGTAAATCTCGTGCCCGTCTTCGGAGCTTTCGACATCCTCGGCACCGGCCTCGATGGCGGCTTCCAGCACCGCGTCGGCATCGCCCACGGATGCCGGATAGGTCACCAGGCCCTTGCGCTCGAACATGAAGGACACCGCCCCGGTTTCCGCCAGATTGCCGCCGGACTTGGTGAAGATCGACCGCACATTCGACGCGGTGCGGTTGCGATTGTCGGTCATCGCCTCGACGATCACCGCCACGCCGTCCGGGCCATAGCCCTCGTAGCGGATTTCATCGTAGCTTTCCGCATCGCCGCCGATCGCCTTGTTGATGGCGCGGTCGATCACGTCCTTGGGAACCGAGTTCGACTTGGCCTCCTTCACCGCCAGCCGCAGGCGGGGGTTCTTGTCGGGATCGGGATCGCCCATCTTGGCGGCTACGGTGATTTCCTTGGCCAGCTTGGAAAACAGCTTTGAGCGCGCCGCATCCTGCCGCCCTTTGCGGTGCTGGATATTCGCCCATTTTGAATGGCCTGCCATAACGGTCTCCGTTGGGGTGATTTTGCTGTGCGCCTCTATATGTCAGGGCCGGGTGCCGGTTCAAGCCCCGCGCTGCGTTGCACTTCCCCGCGAAATAGGATTGGGTCTGGCGCGAGGCACAGGAGAATCCAGATGACCTATCCGCAGATCACGTTGTTCGTAATATTCGCCAGCGTCTTCGCGCTGCTGCTGTGGGGCCGGTGGCGCTACGATCTGGTTGCCTTCGCCGCCCTGCTGACGGGCGTGGTCGCCGGGGTGGTGCCGTCGGATCAGGCGTTTTCCGGCTTTGGCCATCCGGCCACGCTGATCGTGGCGCTGGTGCTGATCGTCTCGGCGGGGCTGGTCAATTCCGGCGCGGTGCAACTGATCACCCGCACGCTGGTGGATGCCGCCCGTCCGCTGGGCACGCATATCGCCATCATGGGCGGCATCGGCGCGGTCCTGTCGGCCTTCATGAACAATGTCGCGGCACTGGCGCTGTTGATGCCGGTGGATCTGCAGACCGCCAAGAAGGCCAAGCGCGATCCGGGCCTGAGCCTGATGCCGCTGTCATTCGCCACCATTCTTGGCGGCATGGTGACGATGATCGGCACGCCGCCCAACATCATCATCGCGACCATCCGCGAAGACTCGATGGGCGAGCCGTTCGGCATGTTCGACTTCGCGCCCGTCGGACTGGTCGCGTCGCTGGCGGGGCTGGTCTTCGTGTCGCTGATCGGCTGGCGGCTGATCCCGCGCCCGGAAAGCGCCGGCAATGCCGCGGACCAGCTAATGGAGCTTGGCGATTACGTGGCCGAACTGACCGTGCCGAAGAAATCGAAACTGGTCGGCCAGAAGCTGCACGACATCTACGACGAGGCGGAAAAGGCCGATACCGCCGTTATCGGTCTGGTGCGCGGCGGTGCGCGGCTATACGGCAATTCGCGCAACCGCACCATTCAGGCCGGCGATGCGCTGGTGATCGAGGCGGCACCGGATGCGATTGACGAGTTTCGCACCACCTATGGTCTGGAATTCGCCGACCCCGAGCGCAAGAAACGGACCGATGCCCTGTCCGAGGGCCTGTCGCTGACCGAAGTGGTCGTGACCGAAAACGCCCGCATTCGCGGCAAGACGGCCTTGTCGGTCGGGCTGGCCTGGCGGCAGAACACCATCCTTCTGGGCATATCGCGGCGCGGCGCTCGGATCACCAAGCAGGTCCGCAAGACCGAGATTCGCAACGGCGACATCCTGTTGCTGCTGACCCCGGCGGAATCGCAGGCCGAGGTGATCGACTGGCTGGGCTGTCTGCCGCTGGCCGAACGCGGCTTCAACGTCACCCAGAACGAGAAAACCTGGCTGGCCATAGGCCTGTTCGCCGCTGCCGTCGCGGCGGCGAGTTTCGGGCTGATCTACCTGCCGATTGCGCTGGGCATCGTGGTGGCGCTGTTTGCCCTCACACGGATCGTGCCCCTGGCCGAGATTTACGGCCATGTCGAATGGCCGGTGGTGGTGCTGCTGGGTTCGATGATCCCGCTTGGTCAGGCGCTGGAAAGCTCGGGCGGCACCGAACTGATCGCCGGATCGCTGATCGGCCTGACCGAGGGCTTGCCGGCCTGGGCGATCCTGACGGTGCTGATGGTGGTCACGATGACACTGTCTGATGTACTGAACAACACCGCCACCACCATCGTCGCGGCCCCGGTCGGCATCGCGATGGCCAACAGCCTTGGGGTCAATGCCGATCCGTTCCTGATGGCGGTCGCGGTTGCCGCCTCCTGCGCCTTCCTGACGCCGATCGGGCACAAGAACAACACCCTGATCCTCGGCCCCGGCGGCTACAGGTTCGGCGATTACTGGCGCATGGGCCTGCCTCTGGAGGCGATCGTGATCGCCGTCAGCATCCCGGCCATTCTGGTGTTCTGGCCGCTGTAGCGCCTTCAGGACACCCCATGAAAAAGGCCCCGGACACGCGCCGGGGCCTTTTTGTTTACCCTGCGACCGGGTGGCGATCAGAAATGCAGCGACAGGTCCTGATGCCCGGCGGTACAGGCCGCCAGATACAGCGCCTGCTTGCGGCTCAGATCGCGCTGGCTGCGGGCGCCAAGCGTGTCGCGGATGCCGTCCAGGAAAGCAACCAGACCGGCGCGAAGGTCGGTTTCAGCCGCTGCGCGCCAGACCATCTGCGCGTCATAGGCGGCGATGGCCTTGTCATATTCCGCCAGCGCCTTGTCGATGTCGGTGGACGACGATTTCAGCTCGCGCCGCACTTTCGACAGGGCCGATTCCACGTCGTCGCTGCCGGCGACTTCGCGGAACTCACGCGTCAGATCGTTGACCAAACCTTCGCTGATTGCCGGATCGCCGGTTTCGACATCCGCCCGCAGGCCGCGCAGCTTGTCGCCCAGCGCGCCCATCGCCGGGGTTGCATCCAGCATCGCCAGTACCGTTTCCGCAGATTCCCAGGAATTGTCAGCCTGGCGACGATATGTCAGGCGTGCTTTGTCTTCGGCTTTGGTCAGGACGGCAAAGGTCTTGTAGGCATCTGCCCATGATGCCGGAATCTCCGCCTTGAGGCGTTCGATTTCCGCTTCGTATTCGGCGATCCGGGCTTCCAGCTCCGGGCGGCCGGCCTCGTGATCGTCGCCGCGGCCTCGGCCCAGTTGGCGCGATATGTCCTTCACGGCGGATTCGGCCTCGCGAATCTGTTTCTGAATATTACGCACGCTGGCAAGTTGCGGGCGATAATCCGGTGCCGCCGCATCAACCTCGGCTTCGGCAGCGAACGCGGTTTGCAGCGCATTGATTGCTGTTTCGGCTCCGGCGAAGCCGTCGGCCAGATCCTTGGCGATCGACTTGGGCAATGCGCCAAGGTCCAGCCCCTGCGCCGCCTTGATCGCCGACAGGGTTGCGCCATTGCCCTCCAGTTCAACACCGGTGAATTTCTCAAGGCAGTACTGCAGCTTGGGATTTCTCGGCGGCGGCGCGGTTTCCGACAGGAAACTGACGCGGTTGGGCAGGTAGTTCACCAGTTGCGGCGTCACGCCGACGATGGCCAGCGCCAGCAATTGCAGCGAGATGAAGGCGATCACGCCCTTGTACATCTGCACCGTCTTCACGACTGCCGGTGCCACGCCACGCAGGTAGAACAACGCGAAACCGAACGGTGGTGTCAGGAACGAGGTCTGGATGTTCAGACCGATCATCACCCCGAGCCAGACGGCGGTAATGTTGGCGCCGGGATCGGCCAGCAGGATCGGCGAGACGATCGGCACCACGACCACCGCGATTTCGATGAAATCGAGGAAGAAGCCCAGCACGAAGATCACCGCCATGACGATGATGAACTGGCTCCAGAAACCGCCCGGCAGCGAGTTCAGGAAATCGCGCACCAGTTCCTCGCCGCCAAAGGCGCGGAAGGCGGCGGTCAGCATCGCCGCGCCCAGCAGGATGATGAACACCAGCGAGGTTGTCTTGGCGGTTTCCAGCATCACACCCTGAAGCGTGTGTTCGATGCGCAGCACGCGAATACCGCTCCAGACCAGCGAGATCACCAGCATGAGCGTCGCGACCAGCCCGATCTGAATGCCAAGGGCATCGCGCGAGGTGCTCATCGCCTTGATGTTCATGTCGAAATTCGACAGCGCATAGCCGATCAGCGCCATAGACACCAATGCCAGGATTGCCGGGTAATAGCTGGTCCTGGACCCTTCGGTCAGGCGGTATCCGGCCATGACCAGCGCACCGGCGGCACCGATTGCGCCGGCCTGGTTGACCGTGGCGATACCGGTGATGATCGAGCCCAGCACCAGAAAGATCAGCGCCAGAGGCGGCACCAGCGTCAGCAGCACCTTGCGCCAGAACGACAGATCGAACTTGCCTTCGTATTTCACCGCCGGGGCGGCACTTGGCCGGATCAGCGCGAAGACAAGGATATAGGCCATGTAGAGCAGCACCAGCAGGATGCCCGGCACGAAGGCACCAAGGAACATCTCGCCGGCCGAAGTGGACGCGACATCGAACACCGACGGCATCGACAATTCGCCCGTGGCCTCCTTGTACAGGGCCTTGCGCATGGTCGAGGCCTGATCGGTGGCGCTGGCCAGCTGGTCGGCCAGGATGATCAGCACGATGGACGGCGGAATGATCTGCCCCAGCGTACCCGACGCCGCAATGGTGCCGGTCGCCAGCGAGGGCGAGTAATTGTTACGCAGCATCGCCGGCAGCGAGATCAGGCCCATCGCCACCACGGTGGCCCCGACAATGCCGGTGGTTGCCGCCAGCAGCGCGCCGACGAACACCACCGAGATACCCAGGCCACCCGGCACCGGCCCGAACAACTGCGCCATCGTGACCAGCAGGTCTTCGGCGATTTTCGAGCGCTGCAGCATGATGCCCATGAAGATGAACAGCGGAATCGCGATCAGTGTGTCGCGTTCAACCTCCCAGTAGACGCCTCGAAGGTTGGTCACCCCCGCCGACAGCCATTGTGACGGCCCGCCGGAATGGAAGAAGGCATCGGTACTGCCTGCGAAGATATAGCCGCTGCCCGCGGCCAGCCCGATAGAGATGATCGCCGCGCCCGGCAGCGCGAAGGCCACCGGATAGCCCGAGCCAAGCGCGGTGGCCATGATCAGGACGAGAAGGGCAAGAAAAAGCAGTTCCATGTCTCAGGTCCTCAATGGCCGGTCGGCGTGACGTCGCGGTGGCCGGGTTCGTCCCGGTAATCCGCCACGGCTTCGAAGAAATAGGCGATGAACTGGATCATCATGGTGATGGCGAATATCGCCAGGAACGCCGCCATCTGGTATTTGACGAACATGCCCACCCCGCCGGTCTGGGTGATCTCGAAATTCACCACCGGCGCATTGATGATCGACTGCTTGCCGCTGAGGCCAATCACAAGAATGACCCAGCAAGTCGATACCCCAAGGAAGATCGAACCGATCGCATTGACATAACCGCGCGTACTGTTGGAGAATCCGGCATAGAGCACGTCCACCCGCACATGGCCGTCCTCAAACAGCGTGTAGGCCGAAGCGAACAGGAAAAGCGCAGCATACCAGTAGCGCACCAGATCGCCCATCAGCGCCTGTTCGTACGAAAAGATGAAACGGCTGAACACGATCAGCAGTTCCGCGAAGACAATCATCAGCGCCAGCCAGGTAAAGCCCAGTGTGCGCGTGAACAGGGCAAGCAACATGCCGACTGCGATCAGGGGCATATGGATATACATGCCGACGTAACGCGCCAGACCAAGGTTGCGCACCGTATCTTCCGTCAGGAATATGTCGAGGATCTTTTCGACCCGCATCACGGCGATGGCGGAATCGACGACGCCAACCAGCAATACCGCCCAGAAACAGGCGCGGATGATGTAGAGATTGAAATTGTGTATGCGCAGCGCATCGGCACGCAGCGACGTGTTGCCGCTTCGCAGCACGTAGGCGGTGCCAAGCCCGATCACCGCGACATAGACCGCGATAGGTACGAAGGCTGCCGCGCCACCGCCACTGAAGGCTTGCGAAGGGACCGGAACTCCGAAGCCGATGTTCAGAACGTTGTTGATCAGAAACGCCGCCAGCGCCCCCAGAACCGCCCAGCCGATAATCCGGACCAGCGGTGCCGGTGCACCCTGTGGCTGGATATCAGCGGCTATACCTGCTTCGGCCATTTGCCCCCCAAATCGTCGAATATGTGATTGATCCGTAACACGGGCGGCGATGGAATGCCATCGCACGGCTGGCCGTATCCGGTTTCAGGCAGGAAAAGAGCGGGGCAAAACTGCCCCGCCCGATTTTCTGACACCGATCGCTCAGATAAGCCCGAGCACCCGGTTGCGCTGGTTGATGAACGTGCCCTCGAAGGCAGCCATCATCCGGCCTTCCTGGCGCAGCGCGGCCTGGAAGTGATCGTCGATCCGCGTTGCCAGGTCCGAATGCGCCCGCACATCGGCGAACACTTCAACCGCGGCAGTACCGAACGCATCCCAGACATCGTCATTGAATGCGCGGACGAGAACGCCGTGATCGTTGACCAGCTTGCCGAGGTATTCGCCGTTCTTGGCGATGTTTTCCTCGTGCGAGGCGGCATGCTCTTCCATACAGGCGGCTTCGATGACCGCTTTTTCCCAGTCGGTCAGACCTTCAAACCAGGACTTGTTCATGCCGAAGGCAAGGCCGCCGCCCGGCTCGTGAACGCCGCCGGTATAGTAGTACTTGGCCGCTTCATAGAACTTCATGAAGTAGTCGTTGTACGGACCCACCCATTCGGTCGCTTCGATCGCGCCGGAAACAAGGTTTTCGTAGATCTGTCCACCCGGCAGCGACACCGTCGAGGCGCCGAGCTTGGACAGAACCTGACCGCCGAGGCCGGGAATACGCATCTTCAGGCCCTTGAAGTCGTCGGGGCTGTTGATTTCCTTGTTGAACCAGCCGCCAGCCTGGGTGCCGGTCGACCCGCAGGCATAGGCCTTCAGGCCGAAGCTGCCGGACAATTCGTCCCACAGGGCCTGGCCGCCGCCGAACTTGATCCAGGCGTTCCATTCCGGCGTCGACATGCCGAACGGCACCGACGTGAAATAGTTGAAGGCCGGATGCTTGCCGCCCCAGTAGTAATCGGCGGCGATATAGGCCTGGCTGTTGCCCGACGCGACTTCGTCAAACGAATCGAACGCGCCGACACGCTCGCCGGCAGCGAAATATTCGACGTTGAACGCGCCGTCCGACAATTGCGCGATGCGGGCAGCAAGACGCTGGGCCGAGATGCCGAGGCCGGGGAAGTCCCGCGGCCAGGTCGATACGATGGTCAACTGCTTGCCGCCCTGGGCGAGTGCCGGCGTGGCAAGGGCTGATCCGACACCTGCAAGTGCGGCGCCTTTCAAAAACTTACGACGTTCCATTGATTATGAGTCCTCCGTGTTTCTCATTTTTTATTTTGCGCGTCCGTCGCCCACATACTCCCAAGGCTTCCGGCGCTGTGCGCACCATGCATTAGCAATCCGCTATAAAGCAACAGATTTTCTGGGTGTAAGTGTTACTACGGTACTGGCTCCGGCATGTGGTTCAGGCCTGACGAGCCTGGTTGGGTTCTATCCTGATCGCTAAATTTTGGTCAAGTGATTTTACCAATTGTGGCATCAAGGTTTTTCGCTCAACCCGTGTGCTATGTCTTGTCGGCATCATGCAGCCCAAAGGGTCAATCGGGCGGCTACTGGCGGTAGTGCTGAACGAACCGGCGCAGGATGCGTTCCGGCTGATCGACCGTTTCGGCCCGGCACATGGCTTTCAGGCGGTCCGCATCATCGGGCGGAAAATAGCCTCGATTGCGGTAGATATCTATCCTGACGGCGAATCCGTCGCTGTCGGCCTCGGGGTGAAACTGCGTGGCATAGACGTTCCGCCCGTAGCGGATCATCTGGAAGGGGCATGACGCCGAGGACATCAGATGCACGCAGCCATCCGGCAGATGCTGCACCGCCTCCTTGTGGCCGACAAAGGCGTGAAATGCGTTCGGCATTCCTGCCAGCAACGGATCACCGGCGGCGGCGGGTTCCAGTTGGCATTCCACCGCCCCGACCGCCTCGCCATATTGTGCCTTGCTGACTTCGCCGCCCAGATGATGCGCCAGGATGCCGATGCCGTAGCAACAGCCCAGAAACGGGAAATCGCGCGCCGTGATCTCGGGCATCAGGCTGAAAATGGCCGCCTCGATCCGGCTATCCACCGCCGATTTCGTCTCGGCTGGGTCCGAGACACAGCCCGGCCCGCCGCCGATGATGACGCCGCTATAGGCATCCAGCGACAGACCGGCGGGCAGGTCCTGCTGGTCCAGCCGGATGCGGTGCGTATCCGCCTCGTCCAGCCCGCCCTTGCTCAGGAAGGCGCGGTATTCATCGTCCGAGGCTTCGGTTTCCGGGCGGAGTTGCAGGATCAGGAAGGGTTTCATCGGCTAACCTTTTGATTTGTCCCGCGCTCAGACGATTCGCACCGCAGCAAGGCCATCGGAATCGCGCACCGATGAACAGATGCTCATCAGGGTGCGTGCCTCCTCATAGGGCCAGGGACGGCCCCGGTGCAGCGTCGCGCGTTCATCCCAGATCAGCACATCGCCGACCTGCCACTGATGGCTGTAGACGTTTTCGGGGCGGGTACAAAAGGCGATGGCTTCGGCGATCAACCGGCGGCCTTCGTCATGGCCCATGCCCTCGACGGCAAAGGAATGCGAGGCGATCAGCAGCGAGTCCCGTCCGTTGACCGGGTTCGGCCAGATCGCCCGCCAGGGCCGGTCGGGCCAGCGCGTCATGGCCGGCAGATTGGCCAGTTCGGCGGAAATCTCAGCCCGCGAATTCGACAGCCGGTGCCAGATGATCGCGTCTTTCAGCCTGGCGCGCATGTCATCCGGCATCTCGGCCCAGCCGATGCGGGTCGAGGCCAGTTCGGTCGCGCCGCCGCTGGACGGCACCACCCTGGCGGTCAGGATATTGACCAGCGCCGGCAGCGGCAGGAAGGTCGAATCGGTATGCCACAGCATGTTGCCCTGCAGGTTCAGCACATGCAGGCTGTCGGCGGCGGCCACGCCATCGTCGGTTTCGTTGGATACCGGCGACACCTCGAACGCCACATCGCGCCCCTGTGACATGGCGCTGCGGTTTTCCAGCGGACCGAACAGTTCCGCCAGCCTGGTATGGCTGTCCGGGTCCAGATCCTGGCCGGTGAACAAAAGGGCCGAATGTTCCTCGAACAATGCCCTTATATCCGGGTAGAGATGCGAGGCCGTCACCTCGCGCAGATCGACACCATGCACCGCAACGCCGAATTTCGGATGCAAAGGCGTGGTCTTCAGGGAATGTGCCAAGGCGGCCTCCGGTCGGTTTCCTTGCCGGAAAACTGTCTGAAAGCCGGACCACGGGCAAGCGGGAAAGTTTGCGCCCGCCAGCCGCTTTCCTGTTGCATGTTGCGCAGCGAACGGAAAATGTCGCGCGATGAACCAGACCGGGGACGTGCGATGACAGGCATTAAGGGCATTCTGTTCGACAAGGACGGCACGCTGTTTGACTTCCGCACCACCTGGGGCGCCTGGGCCAGGAGCTTCTGCCTTGGCATCGCCGATGGCGATCATGCAAGGGCGGCGGAAATCTCGGCAGCGCTTGGTTATGATTACGCCGCCGGCACCTTCCAGAAAGACAGCGTGATCATCTCCGCCACGCCCGATGACATTACCGCCGATCTGATCGCGCTGATGCCCGAATGGCGGCCGGATGCGTTGCTGGCACGGATCAATGCCGCGGCGGCGGATGTCCCGCAGGCCGAGCCGGTGCCGCTGATCCCGCTGATGCAGCGGTTCCGCGCTGCCGGGCTGAGCCTTGGCGTGGCGACCAACGATGCCGAGGCCCCGGCACGCAGCCATCTTGGCCGGGCCGGGATCATGCACCTTCTGGATTTCGTCGCCGGTTTTGATTCAGGCTTTGGTGCCAAGCCCGGCACGGGGATGCATCGGGGGTTCCTCGCGAAAACCGGTCTGCGCGCGGATCAGGTGGTGATGGTGGGCGACTCGCTGCACGATCTGGTCTCGGGGCGCGATGCCGGCATGGCCACGATTGCGGTGCTGACCGGCATGGCCGAGGCGGACGAGCTGGCCCCGTACGCCGATATCGTGCTGCCGCATATTGGTGAAATCCCCGATTACCTGCGGCTGGCCTGATCGCCCGGCGCGGCAAAACCGCCTTCAAGCCTACATTTCCGACACGCCGCGTCGTTTTCGCCACAGAGGCATCCGGCCCCTTGGCCTTTGCTGAACCGGCAACAACTCGCGTCAGGGGAACGGTAGTGCCAGGACCAGCAAGAAGCGGCGGTCGCGCCGGCAACAAGCGGCGCGACAGCGGGCGGGCGATCAACCAGATGCCGTGGCGCATCCCGCTGAATACCGACCGCCCGACCGAGCCCTTGTCGCCCGACGGCGTGCAGGCCATCCACGACGGCGCGATGCGCATCCTGGAAGATATCGGCATCGAGTTCTTGAACCCCGAGGCCTGCGCGATCCTGAAGAAGGCCGGGTGTGGGGTGAACGGCACCAATATCCGCATGGGCCGCGATTTCGTGCTGGAGATGCTGGGCCACGCGCCGGAAACCTTCACCATCACGCCGCGCAATCCTGATCGCGCCATCCCGCTTGGTGGCCGACATATCCTGTTCGGCAATGTCTCGTCGCCGCCAAATTACTGGGATCTGCAGACCGGCAAGGTATCGGGCACCTGGGCGCATTTCCGCTCGTTGATGATCCTGACGCAGTATTTCAACTGCATACATTTCGCCGGCGGCTATCCGGTGGAGCCGACCGATATCCATGCCAGCGTCCGCCATCTGGACTGCGTTTCGGAAAAGCTGCTGCTGACCGACAAGGTAGTGCACGCCTACAGCCTGGGCCGCGAGCGGGTCGAGGATGTGATGGAGATGGTGCGCATCGCCGGTGGCATGACGCGTGAGGAATTCGACGCACGCCCGCATATGTACACCAACATCAACTCGGTCTCGCCGCTGAAACACGATTTCCCGATGCTGGAAGGCGCGATGATCCATGCGCGGCGCGGCCAGCCGGTGGTGGTGACACCCTTCACGCTGGCCGGGGCGATGGCGCCTGTCACCATGTCGGGCGCGGTCACGCTGTCGATTGCCGAGGCGCTGGCGGCGATCGTGCTGTTGCAGGTGATCAATCCCGGCTGCCCGGTGGCGATCGGCACCTTTACCTCGAATGTCGACATGAAATCCGGCGCACCGGCCTTCGGCACCCCGGAATACATGCGCGCCACCCAGATGACCGGCCAGATGGCGCGGTTCTACCGCCTGCCGATGCGCGCCAGCGGGGTCTGTGCCGCCAATGTGCCTGACGGTCAGGCGATGTGGGAAACCTCGAACTCGCTCTGGTCGGCGGTGCAGAGCCGCTCGAATTTCGTCTATCACGCGGCGGGCTGGCTGGAGGGCGGGCTGATCGCCAGCCCGGAGAAATTCATCATGGATTGCGAGGTGATCCAGATGATCCAGCGTTATCTGGAACCAGAAATCTGCGCCACCGGCCCCGACGATATCGCCGTCGAGGCGATCCGCGAGGTTGGCCCGCAGGGGCATTTCTTCGGCATCGAACACACGCAAGACCGCTATGAAACCGCCTTCTACGCGCCGATTGTCAGCGACTGGCGCAATCACGAGGCCTGGAAGCTGGATGGCGGCACCTGGACGGCGGAACGCGCCAACAAGGTGTTTCACGACATCCTGGCCGAGTTCACCCCGCCGCCGATGGCCGAAGACGTGGCCGAGGAATTGCGCGATTTCGTCGCCCGGCGCAAATCCGAAGGCGGCGCACCAACGGATTTCTGATCCCCGGGCGGAACGCGCCTGCGTCGAAGCGCTGGCTTGCGCCCGGCGCCGGGAAACGTACAATCCCGCTTACGGCTTTCGCCGTAAAGGAGACTCCGATGCTGCGCTTTCTCGCTGCCGCCACCGTTTCGCTGATGCTGTCGCTGCCGGTATTCGCCGACGAACTGGTCGGCTCGTATACCGCCTATATCGGGCAGGCCGACATCTACAATTCCAAGGGCCAGCGCCTGAGCGAGCCCTGGCAGGTTCTGCGGCAGGACCGCGCAAATTACCACCGGTTCGGCATTTCCCAGCCCGGCGACGAATGGGACCCGTTCTTTGGCGATATCAACAACCGCGCGATCATGGAGCGGATGGTGATGAACGGCACGATTGATCCCGTGGCCGCGCGCAACCTGGTGAATGGCGGCGCGACGGTGTTCGTGCGGATTTACGGCTCGGGCTCCACCGGGCGCTATGTCCGCGTGACGGTCGCGCCTTAACGCCCGCCCGCGCCTCGGGGCAGCGTGATCGCATACCAGATCAACGCCGGTACCTCGCGCAGCACAAGGCGCAGGCGTTTTAAGAACGGGGTATCACCGCGCGGCGCAGCTTCGGCAATGGCCTCCAGTCCGAACCGCCGTGCCGTCAGCATTGCGCGGGGGAGGTGGTATCGGTCGGTCACGACCACCACGCGCCTTGTGCCGATTTCCTGAAGGATCGGCAGGGCGAAACGGATATTCTCGATCGTGGTGGCCGACCGGTCCTCACGCCACAGGCAATCCTCCGGCACGCCCGCTGCGCGGCAAAGACCAAGGATGATCTCGGCCTCGCTTGGCGGATGGCGGCCCAGCCCGCCGCAGGCGATCACCCCCGCCGCAAGGCCCGCGCGATACAACGACGCGGCATGCTCGGCGCGTTGGCGCAGGGTCGGTGAGGGTTCACCCCCCGGCCAGACCGCAGCCCCCAGCACCAGCGCGATGCGCGGCGTCTCGTCAGGCCTGTTCTGCGATAACGGCAATTCCTGCTCTCCTTTTGCAGCGACGGGGCCATTATGACCGCCCCGGCCCGCGCCGCAAAGCCATCCCGCGCGGATTGGCGGTTTCTTAATCATCCTTTGTCAGGATCGCGCCGGTATGTGTTCGGAGGGTATATTGTGCACGGATTGGTCAATCGCGCGATTCAGACATTCATTAGCGACGTTTACGGAGATCAAACATGGACCGAGATTTGCCGCGACGCAGCCCTTGGCTTTGACTCGTTCGAGGCCTTGCTGATCTACGATTCCGCCCTGACCGAGACGGTACTGGCCGCCGCCTGCCGCCGACTGAAGCGTGACCGCGCGCCGCTGCTGGAGGATATGGGAACCTATCTTGTTGCGCAGTTGCGCTCGGGCGCGGTGCGCCGGCTGCTCCGGTTCGGCGGCGAATCGTTCGAGGATTTCCTGCATTCGCTCGACGATCTGCATGACCGTGCCCGCCTGGCCCTGCCCGATCTGGATTTTCCTCGGCTCGTGCTGTCGCAGAACGGGCCGCTGTCATTCGATCTGTCCTTTCAATGGGACAAGCCGGGATTTGCCGCGCTGGCGCTGGGGATATTGCGGGCGATGGCGGATGAATATGGCGCGCTGGTGCTGCTGGATCACGTCGCAGGCGAGGGCGCACATGAAAGAATCACGATCGACCTGCTGGACCCCGATTTCGCGGCGGGGCGCGAATTTCGCCTGGGCGCGCGGCCATGACCATGCCGCAGACAGTTCCCGCGCCGGTGGGCGCCTTGCTGGATCAGGCCGGGCTGGACGCCATGATGCCGCTGCATATTCTGGTTGGCCCGGATGGTCGCATCACGCAGGCCGGGCCGACAATGCAAAAGCTGCTTAAGGGGGGCGTTCTGGCCGGGCGGAAGCTGGACAAGATCCTGAGCGTGCGCCGCCCCGGCGTGCCGCTGGCCGAGGTGCTTCGCAAGCAGACCGCAACGCCGGTTCACGTCGCCCTGCGCACCACGCCCGAAACCGCGCTGAAAGGGCTGGCGGTGGCGCTGCCCGATGGCCAGGGCATGTTGCTGAACCTGTCGCCGAGTATTGCGATTGCCGATCTGGTGGCGGATTTCGCGCTGAACTCGGGCGATTTCGCCGCCTCCGATCTGGCCGTCGAACTTCTCTACCTGATCGAGGCGCAATCGGCGGTGCTGGCGGAATCCAAGCGCCTGAATACCCGGCTGCTGAGCGCGCGTATCAGTGCCGAGGAACAGGCCTTTTCCGACACCCTGACCGGCGTGCGCAACCGCCGCGCGCTGGATCATGTGCTGGCCCGCCTGACAACGGATCGCCGCCGGCGCGATTTCGGGCTGATGCATGTGGACCTCGATTATTTCAAATCGGTGAATGACACGCATGGCCATGCTGCCGGGGATTTCGTGCTGCAACGCGCGGCGGAAATCCTGGTGGCGGAAACCCGCAGCGAAGATATCGTGGCCCGCACCGGCGGCGATGAGTTTGTGCTGGTGGAGACGGAATGCAACGATGCCCGGCTGATGTCGCGGATCGGGCGGCGGATCATCCGCCGGCTGGAACAGCCGATCCATTTTGAAGGCCGGGTCTGCCGGATCAGCGCCAGCATCGGCTACACGATGTCCGGAAATTACCGGGAACTTGACCCGGTGAAACTGGCCGCCGATGCCGACGCGGCCCTGTACCAGTCCAAGCATCGCGGCCGCGCCTGCTGCACGATGTCCCGCGCCGCCGCCAACAATGGCTGAGCGGGATTGGGGCCACATTCCGGACCGCTCAAAAATATGATTGACAGAGACAATTATATAATTGACAACGTCAATCATGACGGAACCCTACGACCTGCACGCGGCCATCGGCTACCAGATCACGCTGTTCTCGCGGATCAATGAACGGCGCTTTGAACAGGGGCTGAACGCCCTTGGCCTGACCCGCGTGACATGGTGCATCCTTTTGTCCGCCGGGCAGCAAGGCCTGGCCAATCCGTCGGACATAGCCGCCTTCATCGGCATCGACCGCACCGCCACGTCGCGCGGTCTGAAGCGGCTGGAGGCGGACCGGTTGATCACCCGCGCCAGCGGCGATGCCGACCGGCGCACCACCGAGGTTTCGCTGACCGAAAGCGGCAAGGCGATCCTGCAGCGCGCCAATGAATGCGCGTCTGAGAATGCCGAATATTTCAACTCCAAACTATCGTGGTACGAGCGCGACATGCTGACCACGATCCTTGCCAAACTGCTGGCCGGCGAAACACGCGACGTCAAAGGCCTTTGAGGGGAAACGCGAGCGATGGGTAAACTGTTTTCATACAAGAACCGGCCGATGCATCTTGGCCCCTTCCCGCTGGAAAAACTGCGCCGTCAGGCCAGCGCCGATCTGTCCGGCCTGCCGGATGAACCCGCCCTCAGCTTCCGCCGCCCCGAGGCACCCTTGTCGCTGGTCAATGCCATGCAGGAATACCAGGCGATGCTGGATGCCACCCGCGAAGGGCTGGTGAAACGCGAACGCGGCATCATCCTGGATGACCTGACCGAACGCGCCAACCACATGAAATCCTTCGGCTATTACTGCGATACCTCGATGGTCGGGATATGCGAAATCCCCGAAGGGGCCTGGCTGGATACGCCGCTGGCCAATCCCGATGTCGGGCGGCTGGCGGTCAAGCTGCAGACCCTGCAACCGAAAACATTCGCCGCCGGGATCGACGTTATCATGGCGGGGCTGCGCGAGAACCTGAAGGCCCCGCCGAAGCCCTGCACCCATCACAGCCACGCCATCGTGTTCCTGGTGGAGCATCTGCGCGATCCCGAACCGGGCGAGCCGGGCTGCGACTGGCTGATGGATGCGCAGGCCCATCGCGCCTGCCTGCGCGGCGCGGAAACCGGGGTGACGATTGCCAGCTATATCCGCACGCTGGGGCGCGAGGCACGCAGCCACACACCGGCGGCCTCGGACGTGCATCTGGGCAAGCTGGCGGTGGCCGCCGGGCTGGCGACCTTCGAGAACGGCGAACTGGTCAATCCGTTCCTGGGCAAACGGTTCGGCATCGTCGCCATCACCACCACCTTGCGGATGACCCCCGATCTGCCGCTGGTGCCCGCACAGCGCCCGCCGCTCAGCTGGAAAACCGGCTTCGGCACCCATGCCCGCAACGCGCTGAACCGCGACCCCTACCAGCGGCGGCGCTACAAGGACGGCCCGCTGCCGTTCGAGACCCTGAAGCGCGTCGACACCCCCACCACGCATATTGACGAAGTCAACGTCGCCCGCGTGCCAAAACGCGCCAACATGTTCGCGCGATCCTTGTTCGGCGATCTTGGCGCGGCCCAGCAGGAGGCATCGAAAAACGGTAATTATGTCCGCAAATCCGCCGCCGCCTTCGCCTTTCGCCCCTCGCTTGGGGCGTTCACCGTGTTGCAGGACGGCGAGGCCGCGCCTGCCATCCACCCGACCGCCAGCGATGCCGCGAACAATGCCGCCAATCTGAAGGCGGCGCTTTATTTCCTGGGCATGGATGCGGTCGGCCTCAGCCGTTGCCCGGATTATGCCTATTACAGCCACAATGCCGCCGGCGAGGTGCTGGACCCCTACCACAAGCACGCCATCAGCATGATCGTCGATCAGGGCCACGAGACGATGGAGGGGGCAAGCGGCGACGACTGGATCGCCTGCGCCCAGTCGATGCGGGCGTATCTGAGGTTCAGCCTGATCGGCGGCGTGCTGGCGCAGCAGATCAGGAATCTTGGCTATACCGCGCGGGTGCATTCGGTGATGGATGACGAGGTGCTGCAACCGCCGCTTCTGCTGCTGGCCGGTCTTGGCGAGGTCAGCCGAATTGGCGAGGTGATCCTGCATCCGCTGCTGGGGCCGCGCCTGAAATCCGGCGTGGTCACCACCGACATGCCGATGGATTTCGACAAGCCGATTGATTTCGGGCTGCAGAGGTTCTGCGAAGCCTGCAACAAATGCGCCCGCGAATGCCCGTCGGGCGCGATCACCGCCGGGCCGAAGCTGATGTTCAACGGCTATGAAATCTGGAAATCGGATTCCTCGCGCTGCGTCACCTACCGGGTTGGCCAGAAGAACGGCGCGATGTGCGGGCGCTGCATGAAAACCTGCCCGTGGAACCTGGAAGGCATCTTCGCCGAACGCCCGTTCCGCTGGGCTGCAATGCATGCGCCGTTCACCGCAAGGGCGCTGGCGAAGCTGGACGACATGCTGGGCAATGGCGAGATCAACGCGCTGAAGAAATGGTGGTGGGATCTGGAGATGGAAAACGAAGGCCCCTACCAGCCTGCGGCGCAACCGGCCAATGCCCGCGGCCTGTCGAAAAACCTGGACCTGAAATACGAGGATCAGACGCTCGCCGTCTACCCCGCCCCATTGGCCCCACCGCCCTATGCCTGGCCCTATCCGATGGACCGCGAGGCCGGGATTGCCGCCTATGAAGCGATGATCAGCGCCGACGAGCACAAGCGCCGCCGCGCGGCAGGTGAGCCGCCGGAGCATATCTATACCAATGACAAGCTGGACGTGCCGGTGCTGCGTGTGCGGGTATCGAAGGTCGAGATGATGACCCCCGATATCGCCAAGTACGAATTTTCCATGCCGGATGGCCGGGACATGCCCCCGGTCGAGGCGGGGGCGCATATCGACGTGGTGGTCGCGCCCGAGTTCTTCCGGCAATATTCCCTGTCGGGCGATCCCGCGGACCGATCGAAATACCAGATCGCCGTGTTGCGCGAGGATCAGGGGCGCGGCGGCTCCAAGCTGATGCACCGGATTTTCGCAGAGGGGCGGATGGTGTTCATCTCCAAACCGCTGAACCATTTCCCGCTGGCCGAGGATGCCAGTTTCACCTTCCTGATGGGTGGCGGTATCGGCATCACGCCGATGATCTCGATGGCGCATCGGCTGCACCGGCTGGGGCGGGATTTCGCGATGCATTATTCCTGCTCGAAACAGGCGAGCGCCGGGTTTCTGAACGATCTTGCCGCCATGCCCTGGGCCGACAGGGTGCACCTTCATTTTTCCGACAAGGGCAGCCGGGCCGATCTGGCCGCGATCCTGAAATGGCAGGAGGGCGCGCATGTCTATACCTGCGGGCCGGATATCTACATGCAGGGCGTGCTGGATACGGCAACCAGGGCCGGTTTTCCTGAGGATAACCGCCATATGGAGTATTTCTCGGTGCCGGAGGTGCCGGATTACGTGAACCACGCCTTCACCCTGAAACTGGCGAAATCCGGGCGCGAGTTTACCATTCCCGCCGAAAAATCCGCCACCGATGTGCTGAACGAGAACGGCGTGCATGTCGATGTAAAATGTTCGGACGGCCTGTGCGGCGTGTGCAAATGCGGGCTGGTTTCGGGCGGGGTCGAGCATCGCGATTTCGTTTTGTCGCGCAAGCAGCGCGACAGCCAGATCATCCTGTGCCAGAGCCGCGCGGCAGAACCGGACGGCGTGGTTGAAATCGATCTCTGACCGGGCCGGCCAGGCCAGACTAGGCATCGGGCCGCTTTTCGTGTAACCTCTGCCAATCCGGCAGATTGGAAAACCATTTGAGGCGGGTCTTCCGACAAGCGCAGATATCTGCGTGTTGATATGGAGAAACGATATGGCCAACGCCAAGTCCATTACGACCATTACCTTTTCGGAATATTCCCAAGGCACGGTCAATCCGGTTTATACTTTCACTGATTTCCTGAACGGGCGCGATTTCAGCGTTGCCGCCGAGGGTGTGATCGTCCCGGATTCCTGCAACCCGACAACTCCGGGGATTGCTGGCGACACAGGCTATACCGGCCCGGTCCGTTTCCGCTTCAGCGAGGCGGTCTCGTCCGTCAGTTTCGATGCCGGGTGCTTCGGCACCGAAGGCAGTACCCGCGTCACGCTGTTCGGCCTGAACAACTTCAAGATCACCAAGGTCTTCAATCTGACGGATACCGATATTTACGAGAATTTCTCGTTCGATTTCGGGGAGAACGTGATCACACGGGTGCTGATCCGCACCGTCGGCACCGAACCGGCGGGCTTTGCCGTCGATAACCTGAATGTCGGGGTCCGCCCGGAACATACGACGATTGCAAATTCCGGCGATGTTGCGATCGACAATCTGATCTGGGGCACCAAATGGGCGGAAAACACCATCACCTGGAGCTTTCTGAATGCCGGATCAGAACAGCCGGGTTACGGCACGGACCCGGAAACCTTCGACACGTCGAAAGTGCGCTCGGAGACCTCCACGCCGTTCAAGATCGGCCAGAAGAAGATGACGTACAAGGCGCTTGGCATGTGGGACGACGTGGCGGCGATAGATTTTGACCGGGTCGATGATACCGGCAGCGCCCCCGGCATGATCAGGTTTGCCCGCGCGGATATATCTGCACCCGCCGATGCCTGGTATCCCGATCACGATGCTCATGCCGGTGATGTTCGCATCAACACCAACAGACCGACCGGAGAATCCAAGCCCGGCTCTTATGATTTCTACGTTTTCATCCACGAACTCGGACACGCGCTGGGCCTGAAACATCCGCATGAAACCGGCGGCAACGGCTCGGTTTTGCCAGCCGCACAGGACAGCCATGAGTTTTCGATCATGAGCTATCGGTCCTTCGCCGGGCAATCGCTGGACAATGTCACCAACGGGCCGCGCAGCTATCCGCAAACGCTGATGATGAACGACATCGCGGCAATCCAGTATCTGTACGGTGCGAATTTCAATCATCGTTCGGGCGACACACGCTATGTCTTCAGCCCGACGGAAAAGAAGATTTTCGAAACCATCTGGGATGGCGGCGGCACCGATACTTATGACGCCTCCGCCTATAGCAATGCCGTGTCGATTGATCTGCGTCCCGGTATGTGGAGCGAGTTCAAATCCTCGCAGCTTGCCTATCTCGGGCTTGACGGGGCGACCAAGATGTTCGCGCGAGGCAGTCTTTTCAATGCCAAGCAATATAATGACGATGCGCGATCCCTGATCGAGAACGCCATCGGCGGCGATGGCGGGGATTTCCTGCGCGGCAACGACGCCGACAACACGCTGAAGGGCGGCAAGGGCGCGGATGAACTGATCGGGCAATTGGGCAGCGACACGCTCTGGGGTGAATCCGGCAAGGATATTCTGCATGGCGGCCGGGGCATTGACTGGCTTTATGGTGGCAAAAGCGATGACTACCTGGCCGGCGGAAGCGGGGCCGATCACCTTTATGGCGGCACCGGCAAGGACCGGCTGTTCGGCGATTCCGGTGCCGATGTCCTGCGCGGCGGGCGCGGACAGGATCAGCTTGAAGGCGATGCCGGGGCCGATCTGTTCGTGTTCGATACCATTGCTGACAGCCGCGCCTCGTCGATCCGGCGCGACACCATCGCGGATTTCACCCAAGGTGAGGACCGGATCATCATATCCGCCATAGATGCCGACATCCTGACCGGAGGCCGGCAGGCCTGGAATTTCATCGGGACAACGGCGTTTTCGGATACAGCGGGCGAATTGCGGTTTTTCAGTACCGCGTCGCGGACAGTGATCCAGGGCGATGTCAACGGTGACTCGGTGTCCGATTTCGAAATTGAACTCAGCATTCCGACACCGCTTGTTGTGGGTGATTTCCTGCTCTGACCGCGCGCTACCAGTGCGGCGGCTTCTGGTCCGCCAGCGGCGCGGTGCCGCCGTTGTCCAGTTCCGCCTCGGCCAGACGCTCCATCACCAGCCGCATCCGGCGTGTCAGCACGTCGATCTCCGCGCCCTGGCGCAGGACAACGTCGCTCAGGTCATCCACCGCTTTGGACAGGTGGGCGATCTGTTCTTCCAGGTCTCTGATGCGTTCGTCCGACATGGTGCCTGCGATAGCACGCGCCGGTGCCTTGCCATAGGCCAAATCGTCACCCGCCTTGCCCCCTTTTCACCGCTCCTGTAGGGAAGCGGCTGAGATCAGCCCGCCCGAAGGACGACCCGTTGATGGCCAAGGACAAGAAACCGAAAATCCGCCGCCCGCGCGCGGAAACCCCGAAAGGGTTCCGCGATTATTTCGGCACCGAAGTGGTGGAACGCAACGCCATGCTGGCCCGGATCGCCGAGGTCTATCACCGTTACGGCTTTGATCCGCTGGAAAGTTCGGCGGTGGAAACGGTCGAGGCTTTGGGCAAGTTCCTGCCTGATGTGGACCGCCCCAACGAAGGCGTTTTCGCCTGGCAGGAGGATGAGGGCGACTGGCTGGCGCTGCGCTATGATCTGACCGCGCCGCTGGCCCGCGTTTACGCCCAGCACCGCAACGACCTGCCGACGCCCTACCGGCGCTACGCAATGGGTCCGGTCTGGCGCAACGAAAAGCCGGGGCCGGGGCGGTTCCGGCAGTTTTACCAATGCGACGCCGATACCGTGGGCACCGGCAGCGTGGCCGCCGATGCCGAGATCTGCGCCATGCTGGCGGATACGCTGGAGGCGGTGGGCATCCCGCGCGGCGATTACGTTGTGCGGATCAATAATCGCAAGGTTCTGGATGGCCTCATTGAATCCGTTTTGTTGAACAATGATCTGCGCGAGCCGTTGGGAAAAGAAGAGAACCTAGGCAGGTTGGTTGCACAGCATTTTTCCGCGCAGTCAAGTGTTGACATAGAGGAGACCCGCGCTGCCATTATGCGCACAATCGACAAATTCGATAAGGTTGGCTTGAGCGGAGTGCTCGAATTGCTAACGGAGGGAAGAAAAGATTCCAGTGGAGCGATTATCCCTGGGGTCGGCTTGCCTTTGGATCGCGCCGCCCGAGTGACAGAATTCTTGGTATCTCGCAAATCGAGCAATGAATTAACTCTCGGTGCGTTGGATCAACTCCTCAGCCACTCAAGAATTGGAATCGAGGGTGTGCAAGAACTGGAACAGATCGCCGCCCTCCTCGCCGCCCAGGGCTACGGCCCCGACCGGATCGTGATCGACCCATCCGTTGTGCGCGGCCTTGGCTATTACACCGGCCCGGTTTTCGAGGCGGAGCTGACGTTTGAAATCCTCGACGACAAGGGCCGCAAGCGGCAGTTTGGCTCGGTCGCCGGGGGCGGGCGATATGACGATCTGGTCAAGCGTTTCACCGGCCAGGAAGTCCCGGCGACCGGTGTCTCCATCGGGGTGGACCGCCTGCTGGCCGCCCTGCGCGAAAAAGGCCGGCTTGGCGCGGACAGCCAGGGGCCGGTGATCGTGACGGTGATGGACCGCGACCGCATGGCCGATTACCAGGCGATGGCGGCCGAATTGCGCAATGCCGGTATCCGGGCCGAGGTGTTCCTTGGCAATCCGAAGAACTTCGGCAACCAGTTGAAATATGCCGACAAGCGCAACAGCCCGGTGGCGGTGATCGAAGGCGGCGATGAACAGGCGCGCGGCGTGGTGCAGATCAAGGACCTTGCCCTTGGCGCACGGCTGGCAGCCGAGGTGGAAACCAACGAGGAATGGAAGGCGCAACCGGCGCAGATGGAAATCCCCCGCGCCGATCTGGTGGCCGAGGTGCAAAAGATGATCGCCCGCGCCGCCCGCCCGGCGGACCGACAATAGGCGAGAGGCCCATGCTGAACGACCGTAGAGGCCGCATCCGCGCCGAGGCTGATCGCCTGTTCCAGACCTTCCTAGATCACGGCGCTTTGCCGGTCGAAGCCGAGGCGCTGCAACCTGCCGATCTGTTGCTGGACCTTTACGGCGAAGATATCCGCGCCCGCGCCTTCGTCACGCATGACCCGGTGCAGGGCGAACAGATGTTGCGCCCGGATTTCACCGTGCCGGTGGTGCAGATGCATATGGACGAAGGCGCGGAACCCGCCCGCTACACCTATATGGGGCCGGTCTGGCGCAAGCAGGAGCCGGGCTCGGACCGGGCCTCGGAATATCTGCAAGTCGGGGTCGAGGTGTTCGACCGCGCCAACCCGGCGCAGTCCGACGCCGAGGTCTTCGCGCTGTTCGCCGGGGTTCTGGGCGATCTGAACCTCAGGGCGGCGACCGGCGATCTGGGTATCCTGATGGCGGCGGTCAATGGCCTGTCGACGCTCGATATCCGCAAGGCGGCCCTCAGGCGGCATATCTGGCGGCCGCGCCGGTTCCGCCAGTTGCTGGAACGCTTCGGCGGCCTCAGCCCGGTGCCCGAAAGTCGTGCGGCCCTGCTGAAGGCGGCAGACGGAACCGATGCCGCCCGATTGATCGAGGCCGCCGGTGCCCATGTCGGCCTGCGCGAACCTGCCGATATCGCCAGCCGTATCACCGCCCTGCAGGCCGACGCCGCCGCCGCCCCGATCCCGGGCATTGAGGTGCGCCTGATCGAGGATATTCTGGCCATCGCCGAGAAATCCGATACCGCCCTTGCCCGCCTGCGCCGGATTGCCGCCGACCTGCCTGCCATCACCCCGGCGCTGGACCGCATGGAAGCACGGCTTGAGGCGCTGGCGGCGCGGGGCATCGACATATCCGGCCTTGATTTTGAAGGCTCGTTCGGGCGCACCACGCTGGAATATTACGACGGTTTCGTCTTCGGCTTTTACGCAGGTGGGCGCGGCGATTTGCCGGTGATCGCCAGCGGCGGGCGCTATGATGCGCTGACCGAGGTGCTTGGCCAGGGCCGCTCGATCCCGGCCGTCGGCGGGGTGATCCGCCCGGAACTGGTGCTGGCGCTGAAGGAAGGTGCGTGATGGCGATCAAGCTTGGCATACCTTCCAAGGGGCGGTTGCAGGAAAAGACTTTCGACTGGTTCGCCGACCGGGGCGTTGCCCTCCGGCGTACCGGATCGGACCGCGAATATGCCGGTGCGGTGGATGGTGTGGACGGTGTGGAACTGGTGCTGCTGGCGGCGGGGGAAATCCCGCGCGAACTGGCGGCGGGGCGCATTCATCTTGGCGTGACCGGCACCGATCTGGTGCGCGAGAAAATCCCGCTCTGGTCCCGGATTGTGGCGGAACTGGCGCTTCTGGGGTTCGGCCATGCCGATCTGGTGCTGGCGGTGCCGAAATGCTGGGTCGATGTCGACACGCTGGACGATCTGGATGCGGCGGCGGCGCAGTTTCGCGCCAATCACGGCTTTCGCCTGAGGATCGCCACCAAGTATCACAACCTTGTCCGCGATTTCCTGCGCCAGAACGGCGTGGCCGATTATCAGCTTGTCGACAGCCAGGGCGCCACCGAAGGCACCGTCAAGAACCTGACCGCCGAGGCGATTGCCGATATCACCTCGACCGGCGACACCCTGTTTGCCAACCACCTGAAGCCGCTGGCTGATGGATTGATCCATGCCTCGCAGGCCGCATTGTTCCTGTCGCGGACGGCCATGCTGGATGATTCTGACGCCAAGGCGCTGGCAGACCTGCAGGCGCGGCTGGGGCTGGCGGCGTCCTGATATCCGCATTCCGAAACAATTTGCGAAAATACGACGGATCGTTCGCGGATACGCCATTATCCTGCCACGATGTTCCCCTAGCAGGTGGCGCATGGTGGGTGTTTACGGAATAAAAACCTCTGTGGTCGTATTTGTGGTCTTTCTGGCTTCGGTCGGGCTGGCCCTGTGGGCGGCAAGTGGCGAAGACATCCTTGGCCAGATCGCGGCAGTGTCGGCAATGCAGGTGGGGCTGCTGCTGGCACTGTCGCTGGCCAATTACCTGTTTCGCGCGCTGCGCTGGCAGCTCTATATCGGCGCTTTGGGGCTGCATCTGCCGCCGCTGACGATCTTCCGGCACTATTTCGGTGGCTTCGCGCTGACGATGACCCCGGCGCGGATGGGCGAACTGGTGCGCCTGCGCTGGATCGCGCGGGAAACCGGCGCAAGGGCTGAACGGCTGGCACCGCTGATCCTGGTGGACCGGGCCGGCGATCTGGCCTCGACCGGCCTGTTGCTGGCCATCGCTTTGGCGTTCGGCGCAACCGGGCTGGCGGGTGGCCTGCCGGTGGCGGCACTGGCGCTGATCCTGGCGCTGATCGCCACCCGGCCCGGCCTGTTCCGCGCGCTGGTGGTCGGTGCCTACCGATTATGCGGCTTGAAACCGCGCTGGTTCGTGCGCGCCCGCCGCGCCGCATCGGCGCTGGCGGTGTTTTCCGCGCCGCGCGTGGTGGTGCTGGCGCTGATCCTTGGTGGCATCGGCTGGATGGCCGAGGGCTACGCCTTTCATCTGCTGCTGGGCTGGATGGGGGCCGATCTGCCGATGTGGACGGCGATCTCGATCTTTCTGTTTGCGATGCTGACCGGCGGGGCAACCGGCATGCCCGGCGGTGTCGGCGGGGCCGAGGCGGCGATGGTCGCACTGCTGGCCTTGCAGGGCGTACCGCTGGAAGTGGCCATCCCGGCCACCGCCATCATCCGCGTGGTCACGCTGTGGTTCGCCATCGGCCTTGGCATCGTGATATTCCCATTTGCCGAAGGGCTGGCCACGGGGGCGAAAAATGCGCTGGAAAACGGATGAGTACAGCGGCTGGGGCCGCGTCCTGAGGGCGACGGGCGAACGCGCCCGGCCTGAAAAGACCAATGCGCTGAAAGCCATCCTGCGCGAGGGCGGGCTGCCGGCGATCGGCAATCTGCGCTCCTACGGCGACGCGGCGCTGAACTCGGGCGGCCGCGCGGTGGACATGACGCGGCTTGACCGGCTGCTGGCTTTCGATCCCGAAACCGGCATTCTGGAGGCCGAGGCGGGCGTGACGATCGGCGAAATCCTGCGGCTGTTCCTGCCGAAGGGCTGGATACCCGCCGTGATGCCCGGCACCGGATTCGCCACGCTGGGCGGCTGCATCGGCCACGATGTGCATGGCAAGAACCACCATGTCGCGGGCTCGTTCGGCCAGCATGTCACGCGTATCGACCTGTTGGGCACGAATGGCCGCGTGCGCAGGATCACGCCCGAGGGCAACCCCGATCTGTTCCGCGCCACCATCGGCGGCATGGGGCAGACCGGCATCATCCTGTCCGCCGCGATCCGCATGATCCCGGCCACCAGCCCGCTGATGGACCTGCGCGAAAGCCGGATCGACACGCTGGCGGAATTCATAGCCATGCTGGACGCCTCGACGGCCACCTATTGCGTCGGCTGGATCGACGCCACGGCCAAAGGCGCCACGCTCGGGCGCGGCATTCTGGAGGAGGCCGAGATCGGCAGCCACGGCCAGATGCCGAAAGCGCCGCGCCACAAATCGGTGCCGTTCAACGCGCCGGGATTCCTGTTGTCATCGCCGGTGGTGCGGGCGTTCAACCATCTCTATTTCCGCCGGGTGCCGGTGGGCGGGCGGCGGCTGGACCGTGCAATGGCGGATTTCTTCTTTCCGCTGGACAAGGTGCATGACTGGAACCGCCTGTACGGCAAATCCGGCTTTCACCAGTTTCAATGCGTCCTGCCCGAAGCCCCGGCGCGCGAGGCTTTGGCGAAGATGCTGGAGCAGATCGCGCGATCACGGCTGGCCTCGCCCCTGGCGGTGCTGAAAAAACTCGGGCCGGGGCGCGGCGGCATGATGTCCTTCCCGATGGAAGGGTTCACGCTTGCGGTGGATTTCCCGAACCGCCCCGCCTCTGCCGGGCTGATCCGCGAACTTGGCGATATCGCCGCCGATGCCGGCGGGCGGATTTATCTGGCCAAGGATGCGCTGGCCTCGGCGGCGACCATCGCCGGGATGTATGACGAGCGCGAGGCCTTTGCCGCTGCCGCAAACGCGGTCGATCCCGCCCATGCGCTGGAAACCGACCTGACCCGCCGCCTGAAGCTGAGGGATGCGACATGAAACAAAGCTGGCTGATCCTGGGCGCAAGCTCGGCCATGGCGCGGGCCTTTGGCCGCGCGGTGGCGGAACAGGGCGCGGATGTGTTCCTTGCCGGGCGCGACGCGGGCGATCTTCAACGCGGTGCCGCCGATTGCGTATTGCGCGGGGCAGGCAAGGCTGAATACGTGCCCTTCGATGCCCGCAAGCCCGCCGGTTTCGCGGCAATCTGCGAACGCCTGGCATTGCAGGACGGAATGCTGAATGTCGCGGTCTTCGTCGGCTCGATGCCGGAACAATCCGCCGTCGATGCCGATCCTGCCCTTCTGGACCCGACGGTGCAGGATTGTTTCACCGGACCGACCCGCTTCCTGCACGAATTTGCCCCCTTGATGGAGGCTCGCGGCGGCGGCACGGTGGTTGGTGTCGGATCGGTCGCGGGCGA
Organism: Paracoccaceae bacterium; assembly: GCA_019911965.1. Lineage (GTDB taxonomy): Bacteria > Pseudomonadota > Alphaproteobacteria > Rhodobacterales > Rhodobacteraceae > UBA5972. The sequence continues at coordinate 29,177 of JAIOJF010000013.1, read as the reverse complement.
CCGGGGGCGCTACAGCAATTATGTCTACGGCTCGGCCAAGGCCGGGTTTGCCACCTATCTATCGGGTCTTCGGAACCGTCTGACCCGCTCGGGCGGGCATGTGGTGACGGTAAAGCCCGGCTTTGTCGATACCGCGATGACCTGGGGGCTGCCGGGGTTGTTTCTGGTCGCCAGCCCCGATGACGTGGCCCGCGATATCCTGAAAGCCGTGGCAAAGAGGAAGAACACGATCTACACGCCGTTTTTCTGGCGCTGGATCATGCTGATCATCCGGCATGTGCCGGAAGCGATCTTCAAGAAAATGTCGTTCTGATTGTTCAGCCGGTGCCGGCGGTGAACATCAGCGTCAGCATCACCGCGATCAGTGCCAGCCCGTAACGGTCCCGCATGGCGAACACGATCGGGTCGTAATCCTGCTTGCCCAGCCAGCCCAGCAGGATCATCCGCACCTGCCAGCCGCCCAGCGGCAGCAGCGCCAGCCATAATTGCCAGGTATTCGGATACAGACGGTCCGCCGCTGCGGTGAACGAATAAAGGAAAAACACCAGCAGCGAGCCGAACGAGCCCAGCGCCGCGACGTTCAGCAGATCGCCACGGTCCGGGCGGCCATAGCCACGCCCCGGCAGGCGCTCGTCCGAGGTGGCCAGCGTCAGTTCCGTCAGCCGCTTGACACAGCCGAGCGTGATGAAGGTCGGGAAGATGAAGGCGATCAGGAAACCGGTGGCCACCACCTTGGCGGCGATGGCCCCGGCAATCACCCGCAAGGTATAAAGCCCCGCCAGCGTCGCGATATCGACCCAGCGCATCCGCTTCAGCTTCAGCGAATAGGCCAGCGACAGCGACATATAAAGCGCCACGATCCCCAGCATGGCCGGGCTGATCGCCAGCCCGAGGCCCAGCGCAAAGGATCCGAGCCCGAGTGCCGCAAGCATGCCCACCGTGATCGGCACCGCGCCCGAGGCAAAGGGGCGGTTCTTCTTGGTCGGGTGCAGGCGGTCGGCCTCCAGGTCCAGCAGATCATTGACGATATAGATGCTGGACGCCGCCGCCGAAAACGCAATCGCCGCTGCCAGTACGATCAACAGGCCGGCCATGTCGATCCGGTGCGCCGCAATCATCGGCAGGAACAACAGCACGTTCTTGACCCATTGATGCGGCCTGAGGGCGCGGATCAGATCGCGCCTGCGCCAGCGGTGATCGTATTCGGTGACGTTATGGCCGGTCGCGGCAAGATCACTGGCGATCACCGGGTGATGCCCGACGATGATCGCGTTTTCCGCCGCCTGCCAGACCGGGCGATCAACCGGCGCATCGCCGGCGTAATCAAAACCGTTCTCGCCGTAAGCCGCGATCAATTCCACCGCCTTGCGCCGCCCGGTCAGGTTTGTCTTGCCGTCCGAGGCGAAAATCCGCCCCGTCAGGCCCTGTTCGGTCGCCAACTGGCGCACCAGGCTTTCATCCGATCCCGAGGCCAGCGCCACCTCGCGCCCGGAGCGTATGGATTCCGCGGCCAGCGCCTGTACGTCCGAATTGACCGGCAGCAGATCGGTCCTGAGCGGTGCCAGCCTCACCAGCCCCTGTTTCAGCGCAGCCCGGTTGCCGATATGGCGGATACTGGTGGCCAGGCATCCCAGCGGATCGCGGCCCAGCGCGTTCCAGAAGCTTTCCAGCAGCATGTCGGTTTTCAGGTAAGTGCCATCGACATCCAGAACCAGGGGTTTGATATCAGACATCAGCGCACCCCCGGATGTGCGGAATCACCGGCGCGCAGCGGTGGCGGATGCCGACCGTCCGTGCCTGACATCGCCGTTGCCCGGCTGCCGAAGGCCCTGCCCGGTTGCGCCAAACGCTGTGATGGGGTGATTCATGCCTGCTCAATCATTGCCGTGCTTCGGGATTGTTTACTGTTTGCCAAAGAAAATCCGCGAGAACCAGCCAAATGGGTGCATTTTCTATGGCGAAACCGCCACAATCGGCCTCCGCATGTCTTTCCAAAGTATCTGAATCAACTTTTTTTCACTTCTAATGCGTTGATAATTATAGATATTCCAACTTTTTTCGATATCCCGGCACATTTTTTCTGCTTTCGATTCCGCGGGCCAAATTCTCGCCCGAATCCACTGGCTATATAGCATCATGTTGAAACGGAGCGCTGGAAACAAACGAGGCAAAGCCAGCGCACTAACCCCCGGATCAACTGAGAAGTGGAAACGAACAGTAACCTTTGGAGGGATATAAAATGTTCAAGCTTGCGAAAAACTTCAAGAATGATGAATCCGGTGCAGTGACTGTTGACTGGGTTGTTCTGACCGCCGCGATCGTCGGCCTGGGTATCGCCGTTCTGGCTGCCGTGTCTGATGGTCTCGACAATCTGTCGGGCGACATCGACACCCAGCTGTCGGGTCAGGCGATCTCGACCTCTTTCTAAGCCGCAGCGCTTAGCGATTGACGGGGCCGCGCCAATGGCGCGGCCCTATTCGTTTGCGCAATACCTTGGCGTGTTCACGTTCCATCCATCAAATCGCCTTATTCAGATGTAAATCTGATGGCGCCGGAACGGGTCTCGGCGGATAGCGCAAGGAACGAAGGGCAGGTTTGCGATGGTCAGGGATGCAATTGTATTCCTCCGGAACGAGGATGGCGCGGTTACGGTCGATTGGATCGTCGTGACCGGCCTGGTGATCGGTGCGGCATTGTCCGTTATCAACGGAATATCGGGCGGCATGGAAGAACGCGGCACCGAAATGTTCAGCCCGGTTGTCATCTCGACCGATTTTTAATTGGGTTTTCCGGCTTATTGTGTAAGTTGCAGGCAAACGCATATAAGAAGCAGGTCGCGGGCAGAACGCCCCAGGGATAAAACATGCGGTTAGTTTTTGGTCTGATACTGGTGATCGGCATGGGCCTTGCCGGCTTTGCCGTCTACATGGCGCAGGGCCGGTTTAACGAGTACCAGTCGGCGATTGATCTTCAGCGCAAGGCACTCAGCCAGAATGTTCCGCTGGTGCGGGTCTTCATCAGCAAGGGGCCGCTGCGTTATGGCCAGAAGCTGACCAAGGAAGATGTCCGCTTTGTCTCGTGGCCGGAAAATGCCATCCCGGAAGGGGCTTTTACCGATCCCAAGGAATTGTTTCCCGAGGGTGTCGACAAACCGCGCACCGTTCTGCGCGCGATGGAAAAGGACGAGGCGATCCTTGCCGTCAAGGTTACCGAACCGGGCGAAGATGCCGGTGTCGCCTCGCGTCTCAGCCCCGGCATGCGGGCATTCACCATCCGGGTCGACGTCGCATCGGGCGTGTCGGGTTTCCTCAGGCCCGGCGACAGCGTCGATGTCTACTGGACAGGCCAGGTCAAGGGGCGCGACGTGACGCGCCTGATCCTGGAAGGCATCAAGCTGATCGCAATCGACCAGATGGCGGATGAAGATCGCAACAATCCCGTCGTTGCCACAACCGTCACGGCCGAGGTTTCGCCGGGCGTCGTGGCCTCGCTGGCACAGGCGCAGGCAACCGGGCGGTTGCTGTTGTCGCTGCGCGGCTCGGAAGACACGACCAGCCTTGGCCAGATCGAGGTAGATCAGAAACAGCTTCTGGGCATCGTCGACGAAGAGGTTCAGACGGTCGAGCGTGAAAAGGTCTGCACCATCAAGACCCGCAAGGGTGCGGAAGTGATCAATATCCCGATCCCCTGCCCCAAGGAATGACGCCTTAGCCAAAGGGCTGTGCGACATATCCACATCACCCGAGACCGGCAAGCATTTGATTCTTGCAAATAAACGGGATTTGCCGCAGATTGGAAACAATGGGCGAAAAAGACCCGAGCAGACACAAGTGATCAACAGAGGCAGGATCACATGAGATCGAGCAGCTTTATAAAGGCTGGCCTGTTTGGGCTGGCCTTGGCCGTGCAGGCAGCGCCCGGAGCGCAGGCCGAGGACATTCTGAAAGTGTCGCGCGGGTCCACGTCCAGCAGTATCACCATCGCCGTCAACCGTGCCATCGTGATGGAAAGCGACACGCCGTTCGCGGAATTGTCGGTCGCCAACCCGTCCATCGCCGATATCGCGACCCTGTCCGACCGCACGATCTATGTTCTGGGCAAGGAACCGGGCCGCACCACGCTGACCCTGCTTGGCCCCGGCGGCAAGCTGATCACCAATGTCGATGTGCGGGTCTCGCCCGATATTGCCGAATTCAAGGAACGCCTGCAGGAAATTCTGCCGGGCGAGCCGATCGAGGTACGTACCGCCAATGACGGCATCGTGCTGAGCGGTCGCGTCTCCGGTGCGCGCAAGGTGGCGCTGGCAATCGAGCTTGGCGAACGCTATGCCCCGGGCCGGGTGACAAACCTGATGGTTGTCGGCGGCACCCAGCAGGTGATGCTGAAGGTCCGTTTCGCGGAAATGCAGCGCTCGGTCAGCAAGGGCCTGTCGGCCAGCCTTGGCCTGTCGACCGCAGGCTTTGAAGGCGGCAACGGCAAATATGTCACCGGACTGACCGGCGGCGAGTTCACCGACAACGACCCAAGTACCGGCCTTGACAGCGCCTCCACCACCGGCGTCGGGTCCTACGGTATCGGCTTTACCGCCGGCGGTATCCAGATGTCGCTGCTGCTGGAAGCGCTGGAACAAAAAGGCCTGGTCCGCACCCTGGCAGAACCGAACCTGGTGGCGATTTCCGGGCAGGAAGCGAATTTCCTGGCTGGTGGCGAATATCCCATCCCGGTGGTCGCGGACACCTCGGTCAGCATCGAATACAAGCCTTTCGGTGTGGACCTGACCTTCATTCCCACGGTGATCGACGAAGACCTTATCAATTTGCAGATCGACGCGACCGTCAGTTCCATCGACACCACGATCACGGTCATGAACAACGGTACTGCCGTCAATGCCTTCAAGACACGCCGCACCGCAACCGTGGTCGAGATGCGCGACGGCCAGAGCTTTGCCATCGCCGGCCTGTTGCAGGACGATTTCAACGATTCTGTCGGCCAGGTGCCCTGGCTGGGCGATATCCCGATCCTCGGCGCGCTGTTCCGCAGCTCCGACTTCGCGCGCCGCCAGAGCGAACTGGTGATCATCGTCACGCCGCATCTGGTAACCCCGACCACAAGCGATTCACTTACCCTGCCGACCGACCGTATCCGCATCCCATCGGAATCCGAATTGTTCCTGCTGGGCAAGGAAGCCGGCAAGACCGGACGCGACGAGGTGACCAGCGAAATCTCGACCCAGGACTACAAGGGTTCCTACGGCTACGTGATGGATTAATATCATGAAAAATAACGTAAACTTTTTCCTGATCAGCACTGTCTCAGTAGCGTCGCTGGCCGCCTGTTCACCGATCAGCAACACCCTGAACCGGGGCATCTCGACGCTGAACTGGGAAGCCGGGAAATCAATCGACGAAGGTAATTACGGCGATCCGACGCTGAACAACACGCTGGCGCAACTGGCCTATGCCGATCAGGGCGGGCTGATCATGGATTTGTCGCGCAAGTTCGAAAAAGACGTGCCCGCGATGATCAATTTTGAATTCAACAAGGCCGGCCTGGACGCCGAGGCGCGCAAGGTTCTGGCCCAGCAGGCCGACTGGATGCGCCAGTTCCCGCAGCTTCGCTTCAAGGTCTATGGCCATACCGATCTGGTCGGCAGCGATGCCTATAACAAGCGCCTGGGGCTGCGCCGCGCCAATGCGACGGTGGCCTATCTGGTTTCGCGCGGGGTCAGCATCGACCGGCTGGAAGCGGTGGTTTCACAGGGCGAGACACAGCCCCTGATCGTGACCGAGGGCCGCGAACGGCGCAACCGGCGCACCGTGACCGAGGTCAGCGGTTTCGCACGCGGATATGTCGGCGAAGGCATGGATGGCAAATACGCCAATCTCGTCTACCAGACATATATCATCGGCGGCGCGCCAACGACGGGCACGATCACCTCCGTCAAAGCCCGCTGATACCTTTCTTCAGCCTCAAAATCGCCCTCTTTCCCGGCGACAAACCACCTTGGAGGAACCTCCTTCAGGGCTGAATCATACTGTTAACCAAAGATTTATGCCCCGATTGAAGGATACGAACCGTCAGAGCCGTTCTCTGGCGCTCCGGCGTAGTGTGTATAGATGGGTAAACAGCAATGGGCCTGTTGAAGGCAGAAGAGCACGCAATTGAGGCCTGCACTGTTGCGCGGGACATTCAGTTGTTCGACCTTCTGGTCGAGGACATGGAGGCTGAACTCGGCGAAAGCTGGGGTGGCCTCGATTTCCACGACGGCCTGTCCTATCTGGCTTCGCGCGAAGCCGCCGAGCTGGAATTCATCACCGTCGCAGTTGACCGGCAGGACGAACAGGATCTGACCCCGGTCATTGACCTGATCACGGCGGCCAAGCGGGTCGGCATCAAGATCATCCTGGTTGCCTACGATCTGACGCCGACGGCGCTGCATACGCTGCTGCGCCTTGGCGCGGATGATTTCGCCCCCTATCCCCTGCCTGAAGGCGCGCTGCACGAAGCGATCGAACGCCTGCGCCGGGCACCCGCCGCGCAGGCCACGGCCCAGACCGGCGGCGAAAGCAAGCGCCGGGGCGTGATCCTGCCGGTCTACGGTGTTGCCGGCGGTGTAGGCGGGACCACCTTCGCGGTCAACCTGGCCTGGGAATTGTCCAAACTGCCCAGCCGCAAGCCGCGCAAGATCTGCATCCTCGACCTCGACCTGCAATTCGGTTCGGTCTCGACCTATCTGGACCTGCCGCGCCGTGAATCCGTATTCGAATTGCTGGCGGATGTTTCCGCGATGGATCACGAATCTTTCGCCGCCGCGATGGTCTCGTTCAATGACGCGGTCGATGTCCTGACCGCACCCGCCGATTCCCTGCCGCTGGAAATCCTGTCGGTGGACGATATCGAACGGCTGTTGAAAGAAGCCGCGACACAATACGATTACGTGATCGTCGATCTGCCCACGACGCTGGTGCAGTGGACGGAGACGGTTTTGCAGCGCGCCGATATCTATTTCGCGATCATGGAAATGGACATGCGCTCGGCCCAGAACACGCAGCGCTTCGTGCGGCTGCTGAAGGCCGAGGACCTGCCGATCGAAAAGGTCCGCTTCGTGATGAACCGGGGGCCGAAATTCACCGATATCGCCGGCAAGGGCCGCATCAAGCGGCTGGCCGAGAACCTGAGCATCGATATCGAACTGATCCTGTCGGATGGCGGCAAGCCGGTTGCGGATGCCTGCGACCACGGGATGCCACTGGCGGAAACCGCAGCGAAGAACCCGCTGCGCAAGGAAATCTCGAAACTGGCGGAGTCACTGGATGAACTGGTGGCAACGCAGGTTGCCATGAACTAGGAGGCGAGCAATTGGCGATGTTTTCAAGATTCAAGCAAAATGAAGGTGCCGCGCCGCAGCGCGAGGTCCGTCGCCCCGCGCCACCTGCCGAAAAACCCCTGATCGAGCAAAAACCGAAACCGGCCGCACCGCTTGCGGCAGCACCGGCAGCACCGGCACCGGCAGCCGCACCTCAGGTAGCGGCGCATCGTGTTCTGGACCCCAAGGAACAACGCCGCCGCGAACGCCTGGCGGATGTGCGGATCGAATTGCACAAGCGCCTTCTGGACACGCTGAACCTGGCGGCGCTGGAACATGCCAGCGAATCCGATCTCAGGACCGAGATCGCGGCGATCTGTGCCGATGGTCTGGCCGAAATGGGCGTCGTGCTGAACAAGGATGAACGCGCGACGCTGCATCAGGAATTGTTCGACGAGGTGACAGGCCTTGGCCCGCTGGAACCCTTGCTGCGCGATGACAGTGTGAACGATATCCTGGTCAACGGCCCGAAACAGGTTTTCGTGGAACGCGCCGGCAAGCTGGCGCTGACCTCGGTTGAGTTCAAGAACGAAAAGCACCTGATGCGGGTGATCGACAAGATCGTTTCGGCGGTGGGCCGGCGGGTGGATGAATCAAACCCCTATGTCGACGCCCGCCTGAAAGACGGCTCGCGCTTCAACGCAATGGTCCAGCCGATCGCGGTGGATGGCGCGCTGGTGTCGATCCGCAAATTCAAGAAGGACAAGCTGGGCATTCAGGACCTGGTCAAGTTCGGTGCCTTTACCGAGGAAATGGCGCTGTATCTGCGTGCCGCGGTGGGCGCGCATCTGAACATCATCGTTTCCGGCGGTACGGGTTCGGGCAAGACCACCACGCTGAACGCCCTGTCGTCGATGATTGCAGATAACGAGCGTATCCTGACAATCGAGGACACCGCGGAACTTCAATTGCAGCAGGTGCATGTCGGACGGATGGAAAGCCGCCCGGCCAACGTTGAAGGCAAGGGCGCGGTCAGTCAGCGCGACTGCCTGCGCAACGCGCTTCGGATGCGCCCCGACCGGATCATCGTCGGGGAAACCCGCGGCGAGGAAGTGATCGACATGTTGCAGGCGATGAATACCGGCCATGACGGGTCGATGACCACGATCCACGCCAACTCAGCCCGCGATGGTGTCTCGCGCCTTGAAAACATGGTGGCGATGGCCGGAATCGACATGCCGCTGAAGGCGGTACGCAGCCAGATCGCCAGCGCCGTGCACCTGATCGTACAGGCCAGCCGCCTGATGGATGGCTCGCGGCGCATGGTCTCGATCACCGAGGTGACGGGCATGGAAGGCGACATCATCACCATGCAGGAAGTGTTCAAGTTCCAGCGTTTCGGACTGGACGAGAACGGCAAGATCCTCGGCCGGTTCGAGCCGACCGGCCTGCGCTCGCATTTCTCCGAGCGTTTCAAGCATTCGGGCTTTGAGTTGCCCAGCAGCATCTACACCATGAAAGCAGCGGAGTAACCCAACATGCTGAGTCCGGAACCAATCATCTATGGAGCCATCTTCTTCGCCGTCCTGCTGATGGTCGAGGGGATCTATCTTGTCGTCTTCGGCAAGTCGATCAGCCTCAGCAGCCGGGTGAACCGCAGGCTGGACCTGCTGGAAAAGAACCAGGATCGCGAAAAGGTGCTGGAAACGCTGCGCCGCGAACGCGCACAGCACCGCAATTCGTTGCGCATTCCGATCTATTCGATGATTCAGGATCGCGCCGCCAAGGCCAATATCGCGTTCAGCCCGAAGGCGCTGATCATGGTCATGGTCGGGCTGGCCTTTGCCGCCTTTCTCGGTCTGACGCTCGGCACCGATACCTCGCTGCCGATCCGCGCCGGGGTGTCGGTGATCATGGGCTTCGGTGCCGTCTTCATGTGGGTGAACAAGAAGGCCAAGGCGCGCCTGTCCCTTATCGAAGAACAACTGCCCGATGCGGTTGAACTGATGGTGCGCTCCCTGCGGGTCGGGCATCCGTTTTCCAGCGCGGTCAATATCGTGGCGCAGGAGGTGGCCGATCCGCTGGGATCGGAATTCGGCATCATCGCGGATGAATTTGCCTATGGCATGGAAATCACCGAATCCCTGAACAAGATGGCCGAAACCATCGACATGCAGGACATGCGCTTCCTCGCCGTGGCGGTGTCGATCCAGCAAAAATCGGGCGGTAACCTGGCCGAAATCCTGGACGGTCTGGCCAAGGTCATCCGCGCCCGGTTCAAGCTGTTCCGCCGCGTCAAGGCGATCACCGCCGAGGCGAAATGGTCCGGCATGTTCCTGTCGGTGTTTCCGCTGGCGGCACTGGTCGGCATCAACCTGGCGCAGCCCAATTACTACGACAAGGTGATGGAAACCGAGTATTTCATCCCCGCCTGTCTGGTGGTCGCGGCGTTTCTGGGCGCGAATTATTTCTTCATGAAAATGATGGTCAACATCAAGGTCTGACGGGGCAAGCATGGAACAGCAACAAAATTTCATCGACCAGGGTTGGGGTTACCTGATCCAGAATTTCGGCCCGCTTGGCCCGCTCTATGCCATCGGCCTGGCCGGGTTCCTGCTGGTGTTGCTGACGCTGCCGTTCCTGATGCGCAAGGAAAAGGACCCGTTCGAGCGGCTGGAAAACAAATCCCGCAAGAAGAAGGTCAAGTCCAAGGACGCGTCCGAAAAGCCCAGCCTCAGATTCGAGGAAAAGGGCCCGAACCTCGACAAGTTCGCCGCCTTTCTGGAACCGCAGGACCAGAAGACGCTGTCGAAGACCCAGTTGAAGCTGGTTCAGGCCGGTTACCGCCAACGCACCGCCGTGCGCACCTACCATTTCATGCAGCTTGCGCTGGCTCTGGGATTCCTGTTCATCGGCGTGGTTCTGGTGGTGTTCCAGGCGGACGGCGCAACGATGCAGAAAACCCTGATGACGATCCTGATCCCCGCCGGATCGGGCTATTACGCGCCGATCTACTGGGTTGAACGCCGCCGCCAGACCCGCCAGCAGGCGCTGATGGAAGGGTTTCCCGATGCGCTCGACCTGATGCTGGTCTGTGTCGAGGCCGGACAGGGCCTCGATCAGTCGATCCTGCGCGTGTCGGGCGAGATCAAGCCAGGCTTTCCCGAACTGGCCGAGGAATTCGGCATCGTCGCCAACGAGATGAAGGCCGGCAAGGACCGCGTGTCGGTACTGCGCGATTTCGCCGAACGCGCCGGCTCGCAGGATATTTCCGCCTTCGTGACGGTGCTGATCCAGTCCGCCAGCTTCGGCACCTCGATTTCCGAGGCCCTGCGCGTCTATGCCGCCGAAATGCGCGACAAACGCGTGATGCGGGCCGAGGAAAAGGCCAACAAACTGCCGACCAAGCTGACGCTTGGCACAATGATGTTCACACTGCCGCCATTGCTGATTATCCTGATCGGGCCGTCGATCTACGACATTTACGAGATGCTGGTCCTGGGAAACAGATAAATGCGCCAATGGGTGGGGCTGATAGCACTGACAACCGCGCTGGCAGGTTGCCAGACCGGCGATACCGGTTTGCAGAACAACCGCGTCGGCATAGCACCACCGCCCGGAACGCCGGTGGTACGCGATGCGGTGGACGGCCTGGTCGTCGGGCATCGCCTGATGGCGGCGGGGGAATACGACCTTGCCCTCAGCGCCTATACCCGCGCCGCCGGCGAACACGGCCTGACGGCGGATGTCCTGAGCGCGCTCGGCTCGGCCAATCTGAAGCTCGGACGGCTTAACCAGGCGCGGCAATTGCTGGAAAGCGCGGTGGAGCGCGACCCGGAATTCGTGGCCGCATGGAACAATCTGGGCGTTGTTCTGATGGAACAGGGCGAAGATGGCGCGGCCCGCCGGGCCTTCCGCAATGCCTTTGCGCTGGACAATGGTAATTCCGTCGAAATCCGCGAAAATCTGCGACTTGCTATCGCAAAATCCGAAAATACCGCGTATGCTGAGGCCAACGAGAACAAATTCGAGCTGGTTCGACGAGGCAGCGGACAATACCTGTTGCTTCAGACCCCTGCATCGGATGACGAGCAGTAAAGGTGGCCCTGCATATGGGACGGCTATTAATCTCGACGCTTTGCATCATCGGGGCGCTTGGCCTGTCGGCCTGCGACGCATTGAAAAAACCCGATGTCGACAAGGAGGTCGATGGCATGAATGTCATCGACGCGACCAATCTGAACGATATCATGCTGACCGTCGCCGATCCCAACGAGGCGGTGGAATACTTCAAGCGCGCCCTGCAGAAGGAACCCGAGCGGGTGGATTTCCGTCGCGGCCTGGCGAAATCGCTGGTCCGTGCCAAGCGTGCCTCGGAAGCGGTGCTGATCTATGACAAGCTGGTTTCCAGCGGCGATGCCACGGCGGATGACCGGGTGAATTACGCCGATGCGCTGATCCGCACCAACGAATGGGGCCGGGCCGAGGCGCAGCTGGACAAGGTTCCGCCCACCCACGAGACCTATCAGCGCTACCGTCTGGAAGCGATGATCGCCGACAGCAACCAGGAATGGAAAAAGGCAGACAGTTTTTATGAAACCGCCGCCGGGCTGACCACGCAACCGGCGGGCGTTCTGAACAACTGGGGCTATTCAAAACTCACGCGCGGCGATTACGACGCGGCGGAAAAGCTGTTTCTTGAGGCGATCACCTATGACAAGGACCTGTTCACCGCCAAGAACAACCTTGTGCTGGCCCGCGCCGCGCAGCGCAAATATACCCTGCCGGTCATCCAGTTGACCCAGATCGAACGCGCAGAGCTTTTGCACACGATGGCGATCAGCGCCGTCAAGCAGGGCGATATCGACATTGCCCGCGGCTTGTTGGCTGATGCGATCGACACGCATCCGCAGCATTTCGATGCCGCTGTCCGCGCATTGGCGGCGCTGGACAAATCGCGGCAATCCTGACGTGCAGGTAGATCTGACAGCTTCCGAAGCCCTGTGGCTGCTTGCCCCCGCGTTGCCGGTGGCGATCTATGTCGCGTTCAGCGATCTGAAATCCATGCGGATCCCCAATACTTCGGTTCTGGTGATGCTCGGGGTGTTTCTGGTGGCCGGGCTGATCGCGCTGCCGATGGAGGAATACCTGTGGCGGCTGGCCAATTTCGCGGTGGTGCTTGCCATCGGCTTTGTCGCCAATGCGCTCCGGTTGGTTGGCGGGGGCGATGCAAAATATGCCGCCGCCATCGCACCGTTCTTCGCGTTCAGCGATATCAGGCTGGTGCTGATCCTGTTCGCAATCATGCTGGTCAGCGCCTTTCTTGTGCACCGGCTTTTCCGCGCCATCGGCCCGATCCGCCGCCTGACCAAAGGCTGGAAATCCTGGGATGCGGGCAAGGATTTCCCGATGGGGCTGGCGCTGTCGGGATTGCTGATCGCCTATCTGGGAATCGGGGCGCTGCAATAGGGCACCTCGCGAAACGCATGACCGCGTTTCAGTCCGGCCCCCGCCTGAGCAATATGAACAGATCGTTGCGCATGACCTCGCTCAGCGTCAGATCGCGGCGTTCGGCCAGGGCCGTCAATATCCCGGTCCGCGCCATCGGCGTAACCGGGCAGGTCGGGACCAGGATGAAATCCGCCCGCTGCATCCCGGCCTCGCCACCGTAATACCAGGGCGCACCACCCGGCAGCGGGATTGTCGCGCCGAACATCCAGAGGTTGGAGAACGTATCGGCCATCAGAACGCTGCGTCCGCTGGTGCCCGGCAGGGCATCGAGGTCACGCGCCATCTGGATCAGCACCCCGACCAGCCCGCTTTCCAGCTTGCAGGTGGCAAGCGGCTGGCCGAACAGGATATCGTCCTGCCAGGTTACCGCCGCATCGGCCATCGCGCGCATGGCGGGATCGGCAAGGCTGAAGGCGGTCCGCCGCGAAGGTGCCAGCATGCGTTTGGCCTGCATCGCCAGATCGGCGTTTTGCGCCCCCGGCAGTACCTGAAAATATCCCGATGCGCTCATCCGCGCATGGCGCAGATTGGCCAGCGACAGGTTCAGCACGCTCGGCAGGATCAGCACCAGCGACACCAGCGCCACCACGCCCATCGCGCGGCGTATATCCCAGCCAAAGGCATTGTTCATCGCCCGGTCGGGCCGCAACGCCATCAGCAGCACCGCCAGCCCGATCAGCCATTTCGGATCGTTGCCCCAGTTCTGATAGGTGACATAGACAAAGGCCGGGGCGAAGATCAAAAGCAGCAGCCCCTCGGCGGCGCGCCCGGATTGCCGCAACAGCACGATCCCCGCCAGAAGGCAAAGATTGGCCGCCAGAAAGGCCGGCCCGATCAGAAGGTAAGGCAGGGTCTGGCCGGGAAATCCGCGAATGCCGGCGCGACTGATGGTCGCCAGGTCATCGACATAGGCCGCCCAGAAGCCGACACCCAGGATCAATGTCACCAGCAGAACCGCGACAGCGGCGGCGACAAGGCCGATCAGGGAGGTGGCAATCGCCCGCCGCAGGATCAGCGCCAGCAGGATACCGGGCAGAAAGGCCACGAAAAAGGTGATCTTGCTCAGCGCCAGAAAGACCAGCCCCAGCCCCAGCAGGACACCATCCGCCCCGGGATTGCGGCGCACGGACGGCACCACCGCCACCACCACCAGCAACAGCGCCACCGCCCAGGCCCAGCGGTTGTAATACATCGAGATCGACGCCGCCTGATCGCCGCCGCCATAGACCAGCGCGGTGCACAGCACGATCACGAAGGCCCCGAACAGCCATGCCACCGGCCCCGACAGGCGCGAATAGCCGACCCACCAGATTGCCGGCAGCAGTAACAACGCCACCAGCAGCATGCCGCCCATCATGGCCTTGCCGGCACCCAATCCCAGGCTGATCAGCCAGGAAACCGGCGCGAAGGCCAGAACCCCCACAGGCGTGGTGAAATCGACATGCGGAACCTCGCCGCCGGCCATCCTCAGGACGATCTGCAACAGGTGCAGCGCGTCGCCCTCGTGCTGGTCGATCAGCAATACGCCTTTGCCCAGCAGCAGGCCCGCCTCGATGGCCAGAACCGCAACAAGGAAAAATAGATACATTCCTGCCGAAGGCCTGCCCATCTTTTGCCCCCATTCCTTTTTATGAAAGCATACTACCCAAGGCACCGCTTTGCAAAACCTCGCCTTGGAAATCACGCCCTGATCGGCCGGATCGGCCAGAATCAGCCAAAAACCGAAGTGCAGACAGGAAAACGCGCCAAATGAACATGCAGAATATCGACGTCAAGGCACCGCCGCAGCCAACCAGCCTTACAGATACCGGGCTGACGATGGTGATGTTGCGTGACATCCTTCTGAAAACCGTGTTCCGCCGGCACCTGTCCACCGCCACCGCCATTTCCGAGGCAATCTGCCTGCCGATCAACCTGACCAACGAACTGATCGAGGTGGTGCGCGGCCAGAAACTGCTGGAGGCGATGGGCAATCGCGATTCCGAAGGCGCGAACGAAATGTCTTATGAATTGTCCGATACCGGCAAGGCACGGGCCTTGGATGCGCTGGCGCAATCGGAATATTACGGCGCGCTGCCGGTGCCACTGAAGGATTACCGCGCCCAGACCGAACGCCAGGCGGTCAAGGATATCTCGATCTCGAAAACCCGCCTGCATGACGCGATGAGTCACCTCGTCCTGCCCGATGGCCTGCTGGACGAACTTGGTCCGGCGATCAATTCCGGCAAGTCGATCCTGATGTACGGCCCGCCGGGCAACGGCAAATCGTCAATCTCGAACGGCATCCGCGACGCCCTGGGCGACAATATCTATGTACCGCTGGCGATCGAATATATGGGTCAGGTGATCACGCTCTATGATCCGATCGTACATGAAATCGCCTCGACCGAGGCGGATAATCCGCAAAGCCTGCGCCGCAGCGCCAAACGCTATGACAACCGCTACGTGCTGTGCCGCCGTCCGACGGTGATCACAGGCGGCGAATTGACGCTGGACATGCTGGATCTGAAATACAATGCGGTCAGCCGCACCTATCAGGCCTCGTTGCAGTTGAAATCGACCGGGGGGGTGTTCATCGTCGATGACCTTGGCCGCCAGGCCGAACCGCCGCAGGCGCTGATAAACCGCTGGATCGTACCGATGGAAAGCGGCTTTGACATTCTGGCGCTGCAATCCGGCGAGAAATTTATCGTGCCGTTCGATACGCTGGTGATCTTTTCCACCAACTTCCTGCCATCCGAAATGTTCGACGGCGCGGCCCTCAGGCGGATCGCCTACAAGGTCAAGATCGACGGGCCGGGTCAGGACGATTTCCTGCAAATCCTCGCCCGGGTCTGCAAGGCCAGGCGCCTGCCGATTGATGAAGCCTCGGTCGTGCATCTGCTGCGCAACCGTTATCCCGAGGTCGATAACGTCTATGCCAATTTCCACGCGCCGTTTCTGGTGGACCAGATCCTGTCGATCTGCGCCTACGAGGAAATACCGCCCCGGATGACACCAGAGATCATGGATCGCGCCTGGGCCAACCTGTTCGTCGACGAAAGCTGATCGCGGGTTGAAGGCGCTTCCCCGCGCCGCGCCGCGCCGCTAGTCTCGGGCGATGAGCACGCTTGCCGCCCCGTTCAAAGACTGGTTTGCCACCCGTGGCTGGGCCTTGCATCCGCATCAATCGGCGCTGCTGGCGCGTGCCCAAGATCCTGCCACCTTGCTGATCGCCCCGACCGGCGGCGGCAAGACGCTGGCGGGCTTCCTGCCCAGTCTGCTGGAACTGGCCGATGGCAATCACAAGGGCCTGCACACGCTCTATGTCTCGCCCCTGAAGGCGCTGGCGGCCGATATCCGCCGCAATCTGGAAAATCCGGTGGCCGAGATGGCGCTGCCGATCCGGATCGAGGATCGCACCGGCGACACCCCGCATTCCCGCCGCCAGCGCCAGCGCGCCGACCCGCCGCATATCCTGCTGACCACGCCGGAAAGCCTGGCGCTGCTGCTGTCCTACGAGGACGCGCCGCGTATCTTCGCCGGGCTGCAACGGGTGATTGTCGATGAAATCCACGCGCTGGCGGAAAGCAAACGCGGCGATCAGTTGATGCTGTGCCTGGCCCGCCTGCAGGGCCTTGCCCCCGGCCTGCGCCGCCTCGGCCTGTCGGCCACGGTAGAGGACCCGGACGGCCTGGCCCGCTATCTGGCCATCGGCGAGGCCCCTTGCCATGTGGTGCAGGCCGATCCCGGCCCGGACCCGGATATCCGCATTCTGGACACCGAAACACCGCCGCCCTGGAACGGGGCGGGGGCGCACTACGCCATCCCCGAAGTGCTGGAGGCGGTGCGCGCCGCCCGCACCACGCTGATCTTCATCAACACCCGCGCCCAGGCGGAACTGTTCTTTCGCGCCCTCTGGATGGCCAATGACGGCGATCTGCCGATCGGGCTGCACCACGGCTCGCTCAGCCGCGAGGCGCGGGACCGGGTGGAAACGGCGATGCTGGCGGGCAAATTGCGGGCCATCGTCTGCACCGGCACGCTGGACCTCGGCATCGACTGGGGCGATGTCGATCTGGTGATCCAGATCGGCGCGCCGAAAAACATCAAGCGGCTGGTGCAGCGGATCGGACGTGCCAACCACCGTTATAACGCGCCGTCGCGTGCGCTGCTGGTGCCCGCCAACCGGTTCGAGGTGGTCGAATGCCGCGCCGCGCTGGAGGCCGCGCTGGCCCGCGAACTGGATGGCGAACCACGCGGTCCCGGCCCGCAGGACGTTTTGTGCCAGCAGATCCTGATCACCGCCTGTGCAGGGGCGTTCGACGCCGATGCGCTGTTCGCGGAATGCCGCAAGGCCGGGCCATACCGCGCCCTGCCGCGCGCCGATTTCGATGCCTGCCTGCAATTCTGCGCCACCGGCGGCTATGCCTTGCGGGCCTATGACCGCTGGCAACGCCTGCTGCAACGCGCCGACGGGACATGGGCCTTGCGCGATCCCCGTGCCGCACGGGCGATCCGCATGAACCTTGGCACCATCGTCGATACCGAAACCCTTGCGGTGCGCCTGAAGAACCGCCGTGGCGGTGCGCCCTTGGGCGAGGTCGAGGAAGCCTTCGCCGCCACGCTGGTGCCCGGCGATACCTTCCTGATCGGCGGCGAGGTGGTGACCTATGACCGCCTGCGCGAACTGACCGTCGAGGTCACCCGCGAATCGCATCGCAAGCCGAAGATTGCGGTGTTTTCCGGCAGCAAATTCGCCACCTCCACCATCCTGTCGCACCGGGTTCTGGCCAAGCTGCAACAGGCGGACTGGCCCGATCTGCCTGCCCACACCGCCGACTGGCTGCGCCTGCAACGCGAGATCTCGGCGATGCCGCGCCCCGACCGCCTGCTGGTCGAAAGTTTTGAGGCCGATCAGCGCCATTTCACCTGCTTTTACGGCTTTGCCGGGCGCAACGCCTTGCAAACGCTGGGTCTTTTGCTCAGTCAACGGATGGAAAAGGCGGGCCTGAACCCGCTTGGCTTCGTGTCCACCGATTATGCTCTGCTGACCTGGGGGCTGGAGCCGGTCACCGATCCCGCCCCCTTGCTGGCCCGCGATGGCATGATCGAGGGGCTGGATACCTGGCTGGCGGAAAACGCCGTGATGAAGAAAAGCTTCCGCAGCGTCGCCACCATCGCCGGGCTGATCGAACGCAACCTGCCGGGGCGGCGCAAATCCGGGCGGCAGGCGACGTTTTCCAGCGATATCCTCTATGATACGCTCAGGAAATACGATCCCGGCCACCTGCTGCTGCGCCTGACCCGCACCGAGGCGATGACCGGCCTGGTCGATTTCGAGCGGATCGAAGAGATGCTGGCGCGGATCGACGGCAAGATCGACCACATCACCGCGCCGCATGTCACGCCGCTGGCCGCCCCCCTGCTGCTGGAAATCGGCAAGGTGCCGATCCGGGGCGAGGCACAAGAACGCCTGCTGGCGGAAGAAGCCGAGCGGATGATGCGCGAGGCCGGACTTGTCTGATCAGATGCGGCTTGTCATCGCCCGGGCTTTCAGTGTTTGCTGGCGCCATGCGGACCTATGATTTCACCCTTGCCGATGCCCGCCTGACGGCCCTTTCCAGCGGTGCGCTCTGGTGGTCCGAGGCCGGTATCCTGTGCGTTTCCGACCTGCATTTCGGCAAATCCGGGCGGCTGGCGCGGCGGGCCGGCAACATGCTGCCCCCATACGAGAACCGCGAGACGCTGGAGCGGCTGGAAGCCGACATCCTGACCCGCAATCCCGAAACCATCATCTGCCTTGGCGACAGTTTCGACGATCTCTACGCGTTCGAGGAGATGGACGAGGCCGACCGTCTGTGGCTGACCTGCCTGATGGCCGGGCGACAATGGGTCTGGATCGAAGGCAACCACGATCCCGGCCCGGTCGATATCGGTGGTACGCATCTGGCGCAGTTCCGCGCTGGCCCGCTGGTGTTCCGCCATATCGCCGACCCGGATGCCAGCGGTGAAGTGTCGGGCCATTTCCACCCCAAGGCCGGGCTTCGCGGCATTCGCCGCCCCTGTTTCCTGCTGGATGGCCGGAGGCTGATCCTGCCCGCCTATGGCACCTATACCGGCGGCCTGAGGTCAGATACCGGGGTGCTGAGCGAATTGATGGGCAAGGATGCCATTGCCATCCTGACCGGCAACAATGTGCAGCCGATGCCGATGCCGCGTTAAGCGAAAAGGACCCCGGATGACCCCCGAAGACCGTATCCAGGACAGTTTCGCCCGCCAGTCGATGATGCAGACGCTTGGCGCGAAGATCGAGCGTGTCGCCCCGGGCGAGGTGGTGCTGAGTGCTCCGATCCTGCCAGGCAGCCGCCAGCAGCAGGGCTTCGCCCATGCCGCGCTCAGCTTCGCGCTGGGCGATACCGCGGCGGGCTACGCCGCCTTGTCGGTAATGCCTGAAGGCACCGAGGTGCTGACTGCCGAGATCAAGATCAACCTGCTGGCCCCGGGGCGCGGCGAACGCCTTCGCGCCACCGGCAAGGTACTGAAACCGGGCCGGCGGCTGGTGGTGGTCAGTGCCGAGGTTCACGCCATCGACGCCGGGCGCGAAACCCTGATCGCGGTGCTGCAGGGCACGATGGTTCCGGTCAGCGCCTGAGGTCAGGCCGTCAGACCCTCAGGTTCGGCCAGGCCATTCGCCCGGCAACAGGCGGTCACGGTATTGGCCAGTAGGCAGGCGATCGTCATCGGCCCCACCCCGCCCGGCACCGGCGTGATCGCCCCCGCCACCGCTGATGCGCTTTCAAAATGCACATCGCCCACGATGCGGGTCTTGCCCTCGCCCTTGTCCGGTGCTGCCACCCGGTTGATGCCGACATCAATTACCGTCGCGCCGGGCCTGATCCAGTCGCCCCGGATCATCTCGGGCCGCCCGACGGCGGCAACCACGATATCGGCGGCGCGGCAGACCGCCTCGATCTCGCGGGTGCGCGAATGCGCGATGGTGACTGTGCAACTGTCCTTCAGCAACAGGTTCGCCATCGGCTTGCCGACGATGTTCGAGCGCCCGACAACAACCGCATTCAGCCCCGAAAGCGACCCCAGATGATCGCGCAGCAGCATCAGGCAACCAAGCGGCGTGCAGGGCACCATTGATTTCTGCCCGGTGCCCAGACGCCCTACATTCGAGATATGGAACCCGTCCACATCCTTGTCCGGCGCAATCGCGTTGATCACCAGGTCCTCGTTCAGATGTTTCGGCAGCGGCAGTTGCACCAGAATGCCATGCACCGCCGGATCATTGTTCAGCCGCTCGATCAGCGCCAGCAATTCGGCCTCGCCGGTTGAGGCATCCAGCTTGTGCTCGAACGAATTCATGCCGCATTCCAGCGTCTGCTTGCCCTTGTTGCGCACGTAAACCTGGCTGGCCGGATCCTCGCCGACCAGCACCACCGCCAGCCCCGGCGTGATGCCGTGATCGGCCTTCAGGCGGGCGACATGCACCGCCACCTTGCCGCGTACCGTTTCGGCAAAGGCCTTGCCGTCGATGATCTTCGCACTCATGTCCGCTCTCCGATTGGGCTATTCCTGACGCACCAGAACCCGCGCCTCGATTGCATTCATCGCCGCCGTGGCGCCGCGCAGGGAAAACACCGCCTGCCCGTCGCCCTCGCCAGCCGGCGCGTAGCGCACGATCACGCGGTTACCCGCTTTCATCCGCTCGACCAGCGCGAAGGCCAGATCGGGATCGCGGATCGTCACGGTATCGACGGCCGAGCCGTAATCGAAATCGCCGCCGCTCCAGGCCCCGGCAGGCAGATCGAACACCTCGCCGTCAAACTCGAAACTGAGCGCTGTCAGCGCATCCCCCGGCAGGCCGCGATCCATGAATTCCACCACCCAGTCGGGCGAGCCGTCAATCCGGTGCACCGCCAGGCGCAGATCGAAATAGGCGGCTGACCCCGGGTCCTTCGAGGTCTGGACCACCCGGCAGGCACCTTCACCGCGTTCGGCGCAGACCGCCAGCCAATCCTTGTGATAAGCGCGCAATTCGCCGAATTCATGCTGAAACCACGGACCCGCCGCAACAGGCGATGCAAGCCCCGCCGCCATAATCACTATCCCGAAAATCCGCATTCTAAATCCCTCCATTCAACTTTCTTGCCGAAGGCAGGCGGGCCGCCGGGGGTCGATCCCCCGGCGGCCCGCGCCCCTGTCAGAACAAGCCTTCGATCTGGCCACCGTCATTCAGCATGATCGCCTCGGCGGCAGGTCGGCGTGGCAGGCCCGGCATGGTCATGATCTCGCCGCAGATCACCACGACAAAGCCCGCGCCCGCCGACAGCCGCACCTCGCGCACCGGCACGGAATGGCCGGTCGGCGCACCGCGCAGGTTCGGATCGGTGGAGAAACTGTACTGTGTTTTCGCCATGCAGATCGGCAGATGGCCGTAGCCGGCAGCTTCCCATTCCTTCAACTGGTCGCGGATCTTCTTGTCCGCCAGCACCTCGTCGGCGTGGTAGATGCGCGTGGCGATGGTCTTGATCTTGTCGAACAGCGACATCTCGTCATTATAGATCGGCGAGAAATTCGCCATCCCGGCATCGGCAATCGCGGCCACCCGCGTCGCCAGATCGACCGTTCCTTCCGAGCCATGCGCCCAGTGCTTGCACAGGATCGCTTCGGAGCCATGCGATTTCACGTATTCGCGGATTGCCGCCACTTCGGCATCGGTATCGGTGACGAAATGGTTGATCGCCACCAGCACCGGCACGCCGAATTGCTTCAGGTTGGCGATATGGCGGCCAAGGTTCGGGCAACCGGCCTTTACCGCCGCAACGTTCTCTGCCCCGAGATCGGCCTTGGCAACGCCTCCATTCATCTTCATCGCACGAACCGTCGCCACCACGACCACGACCGAAGGCGCCAGCCCGGCCTTGCGGCACTTGATGTTCATGAACTTTTCCGCCCCGAGATCGGCACCGAAGCCGGCCTCGGTCACCACGTAATCGGCCAGTTTCAGGGCCGTCGTCGTCGCCACTACCGAATTGCAGCCATGCGCGATATTGGCAAACGGGCCGCCATGCACGAAGGCGGGGTTGTTTTCCAGCGTTTGCACCAGGTTGGGCTGCATCGCCTGCTGCAACAGCACCGTCATCGCGCCATCGGCTTTCAGATCGCGGCAATAGATCGCCGTGCGGTCGCGCCTATAGGCGACGATGATATCGCCAAGGCGTTTCTGCAGGTCTGCCAGATCGGTTGCCAGGCACAGGATCGCCATCACTTCGGAGGCCACGGTGATATCGAACCCGGTCTGGCGGGCAAACCCGTTCGGCACGCCGCCAAGCCCGACCACCATGTCGCGCAAGGCCCGGTCGTTCATGTCCATCACGCGCCGCCAGACGATGCGGCGCTCGTCGATCTCCAGCTCGTTGCCCCAGTAGATGTGGTTGTCGATCATCGCCGACAGCAGGTTATGGGCACTTGTAATGGCGTGGAAATCACCGGTGAAATGCAGGTTCATTTCCTCCATCGGCACCACCTGGGCGTAACCGCCGCCTGCCGCGCCGCCCTTCATGCCGAAACAGGGGCCAAGGCTGGCCTCGCGGATGCAGATCGCCGCCTTCTTGCCGATCCGGTTCAGCCCGTCGCCCAGACCCACCGTCGTCGTGGTCTTGCCTTCGCCTGCCGGGGTCGGGTTGATCGCGGTGACCAGGATCAACTTGCCGTCCTTCTTGCCACGCTGTGCGGCGATGAATTCGTCCGAGACCTTGGCCTTGTCATGGCCGAACGGCAGCAGATGCTCGGTCGGGATGCCCAGCCTCGCGCCGATCTCCTGAATTGGCAGCTTTTTGGCCTCGCGGGCGATTTCAATATCCGACTTGTATCCCATGCTTTTCCCCTTCTGGCCGACGCGACCTTGCCTTTGGGCGCGTATACCGGCTTATCGGTCCGGCACCCACACGCTTTCCGACATTTCTGCGATTAAAATCGCCCATGACCACTTGGCGGATACGAAAACCCCCGGCGGCCTGTCGGCAACCGGGGGTCAATCCTCTGGGCGATGCGCCCCGGATCAGGTGGGCTTCGGTTCCAGCCCGCTGCCCTTGGTTTTCGGCTTGGCGGTTTTCGGAATCGCCGTCACGCTGCCGGACGGGGTGCCGCTGGTTGGTGTGTCGCTTTCATCGCCGCCCCGGTCCAGCGGTTCGCCGGCCATCACCTTCATGATTTCCGCGCCGGTCAGGGTCTCGTATTCCAGCAGGCCCTTGGCCAGGCGGTCAAGATCATCGGCCTTTTCGGTCAGGATGCGGCGGGCGGTGTCATAGCCCTCATCCACCAGCTTGCGCACCTCGTCGTCGATCAGTGCCTGCATCTTGTCCGAGGCCGACATGCCGTTGCCCTGCGAGCCAAGATAGCTTTCCTGTTCGTTCGAGTAATTGATATTGCCGAGTTCCGGCGACATGCCGAACTGCGTGACCATCGCACGCGCGATGCGGGTGACCTGCTGAATGTCCGACGACGCGCCCGAGGTCACATTTTCCGGCCCGAATGTCAGTTCCTCGGCCACCTTGCCGCCCATCGCCATCGCGATCTTGGATTTGTACTTGGTCTTGGTCACCGACAACTGGTCGCGTTCCGGCAGGGACAGGACCAGCCCCAATGCACGGCCACGCGGAATGATCGTCGCCTTGTGGATCGGATCGTGCTGCGGCACGTTCAGCCCGACAACGGCATGGCCGGCCTCGTGATAGGCGGTCAGTTTCTTTTCATCTTCCGACATCACCATCGAGCGCCGTTCGGCCCCCATCATCACCTTGTCCTTGGCGTTCTCGAAATCTTCCATCGTGACGAACCGCTTGCCGGTCCGCGCCGCCATCAGCGCCGCCTCGTTCACCAGATTGGCGAGGTCGGCACCGGAAAAGCCGGGCGTGCCGCGCGCGATGATGCGCAGATCGACATCCGGGGCCAGCGGGGTCTTGCGGGCATGTACGCCCAGGATTTTCTCGCGGCCCTTGATGTCGGGATTGGGCACCTGCACCTGCCGGTCGAACCGGCCGGGGCGCAGCAGCGCCGGGTCCAGCACGTCGGGGCGGTTGGTGGCGGCGACGATGATCACGCCTTCATTGGCCTCGAACCCGTCCATTTCCACCAGCAACTGGTTCAGCGTCTGCTCACGCTCGTCATTGCCGCCGCCGTAACCGGCACCGCGATGGCGGCCAACGGCATCAATCTCGTCGATGAACACGATGCAGGGCGCGTTCTTTTTCGCCTGATCGAACATGTCGCGCACACGCGACGCGCCGACGCCGACGAACATCTCCACGAAATCCGAACCGGAGATGGTGAAGAACGGCACGCCGGCCTCGCCGGCGATGTCGCGGGCCAGCAGGGTTTTACCGGTGCCCGGCGGGCCGACCAGCAGCGCACCTTTCGGGATCATGCCGCCCAGGCGGGTGAATTTCTGCGGATCGCGCAGGAATTCGACGATTTCTTCCAGTTCTTCCTTGGCCTCGTCGATACCGGCGACATCATCGAAGGTGACGCGGGCCGATTTCTCGGTCAACAGCTTGGCCTTGGATTTGCCAAAGCCCATCGCGCCGCCGCGTCCGCCACCCTGCATCCGGTTCATGAAGAAAATCCACACGCCGACCAGCAGCAGCACCGGGCCGAACAGCGAAATGAAGCTTAGGACCGAGGATTGCTCCTGTGCTTCGGCGTTGATCTGGACATCGGCGGCCAGCAGGCGATCGGTTATTTCCGCGCCTTTGGGGATCACGGTGACGAATTCGCTGCCGTCGCGGGCGCGGACATAGACCTTCTCGCCGTCGATCAGCACGCTTTCGACATCGCCACGCTCGACCTTGTTCATGAAGGACGAGAAATTATCCGTCCGCGTGGCCATCGACGATTGCCCGGAGGTGAACATATTGAACAGGGCAACGATCAATATGAACAGAATGACCCAAAAGGCGATGTTGCGAGAATTTCCCAAGTAACCTGCTCCACGAACTAGGGCGCGGCACCGGGCCGCATCAGCGTTGCGCCTAACATAGGCATCACCGGAAAGGATTCAATGCGATAATATTGAGGAAAAATAGTGTTCCGCGCCCCTGTCAAGAAGTGCGGTCCAGCCATTTGCCCGCCCCGTCAGCGGGGCCGCGATCAGGGCACCGTCACGCCAGACCGCCGGTGACGCGATCAGGCTGCCGCGCATGAGGCCGGTTTCGCGCCAGTCCGGGAATTGCGCCAGCCCGGCCTCACCCAGTGTGGCGATGCTTGCGCCGGGGGGCTGATCGGGGCCGCACACGCGCCAGCGGCCATCCCAGATTTCCCCGACCGGCACCACCATTTCCGCCACCGCGGCGGGTTCGCGGCTGATGCGGATCGCACCACGGTCCGGCCGCACAAGGCAGCCTGCAAGTGCGCCGCGCTGCCCCTCAAGCAACTGGTCGTGCAACCGGGCCAGCGCCGTGTGGCGGGGCCGGTAGGGGGCCGAGGCGACCCAGGCCAGCGAATGGCCCAGCAGCCGCAGCGCGGTTTCTGCAGGAAGCGCCCGGAACCCTTCGGCCTGAAGGATGACATCCCCGGCGGGATCGACCTTTGCCAGCCGCCGCGCTGCCTGTTCCGCCGTCAGTTCCAGAACCTGACGGGCCGATTGCAGGCGCTTTGCCGTTGCCGACAGGCCCTCCGGATCCAGCCCCAGGGCCGCCATTGCCTGACGCAGGCGCACCCGGTCATAGGCGGGATCGTCATTGGTTGGATCGTCGCTCCAGCCAAATCCGCGCGCCCGCAGCATCTCGCGCAAATCCTCGCGGCGCAGCCCCAGCAAGGGCCGCAACCAGATCGCCCCGGCCATCGCGTTGCGCATCGCCATGCCCGACAGGCCATCCACGCCCGAGCCTCGCAGCAGCCGCATCAAAACGGTTTCCGCCTGATCGTCCTGCGTATGGCCCAGCGCGATGGCCGACAGGTTCGCGCCTTTCGCCCAGTCCGCCAGCAGGGCAAACCGCGCCGCGCGGGCCGCCGCCTGCAGGTTGCCCTGCCCCTGCCAGCCGCGCCAGTGCAGGGTTTGATGGGGAATGCCAAGCCGGGCGCAGGTCCCGGCTGCCAGACGCGCCTCGGACGCGGAATCCGGGCGCAGGCCGTGATCGACCGTCGCCGCCGCCAGCGCCACGTTCCGCGCCGCCGCCCAATCGTGCAGCAGAACCAGCAGCGCGGTCGAATCGCTGCCGCCTGACAGGGCGACGCCGATCCGCCCGGGGATTTCCCCCGGCAGGCATTGCCGCATTGCCGAATTGAACGCTTCGCCGGTTTTTGCCGTCAAATCCCGCAATCCATCGCCGCCATATCCGCCTTGGCGGAATCGCTGGCGGCACTTCCGGGATAGCGCAGGCCGACCTCGTTCAGGGTCAGGCAGGCCTCCTGGCGCTGGCCGATCTTGTCGAGGCTGATGCCAAGGCGATAGAGCGACTGCGGTGCGATATCGCTGTCCGGGGCGCTGGAAAACGCCTGCAGGAAACTGCGTGCCGCGCTGGACCAGTTGGACAGCGCCGCCAGCGATTCACCGCGATAATACTGCGCTTCGGGGGTCAGCGGGCCGCCGGGATAGGCTTCGGCGAAGGCTGCGAACATCTCCGACGCCTGTGCGTGATCGCCATCGTCAAAGGCCTTGCGGGCGGCGGCGTAATCGGATTGTTCGCTTACCGCCATCTCGCTTCCCGAACTGTCCGGCACCACCACCGCAGGCGGCGTCTTAAGCGGCTCGCCGCCCAGCGTCGTGGTCTCGCCCAGCTTGGAAATGTCGCCGCCTTCCAGTTCGACCAGCCGGAATTCCAGATCGCCGATCCGCCTTGTGCCGTCGCGCACGATCCGGTCGATGCGGAATTCCAGTTCCTCGACTTTGCCGATGATGCGCTGCAATTCGCCTTCCACCGCGTCCAGCCGCTTCAGCGGCGTACCGCTGCCCGAGACTGTCACTCCATCGCCGGTGGTCGATTGTTCCTGCTTCAGGCGCTGGATTTCGACATAGAGAAAGCTCAGTTCCTGGCGGATATCGGCCAGGGTTTCACGGCGGGTCTGCGCCGTGGCGCTCGTGCCGCCCAGCACCAGCGCCAGCACCAGCAGAATGCGCATCATCGCCATCACCCTGTTCCTTCGCTTATGAACTGCCGGCGGAAACGACCGTCACCGCGCGGCGGTTGCGCGACCAGCAATCCTCGGTCGAGCAGATCTCGATGGGCCGTTCCTTGCCGTAGCTGATTGTCCTGAGGCGGCCACCGGCCACGCCCTTGCTGACCAGGTAATCCTTGGCCGCCGCAGCCCGCCGCGCACCCAGTGCCAGGTTGTATTCGCGCGTGCCCTGTTCATCGGCATGGCCTTCGATCAGGGCGGAAAACTCGCCGTTCTGGCCCAGCCAGGCGGCCTGTGCATCCAGGATCGACATTGCCTCGGCGCTCAGCGTGCTTTGGTCCACCGCGAAATGCACCCGGTCGCCGACCTGATGGACGAAGAATTCCGGGCTGTCCTGCTGGTAGACGCCGGTATTGTCGCTGCCGGTATTGCGCATGTTGTCGTTCGGCGCACCGGCGCAACCCGCCAGAACCAATGCGCCCGAGATCAGTATTGCCGCCAGTCTTAGTGTCATTTGCCTGTTCCTTGTCCGGCTTTTTGCCTGTGCCTGTATTGCTTATAGCATTGCGTCTGCGGTTTGGGAATCTACTGCTAACGCAGCAATCCCGACCATGACGGATCCGAGGCGTATCCCGGCGTCGGCACCCGTTTCAGGTTGCGCCCTGTGATATCCACCGAATAGAGCGACGGCGCACCGTTCACCCCCCGAGTTTCGCGGAAGAACATCAGCACCCGCCCGTTCGGCGACCATGTCGGGGCCTCGTCCAGGAAGGAGGCCGTCAGCAGGCGCTCCTCGCTGCCGTCGATGCGCATCACGCCGATATGGAACCGCCCGTTATAAATCTTGGTAAACGCGATCAGATCGCCGCGCGGCGACCAGACAGGCGTGCCGTAGCGGCCTGCGCCAAAGCTGATCCGCCGTGCCTCGCCGCCGCCGGCGGGCATGATGTAAAGCTGCTGGCTGCCGCCCCGATCGCTTTCAAATACGATCTGGCGACCGTCAGGCGCATAGCTTGGCGCGGTCTCGATCGACGGCGCCGAGGTCAGCCGGACCCGCGAGCCACCGGCCAGATCGGCGGAATAGATATCGGTATTGCCGTCTTCCGACAGCGACATCAGCACCGTCCTGCCATCAGGCGAATAGCGCGGTGCGAAGGTCATGCCGGGCTGTTCGTCAAAGGCATGACGGCGCATCGTGGCAAGATCAAGCTGGAACACCCGCGGCATCCCCGTTTCATACGAGGTGTAAAGCACGCTCTGGCCATCCGGCGAGAATCGCGGGGCCAGCACGATGGCGTTGTCGTCGGTCAGGTTGCGCACATTGGCACCGTCGTAGTCCATGATCGCCAGGCGCTTTCGCCGCGCATCCTTCGGTCCGGTTTCGGATACGAACACCACCCGGCTGTCGAAATAGCCGCTTTCGCCGGTCAGCCGCGAATAGACCGCATCCGC
This sequence comes from Paracoccaceae bacterium, assembly GCA_019911965.1. Classification (GTDB taxonomy): domain Bacteria; phylum Pseudomonadota; class Alphaproteobacteria; order Rhodobacterales; family Rhodobacteraceae; genus UBA5972. Next base: position 802 of record JAIOJF010000013.1, on the reverse strand, counting down.
CACCTTATGCGCCATCCGCCGCCAATCGTCGCGCTGGCCGGCGAATTGCAGGCCCTCGCCCAGCGGGGCCTGGGCGAACACGTCGAACAGCCGGAACTTGACCGCGATCTGGCCATTGGCTTTCAGCGATACCGCGCCGGTGATCAGCGCCTGCGCATTGACCGCCTTCCAGTCGGAAAACTGCACGGGCGAATCGAAATTACTGATGCCCGAGATATGCGCGTTGCGCGGGATTTCGCGGAAAATGCCCGAGCCGACCAGATCGGCCACCACCACGGCGGTAATATCCTCGACCAGCGCCCGCGCGCCGCTGTCCTCGGCCACGAAAGCTGGCACTGCGAAAGGCATCGGTTCGATCACGCCTTCGGTGATCTCGATCCTGAGCGGGCCGGTTGATTGCGCCGGTAATATTCCGGGCAGGCCGGTGGCGAATGCTGCAATGGCCAGGGTCTGAAACAGGGCAAGAGGTCTCATCTGATCCTCATCTTTTCGGGATTGAACGTAATTTCGATATCGCGCCAGTGATCGTATTTCTCCACCGGCAGGCCGTAGCCGCGTACCCCGCAGCGGATGATCGCGCGGCGGGCGGCCTCGTAGGCCTGTTCGGCAGCGACGATATTGCCTTCCGACGATATCAGCCGGATGCTGGCCGCCAGCGGCTTTGCCTCGGCATCCAGCGATACGCCAACCACCACCGTGACCTTCAGCGCATCGGTCGACAGCGAGCCGACATTCCAGCATTCCTGGATCGCCAGCCGCAGGCCCTCGGTTTCGCCGGCGGTCAGGGGCGGGCCGCTTGGCG
>JAIOJF010000012.1 GCA_019911965.1 Paracoccaceae bacterium | reverse complement strand
ATGCCGATGCCGCGCTTGTGCGGCGGGATGTTGTTGATCGGTCGCTTGTTCAGAAGGATGTCGCCATGCGTCGCGGTTTCAAATCCGGCCAACATCATCAGGCAGGTCGTCTTGCCGGAACCTGACGGCCCGAGCATGGTCATGAACTCACCTTTGCCGATGTAAAGGTTCAGATCCTTGACGACCAGAATTTCGCCGTCATAGCTTTTCTGGACGTGATCAAAAACGACAAATCCGTCTTCCTTTGACGCTACGGTCAATCGGCTTCTCCCTTATGGTTCATGGCCGTCTTCGACGCGGCCTGTCCCTAACCCAAACACATTCACCCCGGCTTTGCAACAGTACCGCAACTGGTTTCCCGGGCGGTCCGATAATCGCCGCCCAGACAGGCCATACCGGTCGGATCGGATGTGTCTGGCGACCGAAAATAGCGTTGGCTGGTTGGGCGAATGCGACATAAACGAATGGTGACGCGCGATTTGCGACCGTTCCTGCGGCCCCCGGGCGCAACGTCCGCGAATCGGGTTGCCCCTAAGTCACCCGCGCCCGCGTTCAGTGGCGAATCTGTCTTCCAGAATTGCGGGGTCGTATTGCGTCGTTATCCAGTCTTCCAGCGACGGAACGCCATCTTTCGACGCTTCGAGATAGGCCTCGAAAAACAGATCAAGGATGCCGTTCTTGGACTTCCTGAAATGCAGATGCGTCCAGTGCAATTGCCGCATCGCGCGCTCCAGCGGCTGGCCTTCGATGATATGCAGAAACAGGATCGCGGCAAAACCGGTGCGGTCGGAGCCCGATTTGCAATGCATCACGAAAGGCTTTTCGATCCGCCGGAAGATCGCGATCAGGTCCAGCAATTCGTCGCGGCTGGCAAGGGCTGCGGCATACAAGCGGTGGTCGATCAGGGTCAGGCCAAGCTCGGCACAGGCCTCGATCTCGAACAGGTAGGGGCTGGCATCGCTGTCGCCGCGCAGGTTGAGGATGGTCCTGATCCCCATGTCGCGGAACTCGGCCAGACGCTCGGGCGAGGGCTGGTTGGCGCGGTAGACGCCGGGCGCGATTTCGTGGAAATTCTTCCACCAGATACGCAGGATGCCGTGGTCGATATACAGAAAATGCCGCCGCGCCTTCCGGCGGGCCTCGGGCGTAGAGATATCCTTGCCAAGCCCGTGTCGCCAGGACCGCTCCGCCGCTTTCAGGCGCTGAAACCACCGCCCGATCATGGCGCATGCCCCCGGCCCGTGCCGATCAGCCGGTGATAATGCAGCGCCGCCAGATAGCGCAGCCGGTAGCCGAGGTTCCGCAGGCCCTGCCGCAGCACGGCACCGGCGGGCGGGCGTGTGGCGGCCTTGCGGTTGGCCTGGATGGTATCGCCCTTGCTGGCCTCCTCGCCGAACGACAAAGGCGGCGGCTGCACCAGCGCGATGGTCAGGCCATGTTCCCAGAACCGCTTGTGATCCTCATCAATCGGGCGGGCGATAGGCAGGGCGCGTTGCAGCAGCCGCGCCGCCGCATCGCGGCGGATGGCGTAGCCAAGGGTGGTGTTCGGAATCTGGTAGGGAATTGCCAGATCGAAGCCGTCGCATAACGGTCTGCGCGCCAGCATCCGGGCGTCGGGGCGGCGCGAGAACAGCTTCACCATGTCCCAGTTGCCCTGATCCCCCGCCAGCGCCTGCAGCACAAGCCCAAGCCCCGGCGCGGCCGCGAAATCATCCTCCAGCAGCACCGCCCCAGCGGCATCCGAGGCCACCAGCTTGCGCCACAACGCCACGTGGCTGAGGTAACAGCCCAATTCGCCTGCCACCAGCGGATGGCGGAAACGTGCGCGATTGGCGGCGGCATCGTAAATGCGGGCAATCTCGGCGGCCTCCAGCGCACGGCCGTTCACCGCCTCGAACCGCTCGAACGCGATGTCTTGTGCGTCCAGTGCGGCGCGGCATTTCTGCATCCGGGCGGTGTTGTCAGCCATGTTGATCACGAAAACCGGCCATTCAGCGCTCATCTGGCCACCCCCAGCCCCGGAACCTCGCGCCAGCCGGGGCTGAGCCGGTCCAGCGCATCCTCAAGTGTCGCATCCGGGAACATGCCTGCCGCCGCACCGTCGCGGTCGGTCTTCAGCCGCAACTTGTCACTGGTCAGCGACGCCAGTCGTTCCGCCGTGCCGGGGCGCAGGTCGCGCACCGCATCTGGCAGGTCCAGCAGCCGGGTGCTGGCGAAGCGGTCGCGCTTGCGGGCAAAGCGGCTGGCCGGATTGCAGTCCAGTTCGTAATTGCCAAACCCGTCGCCCTCCTTCAGGAACTTCAGATGCCAGTAGAAATAGCCGGCAAAGCGGCGTTTCAGATTGCCGCGCCCGAACCTTTCAAACCGGCGGTCGTGGAAAAAACAGGTTTCGGGCGTCATGCGGAAATACCCGATATCACCCCCGCCCGAGACCGGATCGAAGGCCGGAATGCCCAGACGCCCGTCCTTGCTGCGGGCGATGTTCAGCCCGGAAAAACAATGCAGCGCCCCGGTATCGGCCCGGCTTTCGCGGAAGTCCTTTGTGATCGCCGCAACTTCGGACGGGATCGCCAGATGATCGTCGTCCAGCTTGACGACATCGCGGAACCGTGTGCGCGACAGCGCGAAGTTGGAATAATTCACCATGCTTTCGGGATGATCGCCGGGCGTATCGGCATGGCCCGGGCTGCCCAGCGGCTGCACCCGGTCGGTATAGTGAAACAGCCGCAGCTTCGGCGCAAATTCCTGCGCCAGACGCGCCAGGATATCCGGCGTCGCATCGGTGCATTGGTTGTAGACCGCGACGATCTCGTCATAGAACCCGATATGGCTGCGGATCGTGGCTTCGATGAAATCGGCGCCGTTGCGCGTGCGCAGGAATGCCGACAGGCCCGGCTTGCGCCCGGCGACCTTCAGATCACCGGGGGTGAATACGTAACCGCTGATGGTTTCGATTGTCGTCATGTCCAACCCGCATCGCCGGCGCTGATGCCTGCCTGCGCCCGATCAGCCAAGCCGGGCTTCAAGATAGACGTCATCCGCCGCCGCATCATAACCGGTTGCATACGGATCGGAAAAGAGCGTGATCTCGGTGAATCCGGCAGCGCGGATCTGTTCGATGATGCGTTCGGAATGGCACTGGAACACATCGAACACCTTGACGATCTCGCCGGGACCATTCGCATCGCTGAAGCGGTACGAAAACGTCCGCCGCGTGGCATTGGGTTCGACATCGTCCATCATCCGGGTGGCGATATACTTGCCCACCGTCAAACCGTTCACGTCGAATTCCTTGACGAAGGCTTCGGGCTGGTGCGCCAGGACAAGGCGGGCTGGATCGAAGCGGAAGAAATGCAGCAGCATCCGCCCGCGTTCGTGCAGCACCCGCTGGCAGCCGTCGAAAAATTCCGGCCGACGTATGTCGGGCATGTAGCTTAGGCCATTGAACGAGAACATCACCGCGTCGAAATCATGCTCGATCTTGGTGGACAGGCAATCGGGGAAGAACCCCTCGATGGTTTCCGCTTCGGGGTGACGCTCCGAGAAGTATTTCAGCGCCGAGCGGCTGTAATCAATGCCGACATAAGAGGGTTGCGGATCAAGATCGCGCAACGCTTCGTAGACCCGCCCGGTGCCGCAGCCGACTTCAAGAATACGCTCGCAATGCTGATCGGCCAGCCGGTTGCGAAAAAATTCGACATCGCGCTTGTTGGCGTATTCGACCGTGTAGATATCTTCGTAACAGATCGCATCGCGGGCGGGTGCTTGGGATTGGTCAGGCCTGGTCAAAAAACCGCCTAACGACGTCGCACATATAGTGCACGTCTTCCTCGCTGACCTCGATGTGAACCGGCAACAGCAGGCCTTCTTCGTACAGCCTCTCGCTGACGGCCATGTCGTTTGTTGCGCGGTGATACTTCTCCAGCGGCGGCTGGCGGTGCATCGGATAGAAGAATGACCGCGTCTGCACGCCCGCCGCGTCCAGCGCCGCCGCCAGCCCTTCGCGGTGCGCGGTCCTGAGGCAGAAGCGGAACGGGATCAGGTTAGAGCCGTCCTCGACCCTGAGAAACGACAGATCGCCAACCCCCTCCAGCAATTCGCGGTAGAGCGCATGGATGGTCTGCTTGTGCTTTTCAACGGCGGGAAACTTGCGGGCCTGCGCAAGCCCGGTGGCGGCCTGAATGTCGGTGATGCGGTAATTCATGCCCAGCGCGTCGTGAATGAAGGTGCCGGAATTTTCGCGGCCCTGATTGCGCAGATAGCGCAGCCGGGTATAGGTGGCCTCGTCATTGGTCATCACCACGGCACCCTCGCCCATCGTGATGGTCTTGTCGGCGAAGAACGAGATCACTCCGATATCGCCGATCGTACCGCAATGGCGGCCCTTGTAGATCACGCCGTAAGCCTGGGCTGCATCCTCGATCACCTTCAGGCCGTGGCGCGCGGCGACATCCATCACCGCGTCCATATTCGCCGAATGGCCATAGACATGCACCGGCATGATCGCCCTGGTGTTCGGCGTGATCGCCTGTTCCAGCCGGGCGGGATCAATATTGAAGGTCTCGGGATCGACATCGACAAAGACCGGCACCAGATTGGCAAACACCGCCGACGAGGCCGAGCCGAAGAAGGTGAAGGACGGGATGATGATCTCGCTGCCCGCCGGCAGATCGAGCGCCAGCAGCGCCAGATGCAGCCCCAGCGTGCCGTTGGGTGCCAGTACCACGTATTTGCAGCCGGTGTAATCACGGATATGCTCCAGAAACGCCGCGGCGTTCGGCCCTTCGGTCAGCCACCTGGCCTCGATCGACTCGGTGATCAGGGCAAGTTCCTCGTTGCCAATGAACGGCATGACCTGGGTGATCTTCTTCATCGAAATACCTGTTCCGCTTGCCCAGCCCGATTATACGTTCCGCCTGATACTGGCAATTGAAAAAGCCGGACAATCCGCCGGCAGGGCAGAAAGATGCCCAGCAGATGCACCATTACACCCCTGTTTGACGCTGGCGCTGGCGGCAGGCCGGTGCTAGGAAACTGCCGTTCAACAAAAGGCAGACCGGCAACATGATCGCGGTACAAATCTTCGGCGGCCTCGGCAACCAGATGTTTCAATTCGCGGCGGGCACGGCGCTGGCACGCCGCCACGGCGTTGATCTGGCGATCAATACGCGGTTTTACGATGTCGGCCAGCCGACCGAGCTGGATTTCCGGCTGGACCGGTTTTCGCTGGACGCGGTCGAGGCGGATCGCACCCGCCTGCCGGCCCGGCTGCGCGATGGCCTCGGTGCCTATCTTGCGGGCAGGTTCCGCCGCCCCGACTTCACCGCCTATCACGAGCCGCATCTGGCCTTCGATCCGGCCTTTGCCGACCTGCCCGATCAGACCTATCTGTGCGGCTACTGGCAATGCGCACGCTATTTCGATGCCATCGCACCGGAAATCCGCGATCTGTTCACGCTGCGCGATGCGCCCACCGGGGCCAACCGCGACACCCTGAACGCGTTCGGGAAAACCGTGCCGGTCTCGCTGCATATCCGGCGCGGGGCGTTCGTGTCGAACCCGAAATTCTATGCCGTCCACGGCACCTGCAACATGGATTACTACCACCGCGCCGCCGAATATATCGCCGAACGCGCCGGGCAGGACATCACCATCTATGCCTTCTCGGACGAACCCGACTGGGTGATGGAAAACCTGAAACTGCCGTTCGAGATGAAGGTCGTCGCCCATAACGGGCTTGATCACAATTACGAGGATATCCGCCTGATGCGCCACTGCCGGCACCACATCATCGCCAATTCCTCGTTCTCGTGGTGGGGGGCCTGGCTGAACCCGGACCCCGACAAGATCGTGGTCGCGCCATCGCGCTGGTTTGCCGATCCTGCCATGCAGGACCACGACATCCTGGTGCCGGAATGGACCACGCTATAGCGTCGCCTCGATCACCCTGGCCGCGCTTTTCACTGCGTTCAGATAGGGAACGGCCGCCTTGCGATTGGCCGCGATGGCCTCGGCGCGGGCCTCGTAATCGGCTTGCGAACAGGCGGCGGCGGCGCTGACAAGCGCCTCCTCGCTGTTGCAGATGATGATCCCGTCCGTGTCGAAATATTGCCCGATATCCGGCGCTCCCCAATAGATCGGCACGGTGTTCAACAGGAAAGCGTCGATGATCTTTTCGGTGAAATAGCCCGGCTCGCGGCTGTTCTCGATCACCAGCGAATAGCGATAGGGGGCCAGCCCGTCCGCCTTGTCCTCGAACGGCTTGTAGGCCCCGCCCATGATATCCGCCTCGATCCCTTCGGCGCGCAACCTGCGCACGACGCTGTGGCGCAACCGGTGGCCGCGCAGCAGCTTGCGTTTCGACGCGATCAGCGACAGCATCCGCGTCTTTGTTGCGTCGCGGGTTCGCCAGTCATGCACCCAGGTATCGCCGAAGACGAAATGCTGGCCGTTGGGGATCGCTGCCAGCAAACGCCGGTTGCAACTCAGAACCCGGTGAAAGCGGCGGTGGAACAGGCGTGCCAGCACCATGTGATGGCCGTGAAAGCTGCTCGGCTCGACGATCATCAGCGACATCTTCGCCCTCAGGCGGCGCACCTGCCGACCATACATCCAGAAGCGCGGGAACGAGTACAGATGATCGCCCGGACCCAGATCGCCGATGGTCCCGTGCAATCCGTCCGGCCTGCCGATCGGCCAGTTCAGATCGTCAAGCGGCACGTCCCGAAGATCGCCTTGCAGCTTCAGGAAGTATGGTATCATGGCGATGGCGGGCGTTCTGGTCAGCGGAGGTTTCCCGAATGCGTTTCAGGGTGTTCCTAGCGCCCGCACCGGGCCGAGGCAACCATGGCTTTCGCAGCATGTTCAGGGATTTGGTGCGGTCGAGAAGACTCGAACTTCCACTCCGGTTAAGGAACAGCGACCTCAACGCTGCGCGTCTACCAATTCCGCCACGACCGCACGTATCTCGTGGTACCGGGTCTATAGCGAGTAGGATCGGGGTTGTGAAGATGCAAATTGCCGATGCAGACGGGCCGGGCCAGGCCGGGTTCAAAACCGGCCCGGCCCCGTTCAAAACGCTTATTCCTTGATCGCGAAGACCGGCAGCACACCGCCCGTGGTTGCGGTACCGGCGGCCCCGCCGCTCAGCGACATCGAGGCCTGGCGCAGCACCTCGATTCGGCCGGGTTGCGACGGTGCGAAGACCGGGATCGACCCGTTGTCCAGCGAGGACAACGCAAGGTCATACCAGCCGGCGGCGAGATTGCCACGCTTGGCCGTACCGAACCCTTGCAACAGATGGTGCCCGATCAGTTCCGCGTAAGGTGTCTCGCCAAAGGCGATCAGCAGCAGGCCGGTTCCAAGCGCCGTCTTCATGTCGTCGGTGCGGTATCCGACCGCCAGGCAGATCTTTACCGACGCTGCCATCTGATCCGCCGAAATGCCGTTGTCGCGTACGAAACCGGAAACCGCAGCGACCACCGATTGCACCGGCTTGACGCCGAGGTCCGCCACGTGGCCTGCCAATGCCTCGCCAAAGGCCGGGCATTGCGCCTCGATATCGGCCTGGCTGACACCGCGGGAATTGCCGATCAGCGTTTCGCCTTCGGCGATGGCAAAGGTCCGCGCCAGGCAGAATTGTTCATTCAGTGCAAATTCCGGGTTGTCGACATTCGACGCCGACGTGAAGCCGCCATTGGAATTTGTCAGCAGGCTGACCTTGCTGCAATGGCTCGACAGCGACGGCTGCACCGCGGCGGTGTTGAACATGGGCAGCGAAGCCGCACCGGTCTGCCCGGACGAGGCCATGACTGCGCCGCCACCGGTCGCACCGCCGGTTGCCGGAGGCACCGCGTCCGCCCGCACGTTGCAGGTGCCACCGAAGCACTCGAACGAGGCCGGTTGCGGATCGTGCAGCAACAGGTTGTTGCGCCGGTAGCCATCGGCCACCGAGACAAAGACGATCGTCTTGCATTGCTGCGCATTGCACCAGAAGCTCGACCCCGATGCCGAGGTATCGAGGATGTAATCGGTATTGCCGTCGCTGTTGAGGTCGGCAAGCTGGATGAAGCCGGAGCGTTGCAGCAATTGTTCGGCGGAAGGATCGGAACTGTCCGCGATCTCGTCGATGGCGTCGCTCACCTCGATCGGCAAACCGGCATAGCCCGCCCGGCGCTGGGGCGTGCCGCTGCCGGTCATCAGGTCGCGCTGCACAACCAGCAGGGCCCTGACACCATCCGGGTCCTTCGACGTCAGCCGCAGCGTCTCCGCGCTGCCCGCCAGCGCCCGGTTATAGGCACCGACCAGGATGTCGCGCTCAAGCTGCGTCAGGTTGCCGGTTGGCGGCATGGCGATATAGCTCTGGTAACCGACCGTCGCGGCGCGGGATTTCTGGCCCATGACGCCATCGGGCGTTCCGGCATCGAAACCGAAGTAGTTCAGCGCTGTCTGGGTTTCCGCGTTTATCGCGCGGGTGGATGAACTGACACCGCCGCGTGGTTTTCTTGGCTGATTGGCCAGGCCATGCAGGATGACACCGGTGACGACACCGCCCAGAAAATCGTTGGCAACTACTTTCGTGGCGGGCATCAGCGAAATCGCGGCAGCAAGCGCCAGACCGAGAGGCTTTTTGATGTGCATAAGGAATCTCCGGATTTACTTGTAATTGAATGTCTCAACCCTAACACGAGCCCGCATTCCCGGCCAACGCATTTTCACAATCTATGGTTTTGCAATCCGGATGCCGGGCCGCATCGACGGAACCCACAGGCCGCATGCCGCCGCCTTGCATCAGCCAGGGTCCTGTGCCAGCTTGGCGGTCAGGCCGTGAACAATCCCCTGACAGCCGGAGTTGCCGCATCGTGATCGAATGGCGCGTTGAACCCGGGCCGGTGCCCTACGAGACCGCCGTCGCCGCGATGGAAGCCCGCGCCGATGCCATCGCCGCCGGTACTGCTGGCGAGCTGGTCTGGCTCTTGGAGCATCCGCCGCTTTACACCGCCGGCACCAGCGCCAGAACCGCGGATCTTGTCGATCCCGATCGCTTCCCGGTCTACCAGTCGCGGCGCGGCGGCCAATATACCTATCACGGGCCGGGGCAGCGGGTTGTCTATGTTCTGCTCGATCTCAACAAGCGCGGCCGCGATGTGCGCGCGTTTGTGCAGAACCTCGAGGCCTGGGTGATCGAGACGCTGGCGGAATTCGGTGTGCGCGGCGAAATCCGGCCCGGGCGCGTCGGCGTCTGGGTCATGCGCCCGGACCGCCCCGCCAATGCCGATGGCAGCGTGGCCGAGGACAAGATCGCGGCAATCGGCGTGCGCATCCGCAAATGGGTCAGCTTTCACGGCCTGTCGATCAATGTCGAACCCGACCTGGAGCATTTCGCCGGAATCATCCCCTGCGGCATCGCCGATCACGGCGTCACCAGCCTGGTTGATCTCGGCCTGCCGGTAACGATGGGCGATCTCGACGCGGCGTTGAAATCCGGCTTCGGGCGGGTATTCGGCACCTGATGCATCCACGATTCCCGCCAAGCCTTAATCCGGCCCCGCGACAGAATGCAGCAGGCGCTAACTGAAATCGCCGATATTGAACTAATCTCATGATACCAATGCTTTCCACGATCCACCTGCAGATACCAAAGACCGCCCTATAACAAGAACTTATCCCCAATTCGGTAAATGAACTCGTTTTTCCACGGACGCATCCGCATCATGACTGCGCATATTGGGTAAAGGGTCGGTCGTTGCCTGCGGGCATCTTTTGGCTGTCGCGGTTCGTTTGGCCCTTTATACTAAAGCCACCAACGGGAGGAGAAACCATGTCCACATTCACCAGAACCCTGGCCGCCCTGGCCACCGGGGCGATCGCGCTGGCGACCACCAGCAGCGCGTTTGCTCAGGAATACACCTTCAAACTGCACCACCTGCTCGGTGGCAAGGCACCGGCACATACCAACATGCTGGAACCCTGGGCCAAGCAGGTCGAGGCCAATTCCGGCGGCCGCGTCAAGATCGAGATCTATCCGGCGATGACCCTCGGCGGCACCCCGCCCGAACTGGTCCAGCAGGCCCGCGACGGCGTTGTCGATCTGATCTGGACAGTGAACGGCTACACGCCGGGCCAGTTCCCGCGCACCGAAGTGTTTGAATTGCCGGGCGTGTTCATCAACGACATCAAGGCCACCAACCTGGCCATGTATGACATGTTCGAAAGCGATCTGGCGCAGGAATATGCCGGGCTGAAAGTCATGTGGCTGCATGTTCATGCCGGTCAGGGCATCATGACGGTGGACAAGGAAGTGCGTTCGCCGGCCGATCTTGCGGGCATGAAAATCCGCATTCCCAGCCGCACCGGGGCCTGGGTGATCGAGGCGCTGGGTGCCTCGCCGATCGCCATGCCGGTGCCGGAAGTGCCCGCCGCCCTGTCCAAGAAGGTTGCCGAAGCAACGCTTCTGCCCTGGGAAATCGTGCCGCCGCTGAAGCTGTACAACCAGATCAAGTACTTCATCGAAGGTGCCGACAATACCCGCCTCGGCACCACCACCTTCCAGGTGTCGATGAACCAGGCCCGCTGGGACGGCCTGCCGGATGACATCAAGAAAGCCTTCAGCGATGCCTCGGGCCGCGACTGGTGGGGTCAGGTTGCGGATGTCTGGCGCGGTGGCGACAATTTCGGCATCAAGCTGGCGACGGATAATGGTTCGACCCATATCATGCTGACCGAGGCGGAAACTGCGGCCTTCATGGATACGCTGGCACCGGTACAGCAGCGCTGGATCGACGAAGTCGCCAGCAAGGGTATCGACGGCGCAGCCTTGGTCGCCAAGGCCAAGGAACTCATTGCCAAGAATACCCAGTGACAGTGAGCGCCTATCAGACCAACGGGACGAGGCTTCACAGCCTCGTCCTTCGTATTACCACCGTCTGGGCGATCCTGGGCGGCTTCCTGCTATTGGCGGTGGTGGCGATCAACGTCGCCTCCGTGATCCGCGCGGCAACCGTCAGCAAGACCTTCTCGGGCGATTTTGAACTGACCGAGGTCGGTGTTGCCATCGCCGCGTTTTCCTTCCTGCCCTATTGCCAGATCGCCGGTCATAACGTGACCGCAGACATTTTCACCGCCCGCGCCTCGCGCTTCTGGATCAGCCTGTTCGCATTCGTCTCGGCGCTGGTCGCCTTCGGTTTCGGCTCGCTTTTGCTGTGGCGGACCTGGCTTGGGATGATCGACATGGCGACCTATGATTCAACCACGGCAATCCTGCAGATCCCGCTGGCCTGGGGCTTCGGTGCCTGCCTGTTTTCGCTGGGGCTTCTGGCGGTCGCGGCGGCTGTGACAGCACGCGAGGAATTCCTCAAGATGATGCGGGGCAGATACTGATGGACCCTGTAACACTCGGAATTCTCGGGCTGGTCGTGCTGGTCGGCCTGATCGTGATCAGGGTGCCGATCGCCTATTCGATGATCCTGGTCGGCGGGGTCGGCGTCGTCCTCGTCAACGGCCACCAGATCCTGTTTTCACAGATGAAGACGCTGGGCTGGGGGATTTTCTCCAATTACGGGCTGTCGGTGGTGCCGATGTTCGTGCTGATGGGGGCGCTGGCGTCCCGCGCCGGGCTGAGCCGGGCGCTGTTTCGCGCCGCCAATGCCTGGCTTGGCTGGCTGCGGGGCGGCACCGCGATGGCCGCCATTGCCGGCTGCGCCGGGTTCGGCGCGGTCTGCGGCTCGTCGCTGGCCACCGCCTCGACCATGGGGCGCGTCGCCCTGCCGGAACTGAAACGCTACAATTATTCCGGCGCGCTGGCGACCGGCTCGCTGGCCGCAGGCGGCGTGCTGGGCATCCTGATCCCGCCCTCGGTGGTGCTGATCATCTACGCCATCATCGTCGAGGCCAATATCGTCACCATGTTCGCCGCGGCGATGATCCCCGGCATCCTGGCAGTGATCCTGTTCATCCTGACCATCGCCATTTACGTCCTGATCCGCCCCGATGCCGGCCCGCGCCAGGATGGTGCGACGTTCCGCGAATTCCGCAACGCAACCATCGGCGTCATCCCGGTGATGGTGATCTTCGGCCTTGTGCTGGGCGGCATCTATGGCGGCTTTTTCAACCCCACGCCTGCCGCCGCTGTCGGGGTGGCGCTGGTCTGGCTATACGGTGTTGTCACCCGCACCATCGGGTTCGGCGAACTGACCGAATCGCTGAAGGAAACCGCGGCCACGACCGGCATGATCTACCTCATCATGTTCGGGGCCGAACTTATGAAGATATTCATGAGCCGGATCGGCCTGCCGCAGGAAACCGCGGCCTGGATCGGCGGCTCGGGATTGTCTCCGATGCTGGTGATCATCCTGTTGCTGGTGGCGCTGATCCTGTTGGGCTGCCTGATGGACAGCCTGTCGATGATCCTGCTGGTGATCCCGTTCTTCTGGCCGGTGCTGGTCGAGATCAATGGCGGCATGTACCAGCCCGCCGCCGGGTCGGGTTTCGGCATGTCCACCGAGGATCTGAAGATCTGGTTCGGCATATTGGCGCTGATCGTGGTCGAACTCGGCCTGATTACGCCCCCCGTGGGCATGAACGTCTTCGTCATCTCGGCGCTGGCCAAGGACGTCCCGATGATCGAGACCTTCAAGGGTGTCATGCCATTTTTCATGGCGGAAATCCTGCGCGTGTCGATCCTTGTCGCCTTTCCCGCGCTGACCTTGTGGCTGCCGAAACTGATGGGGCTTTAGCAAATGACCCGGAGCACGATATGACCAGACCCACCCCACCCTTCCGCGCCGATCATGTCGGTTCTTTGCTGCGCCCCAGGGCGGTCGCCGCCGCACGGCGCAAGCATTTCGACGACAAGTCGATCACGGCGGCGGACCTGAAGGCGGTCGAGGATGCCGAGATTCCCGCCCTGATCCGGATGCAGGAGGAGGTCGGCCTCAGGGCCGTCACCGATGGCGAGGCGCGGCGCTCGTTCTGGCATTACGATTTCATGGGGATGCTGGACGGCCTCGATCTGGTGGAACGCGACCAGGGCGTGCAATTCGCCGGGGTGAAGCTGCGCCCGATCTTTCCGACGATCACGAAAAAGCTGGATTTCCCCGACAATCACCCGATGCTGGATCACTTCCGCTTCGTCGCCGCCAACACGTCCCAAACGCCGAAAATCTCGATCCCCGGGCCGTCCTGCTGCCATTTCCGCACGGCGGCCGAGGATATCGCCCCGGCGGAATACAAGGATCAGGAGGTGCTGCTGGCCGATATCGCCGCCACCTACAAGAAGGCCGTCACCAAATTCTACGAGGCCGGCTGCCGTTACTTGCAGATGGACGATATCTTCTTCGCTTATCTCTGCGATCCCAGACACCGCGCCGACAAGGCAGCCGCCGGAACTGATCCGGACTGGCTGATCGAACGCTATGGCTGGATGATGCGCGAGGCGATCAAGGACCGCCCCGCCGACATGGTGATCGGCATGCATATGTGCCGGGGCAATTTCCGCTCGACCCATGCGGCTAGCGGTGCCTACGACGCCGCCGCCGAGGCGATCTTTTCCACCGGCGTCGATATATTCTTCATGGAATACGACACCGACCGGGCCGGCGGGCTGGAGCCGCTGAAACTGCTGCCGAAGGGCAAGCAACGGGTGCTGCCGGGCTTCATCACCACCAAGACCCCCGATCTGGAGCCGCTGGACTGGCTGAAATCGAAATTCGACGAAGCGTCGAAATATGTCGATATCGACCAGTTGGGCATCGCACCGCAATGCGGCTTCGCCTCGACCGAGGAAGGCAACGCCCTGAGCGAGGACGACCAGCGCCGCAAGCTGGAACTGGTGGTGCGCGTGGCCGAGGACATCTGGGGCGGCGTCTGAACCACCTGCCCTTTGCACGATCTCGAAAGGCGTCCCCGATGGGGGCGTCTTTTGCATTGCGCCCGGATTGTTACACCGTATAACAATATCCCGAACCACAGCCAGCCGGACCACCTGCAATGACCCAAGCCGAACCCGTTCTGAAGATCACCCATGAAGGCCCGATAGCCATCCTGTCCATGAACCGCCCGGCCAAGCGCAACGCCATGTCGGACGAATTGCTGGGCGCGCTGGAAGATTTCTTCCGCAGGCCACCGCCTGACACCCGCGCCGTGGTGCTGACCGGCACGGCAGGGCATTTCTGCTCAGGGCTGGACTTGTCGGAACATGTCGTGCGTTCAGCCGAGGAAACCCTGCACCATTCGCGCGGCTGGCACGGTGTGATGGACGTTATCCAGTTCGGCGGCCTGCCGGTGGTGTCGGCAATGTTCGGCACGGTGATCGGCGGCGGGCTGGAACTGGCCACCTCGACCCATGTGCGGATCGCCGAGCCGTCTTGCGTGTTCCAACTGCCCGAGGGACGGCTTGGCATCTATGTCGGCGGCGGTGCCACGGCGCGGGTCGGCCGGATCATCGGCGCGGACCGGATGACCGAAATGATGCTGACCGGGCGCAAGTACAACGCCGCCGAGGCCCTGACCATCGGCCTGACGCATTACGCGGTGGGCGACGGCGAGGCGCTGCCGCTGGCGATTGAACTGGCCGGCAAGATCGCCCGCAACGCGCCCTTGTCCAACTACATGATGATAAACACCATCGCGCGGGCCGAGGACATGTCCAAGGCCGATGCCTTGTATCTGGAATCGCTGTCGGCGGCGGTTTCCCAGACCACGGCGGATGCGGATGAAGGGGTACGGGCCTTCCTGGAAAAACGGTCACCGAAATTTCGCTGAACTTGCGGCTGTCAGAGCGATATCACCCCGTCGCCGCCTGCATAGATCGCCGCCACCGCTTCGGGCCTTGCCGCCATCACCGCACGCTGGTTGATCGAGCCCTTGTCGGTCACCTCGCCCCGGTCCAGATCGGGGGGTTCGGCCAGCAGCAACACCCGTTGCACCCGCGTGGACGAACCGGTCGAACCGGCGGCGAATGCGGCCAGCCTTTCGGCAATCGCCGCCCTCACTTCGGGCCGCGCCAGCACGTCCGCCATATCATCCGGCCCATCCGCCAGATCACGTAACGCCGCCGCATTGGGAAACAACAACGCCCCCAGATAGTCGCGGTTCTCGCCCAGGATCACCGCGTCGCTGACCAGCCCGCCAAAGGCATTGACCAAGGCCGCCCGCAACGCGCCGACCGCCACCCAGGTGCCGGTCGCCAGCTTGAAATTCTCCGCCACCCGGCCATCGAAGAAAAACCCCCGGCTCAGGTCATCGGGATCGGCGGGCTTCAGCGCATCGCCCAGCAGGTAGAAGCCTTCCTCGTCGAATGCCTGCGCCGTGCGCTCGGGATCGCCGAAATAGCCCGGCGTGATCGACGGGCCTTTCAGCCGCGCCTCCAGCTTGCCGCCATTGGGCACCAGCTTCAGGACCAGGCCGCGTTCGGGCACCCCGATATTGCCCGCCGATTGCCATTGCTCGGTACACATCAGCGCCGCCGGAGCGGTTTCGGTCGCGCCCAGCCCCGATACCAGCAGCACCTCGCGCCCGGCATGCCGGCGCGACAGCCTCAGCAGCGCATCCCAGGTATGCTGCGCCATGCCGGCCCCGGCATACATCATCATGTCGAGCCGCGCGAAGAACGATTGGCAAAGCGCCGCATCCCGCTCCATCTCGCGCACCAGCATGTCCCATCCGGCGGGCACGTTGAAATACCAGGTCGGCGAGATTTCGCGGAGGTTGCGGATGGTCTGGTCGATCAGCCCCGGGGCGGGTTTGCCATCGTCGATATGAAAGGTGCCGCCATGCATCAGCGCCATGTTGAACACCTTGTTGCCGGATGCGGTATGGTTCCAAGGTGCCCAGTCCACGAAGACCGGCGGGTGATCTTCCAGGAACCGGAAGCAATCGGCGACCATGCCCATGTTCGACATCAGCATCGACTGGGTGTTGATCACCGCCTTTGGCGCGCCGGTAGAGCCCGAGGTGAACAGGTATTTCGCCACCGTCGCGCCGGTGATCGCCTCGAACGCGGCATCGGCGGCTGGGCTGGCATCGCGCCCTTCCAGATCGCCAAAGCGCAGCGCTGCCTGCAGGGGGCCGGGATTGTCCACCACCATGACAGCGGTATCGGCGCGGCGGATGGCGGCGATGGCCGCCGCATAACGCGCGCCGTCCTGGGCAAAGATCAGCCCCGGCTTCAGCAATTCGGCAATCCCTTTCAACTTGCCGAAATCCTGCGATTTCAACGCATAGGAAGGCGAGACCGGCGCATAGGGCACCCCGACATATTGCGCCGCCAGCCCGATCAGCGCATGTTCCAGGCTGTTTTCCGACAGGATCAGCAGCGGGCGCTCCGGGCCCAGCCCAAGGTCCAGTAGGCCTGAGCCGAGGGCGCGGACCGAGGCCAGCACCGAAATGAAGCTCAGCCGCCGCCACGCGCCGCCATTGTCCCGGCGGGCCAGGAAAATGTCGTCGGGCCGCGCCCAGGCCCAATGCACCAGCCGGTCCGGCAGGCAGCGCCCCCATTCCGCCAGCGGCTCGGCCTGCTGCATCAGGATCGTGCCGTCGGCCCTTGTCTCGATATCGAAACGCGGCGACCAGAAGCGCGGGGCAGGCTGCGCCATCGCCTTATTTCGGAGCCATGCGGATCGCACCGTCCAGCCGGATCGTCTCGCCGTTCAGCATGGCGTTCTCGACGATATGGCGGGCCAGGGCGGCATATTCCGCCGGATCGCCCAGCCGCGACGGGAACGGCACCTGCGCGCCCAGCGATTTCTGCACATCTTCGGGCAGGCCGGCCAGCATCGGGGTCATGAACAGGCCCGGCGCGATCGACATCACCCGCACGCCATCGCGCGACAGATCGCGCGCCATCGGCAGCGTCATGCCGACCACCCCGCCCTTGGAGGCGGAATAGGCGATCTGCCCGATCTGCCCGTCAAACGCCGCGGCCGAAGCGGTGTTGATGATCACGCCGCGCTCGCCGTCTTCCGTTACCGGGTCCGAGGCCACCATACCCGCAGCGGCGCGGCTGGCGCACAAGAAGGTGCCGATCAGGTTGATGCGGATCACACGCTCGTAAAATGCCGCGTCATGCGGCTTGCCGTCCTTGCCCACGGTCTTGGCGGCAACGCCGATCCCGGCGCAATTGACCATGATGCGTTCCTGTCCCTGTGCGGCGCGGGCGGCAGCAAACCCGGCCTCGACCGAGTCCACGTCGCTCACATCGACTTTCACGAACGTGCCGCCCAGCTCCGCCGCCAGAGCCTCGCCGCGCTCCGCGTTCAGATCGAACAGGCAGACCTTCGCACCGCTGGCCGCCAGATTACGCGTCACCGCCTCGCCAAGGCCCGAAGCGCCGCCGCTGATGATCGCGGTTGTAGATGAATTTACCTGCATGTCTTGTCCTTCTCGGTCATGTTCAGTTCAACTCGTGTATCCGCCGTAACAGCGCATTCAGCAAGGCGCGTTCCGACGCGGTGAAACCATTCATCAAGCGGCCTTCATGGGCGGCGATCTCGGCAAGGGCGCGGCGATAAAGCGCGATGCCGTCGCGCGTAGCCGTCAGCGCATGCGCCCGCCGGTCACCGGGCACATCCGCGCGGCGGATCAGCCTGCGCCCTTCCAGTTCATCCACGATCACCACCGTACCGGAGCGTTCGATGCCAAGCTCGCGGGCAATGTCGCTCTGGCGGATTTCGGGGTTTTCCACCACCAGCGACAGCACCGAGAATGTCCGCTGGCGCAGATCGAACCCGGCCAATGCCTCGGTGAAATCGGCATAGATCCGCATATAGGCGCGTTTCATGTTATAGCCGGTCAGGTCCAGCAGATCGGCCTGGCTGAAGGCCGGGCCCGCCTCCCCGGTGATATCCCCGTCCTCTGCCACGCGCACGCATATCCCTGTAAACTGCCGGTCGCAGTTTATGGGCTTTGCCCCTGGTTGAACAAGTCCCTAACGACGGATCGGACCAAGCGGACATGCCCGCGTTTGCCGCTGGAACGGCGGCGGCATTCACGCTAGGTCAGGACAGGCCAGACAAGAACAAGGATACCGGAATGCAGACCAGCGCCCCCGCCGACCATGACGATCTGCGCGATGCCCTGCGCGCGCTCTGCAACGGTTTTGCCCCGGAATACCACCGCCGCCACGCTGCCGCCGGCACCTATCCGGTGGAGTTCATCGACGCGCTGACAAGTGCCGGCTGGATGGCTGCGATGATCCCGGATGAGTTCGGCGGCTCGGGGCTTGGCCTGACCGAAGCCTCCATCGTGATGGAGGAGATCAACCGTTCCGGCGGCAATGCCGGGCATTGCCACGGCCAGATGTACAATATGGGCACGCTGCTGAGGCATGGCTCGGCGGCACAGAAGGCGGCCTATCTGCCCGGCATCGCGCGCGGCGAGTTGCGCCTGCAATCCATGGCAGTGACGGAACCGACCACCGGCACCGACACCACAAGGCTGAAAACCACCGCCATCCGCAAGGGCGATCGCTATGTCGTCAACGGCCAGAAGGTCTGGATCAGCCGGGTCGAGCATTCCGACCTGATGATCCTGCTGGCCCGCACCACGCCGCTGGCCGAGGTGAAGCGCAAATCCGATGGTCTGTCGGTGTTCATCGTCGATCTGAAAGAAGCCCTTGGCAAGGGCATGCGTATGACCCCGATCCGCAACATGGTCGGCCATGAAACCTTTGAATTGTTCTTTGACGATCTGGAAATTCCGGCGGAAAACCTGATCGGCGAGGAAGGCCGCGGCTTTCGCTATATCCTCGATGGGTTGAACGCCGAACGGACCCTGATCGCGGCGGAATGCATTGGCGATGGCTACTGGTTTCTGGAACGCGCCACGGCCTATGCCGGCGAGCGGGTGGTGTTCGACCGCCCGATCGGCCGGAACCAGGGCGTGCAGTTTCCGCTGGCGCGGGCTTACGTGAATGTCGAGGCCGCCAATCTGATGCGGTTCGAGGCGTGTCGTCGGTTCGATGCCGGGGCCGATTGCGGCGCGCAGGCCAACATGGCCAAGCTGCTGGCAGCGGATGCCTCGTGGGAGGCGGCGAATGCCTGCCTGCAAACGCATGGCGGTTTCGGCTTTGCCGAGGAATACGATATCGAGCGCAAGTTCCGCGAAACAAGGCTTTATCAGGTGGCACCGATTTCGACCAATCTGATCCTGTCCTATGTGGCGGAGCATGTGCTGGGGTTGCCGAGGTCGTTTTAGGGCGAGGCTGGTTTCGGTGAAACTGGACCCCCTCCGACACCCTAACGCTGCCCCGTATTCAACCGCTCCAGCAGCGACGCCACGGTGATCTCGCCGACCAATTCGCCGTTCTCGGTAACACCCAGACTATCCGCGCCACCGGCAAGCTCCTGCATGGCAACCTGCACCCATTCCTCGGCGTCGATGCTGATCTTCGGCTTGGCCCGCGCCGGCTGCATCACGTCGCGCGCGCATAACACGCCCAGCGGGTTCATATGCGCCACGAACTCGGCCACGTACTCGCTGGACGGGTTGGAAAAGATATCCCTCGGCGTGCCGCATTGCACGATGCGCCCGCCTTCCATGATGGCGATCCGCCCGCCCAGCTTGAACGCTTCATCCAGATCGTGGCTGACGAAAATGATCGTGCGTTTCAGTTCTTTCTGCAGTTCCAGCAACTCATCCTGCAGCCTGGTGCGGATCAGCGGGTCCAGCGCCGAAAACGGCTCGTCCATCAACAGGATCGGCGCTTCGGTGGCAAAGGCCCGCGCCAGTCCGACGCGCTGCTGCATGCCGCCGGACAACTCACCCACCTTGCGTTCGGCCCAGTCCGACAGGCCGACCAGTTCAAGCTGCTTGTCCACCTGCGCGCGGCGTTCCTTCGCGGGCTGGCCGTCCAGTTCCAGCCCCAGCCCGACATTCTCGCGCACCGAGCGCCAGGGCAGCAGGCCGAATTGCTGGAACACCATCGCGATCTTCTTCAGGCGCATCCGGCGCAACGTTGCCTTGTCGGCCCCGGTAATATCCACCATCTCCGCGCCGTCATTGACCAGAACCTTGCCGCGCACCACCGGGTTCAACCCGTTGACGGCCCTCAGCAACGTCGACTTGCCCGATCCCGACAGGCCCATCAGCACCAGGATTTCGCCGGTTTCCACAATCAGCGAGCAATCATGCACGCCCAGCGTCTGCCCGGTGGCGGCCTGGATATCCTCGCGGCTCTGGCCCTGATCCGCCAGCAGCAGCGCGGTTTCCGGCTCGTTGCCGAAGACGATGCTGACCGCGTCAAATTCTACCGCCGGTCTCATTTGCCACCTCCATGCAGGCGCAGCATCCGATCCAGCATGATCGCAACCACGACGATGATGAAGCCGCTTTCAAACCCAAGTGCTGTATTCACCTGATTGAGTGCGCGCACCACCGGCACGCCAAGGCCATTGGCCCCGACCAGCGCCGCGATCACCACCATCGACAGCGACAGCATGATCGTCTGGTTCAAGCCCGTCATGATCTGCGGCAGGGCATAGGGCAGTTCCACCTTCCAGAGCTTCTGGCGCGGCGTGGCCCCAAACGCCTCGGCGGCTTCCAGCAGCGCCTGCGGGGTCGAGGCGACGCCGAGATGCGTCAGCCGGATCGGCGCGGGCAGCACGAAAATCACCGTCGCCATCAGGCCCGGCACAAGGCCGATGCCGAAGAACACGATGGCCGGGATCAGGTACACGAAGGTCGGCAGGGTCTGCATCAGATCGAGCACCGGCCTGAGGTAAGCATAAAGCCGCGGGCGATGCGCCATCGCGATGCCGATCGGCACCCCCACCGCCATGCAGACCACGCAGGACGACAAGACCAGCGTCAGGCTTTCGGTGGTTTCCTTCCAGTAGCCCTGATTGAGGATGAACAGAAAGCCCAGAAAAACCAGCAGGCAGGTTTTCCAACTGCGCTGGATCACCCATGTCAGCGCCACGAACAGCGCGATGATGATCAGGGGATGCGGCGTTTGCAGCGCCCACAGGATCAGGTCGATCAGCCATTCCAGCCCGACCGCAAGGCCATCGAAGAACCAGTCGCCGTTGTCCTGAAGCCAGTCGAACACCGTCTTGGCGGTTTTGCCGACCGGGATTTTCGTCTCCGTAAGCCAGTCCATTTCCGTGCCCCCCATCTAAACGAAAAGGCCCCGATCCATCCGGAGCGGGGCCCTTTCTGATCGTCTGGATTACAGGCCCAGCGCCGAATTGACCGCTGCCATCGCGTCACCGCCATCGCTGGTGGTGACACCGTTCAGCCACTGGCCCAGCACGCCGGGATTGGCCTTCAGCCATGCCGCCGCCGCGGCATCGGCTTCCTGGCCATCATCCAGAATGGCGGCCATGATCTCGTTTTCCATCGCCAGCGTGAATTGCAGATTGGTCAGCAGGGCACCGACATTCGGACATTCGGTGACATAGCCGGCGCGGGTATTGGTATAGACCGAGGCTCCGCCCAGATCGGGGCCGAAGTAATCGTCGCCTCCGGTCAGGTAGGACATGTCGAAATTGGCGTTCATCGGGTGCGGTTCCCAGCCCAGGAACACGATCGGGTCGCCCTTCTTGGAGTTCCGCGCCACCTGCGCCAGCATCCCTTGTTCGGAGGATTCGACCACCTCGAAGCCTTCCAGGCCAAAGGCATTGCTGCCGATCATGTCGAGGATCAGGCGGTTGCCGTCATTGCCCGGCTCGATGCCGTAGATCTTGCCCTCCAGCGCGTCCTTGTGCGCGGCGATATCGGCAAAATCCCTGATGCCGAGATCGGCTGCCGCCTTGTTGACCGCCAGCGTGTATTTCGCACCGGCCAGGTTCTCGCGCACGGTATCAACCGTTCCGGCCTCGCGGTAGGAGGCGATATCGCCTTCCATCGTCGGCATCCAGTTGCCAAGGAACACGTCAACATCGCCACCCGCCATCGAGGCATAGGTGACCGGCACCGAAAGCACCTTCACATCCACCTCGTAGCCAAGCGCTTTCAGCACCGTGCCGGTGGCTGCCGTGGTGGCGGTGATATCGGTCCAGCCGACATCCGAGAACACCACCTTGCCGCAATCGGCATAGGCCGCTGCGGAAAGCGCCGTTGCAAGTGCCGCCGTTGCTGCCGTCAGTTTCAGAATATTCATGTCAGAGGACCTCCCGATAATCTCTGGTTTCGCGAACCGTGTTTTTATTGACTAGCCAGTCAATATAGATTCCCGCGCAGAATGCACGAAAAACATACTCAGGCAACAGGCAAAATTCAAACCGGGCGGGCCGGAAACATCGCATGCGGTGCGGCGCAACCGCCGGTTCCGGCCTGTTCGGCGCGCGATTTCAGACGCTGCGGTTGTCCATGAAGGCCTTCAGGCGCACCAGACCCTCGGCAATATCGTCGCTTGAGCGTGCATAGGAAAACCGAAGGCTTCGCCGTCCGCGAAGGGGGTCGAAATCCAGCCCCGGTGTCACCGCCACCCCGGCCTTGGCCAGAATTTCGGCCGCGAAGGCGGTCGCGTCATCGGTAAATTCCGACACATCCGCATAGACATAGAACGCCCCGTCGGGTGGCGCGACCCTGGTGAACCCCGCCGCTTTCAGCCCGTCCAGCATCAGGTCGCGGTTTTTCGCATAGACCGCCAGATTGGCGGATAACTCGGTCTCGCAATCCATCGCCGCCAGCGCCGCCACCTGGCTGGCATGCGGCGCACAGATGAACATGTTCTGGGTCAGGCGCTCGACCTGGCGCATATGGCTTTCGGGCAGCACCATCCAGCCGATCCGCCAGCCGGTCATCGAGAAATATTTGGAAAACGAGTTGATCACCACCACGTCGTCGGAAATTTCCAGCGCCGATACCGCGCGCTCACCATACTGGATACCGTGGTAGATTTCGTCCGAGACGAAGGCGATATCGCGGTCGCGGCAGGTGGTGATCAGCGCCTCCAGCGCCTCGCGCCCCAGCATCGTGCCGGTCGGATTGGCCGGCGAGGCCACCAGCAGCCCGGCCAGATCGGGGATTGCCGCCACCTCGTCCGGCACCGGCTGGAAGCGGTTATCGGGGCGCGTCGGGATGCCTATGGGCGCAAGCGACAGCGCCTTCAGGATATTGCGGTAGCTGGGATAGCCCGGCTCGCCCACCGCCACCCTGTCGCCGGCATCGAACAACAGGCTGAACGCCAGCAGGAACCCCGCCGACGATCCCGCCGTCACCACGATCCGCTCAGGCGCGAGGTCAACGCCGTACCAGTCGCGGTAAAGCCGCGCGATCCGCGCCCGCAGATCGGGCCGCCCCAGCGCCACGGTATAGCCCAGCGGGTCAGATGCCATCGCCCGGCCCAAAGCCGCCAATGCCCCGGCGGGGGCACCGGTGCCGGGCTGGCCAACCTCCATATGGATGATCGAGCGGCCCGCCGCCTCGGCGGCGCGGGCCCGTTCCATCACATCCATCACAATGAAGGGATCGACCGCGCCGCGCCTTGATAACCGCATAATGTTCTTTCTATGATCGCCGGGCTGCATTCACTTGTCTCAAGGGGCGGAAGGAAGGTCAATGGCAAGCCGAACCCTGCGGGGCATCCTGGCGGCGGCGGCGCTCGCGCTGTCGGCCACACCGCTGTCCGCCCTTGGCCTGATCCGCGACGCCGAGATCGAGGCGACGCTGGACCGCATCGCGGCACCGCTTTACCGCGCCGCCGGGATCAGCCCTGGCATGATCGAGATTCTGGTGGTCGATGATCGCTCGCTGAACGCTTTCGTGGTCAACAACAAGGCGATTTTCCTGCATTCCGGGCTGATCACCCGGCTGGACACCATCGCCATGCTGCAATCGGTGATCGGCCACGAACTGGCGCATATCACGTCGGGCCATCTGGTGCGCCGTTCGCTCAATCAGGCCAGCGCCAATTCCGCCATCGGTATCGGCGTGGCGCTGGCCATCGCACTGGCGGCCTCGGGTGCGGGCGATGCGGCAAGCGGTGTGGCCTTCGGGGCCGCCGGATCGGCCGTGCGCAACTACCTGTCCCATACCCGCGCCGAGGAGGCGACCGCCGATCAGGTCTCGGTGCGCTATCTGGTGCGCGCCGGGGTCGATCCCGAAGCCTCGGTGCAGGTGCTGGAAATCTTTCGCGGCCAGGAGGCGCTGTCGATCACCCGCCAGGACCCCTACGCGCTGACCCACCCTTTGAGCGCCGACCGCATCCGCGCCCTGAAAGGCCAGATCGCGATCTATGAAGGCAAGGAAACCGCCGCATCCGCCGATCTGGTCTATTGGCACGCCCGGATGCAGGCCAAGTTCCGCGCCTTCACCGGCAATCCCGCCTATATCCTGCGCCATATCAAGCCCGGCGACAATTCCGAAGCCGCGATCATGACCCGCGCCATCGCGCATTATCGCCAGGGCGATGCCGGCAAGGCCATCGGCTACATGAACCAGTTGCTCGCGAAACGGCCAAGGGACGCCTTTTACCACGAACTGAAAGGCCAGATCCTGCTGGAAGACCGCCAGACCGCCGCCGCCGTCGCCTCCTATCGCACCGCTGATCAGTTGATGCCGCGCCAGTCGCTGATCCTTGCCGGCTATGGCCGCGCATTGCTGGCGCTGAAAACCAGGGAGGGCGATCGCCAGGCGCTGGAGGTTCTGAATCGTGCCCGCCAGATCGACCCCCGCGATGCAAGATTGCTGCGCGATCTGGCGGTGGCCTATGCCAAGGCGGGCAATAACGGCATGGCCTCGCTGGTGACGGCGGAACGATATGCCTTGCTCAGCCGCTTCGACGACGCCTATACCAACGCCAACCGGGCCGCCGGGTTGCTGCCGCGCGGCTCTGCCGGATGGCTGAGGGCCGAAGACATCATCGGGGTCTCCAAACCCCTCCGCAAGAACAGGAAATAGGACAAGACATGCTGAAACGACTGATCCCGCTGATCCTGGCGCTGCTGGCGCTGCCTGCCCAGGCACTGGCCGATGGCCTTCAGGACATGAGCGATGGCGAACGCGACGCCTTCCGCGCCGAGGTTCGCGCCTATCTGCTGGACAATCCCGAAGTCCTGATGGAGGCCATCGCGGTACTGGAACAGCGCAAGCAGGAACAGCAGGCCAACAATGACAGCGCCTTGCTGGTTGCCCTGTCGGACGAGATTTTCAACGACGGCTATTCCTATGTCGGCGGCAATCCCGACGGTGACATCACGCTGGTGGAGTTTCTCGACTACCGCTGCGGCTATTGCCGCAAGGCGCATGACGAGGTCCACGAACTGATCGAAAGCGACGGCAATATCCGTCTGGTAATCAAGGAATTTCCGATCCTGGGCGAACAATCGGTGCTGTCGGCGCGGCTCGCCGTCGCCACGCTGCACAAGTCCGGGCCGGAGGCCTATCGCCGCCTTGGCGATTTTTTGATGACCTTCAACGGCAGCATCACGGCGCAGAATGTCGGTGCGATCCTGGAAAATCTGGGGATCGAGGCCGCGCCGGTTGTCGCCTATATGGATGACCCGGCGGTCAGCGGCCAGATCGGCGCGGTGCATGGGCTGGCGGAAAAGCTGGCGATCACCGGCACGCCGACATTCGCCATCGGAGCCGAATTGCTGCGCGGCTACCTGCCGCTGGAAAACATGCGCGAAGTCGTGGCCTATTATCGCAACCAGCAGCAGTGATCGGGCCATTTCGGCGCGAAACGCGGCAATAAGGCGGGCGGAAATGCTTTTCTCGCCCGGAAATTGGGTATAATGAGGGGCACCGGGGCAAGCCCGCTGCAAGACGGGCCGCAAATTCAACAAGGCTGAACACTCCATGTCGAAAAGAAATCACGATTCCGACGTTGCCTTCGTACAGGCACTGGCGGAAATGCTGCGCGCCAATGACCTGACCGAACTGGAAGTCGTGCGCGACTTCGGCGATGACGACACGCTCAGCGTCCGTGTCGCCCGCCAGATCGAGGCTGCACCTGTTGCCCATGTGGTCGCGGCCCCGGCGGCAGTCGCCGCCGCACCCGCCGCTGCCGCCCCAGCCGCCGCGCCGGTGGCAAACGAGGATCCCGCACAGCATCCCGGTGCCGTCACCTCGCCGATGGTCGGCACCGCCTACCTTGCCCCGGAACCGGGCGCGCCCGCTTTCGTGGCGCTTGGCGACCGGGTTGAGGAAGGCCAGACCGTCTGCATCGTCGAGGCGATGAAGACGATGAACCAGATTCACGCGCCGCGCGCCGGTGTGGTGAAACGTATCCTGATCGAAGACGGCGCGCCGGTCGAATATGGCGCTCCGCTGATGATCGTCGAATGAGCCGGAAGGCCGGGCCCATGTTCTCCAAAGTCCTGATCGCCAATCGCGGCGAGATCGCGCTGCGCATCATCCGCGCCTGCAAGGAAATGGGCGTCGCCTCGGTGGCGATTCATTCCACCGCTGATGCCGATGCGATGCATGTGCGGATGGCCGATGAAAGCGTCTGCATCGGCCCGCCGCCGGGGTCGCAGAGCTATCTGAACATGCCGGCAGTCATCGCCGCCGCCGAGATTACCGGTGCCGAGGCGATCCATCCCGGCTATGGCTTTTTGTCGGAAAACGCCAGTTTCGTGCAGATCGTCGAAGATCACGGCATCAAGTTCATCGGTCCGACGGCGGAACATATCAACCTGATGGGCGACAAGATCACCGCCAAGACGACGATGAAGAATCTGGGCGTGCCTTGCGTGCCCGGCTCGGATGGCGGCGTGCCGACGCTGGCCGATGCCCACCGCATCGCCGACGAGATGGGCTATCCCGTGATCGTCAAGGCCACGGCGGGCGGTGGCGGGCGCGGCATGAAGCTGGCCAAGACGAAGAAGGAACTGGATTACGCCTTCCAGGGTGCGCGCTCGGAAGCCAAGGCGGCCTTCGGCAATGACGAAGTCTATATCGAGAAATACCTGACCACGCCGCGCCATATCGAAATCCAGGTGTTTGGCGACGGCAAGGGCCGCGCGGTGCATCTGGGCGAACGTGATTGTTCATTGCAGCGCCGCCACCAGAAGGTTCTGGAAGAGGCCCCCGGCCCCTCGATCACCCCCGAAATGCGTGCCGAGATCGGCAAGACCTGCGCCGATGCGGTTGCCGCGATCAACTATGCCGGGGCGGGCACGATCGAATTCCTGTACGAGAACGGCGGTTTCTATTTCATCGAGATGAACACCCGCCTTCAGGTCGAACATCCCGTGACCGAGGCGATTTTCGGCGTCGATCTGGTACGCGAACAATTGCGCGTTGCCGCCGGTTACGACATGTCGTTCCGCCAGGAAGACCTGACGATCCGCGGCCATGCCATCGAAGTGCGGATCAACGCCGAAAAGCTGCCGAATTTCACCCCCTGCCCCGGCCGGATCACGCAATATCACGCCCCCGGCGGGCTTGGCGTGCGCATGGACTCGGCGCTCTATGACGGCTATTCGATCCCGCCTTATTACGACAGCCTGATCGCCAAGCTGATCGTCCACGGCCCGGATCGTGCGGCGGCACTGGCCCGGCTGAAACGCGCGCTCGGCGAATTGATCGTCGATGGCGTCGATACCACGACGCCGCTGTTCCACGCCCTGCTGGAGGAAGACGCGGTTCTGAGCGGGAAATACAACATCCACTGGCTGGAAAAGTGGCTGGCTGAAAACACCGGCTGACGGGGGCGACATGGCTGCCGATACCCTGCCGCCGATCACGCCCGAACTGCTGCTGCACGCTTACCGCCTGGGCGTGTTTCCGATGTCCGAAGGCGGGCATGACGACGAGGTGTTCTGGGTCGAGCCGGAGCGGCGGGGCATCCTGCCGCTGGACGGCTTTCACATCTCACGCTCGCTGGCGCGGGCCATCCGCAAGGCCGATTACCGTATCCATGTCGATACCGATTTCGCCGCCGTGCTGGATGCCTGCGCCGACCGGCCGGAAACCTGGATCAATCCTGAAATCCGCGCCCTCTACCTTGACCTGCACCGCATGGGATATGCCCATTCGCTGGAGGTGCGCGATGAACAGGGCGTGCTGATCGGCGGGGTCTACGGCGTGGCGATCGGTGGGGCGTTTTTCGGCGAAAGCATGTTCTCGCGCCGCACCAACGCCTCGAAGATCGCGCTGGCCTATCTGGTGGATCACCTGCGTCTTGGCGGCTTTCAACTGCTGGATACGCAATTCATCACCGACCACCTGTTGAGCCTCGGCGCACTCGAGATCAGCCGCGAGGATTACCTGCACCGCCTGGCGCTGGCGATTGATGCAAATGCGGAGTTCCGCACTCAGTTACCGCTGGTATCGACACCCGGCGGGATACTGCAGCGCAACACCCAGACATCGTAGCGCGGGTGATCCATCGCCGACAAGGCAGGCGACGAGGCCACCATCCAGCCACTGAAGCGCGGGCTGTCCTCGCGGATATCGCGGATGACCAGATGCGCGAAGGCATCGCCAAACGGGTTTTCCACCGGGTAGCGGCATTCCTTCAGGGTGATTTCCAGCCGCTTGAAGGTGATCGTGGTGCCGTTCAGCACCGTCAGGTCCTCCAGATGCCCGGTCAGCGTATCAAGCGCGCGCAGGATCGCGCCGGTGCCCGCGGCAACCTCCAGATCGCCCTGCTGCGCCGTGGCGGGACCGGCCAGCAGGCCAAGGGCAACGGCAAAAGCGGCCAGCCTCATTCCGAGGCACCACCGCCGGCAAATTTCAAAAGCAGGGTGACAACGCTGATCGCGCCCTGGGTATCCTCGATCTCGTCACCGTCCGCCAGCAGATCGGGGGCGCCACCCGGCACGATCTCGACAAAGGAGCCGCCCAGCAACCCTTCCGAGGATACCAGCGCCTGCGTGTCGCTGGCCAGTTCCAGATTGTCCGGCAGGTTCAGCCGTACCACCGCCCGGTAGGTTTTAGGGTCCAGATCAAGCCCGGTGACGGTGCCGATCTTCACCCCGGCCATCCGCACGTCGGTGCCGACAGTCACCCCCTCGACCGAGCGGAAGCTGGCGTGCAATTCCATCATGCCGCCACCCGATTGCGAAGTGGCGGTGGCCTGCCCCATGTAGAACAAAAAGCCCGCCGCGACCGCGACAACGATGCCGCCGATCAGGGTTTCGGTGGTGTTTTCCGCCATGTTCCGTCTGCCCCTATTCGGGCTGCCACGCCTCGTAATCGGCGCGTGCCGCCGGTTGTGCCGCCCGCATCGAACCCGGCGGCGCATAGGCCAGCGCGGTTCCGCTCAGATTTTCCTGATGCGGCTTTTCCCAGGCCTGATGCCGAAGCGGCGTCGTGCCAGGGGCATTGTCGAACGTGTGATGCAGCCAGCCATGCCAATCGGGCGGCACGCGGCTTGCATCGCAAAAGCCGTTGTAGATGACCCAGCGCTTCTTGCCGTCCTTGTTGGTGTAATACTTGTTGCCCTGCCCGTCCTCGCCGACAAGGCGGCCCTTGCGCCATGTGAACAACTGGGTTCCGATGGTCTGTCCGTCCCACCACGCGAAGATGCGTTTGATGAATTTCACGGGGATTGCCTCCTGATCCACTTGCCTCATATGCACCGGTTTGCAGCCCGGGGTCCAGCGCAGTTTAGCTGGCGGTGGCGCTTTCTTCCTTGCGGTCGGAATAGATCATCAGCGGCTTGGACAACCCGTTCACCGCCTCGTCATTGACCACCACTTCCACCACGTCATCCAGCCCCGGCAGATCGAACATGGTATCCAGGAGGATATCCTCCATGATCGAGCGAAGGCCGCGCGCGCCGGTCTTGCGCTGGATGGCGCGCTTGGCGATCGCCTTCAGCGATTCATCGGTGAAGGTCAGTTCGACATCTTCCAGCTCGAACAGGCGCTGGTATTGCTTGACCAGCGCGTTTTTCGGCTCGCTCAGGATGGTGACAAGCGCTTCCTCGTCCAGATCGGTCAGGGTGGCAATCACCGGCAGGCGGCCGACAAATTCCGGGATCAGGCCGAATTTCAGCAGATCCTCGGGTTCCAGTTCCTTCAGCATCTCGCCGGTGCCGCGCTTGCTTTCGTCCTTCACATCGGCGCCAAAGCCGATGGCGCTGCCCTTGCCGCGCTGGGCGATGATCTTTTCCAGCCCGGCAAACGCGCCGCCGCAGACGAACAGGATATTGGTCGTATCCACCTGCAGGAATTCCTGCTGGGGATGCTTGCGCCCGCCCTGCGGCGGCACGGAGGCGACCGTGCCTTCCATGATCTTCAGCAGGGCCTGCTGCACGCCTTCGCCGGATACATCGCGGGTGATCGACGGGTTGTCGGACTTGCGGGTGATCTTGTCCACCTCGTCGATATAGACGATGCCGCGCTGGGCGCGTTCGACATTGTATTCCGAGGCCTGCAACAGCTTCAGGATGATGTTTTCCACATCCTCGCCCACATAGCCGGCCTCGGTCAGGGTGGTGGCGTCGGCCATCGTGAACGGCACGTCCAGAATGCGTGCCAGCGTCTGCGCCAGCAGCGTCTTGCCACAGCCTGTCGGGCCGACCAGCAGGATGTTGGATTTCGACAGCTCGATCTCGGAATTCTTGGCCGCGTGGTTCAGCCGCTTGTAGTGATTGTGCACCGCCACCGACAGCACCCGCTTGGCCACTTGCTGGCCGATCACGTAATCGTCCAGCACCTTGCAGATTTCCTTGGGCGTCGGCACCCCGCTGGAGGATTTCACCATCGAGGTCTTGGTTTCCTCGCGAATGATATCCATGCACAATTCGACGCATTCATCGCAGATGAACACGGTCGGACCGGCGATCAGTTTGCGGACCTCGTGCTGGCTCTTGCCGCAGAACGAACAGTAAAGGGTGTTCTTGGAATCACCGTTACCAGAGTTTGCCATATGTCACCTTTACCTAGCTCAATCCGTCATTCGGGCTGCTGCCAGCCTTCTGTTCTTGGCTTTGCCGAACAGGTTATGGCAGTTTTTCCATGCGCACAATCCGTTTCGGCGTCACATTTCAGCAACATTGGCGGATGCGTTGCCGCAGTGCCGCAGGCCGATCAGCTTTCCACCGGCGCCCGGTGATCGACGATCTCGTCAATCAGGCCCCAGTCGCGGGCTTCCTCGGCGGTCATGAAATTGTCGCGGTCCAGCGATGTTTCGACCTTTTTCAGCGTCTGGTCGCAATGCTTGACATAGATCTTGTTCAGCCGGTCCTTCAGTTCCAGGATTTCCTTGGCATGCAGCGCGATATCGCTGGCCTGGCCCTGAAACCCGCCGGAGGGCTGGTGCACCATGATCCGGCTGTTGGGCAGCGAGAACCGCATGCCCTTTTCGCCCGCCGCCAGCAACAGCGATCCCATCGAGGCCGCCTGCCCGACGCACAAGGTCGAGATTTTCGGGCGGATATATTGCATCGTGTCGTAGATCGACAGCCCCGATGTCACCACGCCGCCGGGCGAATTGATATACATCGAGATTTCCTTGGACGGATTTTCTGCCTCAAGAAACAGCAATTGCGCCACGATCAGCGTCGACATACCGTCATGCACCGGGCCGGAGACGAAGATGATCCGCTCCTTCAGCAGGCGCGAGAAAATGTCATAGGCACGCTCGCCCCGGCTGGTCTGTTCGACCACCATCGGCACGAGGGTGTTCATGTAAGTGTCGATCGGGTCTCTCATCCTGCCAGCCTTCTGCATTGCTTTGCGCCCCCTGCTTGCCAGAAGGGTCCTAACCAAGTCTTAGTGCGGCGTTCAGGGGGGTTCAAGGCTATGTCGGACAAAAGGCCGTGGCCGGAGCTGAAATCACCCCTGCGGGGCGGGTCTTGACGGGTTTCACCCGTCGGGGCGATGATGACAGGCCCCGGCAGGCCCGCCTGTCGCGTGCCCATGATGAAAGACCCAGCCATGCTGCCGCCTGTGCGCAAGACCATCCATATCAAACGCCCGCCCGCACAGGCCTTTCACATCTTCACCGACGAACTCGCGCTCTGGTGGCCGCTGGATCGCCATTCGATTGCCGCCAGGTCCGGGCGACGGCCCGCTGCCCTGTCGGCGCATCTGTCGCAGGGCGGCGAGATATGGGAAACCGATCATGCCGGCCAGCGCCATCTCTGGGGCAGTTTCGCCAGCTATGACGCGCCCCGCCACCTGGTCCTGAACTGGCATGTCGGGCGCGAACCCGCACAGGCCACACGCATTGATCTGCAATTCCACGCCAGCCCCGGCGGCTGCGACGCCACGCTTGTGCATGACGGCTGGGAGGCCTTGCAGGGCGAGGCCGCGGCCATCCGCGCGGGCTATGACACGGGCTGGGATTATGTCTTCGGCTCATGCTTCGCGCGCGCCTGTATCGGCGGGGCCTGAGGGATCAGCCTTGTGGCGTCATCGCCCGGCGCTGGCGCGACCGTTCCAGCCCCAGCGCGCGTTCGCGCAGGATGATCAGCACCCCGGCCAGAACGATCAGCCCGGCCCCGCCCAGCATCACCGCACTCGGCACCTCGTCAAAGACGAAATAGCCAACTCCCAGCGCCAGCAGCATCGAGGAATATTCAAACGGCGCCACCACCGAGGCATCGGCCTGCCGGTAGGATGAGGTCAGGAATATCTGCCCCAGCCCGCCGAAAACCCCCGCGATCATCAGCATCGCCAGCGCGCCGTTGCCGGGCATCACCCAGCCGAACGGGACGGTCAGAAGCGACAGCAAGGTCGAGGTGACCGAGAAATAAAACACAATGGCAGCAATATGTTCGCTCATCACCAGCCGCCGCACGAAGACCTGCGCCAGGGCCGCAAAGGCCGCCCCGGTCAGCACCACGATGGCCCCCAGCATCTCGGCCGGGGCAACCGCGCCGCCCGACAGCGCGGAT
The DNA here is from genome assembly GCA_019911965.1 of Paracoccaceae bacterium. GTDB lineage: Bacteria > Pseudomonadota > Alphaproteobacteria > Rhodobacterales > Rhodobacteraceae > UBA5972. The sequence continues at coordinate 4,282 of JAIOJF010000012.1, read as the reverse complement.
AATCGCGGGCTGAGGACGATCAGCACCCCGACCATGCCAAGGCCAACCGTGGACAGGCGAAACACCCCCACCGGTTCATTCAGGAACATCGCCGCGAAAACCACCGTCAGCAAGGGCGCGGCATAGCCGATGGCGGTCACCTCGGGCAGCGGCAACAGGCCTAGCCCGGCAAATCCCAGCCCCATCGCGGTCGAGCCAACCAGCCCGCGCCAGAAATGCCCCAAGGGGTTGGAGGTGCGCAGGCCGGTCGCCAACTCGCCGCGCAGCGCCAGCCAGGTCAGGATCACCGGCATCGCCAGCAGAGAGCGGAAGAACATCGCCTCGCCCGGCGGCACCTCGTCCGAGGCCGCCTTGATCAGGCTGGCCATCACCATGAACAGCGATACCGACACGATCTTGAGGGCGATCCCACGCCCCGGCGAATTGCCCACCGCGTCAGCCATTGTCGGCCAAACGCAAAAGGGCGCCCGAACCGGACGCCCCCCTGTCATGCCTTGGGCTGATCACTCGGCGTCCAGCGCTTCGATTGCCTTTTCCAGTTCTTCCTTGGTCACGGACTTTTCCGTCACCTCGGCCAGTTCCAGAATGTAATCGACCACCTTGTCCTCGAACAGCGGCGCGCGGATCTGCTCCAGCGCCTGCTGGTTCTGCTGGATGAAATCGAAGAACTGCCGCTCCTGGCCCGGATATTGCGACGCCTGCTGCATCACCGCCTGCTGCATCTCGGCATCCGAAACCTGGATCTGGTTCTTCACGCCGAGATCGGACAGGAACAGGCCCAGCCGCACTCGGCGCGCCGCCAGCTTGCGGTGCTCGTCGGTCGGTTCGGCGGTGTCGTGGTTGTGATCCTTCACATCCGGGTTTTCCTCGTGCCACATCTGGTGCGCGATCTGCCCCGCTTCGGCGTCCAGCATCGACGGCGGCAGATCGAACGAAACCATATTGTCCAGCGCATCCATCAGCCCGCGCTTCAGCACTTGCCGTGCCGCACCGGCGTATTCCGCGCCCAGACGTTCCTCGACCTGCGCCTTCAGCGACACCAGGTCTTCCGCGCCGAACTGCTTGGCCAGATCGTCGTTGATCTCGGCGGGCTTGGGTTCCTTCACGGCCTTGACCTTGCACTCGAACACCGCTTCCTTGCCGGCCAGGTTCTCGGCACCGTAGTTTTCGGGGAAGGTCACCTTGACGGCGATGTCCTCGTCGGCCTTGGTGCCGACCAGTTGATCCTCGAAGCCCGGGATGAAGGAATTGGAGCCCAGCACCAGCGGGTAATCCTCGGCCGCGCCGCCCTCGAACGCCACGCCATCGACCTTGCCGAGGAAATCAATCACCACCTGATCGCCGTCCTTGGCCTTGGAACCCTTGCGGCGATCCTCGTAATTATTCGCCGAGGCGGCCAGATTGCCAAGTGCTTCATCCACTTCACCGGCATCGACCTTGGTCACCAGCCGCTCCAGCGAGATCGCCTTGAAATCGACCTCCGGCACATCCGGCAGACGCTCATAGGTCAGCGAGACGGCGACATCGTCGCCCTCTTTCCAGTCCTCGTTGGTCATCTTCACATCGGGCTGCATCGCCGGGCGATCGCCGGTCGATTCGAAATGCCCACGCATCGCCTCGTCGATGGATTCCTGCATCGCCTCGCCCAGGATGCGCGGGCCAAACTGCTTTTTCAGCAGCGCCATCGGCACCTTGCCCTTGCGAAAGCCCTTCATCTCGATTTCGGGCTGCGCCTCCACCAGCTTGGCATTTACCTTCGCGTCAAGTTCCGCCGCCGTAACGGTGATGGCATAGCCCCGCTTCAGGCCTTCGTTCAGGGTCTCGGTGACCTGCATGTTGTCCTCATTTTCCAAAGCCAGAATGCCCGCAGATGCAGGCGCGTAAATCAGCGGCCCTTCTAGAGGCGGTGGGCTTTGGACGCAAGGGGGGTGGAATGGCTATTTCAGGCGATGCGAAGGAAAGCCCCGGGGCTGGCCGTTGCCGCTTCGGTACAGCCCCCGAATACGGCGATACTGCCGGTGCGGACAACACGAAGCCAAACTATCCGCGAATCCACCGCAAACCCGTTCTTCACCGAAGCCACTACCATCGGAGGGGGGGGCGGCCAACCCTGGGAGGGTCACCTCTCGGCGATTGCGGGCAATCGCCTGTCGGCCAGCGGGATGCGGCCCGGGGGTGCCCCCGTGCCGGGATATGGGCAAGGCACAAACCGGCGGCACCGCGCAATCCCGCCCTGCCTCAATCTCAATCCTGAAAAGTGGTGCGGGTGGAGGGACTTGAACCCCCACGCCTTGCGGCGCCAGAACCTAAATCTGGTGCGTCTGCCAATTTCGCCACACCCGCGACCGATCCGGCCCGCCAGGGCCATCCCGAAATCCGCGCCCTTCTAGCAGAGGCCCCCATCGGATGCGAGGGGGAAAACGCCCCCGCCCTGCCCCGGCATTTCCCACCATTCATTTCCCGTTTGGAAACAAATTTTCGCCAAATTCCCCGGCTATCACCGCAGGCAGAACCTGCACAAGCGGGCCAAAAGGGCTGATATGGCGCAATATTCCGTCTGGATTCTGGAAGAATCCAACATCTCGATCAGTAATGGCGCGATCCTCGATGGCGTCACACAGGGCAATGCAGCGCATCTGCTGGGCGAAACCATCACGCTGTTGAATTCCAACTGGAAAGAGGTGCTGATCGACGACAGCGAGGCCTATTTCGCCGACAGCGATTCCTCGCAAACCCTTGACGGCGCGCAGGTGATCGACGGGGTTTCCGGCACCGATGGCATGCGGGTCGAAGCCGAATACCAGATGACCGTCAGCGACGGGGCCAACACCTACACGCTGGTCGGCTTCAACATCAACGAAAGCTCGCCATCCTACGGCACCGTCGAAGGGCTGGCCTTCATCGGCGGCCCGGGCGGCTTTCCACCGATCGGCGTGCCGCTGAACGTGATCGCGGTGGCCGAAGGCCCGGGCAGCTCAAGTACACTTTACAGCGATTACGCCTCGCCGATCTGCCTGACCACAGGCGCGCTGATCGACACACCGAACGGCAAGCGCCGGATCGAAACCCTCGCCACCGGCGATCACGTCCTGACGCTCGATCACGGTGCACAACCCGTCCGCTGGATCGGCCGCATCAAGGTCAACGCCGCACGGCTGGCAGCAAATCCGGCCTTCCGCCCGGTCCGCTTGAAGCGTGGCGCGCTGGGGCCAGACCTGCCCCACACCGAAATGCTGGTGTCTCAACAGCACCGCATCCTGATCCGGGGGTTGCATGCGGAACTGCTGTTCGCCGAGGCCGAGGTGCTGGTGGCCGCCCGCCACCTGATCGACAACCAAGGCATCGAACTGGCCAGTGACGTGACCGAAGTCACCTATTTCCACCTTTTGTTCGACGCCCACGAGATCATCACCGCCGACGGCATCGAAACCGAATCCTTCCTGCCCGGCCAGACCGCGCTGGCTTCCGTGCCCGACGCCGCCCGGGCCGAGCTTTACGCCCTCTTCCCCGAGCTGCGCCACCACGCCGCCGCCTTCCCCCCGGCCCGCGCCGTGCTGAACAGGCGCGAAGGGCGGTTGCTGACGGCCTGAACGCTCACAGCCCGAGGGTGCGAAACACTTGCGGCAATGCTTCGGGCAAATCCTCGGCAATCAGCCCCGGCCCGAACGACAACGCACAATCCACATGCAGCCAGGCCGCGGCCTCCGCCGCCTGCAACGGATCAACCCCCCGCGCCAGCAAGCCGGTGATGAACCCCGCCAGCACATCGCCCGACCCCGCCGTCGCCAGCCAGGGCGCGGTGCGCTCATACTGCGCTGAACTGATCGCAATGCGCCCGTCCGGTGCGGCTATCACCGTATCCGGCCCCTTGAACAGCACCACGCATCCCGCCCGCGCCGCCGCCGCCCGCGCCGCATCCACTTTGGAAAAAGCCGGGCCCTTGGCCGGAGGTTCCGCTAGCCGCGCCGCGATATCGGGAAACAGCCGGGCAAACTCGCCGCCATGCGGGGTCAGCACGACATCGCCGTGCAGCATCTCGAACAGCCCCTCGGGATCATCGCCAAACGCCGTCAGCGCATCGGCATCCAGCACCACGCGCCGCCCCGATGCCAGCGCCACCGGCACCAGATCGCGGGCCCGCTCAACCCCCAGCCCCGGCCCGAGGCACAGCGCAGTTATCCGCGCATCCGCCAGCACCCGGGCAAACGCATCGCCGTCATGCACCGCCGCCAGCATCACCGCGTCCAGCCGTGACGCGTTCTCGGCCAGTGCCGCCGCCGGG
>JAIOJF010000011.1 GCA_019911965.1 Paracoccaceae bacterium | reverse complement strand
TTCCACACACACTGCGGGGTGGCCGGAATGAAACAGGCAACCCTCGTCAAGCGGTTCTGCAAGTCTCTGTCGGTTCCGACCGGGCGGCTGGCAGGGAAGGCTATCCGACTGGCACCCTATCAAAACAGGTTCATTGACGGCGCTTTTGCTGACGGGATCAACGTTGGCGTCCTGAGCGTCGGGCGCGGCAACGGCAAATCCGCTATCTCGGCCATGCTCTGCGCTGGCGAGTTGCTGGGCGCATGGTCTGACGCGGCTGAGCGTGAGGTGATCATTGCGGCCAGAACTCAGGAACAAGCCAAGATTGCCTGGAACTACTGCGCATCTTTCATTGGCACCTTGCCCGACGAAATCCAAGAGCGGATCACGATCCGGCGGCAACCCCGGTTTGAAATCCAGTATGACGACCACAACGGGCCGCACCTGATCAAGGCAATTTCCGCTGACGGCAAGTCTGCGCTCGGTTCCAGCCCTACGCTGGCGGTCCTTGATGAACGCGGTCACTGGCCGATTGCTCAGGGCGACGAACTTGAGGCGGCGCTGCTGACGGGCCTTTCAAAGCGCGATGGCAGGGCGTTGATTATCAGCACCAGCGCCAGCAATGACATGCACCCTTTCAGCCTGTGGCTGGATCGGGATGCACCGGGCGTCTATCGACAAGAACACCGGCCCACGCCAAACCTGCCGGTTGATGATCTGGACAGTCTGTTGATTGCCAATCCCGGTTCCAAGCATGGGATCGGCCCGACCCTGACCCGGCTCAAGGCAGACGCGGCGCTTGCTCTGGCGCGGGGTGGTTCCGCCCTGTCACGGTTCCGGTTGCTGTCGCGCAATGAGCGGGTTGCAGAGGACAACCGCGATGCGCTGCTGGACCTGAACGAATGGCTGCAATGCGAAACCGATGATCTGCCGCCACGAAAGGGGCAAGTGGTGATCGGGCTGGATCAAGGGCAATCGGCATCCATGAGCGCGGTGGCCTATCTCTGGCCCGACACTGGACGGCTTGAGGCATGGGGCGCGTTCGGCACGGTTCCGACGCTAGAGGCGCGTGGGCAGGCTGACGCGGTGGGTGATCTTTACACCCAAATGCACAAGCGCGGCGAATTGGCGTTGATGGGGCAAAAGACGGTTCCGCTGCTTGCCTGGCTGCGCCGGGTTCTGGCCCATGTCGAGGGCGAAGCGGTAGCCGCGATTGTGGCGGATCGGTTCAAACAATCCGAGATTGGTGACGCGCTGGTAGAGATCGGCAACCGCGCCCCTGTGATCTGGCGGGGCATGGGGTTCAAGGACGGCAGCGAGGATGTAGAACGCTTCCGCCGGTATGTCTTTGACGGCAAGTTGCACGTCGCTGAAAGCGCGCTGCTGCGCCATGCAATCGGTGAGGCGGCGGTTTTCATCGACCCGGCGGGCAATTCCAAGATCGTTAAGGGCCGCAGCATGGGCCGCATTGATGCGGCTTGTGCCGCTGTTCTGGCCGTCGCTGAGGCCGCGCGGATCATGGGCAGGCCACAACATAAAGGGGGGCGCATCGCATGGGGATGAACCGCAAACGCTCCGAATACAAACGCCACTCTGCCAAGGTCACGCGCGGCCCGCGCTGGAAGGCTCTGCGGATGCTGGCGCTGGACCGTGACGGCTGGCAATGCGTCCAGTGTGGCGAGCGGCGGCGGTTGGAAGTGGATCATGTCCAGCCGGTGAGAACGCACCCCGAACTTTCCTATTCTCTGGCGAATTTGCAGTGCCTCTGCGGGCGTTGTCATAGCCGGAAAACCAGAATTGAGGTTGGTCACAAGCCCCTCAGTCCAAAGCGCCAGCAATGGCGTGATCTTCTGTCGAGCATGAAAGGAAAAACAAATGCTGACATCTAAGAAACTGGAATTGCGCCGGTCTGAAATCCGGCAGGCGCTGGCCGAACTGGCTGCAAACGACAATCCGTCTGAGGATGAAACCCGCAAAATGGGCGAACTCGACGCGGAATATCGCACCGCAGAAACCCGGTATCGCGCGGCGCTGATTGCGGAAGACGACGAGCGACGGGAAGCCGGGGCCGATCTGGAAACCCGATCAGATCGTGAGTGGTCCGATTTGATGGGCCAATTCGAGATGCGGCAAGTCGCCCTTGCCCTGGACGAGGGCCGCACTCTTGAGGGCCAGACGGGTGAAGTCGTCAACGAGCTGCGGTCGCGCGGTGGCTATCGCGGCGTTCCGATTCCCTGGGAGGCGCTGGAAATCCGCGCCGGTGAGACCGTGGCTAGTGGCACCCCGAACCCGCTGCGCACGGCTCCGATCATTGAACGGCTGTTTGCCGGGTCCGTTGCGTCCCGAATGGGTGGCCAGATGATCAATGTGGGCGTTGGCGAACTCGAATATCCCGTTGCCACGTCCAGTGTGACGGCCGGCTGGGCAACATCGGAAACCGGAAATGTGACCGGCCCGAGTGCCTACACGACCGTGGATCGCCCGTTGAAACCGGATCACAACCTTGGCGTCCAGATGCGCATCACCCGCAAGACGCTCAAGCAATCGGGCGCGGGTCTGGAACAGGCGGTGCGCCGGGATATGAATGGCGCGATTGAGGAAGCCCTTGACCGCGCCGTGTTCCTTGGCAGTGGGTCCGCTGGTGAGCCGACCGGACTTTTTGCAGGCGCGACCGCGTGGGGCATCGCCGAGGTCGATGTGAGCGCCGCCGCAACCTGGGGCGCGTTCCGCTCCGAGGTGGTCAATTTCATCACCGGCAACGCCGCCAGCGGTCCCGGCGATGTGCGCCTGCTGATCCGGCCGGAAATCTGGGATGCGATGGACGCGGATATCTGGGACGCGGGCAGCGGGATCACTGAATGGGACCGCTTGATCGGTGCTTTGGGCAGCGTGACCATGAGCCACAACGCCCTGGCCGATCCGACCGGCTCGCCCGAGGCCACCAGTGCCGTGATGACGACCACGGCGGGCGGGGTGCCCCCGTTCTTTGTCGGCACCTGGGGCGCAATCGACTTGATCCGCGATCCGTACTCGGACGCGCAGTCGGGTGGGCTGCGTCTCACGGCACTGGCCACGATGGACGTGACCATTTCCCGCGCGGTTCAAACCCGCGTCCTGGCAAGTATCGAATGATGCTGACCGGCTTTGCCCACGGCGGGCTTGAACTGCGCCGCAAACCGGACGGATCGGCCCGCCTCGCAGGCCGGTTCCCATACAATTCCCGTGCGGTCCTCAGTGATGGGGGCCGCACGGGCCGACCTCGCAAGGAACAATTTGCCCCTGGTGCATTCCGCCATTCCATTGAAACGGGCCAAGAGGTGCATTTGCTGGTGGGGCATAGTTTCGACCGTGCTCTTGCCAGTCGTGGTGCGGGGTCGCTGGTGCTGGAAGATACCCCCAAGGCGCTGGTATTCAACGCGACGATTGCCGCCGCAATGATGGAAGTTGGCTATGTGCGCGATGCTCTGGCTGGCCTTGCGGCGGGGCTGATCGTGGGCATTAGCCCCGGCTTTCGCATCCCGCCACAACAAACCGTTCCCGATGCAGAGGAAGTGACCGAGGAAGACCCAAGCGAAGGGCGGGCGCTGATCCGCACGATCCGCGAAGCAATACTTTTCGAGATTTCTCTGGTGGCGCGTCCTGCCTATTCGGAGACCGAAATCGAGGCTCGGAATTGGAATACCGCGCAGCAACCTGCCCAAGTTGGCTCCGGCCTGCACCGCACTCTTAACCGTTGGAGGGCCTGATATGATTGATCTGATCAAGCAATTTGAGGCGGTTCCGGCGGCGTATCCAGATGCACCGGCGGGCCTGTCCACTGAGGCGGCGGCGCTTGACGCGGCTATGATCTGGCATCGGATTGAAGCCTACACGGCGCATCGCTTCACTGAACGGGAAGTCGTGTGGACATTGCTGGGCAGTGCCGAAGACCAGTTTCACTCACGCTTGACGCCTGTTGTGTCACGCGAGGCTCATTTCTGGAATGACGAATGGGAAAGCGTAACGCTTCTGGATGGCCCTCTGGGCATCTGTCTGCCGTTTGACGGCACCTATCGCATCACGGCGCAAGTCGGCGCTGGCGATGTGCCTGCGGCTGTCTCAGAGGCATTCCGGCGGTTGGCGGAATACCTGGCGCCGGGGGAAGAACACCCCGGCGCGTCAGGCTACAAAACCGGCATGGCATCAATCGACGTGGAAGTAACCCGTTCGGCAACATGGGTGGCGCGGGCAATGCAACTGAGTGGCGCGGGCGATCTGCTGCGCCCGTATCGGAGGGCTTGATATGTGGCCATTCAAACGAAAAGAACCTGTGACCGAAACCCGGTCCAGCGGCACCGGCTACACCAGCCAAGTGATGCAGGCGCGGGCTGACTACATTACCGGCATTGATGGCGTGGCGGAACTTACCGGCACCGTGCAAGGCTGTGTGAGCCTCTGGACGGGCGGTCTGAGCCTGTCCGATGTAGAAGGCACCGAACTGTTGACCCCGCGCATTCTGGCGCTTGCAGCCCGTGCCTTGGCGCTCAGAGGCGAAGCGGTTTTTGTGATCCGCGATACGGGCCTGGTGCCGTGTTCGGATTGGGATTTGACCACGCGCTATTCCAAGCCCACGGCTTACCGCGTTGGCATCCCCGACACGGGCGGCGGCAAGACTGAAACCGTGCTGGCGGGCGAGGTGATGCACCTGCGGATCGGCTGCGATATGGGTATGCCTTACGTGGGGCAGTCACCCTTGCGGCGGGCGCGTCTGACGGCTGGTCTGTTGCAAACGCTGGAATCGGCCCTGTCCGAGGTCTATGCAAACGCGCCTATCGGCTCGCAGATTGTGCCATTTCCCGAGGCACCGGAAAAGGACATGGACGCGCTGGCCCGTGGGTTTCGGGGAAACCGGGGGCGGGTGCTGATCCGCGAAAGCGTGAACGTCCAAGCGGCGGGCGGTCCTGTCCCCGCGCAAGACTGGAAGGCCAGCGACGTGACGCCCGATCTGTCAAAGGCCATGACCAAGGAAACCTTGGCGGCGGCGCGGTCCAGCATCGAAATGGTCTATGGCGTCCTGCCCGGTCTGAGCAATGTTGCCACCACCGGGCCGATGGTAAGGGAATCGCAGCGCCACCTTGCGCAATGGGCGCTTATGCCGATTGCCGCAATGATCGGGCAAGAGGCAAGCGAAAAGCTGGGCAGTGCGGTCAAGCTGGACGTGATGCGTCCGTTGCAGGCGTTCGATGCTGGGGGCCGTGCGCGGGCGCTTGGCGCGATTGTGCAGACTTTGGCGATGGCAAAAGAGGCGGGCGTTGATCCGGCTCAAGCCCTGGCGCTGGTGGATTGGAAGGATTGAAAAATGGAAATCCAGATTACAGGGCTGAGCCGTGTCACGTCGCCTAAGCCAAATCGGTATGGAGATATCATCCTGGCCTATTTCGACGTGCATGTTGATTGGCTGAGTATTCAGGGCGCGGCTTTCGTGAAGCTGGCGAGCGGGGGCCTGACCACATGGGAACCGCTGGGCAAGGATGATCGTTTGCCGCAGCGGTCAATGAAAATGTGCGGAGCGGTTCGGCGTGAAGTCGCGCAAGCCGCTCTGCCGTTGTTCGAGGCAATGGGCGGCAAGGTTTAGGCTTTGGGCCGGGGCGTCGAAAGGCAGGCGCTCTGGCCATTTTGGAATTTGTCAACGGCAATTGCAGTCTTCTCGCTTCTTACCGCAATAGCCGCAGTATTGATCGCTAGTATTAAATGAAACTGCGATTCTTGCGTATCTAGCCTGCCCTTTGGGGATAAGCCGTTCACCGCACCTGAGGCAGAAGTTGCGTCCAGTCTCCCTATTTTTATCGAAATTTGAACAACTCATTTCTTTGTTTCCTTTCGCAGTCTAACACCGGCACCGCCGCCGTTTTCTTCGATAAACTCAACCCCAGCGTTTTCTAGGGCGTCACGGATGGCGGTAATGGTGGCAGGCTTCAATTCTTCGCCACGTTCTAGCCGGGCAACGGTATCAGGCGAAACACTGGCCAGCCTTGCCAAATCTCGAACGCCTAGACCTGTTGCTGCTCTAGCCATTTTCGATTGCGTGGCGTTCATATCGTAACCCTGTTATGAATAATCTTGACGGCGCAACTGCCTTTCGTATATCGTAACCTTGTTCTGAAAACTATTCAAGGGAACTTGACAATGGCACTAACATTCGAACCTGGCACAGACGCGCGGAAGACCAGCCGACAAATGACCCGCGCACAGATGCAGACCGAGGCGCTGATAATCGAAAGCCTTTTGAATGCAGTTATGACGCTCTTTGCTGGCGACAACGCGCAAGACTCTATTACCTTGATCGAGATGGCTTGTGAGCGGGCGGAAAAGCTGAACTGCGCCTTGGATAGCGTGAACTGGCGCGAGGTGGGGGCATGATCGACAAGAGCCGCCTATTCGACAATGACACCACCCAAGATGCTGAGGGTTCGTGTTATGCCATTTTCAACCTCTGCAAAGTGGGTATCGCCGCCAATGATACAAACATGGCCGTGGACCTGACCAAGGGCGGTTATGACGCCCTGTTTGAAGCGATTGCGGCACTTGCAGAGGATGCGATTGAACGCCTTGAGGCTGATAAAAAGGCGTAGGTCATCTGGCTTTTGCGATGCACTTTTAATTAAGTGAGAAACACGCAATTGACTACATTCTTTTTCTGTGCGAGAGTCACGTAAATGAATGGAGATACTGATATGAAAGCGAAAGAAATGATTCTGGCGTTTGCCGAGGCAACCGGGATGGCTCCTGAAGAGGTCAAGGTCGCTGACCGTGCTTTGGCAGATGCAGGGCTTCGCGCCAAAGGGCGTGGGCCCACGCCGCCGGAAGTAACGATGCAGGACGTTATTCGGCTGCTGCTGGGGGCATATGGTTCGCGTTATCTGAGTCGAGCCAACGAATACGCAGCCGACGCTGCGCGGTTCGCGTTTTTGGGGAGCGAGATTGAACCTTGGCCGGGCGATGACATTGATGAGGTTATGCGCGACCTGCTTGGTTTCGATTCCAAGCAAGTTAAATACCTGACGCTCCTTGATGCGTTTGTGGAGATCTGCCGCAATCTTTCGCGGGCGAAATTTGCGGATTTAGGTGGCGTGCCCACGTCCGTATGGGTCAACATTGACCGGGGCGGAATGATTGAAATCGCATTCAATGCGAACGGTGGTGGTGGCAAATTGTATTTTTCTGGTGCGGTCGAAGGGATTGGGCAACCCGGCGTTGAAGTCCGCGCCCACGTTAGCCCTATTGTCTTGCGTTGGATCGGCATGAACTTCCAGCCGGAAGCGGCTTTGACCGACTAATGGCTAAACGCCCCGCAATCATTGGCGACCGTCCGCCGTCTTTTGTCTCCAAGGCAACCTTGGCGGCAGAACTGGATATGAGCGAGTCGACGGTGGACTCGTATGTCCATCGGGGGTTGCTTCCGAGGCCGTTCAAGTGGGGTGGTTCTGTCCGTTGGTGTTGGGCCGATGTATCGGCGGCGCTTTTGTCTCAAGCTTCCGGCGGCAGTGAAGATCAATTCATGGCGGGGGTGGATCATGTCTAAGGTATCCCTGCCGCGCCACGTTCACCGGATTACGTCCAGAGGGCGCGAGTATTTCTATTATCAGGAGGGCAGGGGAACGCCGCAGGCCGGTGAACGTATCCGCTTGCCCGATGACCCCCAGACACCGGAATTTTGGAACGCTGTGCGGCAGGCTCAAGGTACCTTTGGCCCTACGCCCACGGATACGATTGGGGCGTTGATCGACGCCTACGAATGCTCCTGGCCGTCTCTGCAAAGGAAGCTGAGCGAAGGAACGAAATCCCAATATCGTCGCAATCTCAAGCCCATTCGGAAAGCATGGGGAGACCTGCCAGCACGGGAATTGCGCCCTAAGCATGTTGATGCATTGATCCGCAAGATTGGTCTGGAAAAGCCGGGCGCGGCAAACAATGCACTGGATGCGCTCAAGGCAATGGTGGCCTGGGCAAACGGGCCTGTCGACCTGCTTAGCCACGATCCTACTCATGGCGTCAAACGGTTTGAAGAAGGCAAAGGGCATCTGCCTTGGACGGATGAACAGCTTGAATATGCTGAAAAGGTCTTCACAGGGGCGCTGCGCAGGTTCTTCTTTCTGAGCCGTTACACTGGTCAACGTATCAGCGACACAGTGCGCTTGAACCCGAACGATCAAGACGATGGTGGGTTCAGCCTTCCGCGGAAAAAAACTGGCGTGAAGCCGTGGTGCCCGATCTTTCCTGAGTTGGAAGCGGAGATGGCAACATGGGAACGCCGCCCTGGGCCGTACCTTTTGCAGGATGAAGGTAAAAGCAAGGGAAAGCCTTTCAGCACGAATCAAATGTGGAAAGCCTTTGACCGCGAGCGGAAAAAGCACCCGATCCTTGAGGGTGCCGTGCCGCATGGTCTACGCGCCAATGCGGTGATCCGTTTGCGGGTCGATGGTTACTCTGCTTTGCAAATCTCGGACATGGTTGGAATGTCTGTCGAGATGGTTGAACACTACTGCCGCCATGCCGACCGCAAGACCAGCGGGCAGACCATACTAAGGGAGTATCGTGAACAGAAAAACGAGCAGATTGTAAAACATTGGAAAAATGGAAAACAGGAATGATGGAATATCAGTCACTTAGCACACAGAAAAGGAAGTGCAGGCTTCTGTTGCCAGGTGCCTGCGAACCCCGCCAGACGCTGCTAGGCGACTGGGCTTCAGGTTTTCGATACCTCGGACCGCTTACGCAGCCAGAGCCATCGGAGCTTTGTTGTCATTTGCAACTAGCTTGTTTGAGCCGATAACGGTGGCATCCTGCCGAGTAAAAGCTAACATCTTTAGACGTCCGTCGATCCTGTTTCGACCCCATGACCGTCAAATGAACGGGTTTTGGTGGAGTCGCCGGGTACCGCCCCCGGGTCCGATCCGTTTATTACATGCGCGTTTATCACCATAGTCCCCGAGAGGACATTCCAGATATAGGCGCTCGTGGGAAAGCAATCAAGGCCGCTGACGCGCCGCCACCGCCAGCGACAATTCGCGCAACAGCTTGCGTTTCATCGCACGTCCGTAATCGGCAAAGCCAAGCGCGGTTTCGGTGAAGGCGGTGGGGCCGTGGATCACCTCGGCCTGATAATAGGCGACCAGTTCGCCGATCTCGGTCTCGGCATCGGGCGTATCCTCACCGATCACCAGGCCGTTGACGATTATACCTTGAAAGATCGCCGCCTGTTTGGCGCGCCTTGGGCGGATGCCGTCATTGTTCTTGCCATCGCCCGAGACATCAATGGTCTGCTGCCAGCAGGAAGGGCCTTTTTCCAGCAGTCGCCCGGCATAGGCCAGCGCCCCGCCGATCGAGGTGGGCTGGATCGGGCCGGATCGAATGCGTGCGGCAAGACTTGCCGCGATGGCATCCAGGTCCGCCGCAGCGGTGATGCTGCGCCAGGGGATGATCAGGGTCTGATCGAAATGCCCGCCCCATTCAAACACTGCGATACTGACCGGGGCCTGGGGTTGCGACAACAGGTAGGCCTGTACGTCCGGATCGCGCAGCGCCCCGGCAAGCCCCTGCATTTGCAGGATATATTCCGCCTCATCGACCGAGGACGAGACATCCAGAGCCAGCACCAGCGCCTGACGGCAGGCCGCCTGCACCCCAGTGGTCCAGACCAGCAGGCAGATCAGGGCCAGAAGCCGTCTCATTCGTATCGCCGGATTGCGGGCAGGGCCGATACGCTGGGGGTCAACTCGCGCAGCAGCTTGCGGAACATGGCGCGGGGGAAATCGTCGTAGCCGTCGGAAACCTCGATGAAGGCCAGCGCGCCGCGCTTGATTTCGGTGTGGTAGAAATCCAGAGGATCGGGTGTGTCGCCGCGCACCACCAGCCCGTTGATGGTAACGCCATCGGCGGCGATGGCGTCGGCGGTGGCGGCGGTATCGCGCCCGGTATTGCGAATTCCGTCGCCGGCAATGTCGATCACCCGCCGCCGGCAGGCCATCGGGGCGCTGTCATGCAGGCTGCCGGCATGGGCCAGCGCCTCGCCCGGCGCTGTCAGCTCGAACCGGAAATGCCGGGTCATGGCGTCAATCTCGTCCGCGAAGGTGCCAAGGCTTTCCGGCCCGGACAGATGCCGCCAGCCGATCGCCTGCATCTGCTGGTCCGCGCCGCTCCACTGGGTGACGGTTGCGATCACGCCGCCGGGCAGCCAGCCGACCAGTTCGATGATCTCCGCGCGGCGGAACGCCTCGGCGGTGCCGTGGCGGATCAGGCCGAATTCCGCCGCATCGACCGAGCGTGACACATCCATCGCCAGCACCAGTTCAACCGCGCAATCCTGCGCCGTGGCGGGCTGTGCGGCAGCGGCAAAAAGGGAAAACACGAGCGCGCGAAGCATGATCCCTCGACTATGGCGGGGTGCGGGCTCATGTGTCAAATCACCCTTCTGCGGGTACCGGCGGGGTTTCCACCTTTGGCCAGCCCATCAGCCGCTTCAGCCGAAGCAAAGCCTTGCGGTAGGTCTTGTTGTCCAGATAGCCGACATGCCGGTCGGTGCCCTGCATGTGCAAGCCACCGGTCACATCGAACCTTGTTTCCCGTAGCAGGCGGCGCAGTTTGCGATAATCGCCGGGGTTGTCGCGTTCGGCCAGAATGGCGCGCCCGATCACCCAGGCCATTTCGTTGAACAGGCTGAAGCTGGAGCCGTTGGATTCAATGAAGCTGAGCAGGAACAGGTTGGCCGGTTCGGGAAATATCGACAGGGGCGGGGCAAGGCGGCCTCGGTCCCAGTCCAGCAGGTTTTCGGCGATATAGGGAATTTCCCAATCATAGCCGGTGGCCGCGATCACCTCGTCAAAGGCCTCGCGGTGGCCGTCGCGGAACACCACATCCGCGCCGTCTAAGGCCTTGATATCGCCCAGTATCTCCACATCGCCGTGGCGCAGATGGTGGATGAACTGATCGTTCAGCAGGGGATGGGTTTCCATCAGACGGTGATCGGGCTTCGGCATGCCGTATTTCGAGAGGTCCCCGACGATAACCCTGAGCAGGAGCTGAAAGATTCGCTGGCGCAGCCAGATCGGCATTGGCGGGCTGTCGGCGGCGAACACATCCGCCGGTTTGCCGAGGATATGCTTGGGGATGATGTGATAGCCCCGGCGCAGCGATACCGCCACGCGCTTCGCCGTTCGCGCCGCGTCGCAGGCGATATCGACACCGGAATTGCCAAGGCCGACGATCAGCACCCGCTTGCCCGCCAGCTCGTTGGCATTGCGATAGCTGGCGGCGTGGCGCAGCGTGCCGGTGAACTCCCCCGGCCAGTGCGGCAACAGCGGCTTGCGGTTCGATCCGTTGGCCGCGATCAGCCAGCGGAACTCCTCGACCTGGCCTTTGGAGGTGGTCAGCCGCCAGCCGCCATCGACAGGTTCCGCCCGCGCCACGCCTTCGTTGAAGTGGGTATGCTCGCCCAGGCGATAGTCGCGCGCGAAGCCGCGCAGATAGTCCAGGATCAGGTCGCGCGCCGGATAATCGGCCCAGCTTTCGGGCATCGGGTAATCGGCAAAGCCCGTCATGGTGCGTGACGAGATCAGATGCGCAGAATCGTAGATCGGCGATTGCGGGTCTTCATGGTTCCACAAGCCGCCGAAATCGCCCGCGCGCTCGAATATGGTGAACGGCACGCCAAGGCCCGCCAGCACCCGCGCCTGTGTCAACCCGGCAGGCCCGGCCCCGACAATCGCGGCGCGGTCCTGCATCACCAATGGCCCGTATTTTCCATGCTGGCCCAGGGTTCGGCCTTAGGCAAAGGATCGTCCATCTGCAGCAACTCGATCGAGATATTGTCGGGCGAGCGCACAAACGCCATGCGGCCATCGCGCGGCGGGCGGTTGATGGTGACACCGTTATCCATCAGGTGCTGGCACATCGCGTAGATATCCCGGACCGCATAGGCCAGATGGCCGAAATGCCGACCGTCGCTGGGCAGGCCATCGTCGCCGTCCCAGTTATAGGTCAGCTCCACATGGGCGTTGTTCTGGCCGGGCGGCGACATGAAGACCAGCGTGAAGCGGCCGGCCTCGAAATCGTTGCGCCTTGTCTCTTCCAGGCCCAGCAATTTGTAGAAGGCGATGGATTTTTCCAGGTCAAGAACCCGCACCATCGTGTGGAGATATTTGATGTTCATCAGCGCACCTGTGTTACTTGGCATGTAGCAGCGTTTCAGAGCGGTGCCTGCAGCGCAAGCCCCCGAGGCGTTCAGAATGTCGATTTGATCCCGACCGACAGGTTTTGGCGGCTGCTGTCGTAAAGATCTATGGTGGACAGGTTGCGCGACAGGTTCAGATCGATCACCGGCGAAAAGCCCATCACCTCGAACCGGGTCAGGGTCATCGAGATAGTCGCACTGAAGCCGATATCGCGGCGCGGATCGGGGGCGAGACGCGGTGCCTTGTCGGTGCGGGCATTGACACCGAGGCCAAGCGCCATCCACGCCCCCAGCACCGGCTCGCCCAGCCTCAGGCCAAAGTTCAGATCATGCGCAATATGGGCAATCTCGGTCGAGCCGGAAAAGACGTTGCGCAGGCTATAGCTCAGCGTGGCGCGGTGCCCGGCGGGCAGGGTGAAGCTGCGGCTGAGACCGGCGCTGGCAAGGGTGGCGGAACGCTGGTTGCTGTCGGCCCGGATCTGGCGTTCCAGCGACAGCGACAGGCCAAGCGCGCCGCCCGTTACCGCGCGTTCACTGGCCAGCGCAACCTTGGCGTAATCGGTCAGTACCGCGCCGCCATACCAGTTGCGCCCGAAGGTCACGAAGAACGCCTGACGGGCGGAATTGCTGCCCTGATGCAGCGCGGCCTCGATCTCGGCAGCGCCAAAGGCGTAGTCCGCGCCCGTCTTGCCGCCACTGACCGCCAGCGCCGCCGGGGTCAGCCGGTAATTGCGGCTGAGCAGATTGAACCCCAGCGTCGCCAGCCGCGTATCGGAAATCCGAAACCGCCGCTTGGCACCAAAGCCGGTGGTCGCTTCCACCCCCGCCAGGGCCCGGGCATCGCCGCTCAGCACGAAGGGCAGGCCGTTCAGCATCACCACCGACGCGTCCGAGCCGTTATTGACGTTGGAGGAGGGGGCCAGCCCGAAATGAAACCGGGTTTCCCAGGGCTTCACGGCCTGGATATAGTTGAAATCGCGCTGTGCCACCGCCTTCAGGGCCGGTGACGGGGCAACGTGGCCCGAGCGGCGCAGCCAGTATTGCGCGCGCATGACGTGACCTTGTGCGTAATGCGCCCGCGACAGGATCATCGCGGCATCGAACCGGGCACTGGGATCGCGCGTCAGGCGGAAGGCGCGGCGCGCATGGGCGGCGGCGATGGCATCCTGTCCGAGCGCCTGTTGTGCGCCCGCCAGCACGATCAGCGCGGTCAGGTCATCGGGGTTGCGTTGCAGCAGGGCGGCCGAGATCGCGGCGGCGCTGGCATGATCGCCCAGCCGGAAGGCCTGGCGGGCGGTGGCGCGGGCCTCGTCGGGGTTCAGGCGGGCAGGGGCCGCGTCGCGGTTTTCCGCCAGCGCGCCTGACACCACGATGGCTGCCAGCATTCCGGCGGCGATGGCCGGGGGCAACCTGCCCCTGCGCCGTCCGCGTCCTGCCGCACTGGCCATGCCGCCGCCTCAGGGCGTTGGCAGGACGACGACGGCATCGCTGACGAATATCCCGGTCTCGCGGGTGGCGTTCAGCACGGCGCCGCCCTTTTTCTGATCGAGGATGATCACGCCCGCCACTTCCAGCCCGGTCGCGCCGCCGATCAATCCTTCGTAGGTGCCGGTTTCAACCGCATCGCCGGCAAGATCGTAGCTGGTGGCGGTGCCGCCGGTGAACCTGCCATCGACAATCGTGGTGGTGGCCAGGATCACGTCATTCTGCGCGGTGGCGGTGGTCACGTTCATGCGGTTGTTCACCACGCCTTCGACACGGGCATCGGCGAAATCGACATCGAGGTTCAGATCGCCCTCGGTGCGCTGGATGCCGCCGGTGCCGTCGAATGTCATCAGCCCGGCGTAACGCCCGGTGAAACGGCCGATGCCGGTGGTGGGAACGGTGGTGGTGCCGGTGCGCCCATAGATCGAGCCGCCATGCCCGTAGCCGACATAATCGCCGGTGCCGACCGTGCCGCCGCTGACCGCACCGGTGCCGCCATTGGAAATCCCCCAAAGGGCCACGTAGCTGCGCGCGCCGTTGGTGTTGACGTAGGCGCGAAAGCCGTTCACGTCCAAAGCCGGTGCGCGGGTATAGGTTGCCGCGAACAGGCCGTTGTCGAAGGGCAGGGATTCAATGGTCAGCGTATCGGTGACGGAATCGTAGGTCGCCCTTGTCAGGTCGCCCTGTTCCACGGTTTCGGTGACGGTTGCAGGCGCCGAAGGCAATGGGCCGACCGTGACTCCGCCGCAGCCCGACAACAAAGCCGTCACCAGCCCCGATACCAGCATGGCAGGGACAAGCCCTGCCCGGTAATGGCATTTGATCATCTGAAACCTGCTCTTTTGTCTTTTTTTCTTGCAGACTCCATTACTTCCGCAATTCAGTCAAGTACGCAGAGGTCTTGATTGCGGATGTTGCCATAATTGCAACGAAAAGCCGGATATCGCGGGATTGTTTCCAATCAACGCCGTTGAACGCGGGCGTTATTGCGCCGGGCTGATCCGGTAGACCGCGCCCTTGTCCACCGACAGGAACCAGATCGTGCCGTCCGGGGCCTCGCGGATATCGCGCACGCGGGCGGTTTCGCGGGATTGCAGGCGTTCGGCCTCGACCAGCCCGCTGCCTTTCCGTTCCAGCCGCGAAATCATGTCGAATTTCAGCGAGCCGACGAAGAAATCGCCGCGCCAGTCCGGCCACAGGCGGCCGGAATAGATCATCAGCCCTGACGGCGCGATGGACGGGTCCCAGTAGAAATCCGGCTGCTGCATGCCTGCCTTGTGGGTGCCTTCGCCGATCTTCAGGCCGGAATAATGCCGACCATAGGCGATCACCGGCCAGCCGTAATTCGCGCCGCGACGGATCAGGTTCACCTCGTCGCCGCCGCGCGCGCCGTGTTCGGCCACCCACAACTGACCGGCAGCATCCAGCGCCGCGCCCTGCGGATTGCGGTGCCCGTATGACCAGATGTCCGGCAAGGCACCGGGCAGCCCGGCCCCTGCCGCGCCGCCCCCTGGATTGATGCGCACGATGGTGCCGTTGTGATTGCCGGTAACTTGCGCAAGGTCCATGTCGCCGCGTTCACCCAGCGTCAGAAACAGCGTGCCGTCCTGCGCCTCGACGATCCGGCCACCGAAATGCCGCCCGCCGGTTGATGAGGTGGTCATGCGGAACAGTTCTTCCACGTCCTGCAGCCGCGTGCCGTCGCCTGACAGGCGCGCCCGCGCCAGAACCGTACCCTGCGCCCGGCCCAGCCGCGCGGCATAGCTGACAAAGACTATCCGGCTGGTGGCGAAATCGCGCGCGACGGCGATATCCAGCAGGCCACCCTGGCCGCTGGCAAATACGCCGGGCACGCCCATGACCCTTTGATCCCTGCCATCGGCGCGAAAGTGGCGCAGGCTGCCGCCGCGCTCGGTTACCAGGAATCCGCCATCCGGCAGGAAGGCCAGCCCCCAGGGTTCGGACAGGCCGGTTGCCATCGCCTCCACCCTGAGCGGCCCGAGGCTGGAACCAAGGATCTGCGCCGCCACGGGCCGGGCCGCCAGCAGCGCCAGCAACAATAACGTAATCAGGCGCATGGCATCCTCCGGATTCTTGCGATCAGGTCTGAAAAGAATGCCGCAAATGCCTGAAAGGTCCAGTAACTTCACGGCGAGGTGGCCTGCCGCCATTTCCCACAAACCGCCAAAGTTGACGTTAATGCAGGCTTTTCTTTTTCGTTTGGTCAATCTAGACTGGCGGGCACTGAATTATCCACCTGGGAGATACCAATGAAGAAAATCCTACTTGCCAGCGCCGCCATCGCGTCGCTTGCCGCTGGCGCAGCAATGGCCGAAGATGTCAAGATCGGCATCATTCTCGGCTTCACGGGACCGATCGAATCGATCACGCCGAACATGGCCGCCGGTGCTGAACTGGCGATCAAGGAAGTCAACGATTCCGGCAAGTTCTCGCTTGGAATGGTGACGCCGGTCCGGGCCGATTCGACCTGTATCGATTCCGGTGCGGCAACTGCCGCAGCCGAGCGTCTGGTAACGTCGGACAAGGTTGCCGCGATCGTTGGCGGCGACTGCTCGGGCGTGACCGGTGCAATGCTGCAGAACGTTGCCCGTCCGAACGGTATCGTGATGGTGTCGCCGTCGGCTACCTCGCCGGCGCTGTCGACTGCCGAAGATGATGGCCTGTTCTTCCGTACCGCCCCGTCCGATGCCCGTCAGGGCCAGGTCGTGGCTGATATCCTGGGCGAGCGCGGAATCAAGTCCGTTGCCATCACCTATACCAACAACGATTACGGCAAGGGTCTGGCCGATTCGATCCAGGCTGCGTTTGAAGCCGCTGGTGGCAAGGTCACGATCAATGCTGCTCACGAAGACGGCAAGGCCGATTATTCGGCTGAAGTCGGCGCACTTGCTTCGGCAGGTGGCGAGGTTCTGGTGGTTGCCGGCTACCTCGATCAGGGCGGCAAGGGCATCATCCAGGCATCGCTTGACGCCGGCGCGTTCGACACGTTTGAACTGCCCGACGGCATGGTTGGTGACAGCCTGCCTGCGAATATCGGACCGGGCCTGAACGGTTCGTTCGGTCAGCATCCGGGCACCGACAGCCCCGGTGCAGCCTCGTATGGCGATATGGCCAAGGCAGCCGGCTATGACGGCACCAGCGCGTTCTCGCCGGAATCCTACGATGCGGCGGCGCTGATCATGCTGGCCATGCAGGCCGCGGGATCGACCGATTCCAAGGTCTTCAAGGACAACCTGATGGCCGTTGCCAACGCGCCGGGTGAAAAGATCTACCCGGGTGAACTGGGCAAGGCGCTGGAAATCATCGCCGCTGGCGGTGATATCGACTATGTCGGCGCTTCGGCGGTCGAACTGATCGGTGGCGGCGAAAGCGCCGGCAACTACCGTGAGATCGACATCAAGGACGGTGCCATCGTCACCAACAAATACCGGTAATCAATATCGGAACGCGATAACGAAACAGCCCGGGACCCGTGTCTCGGGCTGTTTCTTCAGGGGGGAACGGAATGATCGTCGTAAAGGACGTGCACAAGCATTTTGGCGGTTTTCGCGCGGTGGACGGTGCGAGCCTGGAAATCAGGAAAGGCTCGATCACCGGGTTGATCGGACCAAACGGGGCCGGAAAAACCACTCTTTTCAACGTGATTGCCGGGGTTCTTAAACCGACCTCAGGCAAAGTCACGATGGAGGGTGAGGACATCACCGGCCTGCCGCCGCATGAATTGTTTCACAAGGGCCTGCTCAGAACCTTTCAGATCGCGCATGAGTTCACCTCGATGACGGTGCGCGAGAACCTGATGATGGTTCCCGGCGACCAGTCCGGCGAAACACTGTGGAACACCTGGTTTCACCGCCGCAAGGTTGCCTCCGAGGAACGTGCCTTGGCCGCCAAGGCCGACGAGGTGCTGGAATTCCTGACCATCGACCACCTAGCCGATGAAAAGGCCGGCAACCTGTCGGGTGGCCAGAAAAAGCTGCTGGAACTGGGCCGCACGATGATGGTCGACGCCAGGATGGTGTTCCTGGACGAGGTCGGCGCGGGCGTCAACCGCACGCTGCTGAACACCATCGGCGATGCCATCGTACGGTTGAACAAGGAGCGCGGCTATACCTTCTGCGTGATCGAGCACGACATGGATTTCATCGCCCGGCTGTGCGATCCGGTGATCTGCATGGCCGAAGGGCATGTGCTGGCGGAAGGCACGATCGACGAGATCAAGAACAACGAACAGGTGATCGAGGCCTATCTCGGCACCGGTCTGAAGAACAAGGTCAAGGCGGAGGCGGGCGCATGAGCGAACCTTTCCTGATCGGCGATTCGATGAGCGGCGGCTACGGCAAGGGCCCCAACATCCTGCACAATTGCACGGTGGCGGTGGACAAGGGCCAGATCGCCGTGATCGTCGGGCCGAACGGTGCCGGGAAATCCACCGCGATGAAGGCGATCTTCGGCATGCTGAATGTGCGCGAAGGCGCGGTGCGCATCGACGGCGAGGATATCACCAATCTCACGCCACAGGACCGGGTGGCCAAGGGCATGGCCTTCGTACCGCAGACCAACAACATCTTCACCTCGATGAGCGTTGAGGAGAATCTGGAAATGGGCGCCTTCCTCAGGCGCGACGACATTTCCGGCACGATGGCGCAGGTTTATGAACTGTTCCCGATCCTGAAGGACAAGCGCCGCCAGGCGGCGGGCGAGCTTAGCGGCGGCCAGCGACAGCAGGTTGCGGTGGGCCGCGCCCTGATGACCCGCCCGAAAGTGCTGATGCTGGATGAGCCCACCGCTGGTGTCTCGCCCATCGTGATGGACGAATTGTTCGACCGTATCATCGAGGTGGCCCGCACCGGCATTTCCATCCTGATGGTGGAACAGAACGCCCGCCAGGCGCTAGCCATTGCCGACAAGGGCTATGTGCTGGTGCAGGGAACGAACCGGTTCACCGACACGGGCGCGGCCTTGCTGGCCGACCCCGAAGTCCGCAAATCATTCCTGGGGGGCTGAGGCATGGATATTCTGAACGCCATCGTCGTATTGGCCAATTACATTTTTGTCCCGGCCATGACCTATGGCAGCCAGCTTGCGCTGGGTGCGCTGGGCATCACGCTGATCTACGGCATCCTCAGATTCTCGAACTTCGCGCATGGCGACACCATGGCCTTCGGCGCAATGGCGGTAATCCTGGCCACCTGGTGGATGCAATCGCTGGGCGTGTCGATCCATCCCCTGCCCACCGCCTTGCTGGCGCTGCCCTTCGGCATAGCGGTAACCGCGCTGTTGCTGCTGGCGACGGACCGCGTGGTTTACCGGTTCTACCGAAGGGTCAAGGCGGTGCCGATCATCGTGGTGATGGCCTCCATCGGCGTGATGTTCGTGCTGAACGGCGTGGTGCGGTTCATCATCGGCCCCAACGATCAGAATTTCGCCGATGGTGCGCGGTTCATTTTCACGGCAGGCGATTTCAAGCGGGCAACCGGGCTGGACGAGGGGCTTGCCCTGCGCTCCAGCCAGGTGATTACGGTGCTGGCCGCGGTGGCGCTGGTGGCGGCCCTGTTCTGGTTCCTGAACCGTACCCGCACCGGCAAATCGATGCGGGCCTTTTCCGATAACGAGGATCTGGCGCTGCTGTCGGGCATCAACCCCGAGCGGGTGGTAACCGTGACCTGGCTGATCGTCGCCATCCTGGTGACGGTGGCCGGCACGCTTTATGGTCTGGACAAGAGCTTCAAGCCGTTCACCTATTTCCAGCTATTGCTGCCGATGTTCGCGGCCGCCATCGTCGGCGGCCTCGGCAATCCCCTGGGCGCGATTGCCGGTGGCTTCGTGATCGCGTTTTCCGAAGTGTCGGTCACCTACGCCTTCAAGAAGGTGCTTGGCTACCTGATGCCAGAAAACCTGGCACCTGACACGCTGGTGCAATTGCTGTCGACCGAATACAAATTCGCCGTCTCGTTCGCGCTGCTGGTGCTGGTGCTGCTGTTCCGCCCGACCGGTATCTTCAGGGGGCAATCGCTATGAATTATCGAAATATTTCGCTGTTCGGCATCGTCTTCCTTCTGCTGGTCGGAGTCGGCTTCGTGCAAAGCTGGTCGGTTGCCTTCGCGCTGGTAAATCTCTGCCTTTTGTCATCGGTGATGGCGCTGGGGGTCAATATCCAGTGGGGCTATGCCGGGTTGTTCTCGGTCGGGACGATGGGGTTTGTGGCACTTGGCGGTCTGGCCACGGTGATCACCTCGATGCCGCCGGTGGCCGAGGCCTGGCGGGCCGGTGGCCTGTCGGTCATGGTTGCGTTGCTGGTAGCGGTGGCGACGATCATCGCCGCGGTGCAGATGTTCAAGCGCATGGCGCCCGGGCGGAACCGGACATTGGCGATGGCCGGTATTCTGGTGGTCGGCTTCATCCTTTATCGCTATCTGTTCGATCCGGCGGTCGAAGCGATCGAGAGCGTGAACAGCGCTTCCACCGGCTATCTCGGGGGGCTTGGCCTGCCGATCCTGCTGTCCTGGGTGGTTGGCGGTCTGCTGGCGGCGGGCGTGGCCTGGGTGATCGGCAAGATCGCGCTGGGGCTGCGTTCGGATTACCTGGCCATTGCCACGCTCGGCATTGCCGAGATCATCATCGCGGTGATCAAGAACGAGGATTGGCTGACCCGTGGCGTCAAGAACGTCAACGGCATCCCGCGCCCAACCGCCTACGAGGTTGATCTGCAGGTCGATCCGACCTTCATTTCCTGGGTGGACTGGCTGGGCATGGATCTGATCGAGGCGTCGTCGCTCTACGTGAAACTGTCCTACGCGATCCTGTTCGTGATCGTGCTGGCGATCATCATGTGGATGTCGGAAAAGGCGCTGAATTCGCCCTGGGGCCGGATGATGCGTGCCATCCGCGACAACGAGGAAGCAGCCGAAGCGATGGGCAAGGACGTGACCCGCCGGCATTTGCAGGTCTTCGTGATCGGCTCGGCGGTTTGCGGTATCGCAGGCGCGATGCTGACCTCGCTCGATGGCCTTTTGACACCGGGCACCTACCAGCCCTTGCGCTTTACCTTCCTGATCTGGGTGATGGTGATCGTCGGCGGCTCGGGCAATAACTGGGGCTCGGTGCTGGGCGGATTCCTGATCTGGTTCCTGTGGATCGAGGTGGAGCCGATCGGCCTGTGGCTGATGGATGTGATCACCAGCGGCATGGCTGAAGATTCCGGCCTGCGGGCACATCTGCTTGAATCGGCGGCGCATATGCGGCTGATCACGATGGGGCTGATCCTGTTGCTGGTCCTGCGCTTCAGTCCACGCGGCCTGATCCCCGAGAAATGACGCCGCTGCAAGGCTCCGTCATCGGCGCGATGGAAGGCTCGCCTCTGGTTGCGCTGGACCGCCTGACGGCGGCGCTGGGGCTGGAGGGGCGCATTCTGGCGAAACTCGACTACCTGCTGCCCGGATTTTCCAAGAAGGACCGGGCCGCACGGCGGATCATCGAGGATGCGCTGGCCGCAGGCGATCTTGCGCCGGGGCAGGTGGTTGTCGAACTGACCTCGGGCAATATGGGCACCGGGCTGGCCATTGTTTCAGCCGTGCTGGGCCATCCCTTCGTGGCGGTGATGTCGGCCGGCAACAGCGCCGAACGTGCCCGCATGATGCGGGCGCTGGGGGCCGAGGTGGTGCTGGTGCCGCAAGCGCCGGGATCGCGCCCGGGCGAGGTTTCCGGCGCTGATCTCGATCTGGTCGAGGAAGCGGCGCAAGCCATCACCATTGAACGCCGTGCCTTTCGCGCCGACCAGTTCGCCCGATCCGGCAACCCGGCGGCGCATTTCGATGCCACCGCGCCGGAAATCTGGGACCAATCGGGCGGTGCCGTTACCGCCTTTTGCGATTTCGTCGGCTCCGGCGGCACGCTGGCAGGCTGTGCGCGGTTCTTCGTGCAGCATGGCGTGCGAAGTTATGCGGTGGAGCCAGTCGGGGCCGCCGTGCTGGCCGGCAAGGCCGCCACCACCCCCGACCATCCCATCCAGGGCGGCGGCTACGCCCGCGCCCCGCTGGCGCATCTGGAGGGCATCACTCTGGCCGGGCATCTGGCGGTAACCGGCGACGAGGCCCGCGAAACCGCACGCCTGCTGGCCCGAACCGAGGGGATTTTCGCCGGGTTTTCCAGCGGTGCCAATGTCGCCGCCGCCGCACGCCTGCTGGCGGGGCCGGAACGTGGTGGCGTGGTGGCGGCGGTGATCTGCGACAGCGGGTTGAAATACCTATCCACCGACCTCTGGGCGGAGTGACGGCGCAACGTGGCGCGGGCCGATCATCTGTGGATCGAACGCCGCATGGGCGATGCCGTGCGTGCGCGGCTGGGGTCCAACAGCGCCGATTTCGTGCTGTTCGTGCTGAAACAGGGCTGGGCCGCCCTGTTCGGGGCCTTGCTGCTGGCGGCGATCATTACCACCAAACTGATCTGGCAGGACGATTGGCTGATCCGCCGCTACGACGCGCTGTTCGGCTTCGCGCTGGGGGTGCAGATCCTGTTCCTGCGGCTGGGCCTTGAAAGCTGGAACGAGGCCAAGGTGATCCTGATCTACCATGTCACCGGCACGGTAATGGAAATCTTCAAGCTGCATATGGGCAGTTGGGATTACCCCGATCGCGGCCTCGCGGAAATCGCCGGTGTGCCGCTGTTTTCCGGCTTCATGTATGCCGCCATCGGGTCCTACATGGCGCGGGTGATCCGGATATTCGACATGCGTTTCGCGCCCTATCCGCCGTTCTGGGCAACGGTTCTGCTGGGCGCGGCGATTTATCTGAACTTCTTCACCCACCATTTCGGTCCGGATATCCGCTACGCGCTGTTTGCCGCCACGGTGGCCTTGTATTGGCGTACCCGCATCTGGTTTTACCCCGACCGAACGGCGCGTTGGATGCCGCTGCCGGTGGCGGCCTTCCTGTCGGCGTTCTTCATCTGGATTGCCGAGAATGTCGGCACCTTCACCGCCACCTGGGCCTATCCGGGGCAGGATGGGCTGGTCAGTTTCTCGAAATTCGGGTCCTGGTATCTGCTGTTATATGTCAGCTTCGTTCTGGTAACACTGGTCAGCCGCGATGCGCTGTCGCGCACGCCCTGGCGACCCTGATCAGCCCGCCAGCGCCTGCATTTTCGCCCAGAACTCCGCATCCAGCGCCACCGGGTCCTGCAATTTGCGGTTTGCGCCGGGCAGGCGGGCACCATCCTGGTCGTCCACGGCATCGCTGAGGCGTGCCAGCCGTTCCCAGAACATCTCGCCCGCGAAAACCTCCGGGTCCAACAGGAAGTAGAACTGGCCCAGATCATGCGGCGGCCCGTCGGCGGCCTTCAGCCCTTTCACGTCCAGCGAATTGACCGTGCCGGTGACGCAGGCCGCCATCACCTCGGCCATCAGCCCGAAGCCCCAGCCCTTGTAGCCGCCGGTGGAGACCAGCGAGCCCTTCAGCGCGGCATTCGCATCGGTGGTCGGGTTGCCATCGGCATCGACGGCCCAGCCAGGCGGGATCGCCTCACCGGCACTGGCTGCCATCGTGATCTTGCCCAAGGCCACCGCGCTGGTCGATTGATCGAACTGGAACGCCACGCCGCCGCCCCGGGCCGGCACCGCCATCGCAATCGGATTGGTGCCCAGCACGGCGCGATGGCCGCCTGGCGGCGAGACCACGGCGCTGGCATTGGTGAAGCCGATGCCGATCAGCCCGGCCTCGGCGATCTGTTCGGTGAAATAGCCAAGCGAGGTGCAGGTATGGGTGTGACGGATCGCCAGCGCACAGCAGCCGGTATCGCGCACCGCCGCCAGCGCCACCGGCAGGCCACGGGCAAAGGCGGGCTGGGCGAAGCCGAGCTTGGCATCCGCCTCGACCGCGCCGGGCTTGTCGCGCAAAACCACCGGTTCGACATCGCCCCGTACCCGGCCGGAGCGCAATTGCACGCAGTAACTTTCCAGATAGTAAAGCCCGCAGATCACGTTGCCGGTCGCCTCGGCCTTGCGCACGGCGCGGGCGACCTCGACCGCAATCCAGTCCTTCGCGCCATGCGCCACCAGCGCGGCCCGGGCAAGCGCTTCGATCTCGTCAAGCGGTACATTCACCTTGGTCATCTGGTCCTCCGGGTATTTTCCTCAACCCTAGCGGGCAATGTTACCCGGGGGAACAGATTTTGCCAAAAGCCGTGGCGATCAGGTGGTCAGCGACGCCTGCGAGCCGCGTTCGCGGTAGGGCGTGGTGTCGTAATGCGCCCGGTAGCATTTGGAGAAATGCGAGGGCGAGGCGAAACCGCAGGCCAGCGCCACATTGATCACGCTCATATCGGTCTGCATCAACAGGTTGCGGGCCTTTTGCAGGCGTAATTCCATGTAGTACCGCTTGGGCGAGCGGTTCAGGTAGCGGCGGAACAGGCGCTCCAATTGCCGCGTGGACATGCCGACATCGCGCGCCAGCAGCGACGGCGAAACCGGTTCCTCGATATTCGCTTCCATCATGTGAATGACGGTGGACAATTTGGGGTGGCGCACGCCGATCCGTGTCGGGATCGACAGGCGCTGTTCATCGCGGTCGGTGCGGATCGAGGTATAGATCAACTGGTCGGCCACGGTATTGGCCAGTTCCTGGCCGTGATCCGAGGCGATCACGTTCAGCATCAGATCGAGCGACGACATGCCGCCGGCACTGGAATAGCGGTTGCCATCCACCACGTAGATGGATTTGGTCAGTTCGACCTCCAGGAATTCCTCTTCAAATGAATCGTGGTTTTCCCAGTGGATGGTACATTTCTTGCCATCCAGCAGCCCCGCCTTGGCCACGGTATAGGCCGCCGTGCACAGCCCGCCGATCCCGGCGCCCTTGCGTGCCTCGCGCCTGAGCCAGTTCAGCACCGCCCTGGTGGTCGCATCCTTGATATGAACGCCGCCGCAGACCATCACGGTGTCGTCACGGGTGACGATTTCCATGCCCATATCGACATTCAGCACCACGCCGTTCGAGGCAGCGGCAGTTTCGCCGTTCTCGGAAGCCAGGCTCCAGCGGTAGATTTCGCGCCCCGCCATGCGGTTGGCGATCCTGAGCGGTTCGATCGCCGAGGCAAATGACGCCATCGAAAAATTCTTCAACAGAAGAAACACGAAATGACGCGGGCGCTGGTCGGTCACGGCAGACATCGTTTGGCATCCTTGCGCGGCAGCGTTGATTCCGACATGGAATCGCGCTATTTGCGACACTGTCACGCCAGCAAAACCAAAGCTATCCGGTAGTATCAAGGGTAAATCGCGTCCGGCGCCACCCGGCAGGCGGATTTCCGGCTTAAATCGCTGGTCAAAGCCCGCATCGCTACCTATAAGCCCTGCGGTCACCAACCAAAGCGGAGGCTGAACCGATGACAGCTGTCTGGAACAAATCTGACTGGCGTGCCAAGCCGCGCGTGCAGATGCCGGAATATACCGATGCGGCTGCATTGCAGGCGGTCGAGGCGCAGCTTGCGAAATATCCGCCGCTGGTGTTTGCCGGCGAGGCGCGCAGCCTGAAGGCCAAGCTGGCACAGGTATCTGTCGGCAAGGCGTTCCTGTTGCAGGGCGGCGATTGCGCGGAAAGCTTCGCCGAGTTTTCCGCCGATTCCATCCGCGACACCTTCCGCGTGATGCTGCAGATGGCGGTGGTGCTGACATTTGGCGCGAAATGCCCGGTGGTGAAGGTCGGGCGCATGGCCGGGCAATTCGCCAAGCCGCGCTCGGCTCCGACGGAAGTGATCGACGGGGTTGAACTGCCGTCCTATCGTGGCGACATCATCAACGAACTGGATTTCACGCCTGCCGCGCGCATTCCAGACCCGTCGCGCATGCTGCAGGCCTATACCCAGGCGGCGGCCTCGCTGAACCTGCTGCGGGCCTTCAGCCAAGGCGGTTACGCCGATATTCACCGGGTGCATTCCTGGACGCTCGGCTTTTCGGAAGGGCCGAATGCGGAACGCTACCGCGATCTGGCCAACCGGATATCCGACTCGCTCGATTTCATGAATGCCGCCGGGGTGACCGCGGACACCAACCACAATCTGCAGACGGTGGATTTCTACACCAGCCACGAGGCCTTGCTGCTGGAATACGAGGAAGCGCTGGCGCGGATCGATTCTACCACCGGCAAGCCGATTGCCGGCTCGGGCCATATGCTGTGGATCGGCGATCGTACCCGGCAGCCGGATGGTGCGCATGTGGAATTCTGCAAGGGCGTGCAGAACCCGATCGGGCTGAAATGCGGGCCAACGATCACCACCGACGATCTGAAGCGGCTGGTAGAGACCCTGAACCCCCGCAACGAGCCCGGGCGACTGACGCTGATCAACCGCTTCGGCGCGGGCAAGGTCGGCGATCATCTGCCGCGCCTGATCCGCGCCGTCGAGGCGGAGGGCTACAACGTGGTCTGGACCTGCGATCCGATGCACGGCAACACGATCAAGTCGCCGTCCGGCTACAAGACGCGGCCCTTTGAGAGCGTGCTGCGCGAGGTGCGCGAGTTCTTCGAGATTCACAATGCCGAGGGCACGATCCCCGGCGGCGTGCATTTCGAGATGACCGGCAAGGACGTGACCGAATGCACCGGTGGCGTGCGGGCGGTGACGGACGAGGATTTGTCGGACCGCTATCACACCGCCTGCGATCCGAGGCTGAATGCCAGCCAGTCGCTGGAACTGGCCTTTCTGGTCTCCGAGGAACTGGCGCGCCGGGTCGAGGCACAGCGCGCGGCGGTCTGAGCCGGAAGTTTCTGTAATAATCTGGCCCGGCCAGTGCGTTAGTGCTGGTCGGGCTTGATTTTTTTGGGCATTCCGGGGCCGCTTCATCGACCAATCGACCAATCGACCAATCGACCAATCGACCAATCGACCAATCGACCAATCGACCAATCGACCAATCGACCAATCGACCAATCGACCAATCGACCAATCGGCCAATCGTTTCATCCTGCAAGCGTCTGAGATTGCGGATTTTTCGCGGTAAACGGACAGGAAATCCGGTGCCGCGATTTCTTGTCCAAAGATCGAAATGCGTGAAAGTTTGCAGCGCTTTGACCGCTACTGAACACAAAGGGGCGCGCAATTCCAGACCGAAATCCAGCCGCAGATGGCGTCAAACCCCCGCTTGAAAACCTGCCGTCAGTCCCCTGACTTGACCAGCCGAAGTTGCGGGCGCGATTGCCTGGCCGGACGGGCGATTGCATGCGCCCCCGGTTGATAGGCCAGCATCGGTTCGGCAAATCCCGCGACCGGTTCGTTGATCCGATCGAACACCTGCGCGATGATCCGGGTCGTCCGGCTTGCCGCTATGGTAAACCGTTGCGGCCGTTCGGCGGGTAATCCTGTCGCCACCAATGCGCCCAGAATACGGGTGATCGCGCCCTTGTCGTTGCGGACCGGCAGCAGCAGCATCTGCGCGCCCCCGTCGCCCGGCATCTGCGGCAGTAGGTCAAGCTCCACGATTTCCGGCACCGACACGATGCGCTGGAGAACCTCGTTGAACCGGTCCCGATCTGACGGTGCGAACAGGGATGCGGCGGGCATTGTGCGTATCTCCATGCCCATCAGATCGCACAGATGCATGCCCGCGATGCGAAACCGCGGTGCACCGTCCTCGACCATCTCAAGGATGAAGGCATGTTCCAGCACGTCCTCGATCCGGCGCGGATCGATTTCCGCGCGATGCGGCGCGATCCGCCCGGCTCGCAGGCTTTCCCAGTGATCCAGCAGATCCGTCAGAACCGGATGTCGCATGCTTGTCCGGTAACGCGCCAGTTCGGTCACGTTACCCCTTTCGCCAAATGTCGCTCTCATGGCCCGTCTCCCGCATTGCCGAGCCCCCATTCCCAGGGTGAAGCCGTGTTGTGAAGCCGGGTCGAATTTGTTAACCCTATCTTCGCAAAGCTTACCTATTTCTTAATATCGCAGAAAATGCGCCGAAAAGTGAGGCAAAAACTGTTAAATGGTTAATTCTATGACCGGATTCGCGGCGCTGAAGGGTGCAGCCGAGGGAGCCAGATGGGCCTGGGAAGTGCGCAGCGTGAATGCCCGCGGGCTGGATCTGCGGTTGCGACTGCCCGAAGGGCTGGATGATCTCGAACAGGTTGTGCGCCGCACCTTCTCGGAAAGGCTTGCACGCGGCAATGTCACGCTTGGCCTTCGGTTGCAGACGGATACTTCAGGCTCGGCAACCACGCTGAACGACGACCAGCTTGCCAAGGTTCTGGCGGCGCTGAAAACGGTGGAGACCCGGGCCGAGGATCATGGACTGCATCTGCGGGCCTCGACTGCCGCCGAAATCCTGGCCTTGCGCGGTGTGCTGGACACGGCGGAAACCGGCGAGGAGGGGCATCGCGCCCTTGTTCAAGCGCTGAAGGCCGAGGTGGTGCCGCTGGTGCGGGCCTTTGTTGCCGCGCGTGCGGATGAAGGTCGGGCGCTCCACGGGGTCCTGACCGCGCAACTGGCCGAAATCACGTCCTTGGTGGCTGCAGCACGCGACGCCGCCCGCGACCGGCTGGCAACGATGCGCCAGACCCTGCAGGCCAATCTGGCGCTGGTGCTGGACAATTCCGACGGGGCCGACGAGGGCCGCGTGGCCCAGGAACTGGCGATGCTGGCGGTCAAGGCCGACATTGCCGAGGAACTGGACCGGCTGGATGCGCATATCGCGGCGGCGGCGGATTTGCTGTCGGCAAAGGGTCCGGTCGGGCGCAAGTTCGATTTCCTGATGCAGGAATTCAACCGCGAGGCCAATACGCTCTGTTCAAAATCCGGCTCAACCGATCTGACGCGGATCGGGCTTGACCTGAAGACCGTGATCGACCAGATGCGCGAGCAGGTTCAGAACGTGGAATGACATGAAACCGGTAAAACGACGCGGCCTGCTGATCATCCTGTCGTCGCCATCCGGGGCGGGCAAGTCGACACTGGCGCGCCGGCTGATGCAGTGGGACGAGACCCTGAGTTTCTCGGTCTCCGCCACCACCCGGCCCCCGCGTCCGGGCGAGGTGGACGGGCGCGAATATTACTTCCGCTCACGGCCGGAATTCCTGGCGATGGTCGAGGCCGGCGAGATGCTGGAACATGCCGAAGTGTTCGGTAATTTCTACGGCTCGCCGAAAGGCCCCGTTGAGGCGGCGATTGCGGACGGGCGCGACGTTCTGTTCGATATCGACTGGCAGGGCGGCCAGCAGGTGACCAATTCGGCGCTGAAGGATGCGGTTGTGTCGATCTTCATCCTGCCGCCGTCGATCGCGGAACTGGAACGCCGTCTGAACACGCGCGGACAGGATTCGCCCGGGGTGATCGCGGCGCGGATGTCCAAATCGCAGGCCGAGATCAGCCATTGGGCGGAATATGACTACGTCTTGATCAATGACGATCTGGACACATGCGACGCGGCGCTGAAGACGATCCTTATGGCGGAACGCCTGAAACGCAACCGCAGGCCCGATCTGGTCGGGCATGTGCGCAATCTCAACACGGAATTTGAAGGTCTGAAGACATGACGCTTTACGCACTGGATGGTGTTTCACCGGGCCTGCCGGATGACGGGGATTACTGGATCGCGCCCGGGGCGCATGTGGCGGGCGATGTCGGCATCGGTTCGGGCGTGGGCATCTGGTTCGGTGCCGCCATTCGCGGCGACCAGGAGATCATCCGCATCGGGAATGGCACGAATATCCAGGAAAACAGCGTGCTGCATGCCGATCCGGGCTTTCCCTGCCTGATCGGGAACAATTGCACGGTGGGCCACCGCGCGATGCTGCATGGCTGCGAGATCGGTGACAACACGCTGATCGGCATGTCCGCGACCATCCTGAACGGCGCGAAGATCGGCCGCAACTGCCTGATCGGCGCAGGTGCGCTGGTGACCGAAGGCAAGGTGATCCCGGACAATTCGCTGGTGATGGGCAGCCCCGGCAAGGTGATCCGCGAGTTGGACGACAAGGCGATTGCGCGGCTGGCATGGTCGGCGGATCACTACATGCAAAGCATGCGCCGGTTCCGCGCCGGGCTGGTGCCGGTTCAAGGTTAGACGGCTTTTCGCGCCTGCGCCCTGGCCTGACGCCACCCGGCCAGGTTGCTGACGACCATTGCCGCCAGCACGATACCACCGCCGATCAGCGTGCGGTGGCCGGGGAATTCGGCAAGGACCAGCCAGACCAGGAGCGGCCCCAGCAATGCCTCCAGCAGCAACAACAGGCTGACATCCGGGGCCGGCAGATAGCGCGGCCCGGTGGCCAGCAGCGCGAAACCGCCCGGTGCCACGATCAGCCCCAGCAGCGCCAGCCACAGCCAGTCATCCGCGGGAACCGCCAGTGTCGGGGCCAGGCTGGCGGCAATCGCGGCGCTTAGCAATCCCGCAAGGCCGGTCGCGGGCACCATGCTGGCCGTGCGGTTCGCACGCGCGATGGCGAATGTCGCCGCCAGCGACAGGGCCGCGCCAAGTGCAGCCAGATCGCCGTCAAGATTGCCGCCTGACGCGCCTCCGGTGGCGTCGATACTTCCCGACGCGATTACCCCGATACCGCCGAGCGTGACTACGATGGTCGCCCAGATGCGCAAGGATACGGATTCGCGCAGGAATACGACCGAGATCAGAGCCGCGAAAACCGGTGATGTCGAAGCGATGAACAGCGTGTTTGCAATCAGCGTATGAGTGGCGGAATAGATGAAACACAAGGTTCCGGTGCTGAAGATCAGCGCGATCCAAAAACCCGGCCAGCCGATTTTCAACAGCCGCACCGGCGCATCGCGTCCGGTCAGCACGGCGAAGCCCGCCAGCACAACGATCCCGCTCAGCAATCCGCGCCAGAACAATTGGGTGAACGTACCGGCGTCGATCAGGCGGATCAGCAACGTGTCGGGCGAGATCAGTACAACACCCGCCAGCGTGATCAGGAAGCCTTTGAAATAAGGCGTCATTCTGGATCAGTCCGCCGGTCCGAACAGATCGTCCAGAAAGCCGCGGAACCAGCGATCCATCGCGCCGTCATGGCTGGCGCATGACTGGTCCTGTTCGGCGCGCGGCTGCACGCCCGGCTTTGCGTAGACCCCGGCCTGCCAGTCGGCATCCTGCCAGCGGCGAAAGCCTTCCGGGGTAACCTCGGGGTGGAATTGCAGCCCGTAGACACGCTCGCCCCAGCGAAAGGCCTGGTTGTCGAACAGTGCAGAGCGGGCAAGATGCACCGCGCCGTCGGGGATCTGGAACTGGTGGAAATGCGCCTGGGTCATATGCAGGGTTTCGGGCAGGAAATCGCAGCCTTCGGCGGTTGGCGCGACCGGGTAATAGCCGAATTCGTGCCAGCCATCGGGATGCGGGCCGACCTCGGCCCCCAGGATATGCGCGATCATCTGCGCGCCCTGACAGATGCCCAGAACCGGCAGCTTGGCGGCGATGCAGGCCTTCAGCCAGCGGATTTCATCCTGCAGGAATGGCATTTCGGGGATATCGGTGATGCAGTACTTGCCGCCGTAAACGAAGGTTCCGGCGGTATCGGGTGTCACCGGGCCAAGGCTGTCGCCCTTGCATGGCACTTTCCAGTCCAGCCGGTAGCCGAGACTGGCCAGATGATTGGAGGCCCGGTCGTCCATTTCCGGGATCTGGTGGCAAACCAGAACAATTCGCTGCGTCATGTCGCGCCCTTTCGATGCGTAATGGTCGCAGCCCCGGTTGGCGCCCCGGTGCCAGTGGCCTTGCGGCAGAGTGCCTTCGGCTCGCCCGGCCTGTCAAGCGCGGTGTCGGTGTCAGAAACGGATGGTCACGGTGGTTTCGCCGGTCTCGACCTTCAGGGCGGGTTTGCGAAACTCGGTCAGGATTGCCAGCAGCATGAACTGGACGGCGGCGGCCGGGTTTTCCTGCTCGGCTTCGCTGCCGTGCAGGATGTCCCAGCTTTCCGGAACCAGCCGCAGCCGTGCTGTATGTGCCGCAAGCTCCCAGCGCCCGTCGTCACAGGCGATCCGGATGTCGCCGCCGAACGGCAGCGCGGTTTCCAGACATTGCAGCGCCAGAAAGGCCAGCTTGACCTCGCGGCGCTGCAATTCGCGCGTTGGCTGCCAGTCGATGCGGAGCCGCCCGCCGTGAAAGTAATCCCCCAGCACCGACAGGATTTCGCCGCGCGCCAGTGTCGCACCATGCGGGGCGCGGCCATAGGCGATGCGAAAGAACCGTATCTTGGAATTGGCGCTGGCGATGCTTTCGGCGATCAGCTCCATCTCCGGGGTGGGGGCGACGCCGGACATCGACATCAGCTCCAGCCCGTTGCTGATTGCGCCCAAAGGGCTTATCAGGTCATGGCAGATACGCGAACCGATCAGGTCGGCCAGAGCCTGGCGATCATGAAACATGGTGTGCGGCCCGGAATTTGCGAAAGGGTGGAACAGACATGGCATTTGCCTTCGAGCCGGGCGATCTGGTGGAAACGCCGGACCATGCCGATTGGGGGCTGGGCCAGGTGCAATCGGTGATCGGCGAGCGCATCACCGTCAATTTCGAGCATCGCGGCAAGATCGTGATCCTGTCTGAGAACATCCGCCTGATTCCTGTTCCGCATGGGCGCAATTAGGGTAATGGACATCAGGATAAACAACCTTGGGTGGTATTTCAACTCATGATGCCGCCCCTACGCCCTGAGTTGCCATTCGCCGGCGGAACGCCTAAACAGCCCGCAACTTCAATCGCTGATGGGCAACGCCGGCCGATGGCATCAAACCTGAAATCGGAAGAACGGCATTTCCTGTTGAAGATCGCCGAATCCGAGGCCGAGCTGCTGGCGGCGCAGCGGCTGCGCTACCGGGTCTTTGTCGAGGAACTGGGCGCGACCGGGCCGACGGTGGATCACGCGCGGCGGCTGGAAAGCGACGATTTCGACGATCTTTATGACCACATGATCCTGATCGACCGTCGCCGCGACCCCGAGGCGCTGGATCACGTGGTTGGGGTGTACCGGCTGTTGCGCAGCCAGGTGGCGTTAAAGGGGAAGGGGTTTTATTCAAACGCCGAATACGACCTGACGCCGCTGATTTCCACCGGGCGCAACCTGCTGGAACTGGGGCGTTCCTGCGTCGATGCCCAGCATCGCGGCGGGGTGGCGATGTACCTGCTGTGGAACGCGCTGGGGGCTTACGTGCTGGATCACGGGATCGAAATCCTGTTCGGCG
This sequence comes from Paracoccaceae bacterium, assembly GCA_019911965.1. Lineage (GTDB taxonomy): Bacteria > Pseudomonadota > Alphaproteobacteria > Rhodobacterales > Rhodobacteraceae > UBA5972. The sequence continues at coordinate 59,991 of JAIOJF010000011.1, read as the reverse complement.
TCGCCTCGTTTCACGGCACCGAGATCGACCGCATCGCGCAATCGCTGTCCTATCTGCATCACCATCACCTGGCACCGGCCGATATCCGGGTGCGGGTGCGCGACGGCCATTACCAGTCGCTGGACCTGATCCCGCCCGAGCGGATCGACCGGGTGGCGGCAATGGCGCAGACCCCGGCGCTGATCAAGGCCTATCTGCGGCTGGGCGGCCATATCGGCGACGGCGCCTATATCGACCGCAATTTCAACACCACGGATGTGTTTTTGATGATGGATACCGTCAGCATGTCGCAACGCCACATGGCCGCCTATGCCAGGCGCAGCGAGGCGCGGCGGTGACGCTGTGGGAAAGCGACGAGCCGCCGGGAACCTTCCGGCTTGGCCCGATGGGATGGGCGCTGGCGGTCGTGCGGCTGATCCTGATCGCCATCGTGATCTACGGCCTGATGGTGGTTCTGGCGCTGGTGCGGCTGCTGGAATCGCCGTTCGGCAAGCGCCCGGTCTCGCCCTTCATCGTGCAGGCCGCCTGCATTGCCTGCCTGTTCATCCTGCGCATCCGGCTGCGCAGCTTCGGCAAGCCGATGCGCCATCGCGGCGCGGTGGTGGCGAACCATTCCTCGTGGCTGGACATCTTCGTGCTGAACGCCGCGCAACGGGTCTATTTCGTCTCCAAGGCCGAGGTCTCGAAATGGCCGGCCATCGGGCTGGTGGCACGGGCCACCGGCACCGTATTCATCGAGCGCAAGGCAAGCCATGCGGCCAGGCATAAATCGCAGTTTGAAAGCCGACTTCTGGCCGGGGATCGCCTGCTATTCTTCCCCGAAGGCACCTCGACCGACAGCCGCCGGGTGCTGAGGTTCAAATCGACCCTGTTCGCCGCCTTCTACGCCCCGGAGCTGGCGGAAACGATGTGGATTCAGCCGGTTACCGTGATCTATCTCGCCCCGGACGGCGAGGAGGCGCGGTTCTACGGCTGGTGGGGCGATATGGATTTCGCGCCGCATTTCCTGAAGACCCTGGGCGCGAAACGCCGCGGCGGGGTCGAGATCGTGTTCCACGAACCCGTCAGCGTAACGGATTTCCCCTCCCGCAAGGCGCTGGCGCAGCATTGCGAAGCCGCGGTGCGCGCCGATCTGGAATCCCGGATCGGCCCGGCCTGACGGTCCTCAGCCGAGCGGGGCCAGCAATTCCTGCAACGCTTTCAGAGGGGCATCGCTGGCCCATATCTCGGCCCCGACGGCGAAAAAGTCGGTCACCGGGGCGAGCGTTTCAACCAGTGCGAGGTTCAGGCCGCCCTCGGCGACCACCGGCACCTCGATCATTTCCGACCACCACTCGAACAGATCGAACCCGGCGACCGAGCCATCGCCCAGCGCCGACGCGGCAACCGGGCCGAATGCGACATAATCCGCCCCGGCCTCGCCGGCGGTCATGCCGGCATGGCGCGAGGTGCCGCAATGGCTGCCGATGATCGCATCCGCGCCCAGGTCCTTGCGGATATCGCGCAACCGGTGCAGCCCGTCGCCGAGGTGAACTCCGTCCAGCCCCAGCCTCTGCACCAGCCGGAAATGGCGGTCGATCACGATGGCCACGTCGCGGGCGTGGCAGATCTCGCGCATCGCATCGGCGCTGCGGGCAACGTGATCCTCATCGCCCGACGCCAGCGCCAGGCGGAAACAGGCGACGTCGGTTGCATCCAGGATCGCTGCCAGCATATCGCCAAATCGGACCAGTTCCAGGTCGGGCGGCGAAATCAGGTAGAGTTGCGGGCGCTCTGATTGTGCCATGATAACTGCCTCCGGCTGGTCTGCCGCCCCTCATATCGCCGCCTTACCTGGCAGGCAAGCCGCCAACGAAATCCAGCGCCAGCGCCATCAGGGCGGCGCGGGTGCTGTCATCCTCCATGCCGGCATCGCCGAGATCGACCATGCCGCCCATCTTGCGCCCGGTGAAAGCAAGGTCCGATACCCCGTCAATTGCCTGCGCCGCGGCCTCGTTCGCCTTGCCGACACGGAACATCGCGCCGCCCTTGTGGACACCGCACAGCATGTTGCCATGCAACATGAAGGCGATGCCGCCGAACATCTTCTTTTCGGCAATACCGTCAACCGCCGCCAGATCGTCGCGCATCATCTGCGCCAGTCCTTCATCATAGGCCATCCGCCCCTCCCTTGCTTGCGTCCGACTTGTCTGCGGTCTATCACCCCTGCGAAGGTTTGAGGAGCGTCTTTCATGGCCGGCACCGATCACGCCAGGGCCGAGGGCTGGCAGGGCCAGCAACCCGCATTCGTGCTGGTGCGCCCGCAACTGGGCGAAAACATCGGCGCGGCGGCGCGGGCAATGTGGAATTTCGGGCTGGACCGGATGCGGCTGGTGGCGCCGCGCGATGGCTGGCCCAACCCGGCCGCGGTGGCCACCGCCAGCGGTGCGGCGCAGGTACTGGACAATCTGCAGGTCCGCGACGATCTGCCTGCCGCGCTGGCCGATTGCTCTTATGTTTTTGCCACCACCGCGCGGCCGCGCGGCCTGACCAAGCCGGTGGTGACACCCGAACGCGCGATGGCGCAGACCCGCGCCCTGGCGGGCGAAGGCCAGAAAGTGGCGATCCTGTTCGGCCCGGAACGGGCAGGGCTGGAAAACGCCGATGTGATGCGGGCCAATGCCATCGTATCGGTGCCGGTCAACCCGGCCTTCGGCTCGCTCAACCTCGCGCAATGCGTATTGCTCATGGCCTATGAATGGCGGCGGGCAGGCGAGGCCGTGCCACCCGAAGTGCTGGAGATGGCGGGCGCGCGCCGCGCCAGCCAGATCGAGGTGGAAAAGCTCTACGAACGCTTGCATGCCAGTCTCGATCAGCGCGGATTTTTCTGGCCCGACCACAAGGCCGAAAGCATGGCAATCTCGCTGCGCAACCTGTTCAGCCGCATGGAAATGACCGATGCCGATATCCGCACCTGGCATGGCGTGATCCGCACGCTGGCCAGGCGTGAAAACGACCCGAATTGAGGCCTTGTTCCGGCATCGGACAAACAATAATGTTCGCACGATTTTACAGGAGCGCCAGATCATGAGCCAGAAACCCGGCATCTTTCAGGAGGTCGACGCAGCCGACCCGACCGACGCAAAGCCGCAGGGCGGCATGATCTCGCGCCGCCAGTCCGGTGCGAAGCGGGCCATCCGTGGCTGGTTGCTGCTGCTGGCGCTGATGGTGGCGCTGATGATCGCGGTTGGCGGGCTGACCCGGCTGACCGACAGCGGACTGTCGATCACCGAATGGAAACCGGTCACCGGCGCATTGCCGCCATTGGGCGAGGCCGCCTGGAACGTGGAATTCGACAAGTACAAGGCGACGCCGGAATACCAGTTGCAGAACAAGGGCATGTCGATGGCCGAGTTCAAGGTGATCTTCTGGTGGGAATGGGGCCATCGCCAGCTTGGCCGGGTGATCGGGCTGGTCTGGGCGATCGGGTTCTTCGGCTTCCTGGCGGCGCGGAAAATCCCCAAGGGCTGGACCGGGCGATTGCTGGGGCTTGGCGTGCTTGGCGGCGCGCAGGGTGCCGTGGGCTGGTGGATGGTGTCCAGCGGGCTGACCGGGCGGATGGTCGATGTCGCCTCGTACCGGCTGGCGATCCATCTGGGGCTGGCCTTCGTGATCATCGGGCTGATCGCCTGGTATCGGTTGCTGCTCAACCGCCGCCCGGACGATCTGCTGCAGGCGCGGCGTCGCCGCGAGGGTGCGCTGGCCAGCATGATGGGCGTGTTGGTGGTGCTGGCGGTGGCACAGGTGCTGCTGGGGGCGCTGGTCGCCGGGATCGACGCGGGCCGGGGCTATATCGACTGGCCGATGATGAACGGCGAATTCCTGCCGTCGGAAAGTTTCGACTACGAGCCGTTCTGGAGCAATTTCTTCGAGAACCCCGCACTGGTGCAGTTCAATCACCGGATGCTGGGTTATCTGGTGCTGTTGTTCACCGCCTATGCCTGGTGGCGCAGCCGCTCGTCCGCCTTGCGCAAGACCCGGCGCGTCTTCAATTGGGTGGCCGGGCTGGTGGTGTTCCAGATGCTGCTGGGTATCCTGACGGTGCTTTATGCCGCCCCCTGGCAGGTGGCGATCCTGCACCAGATCGGCGCGATCATCGTTGTCATCGCGGTGTTGCGGGCGCGGTTTGCAGCCCTTTACCCAGCCGCGCAATCGCTGCGCTAGGGATGGCGGCGCAGGCGCAATACGATGCGCTTCTGGCCCATGTGAAAGCGACCATCGCGCTTTCGCAGGTGGCCGGGCTGTTGTCCTGGGATCAGGAAACCATGATGCCGAAAGGTGCCGCCGTGCAGCGCGGCGAATGGTTCGGCGCGATGGAAACCGCGATCCATGCCCGACAGACCGCACCCGAGATCGGCGAGTGGCTGGCGGCGCTTGAGGGTGCCGATCTGGGGCCAGAGGCCGCAGCCAATCTGCGGCTGATCCGCCGGTCCCATGATCGCGCCACAAGCGTGCCGGTCGATCTGGCGGTCGAGATTGCGCGCGTCACCTCGGTCTCGCAAGGTATCTGGGCGCGTGCGCGGGCCGAGGACGATTTCGCCGTCTTCGCGCCCACGCTGGCCCGGGTGCTGGACCTGAAGCGCCAGGAGGCACAGGCACTGGCCAAGGGTGGCGATCCCTATGACGCGATGCTGGACGATTATGAGCCAGGCATGACGGCGGACAAGCTGGAGCGGCTTCTGGGTCGGTTGCGCCACGGGCTGGTCGATCTGCGCGACCGCATTCGCGGCTCGGCCCGCCGGGTGCCGGTGCTGGACCATCACTTCCCCGAAGACAGGCAGATGCAGCTTGCCAGCGAACTGGCCGGTGCTTTCGGCTATGACTGGAATTGCGGGCGGCTGGACAAGGCGGTGCATCCGTTTTCCTCGGGCTCGGGCAATGATACAAGGATCACCACCCGGGTCGATCCGAAGAACCCGTTCAACTGCATCTATTCCACGATCCACGAGGCCGGGCATGCCGGATATGAGCAGGGCATCAATCCCGCCTATCTGCTGACGCCGCTGGGGCGTGGTGTGTCGATGGGGGTGCATGAAAGCCAGAGCCGGATTTACGAGAACCAGTTGGGCCGCAGCCGCGCCTTCTGCGGCTGGCTTTTCGGGCGGATGCGCGATCTGTTCGGCGATTTCGGGATCCGGGACGAGGATGATTTCTACGCGCTGGTCAATGCTGTCGGGCAGGGCTTCATCCGTACCGAGGCCGACGAGGTGCAGTATAACCTGCATATCGGAATGCGGTTCGAACTGGAACATGCGCTGATCAAGGGCGATCTGTCGGTCAATGATCTGGAGGCCGCCTGGAACGACCGGTTCCTGGCCGATTTCGGCTTTGCCGTCGATCGCCCCTCCAATGGCGTGTTGCAGGATGTCCATTGGTCGGTCGGCCTGTTCGGCTATTTCCCGACCTATTCGCTGGGCAATATCCATGCCGGTTGCCTTCATGACGCGCTGACGAAGGCCGTGCCGGGGCTGGAGCGTGATCTGGCCGCCGGGGATACCGGCAATGCCATCGGCTGGCTGCGTGAAAACCTCCAGCAACATGGCGGGTTGTACGAGCCGACCGCGCTGATCGAGCGCGCCTCGGGCCGTGCCATCAGCGAGGAGCCGCTATTGGCCTATCTGGAGGCGAAATTCGCCGGGATATACCTGTCTTGACGACGATCCTGCCGGCGGTGAACGGCCGGGCGCGGCGGCGTGCGGTGCTGGCACTGGCGCTGGGGGAAACGCTGGTCTGGGCCGGGCTGTATTACGCTTTTGCCGCCCTACTGCCGGTCTGGGAAAGTGCCGAAGGCTGGCCAAAAACCACCCTGACCCTTGGCTTCACGCTGGCGGTGCTGACGGCTGCTGCCTTCGCGCCGCTGGCCGGGCGGCTGATCGATGCCGGTTACGGGCGCAGCCTGCTGACCTTCGGGGCGCTGGCCGGGGCGGCGGCGCTGATCGGCCTGGCGATGGTGGACGGGCCGGGCGGTTTCGTGGCGATCTGGATGCTGATCGGTGCCGCGCAGGCCTGCTGCCTTTACGAACCATGCTTTGCCTTTGTCACCCGCACCGCAGGGCGCAATGCGCGGGCGGCCATCGTGCGCATCACGCTGGCGGCTGGCTTTGCGTCGACCCTGGCCTTCCCGGGATTTGCCGCGCTGGCAGGCGGCTTTGGCTGGCGCATCGCGCTGGTGGTCGCCGCCGGGGTGATCGCGCTGCTGGCGGCACCCTTGCTGAATATCGGGGCCGGGATGCTGGCGGCATCCTCGGACGATCCGCCGCCCATGCAAAGCCGGGGCGAGAACCGCGCCGCGCTGCACCGCGCGTTCCGCCGACGCGAATTCTGGCTGATCGCGCTGGCCATGGCGCTGATGGGGTTCAACCATGCCATCCTGATCGCCCATATCCTGCCGATCCTGGCGGATCGCGGTGCCAGCCCGGCAGCGGCGGTGGCGGCGGCATCGCTGATCGGCCCGTCGCAGGTGGCCGGCCGGTTGCTGCTGATGCGGTTCGAGGCGCATATCGCGCCCGCCAGTGCCGCCTTCTGGACCATTGCAACGGCGGTCGGGGCATCGGCCCTGCTGCTGGCGGCGGGTGCGTCGCCCGTGCTGATCTTCGCCTTCGCGCTGGCGCAGGGCGGTGCAATCGGAGTGGTCAGTATCCTGCGCCCGGTCCTGATGCTGGAGCATCTGGGCCGCACCGCATTCGGTGCAATCTCGGGCCGTGCGGCAGTGATCTATCTGGTCAGTGCCGCCGCCGCGCCGTTCCTGGGCGCGCTGATCTGGAATGCGGGCGGCTATTCGGCGGTGATCGCCACCGCGCTGGCCTGTGCGCTGGCAGCGCTGGCCCTGGCGATCCTCCTGCGCCAATACGCAAACAGCCCGCCGGATCACGCCAGCGGGCTGCGGTAATCAATTCAGCCGGTTTGCCGCGTCAGCCGTTGGTTTCGCGGATGCGGTTGGCGGCGTCCTTGTCGAAGGCGACACCGTTCGCCTCGAACAGCGTGTCCAGTTCGCCCGACAACGTCATCTCGGTCACGATATCGCAGCCGCCGACAAACTCGCCCTTGACGTAAAGCTGCGGCACGGTCGGCCAGTCGGAGTAATCCTTGATGCCCTGACGGATGGCTTCGTCGGCCAGAACGTCCACGTCCTTGAACGCGACGCCCATATAGTTCAGCACGCCCGCCACGCGGCTGGAAAAGCCGCATTGCGGCATCGTGGCGGTGCCTTTCATGAACAAGACGACGTCGTTGCCGGTCACGGTTGATTTGATGGTTTCACTTACGGGATTGGTCATCGGTGTTACTCCGGAGCTTTGGTTGTCAGTGCGAGCGCGTGCAGGTTGCCGCTGTCGATCTGGGCCTTCAGCGCCGCATTGACGGCGCGTTGCTGTTGCACACGGCTTTGCCCGCGAAAGCTTTCATCGACCACCAGGGCCGCGAAATGCGCGCCATCGTCACCCTGTACCTCGATATGCGCGTCGGGAAAGGCGGCGCGGATCAGGCGTTCAATCTCGGCAGGTTCTATGGCCATGCGGCAGGTCCCTCTTGTCGTGTGGAACCCTGATGTAATCAGCAGGCCAGCGGGACGCAAGGGGAGGCGGTGGGTTGTTATTGAAATGTTGGGAAATCGGGGTTGGATTTCAAGGCAAGGTAGTACGTACCTCACATTGCATCACGAATGAGGCCCGGGAACCGTCATTCCCGGGCCTCGCTTCATCCAGCCCTTATAGGCCGAGATAAAGCCTGACGATGGCGACCATCAGGCTGAGCGCCATCAGGACCACCACCATCAGAGTTGCGTTTGTGGTTTCACATTGCATCACCTCCGTTCACCGCAAAGGATCGCGGCACCGGGATCATGCTTGGAAAATATTATCCAGTTATTGAACCACCGTTAGCAGGCCGGTTTCGTGGGCATGGCGCAGATCGGCCAGCGGGATTGCGGCCTCGCCCAGCCGGACCTGATCGCCTCCGGTCTTGCCGATGTTGCGCGCCGGCACGCCCGCCTTGGCCGCAGCCGCCAGCAGGCCCGCCGGATCGCGCGTCGCCAGCAGATAGCGTGCCTGATCTTCACCGAAAAACCAGCAGTTATCGCCCGCTTCCAGCACCATGCCGACATTCCCGGCAATGGCCATTTCCGCTGCCGCCAGCGCCAGGCCGCCATCCGACAGATCATGCGCCGCCCTGATCAGCCCGGCAGCCTTGGCCGCCAGCACGAACTCACCCGCGCGGCGCTCGGCCTCCAGATCGACAGGCGGCGCATCGCCTTCAGTGCGTCCAAACACCTCGGCCAGATAGGCCGATTGCCCCAGATGCCCGCTTGTTTCGCCGATCAGCACCAGCGTGTCGCCATCGCCCGGCGCCATTCGGATCAACTCGTCCAGCGAGGCCATCAGCCCGACCGCGCCGATGGTCGGGGTCGGCAGGATCGCGCTGCCATCGGTTTCGTTGTAAAGCGAGACATTGCCCGACACGATCGGCATGTCGAGCGCTGCCACCGCTGCGCCGATGCCTTTTATGCAGCCAACGAACTGGCCCATGATCTCGGGCTTTTCGGGATTGCCGAAATTCAGGTTGTCGGTGGTCGCGAGCGGCCGCGCGCCGGTGGCACAGAGATTGCGAAACGCCTCCGCCACCGCCTGCTTGCCACCCTCGAACGGGTTCGCCTTGCAATAGCGGGGCGTCACGTCCGAGGTGAAGGCCAGCGCCTTTTGCGTGCCATGCACCCGCACGACACCGGCATCGGACCCCGGGCGCACCACGGTGTCGGCCATGACCATCGTGTCATATTGCTCGTAAACCCAGGCGCGCGAGGCGTAGTTGGGCGAGCCGATGATCGTCAGCAGCGCCTTCGCCGGATCGACATGATCCACCGGGCCAGGAGGTTCGGCGGCAGGGGTTTCCACCCAGGGGCGGTCATATTCCGGCGCGGTGCCGGACAGGGCCTTCAAGGGCAGATCGGCCCGCAATTCGTTGTTCAGCATGATCACGAAACGGTCTTCGGCAATGGTATGGCCGACAATGGCGAAATCGAGGTCCCATTTGTCGAACACCGCCTGCGCTTCGGCTTCCTTTTCAGGGTTCAGCACCATCAGCATCCGTTCCTGGGATTCCGACAGCATCATCTCGTAGGCACTCATGTCGGCCTCGCGCACCGGCACCTTTTCCAGGTCCAGCCGCACGCCGAGATTGCCCTTGTCGCCCATTTCCACTGCCGAACAGGTCAGCCCGGCGGCGCCCATGTCCTGAATGGAGATCACCGCGCCGGTCTGCATCAGCTCCATGCAGGCCTCCATCAGGCGCTTTTCGGTGAACGGATCACCCACCTGCACTGTCGGGCGCTTTTCCTCGATCGTGTCGTCAAATTCCGCCGAGGCCATCGTGGCACCACCAACCCCGTCGCGCCCGGTCTTGGCCCCGAGATAGACCACCGGCATGCCGACACCCGAGGCCGCCGAGTAGAAAATCCCGTCAGTATCGGCCAGACCGGCGGCAAAGGCGTTGACCAGGCAATTGCCGTTATAGGCCTTGTCGAAGCGCAATTCGCCGCCGACCGTCGGCACGCCGAAGCAATTGCCGTACCCGCCGATGCCGGCAACCACGCCGTTGACCAGCGATCTGGTCTTAGGGTGCGAAATCTCGCCGAATGACAGCGAATTCATCGCCGCAATGGGGCGAGCACCCATCGTGAAGACATCGCGCAGGATGCCGCCAACGCCGGTGGCCGCACCCTGATATGGCTCGATGTACGACGGGTGATTGTGGCTTTCCATCTTGAACACCACCGCCTGGCCGTCGCCGATATCGACCACACCGGCATTTTCGCCGGGGCCGCAGATCACTTGCGGCCCGGTAGTGGGCAGGGTGCGCAGCCATTTCTTGGACGACTTGTAGGAGCAATGCTCGTTCCACATTGCCGAGAAGATGCCAAGTTCGGTAAATGTCGGCGCGCGGCCCAGCAGATCGAGGATGCGCTGGTACTCATCTGGCTTCAGCCCGTGCGCTGCGATCAGGGTGTCGGTGATTTCCGGTTCGGTCTGCATGATCTGGGCCCCGCGCAATTGCTCAGCGCCTTTTAGGCGGGCGGCGGGCAAGGGAAAAGGGCAGATTGCACCGCCCGGATGCCGCAGCGCGAAAAAAAAGGCCGGGACAAGCCCGGCCTTAAGTCCAACAGGGAGGTGAAAGAAGCGGGAGAATGCTCAACCGCCGCTCTCGGGACCTGAATTAGGGACGGGATGCTGACTAATCAAGATGAATCGATGCATAGCCGATATCGAATATATGCATACCTTGTCTAACTGATTGTCAGGTCAGGCCTTTTTGCGCCCGGCGATAGGCAATCACCTCGTCCAGAACGAAATCGCGGAACACTTCGACCCGCTTGGAATGCCGGAGTTCCTCGGGATATGCCAGGTAAACCGGCACATCGGTACTGGTTTCATCGGGCAGAACCTGCACCAGATTCGGGAAATCCTCGGTCAGGTAATCCGGCAGGACACCGATTCCAAGGCCGTGAATAACTGCCTGAAGGATACCGAAATAATTGTTCACCGTCAGATGCGACGCAATGTCGTTGGCCATCAGGCGCTTGATCAGCAGGGCCGAGGCGCTGACCTGCGCGGCACCCGAGGCCTGAGAGATCAGGCGGTGGCTGCACAGATCCTCGACCGAATCGGGCGTGCCGTATTTTTCCAGGTACGCGGGAGAGGCGTAAAGTTTCATCACCACCGACATCAGTCGGCGGCGGATCAGGTCGGCCTGGCTGGGTTCCTTCATGCGGATGGCGACATCGGCTTCACGCATCGGCAGGTCCAGTACGCGTTCTTCCAGCATCAGATCGATATTCAGATCGGGGTATTTTTCGTACAAGGCTGGCAACCTGGGGGCCAGCCAGAGCGTGCCGAAGCCGATCGTGGTGGTGACGCGCAATTCGCCGAACACCTCGTCGGCGCTGTCGCGGATGCGCGCCTCGGCGGCGGCCAGCCTCCGGCGCATCGACGAAGTGGCATCGAACAGCAATTCGCCCGGCTCGGTCAGGATCAACCCCCGCGCATGGCGGTGGAACAGGATGACGTTCAGGCTTTCTTCCAGGCTGCGGATCTGGCGGCTGACGGCGGATTGCGACAGGTGCAGCGCGTCGCCTGCATGGGTCAGGCTGCCGGCATCGGCAACCGCGTGAAATATCCGCAGCTTGTCCCAATCCATTGTCTGGCACGCCTGTTCTAATCGCGGGATTTCTGACCTGTTCGCGGCACAATAGCCGCGGCCCCGGCGCTTTGGCAAACAGAGAAACGAAAAATTGATTTGATAGGTCAGACTTTGTGACCTATTATAGGCTACCGAATCCACGCTGCCGGGAGGGCAAGATGAGCTTCGAAGACGTTTCCCTGAACGACCGATACGACCTTGGCAAGGCGAAGGTGCTGCTGAACGGCACCCAGGCGCTGGTGCGGCTGATGCTGATGCAAAAGGCCCGCGACAAGGCGGCGGGGCTGAATACCGGCGGTTACGTCACCGGCTATCGCGGCTCGCCTTTGGGCGCGGTCGACCTGCAGATGCAGCTTGCCTCAAAGGAGTTGAAGGCCGCCGAGGTGATCTTCGAGCCGGGCCTGAACGAGGATCTGGCGGCAACCGCGCTCTGGGGTACGCAACAGGCGGAACTGCGCGGCGAGGGGCGTTATGACGGGGTGTTTGGCCTGTGGTACGGCAAGGGGCCGGGGGTGGACCGCACCGGCGACGTGTTCCGCCACGCCAATATGGCGGGAACCTCGGCCAAGGGCGGCGTGCTGGCGATCATGGGTGACGATCACACCGGCGAAAGTTCGACCACTTTGCACCAGTCGGAATGGGCCTTTGTCGATGCGATGATGCCGGTCCTGTCGCCTGCGGGGGTGCAGGAAATCCTCGATTTCGGGCAGATCGGTTATGAACTCAGCCGTTATTCCGGCTGTTGGGTGGGCCTGAAATGCATGAAGGATACGATCGAGGTGACCTCGGTTGTCGATACCTCGCCGGATCGCATCAAGCTGGTCCGGCCTAAAGATTTCAAGATGCCGCAGGGCGGGCTGAATATCCGCCTGATTGATGACCGGGTGGCGGAAGAAGCCCGCCTGCACGATTTCAAGCGCTTTGCCGCCGAGGCTTTCGGACGCGCCAACCGGCTGGACAAGCGGGTCTTGGGCAAGCCGGGCGCGCAGATCGGCATCGTGGCCGCGGGCAAGAACTGGCTGGACCTGGTGCATGCGATGCACCTGCTGGGCATTGACGAGGCCGAGGCCGAACGCCTTGGCATCACCACCTACAAGGTGGCGATGACCTGGCCCTTGGACATGACATCGTTTCGCGAATGGGCCGATGGGCTGGACCTGATCATCGTTGTCGAGGAAAAGCGCAAGCTGCTGGAAGTGCAGGTGAAAGAGGCGATTTTCGACAACCGGATGAACCGCCGCGTCTATGGCTGGAAAAACGACCGGGGCGAGGAATTGTTCCCCACCCGCTATGCGCTGGACCCGATGATGATCGCACGCAAGCTGGGCGGCATTCTGGCCGAAGAAGGCCGCGCCGGTGAGAAGATGAACAAGGCGCTGCAACCGATTGAAGATGCAAGCAGAAACGACAATGCGCCCGAGATTGCCTCGCGGCTGGCCTATTTCTGTTCGGGTTGCCCGCACAATTCCTCGACCAAGGTGCCGGATGGCGCACGCGCCTATGCCGGGATCGGCTGCCATTTCATGGTGCAGTGGATGGATCGCAACACCCTTGGCTTCACGCATATGGGCGGCGAGGGCGCGAACTGGATCGGGGAATCGCATTTCTCCACCCGTGATCACGTTTTCCAGAACCTCGGCGATGGCACCTATAACCATTCCGGCGTGCAGGCAATCCGCGCCGCTTTGGCGGCCGGCACCAACATCACCTACAAGATCCTGTTCAACGATGCCGTCGCCATGACCGGTGGTCAGCATAACGAGGGCGACCTGGCCGCCGACCGGATCATCCGCGAACTGAAGGCGATGGGGGTCCGGCATGTCGCCGCGATCTACGATCCCAAGGAAGAGGTCGATCTGGCCAACATCCCAGCAGGCGTGGAAAAGCACACCCGCGATCAGTTGATGGATGTTCAGGAGAAATACAGCCAGATCAAGGGTGTGACGGCCATTGTTTACATCCAGACCTGTGCCGCCGAAAAACGCCGCCGCCGCAAGCGCGGCAAGTTCCCGGATCCTGACCGCCGCGTCGTGATCAATCCGGATGTCTGCGAGGGCTGCGGCGATTGCGGCGTGCAATCAAACTGCGTGTCGATCGTGCCGCTGGAAACCTCCTTCGGGCGCAAGCGGCGGATCGATCAATCCTCGTGCAACAAGGATTTTTCCTGCATCAACGGGTTCTGCCCGTCCTTTGTCACGGTCTCGGGCGCGAAAATCCGCCGGGACGAGCCGAAATCGCTCGATTTGCCACATCTGCCGCAACCCAATCTGCCGGTGATCGACGGCACCTGGAATATTGTGATCACAGGCGTCGGCGGCACCGGCGTGGTGACCATCGGCGCGATCCTGGCGATGGCGGCGCATCTGGACGGCAAGGGGGCCGGCATGATGGAAATGGCCGGTCTGGCGCAAAAGGGCGGTGCGGTGCTGATCCATTGCCGCCTGGCCAACGAGCCCGGCGATATCGACGCCATCCGCGTCGCGGTGGGCGAGGCGGATGCGGTGATCGGCGGCGATCTGGTGGTTTCGGCCGGCTCCTCGACGCTGGGGCTGATGCAGAAGGGCCGCGCCCGTGCCGTGGTCAACAGCCACGAAATCATCACCGGCGAGTTTACCCGCAATACCGAGTTTACCCTGCCGTCCGAGCGCCTGACGCTGGCCCTGCAGGCGCGGCTGGGCGAAGATGCGGCCGATTTCCTGGACGTGACCGATCTGGCCAAGCGCCTTCTGGGCGATTCGATCTATTCCAACATGATGATCTTCGGCGCGGCCTGGCAGCGCGGGCTGGTGCCGGTCAGCCATGCGGCCATAATTCGTGCAATCGAACTGAACGGCGCTGGCGTGGAAGGCAACAAACGCGCCTTCGATCTGGGCCGCTGGGCCATCGAGCATCCCGACGAGGCCGCGGCGGCGCTGGCAGATGACATGCCCGAGGCCGCCCGCACCGATACCGAAAAGCTGGCCGAGTTTGAGCGCCACCTGAGTGCTTATCAGAATGCCGCCCTGACCAGACGGTTCCGCGTACTGGTGGACCGGGCCGGCGATCTGTCGGGCGCGGTGGCCGCCGGATATCACAAGCTGTTGACCTACAAGGATGAATACGAGGTTGCCCGGCTGCATTCCGAAACCATCGCCGACCTTCTGGCCTCCGAGTTCGAGGGCGATCTCAGGCCCAGTTTCCACCTCGCACCGCCCTTCCTGTCGGGCAAGGGGGGCGATGGCCGCCCGAGGAAGCGCGAATTCGGGCCGTGGATATTGCCGGTCTTCCGCCTGCTGGCGCGCGCGAAGGGCATGCGTGGCACCGTTCTGGACCCGTTCGGCTATTCCGCCGAACGCCAGATGGAACGTGCCCTGATCGCTGAATACGAGGCGAATATGGCGGATATCCTGCCCGCAATCACGCCCGAGACCGCCGATCTGGCCCGCGAGATCGCAGAATTGCCGTTGCAGATCAAGGGCTTCGGGCCGGTCAAGGAGGCCAGCGTGGCGGCCTATCACCGGCGTCTGGCGGAATTGCTGGATGCGTTCCGCAAGGGCGGCGTGCCGTCGCAGCAGGCGGCTGAATGAACTAGCCGCGCCGGATCAGATAGATTTGCGGGCTGGCCGAAGTGTCGGCCCGCAGCAAGTCATGGCCCTGTTCGGCGCAGAAATGCGGTACATCTATGATTGCCGCCGGATCGTCCGCCAGCATCCGTAATACCGCTCCGGGCGCAAGTGCTGCCAGCCGCTTGCGGGCCTTCAGAACGGGCAGCGGGCATAACAGCCCGGTTGCGTCAAGGTCCGCGTCATAATCCATGCCACATGCCTATCGCAGCCCGCCCGGGCGGTCCACGGCAATGTGACATGTTGGGGGGTGCATCCGCAATGCGAAGCCGCTAGACACTTTGCAAAAGCGAAAAGAAGGCCCCCGATGTTCGGAATTGACCTGTTCGATGCCAGCTTGCTGCCGGCGATCCTGATCGCGCTCAGCGCCGGGGTCCTGAGCTTCCTGTCGCCCTGCGTGCTGCCGATCATCCCGCCTTATCTGGCGTATATGGGCGGCATTTCGATGGGCCAGTTGACCGGTGGCGCGCCGGAACGCCGACCGGCGGTGATCGCCTCGGTCTTCTTCGTCCTCGGCCTATCCACGGTGTTCCTGCTGCTGGGTTTCGCCGCTTCGACGTTCGGGCGGGTCTTCCTGCAATATCAGCAGGTTCTGGGCCAGATCGCCGGTGTCATCATCATCGTCTTCGGCCTGCATTTCCTGAACGTCTTCCGCATCCCCCTGCTGATGCGCGAGGCGCGGCTGGATGCCGGGGATCGTGGTGGCTCGGCCTTCGGCGCGTATGTTCTGGGGCTGGCCTTCGCCTTCGGCTGGACCCCCTGCATTGGGCCTATCCTAGGCGCGATCCTGTCGATGGGGATGCAGACGGGATCGGTTACGCGCGGCACCATGCTGCTGGGGGTCTATGCCATCGGGCTGGGCCTGCCGTTCATCCTGTCGGCGCTGTTCATCAGCCGCGCGATGGGCGTGATGAACCAAATGAAGCGGCATATGGGTCTGGTGGAAAAGATCATGGGCGGGCTGCTGGTGCTGGTCGGTGTGCTGATGCTGACCGGCGGATTTTCCCGCATGTCCTACTGGCTTCTGGAAAATCTCCCGATGCTTGGAAATATCGGCTGAACGGGGGGTTGGTATCGGCTAGGATGCCGCAAGACAGGCAGGAAGCCCGGGCGTGACAGGCAAACACAGCAAAAAACCAGCGCAGGACGTTCGCCGACGGCAGGTGTTCTACATCCCCGGCTACGATCCGATGCTGCCGCGGCGCTACCGCGAATTGTACCGCCGCGAGGGCGCGATGCAGGCCGATATTTCCGGTTACCGGCTGGATCTGAAGGGGCAGGCGGGCGGCGATGTCTATTCCTGGTCGGTGCGTTCCGAGATCGACGGCCAGACAACCGAGACCGAGATTGCCTTCCTGTTGTGGTCCGATATCGTGCAGGACTCGATGGACCGGTCCATCCCCGGCACCTTCCTTCTGATGCTGCGGCTGATCTGGATCTATGTCGGCTCGGGCGCGTTGTTCCGGCTGATGCGGTTGCGCAAGGGGCCGGTGATCGCCGCGCTTTACCCGATCTTCATGCTGAGCCTGCAACTTCTTCTCAGCCTCGCGCTTGGCTGGCTGATCGCCTGGGGGATCGGGCAGGTCCTGCCGCTCTGGCTGGCGCTGCCGGTTGGCCTTGCGGCGCTGGTCTGGCTGATGCTGTGGTTCCGGCGGATCGACAACCGGCTTTACGCCTATTACCTCCTGCATGATTACGCCTTTTCCGCCCGCTATCACGGCGCGACGCCGCCCGAACTCGAAGACCGCATGCTTGATTTCGCCGCCCGGATCAAAGCGTCGCTGGCCAGCGATGTCGACGAGGTGCTGATCGTCGGCCATTCCTCGGGCGCGCATCTGGGCGTCGAGGTGCTGGCCGAGTTGCTGCGCCAGGGCGATCTGCCCGCCGAGGGCCCGAAGCTGGCGTTTCTGACGCTCGGCCATGTCGTGCCGATGGTCGGGTTTCTGCCGCGCGCCGGGCGATTGCGGCGCGATCTGCATTACCTCAGCCAGCAGCAGGGCCTGACCTGGATCGACATAACCGCGCCGGGCGACGGCTGCACCTTTGCCTTGTGCGATCCGGTCGGGGTATGCGGTGCTGCGCCGGATGCGGGGCAGGTCTGGCCGCTGGTAGTGTCGGCGGCGTTCACGCAGACGCTGTCCAAGCCTTTGTACGACAGCCTGAAATGGCGGTTCTTCCGGCTGCATTTCCAGTATCTTTGCGCCTTCGACCGGCCGGGGGATTACGATTACTTCCAGATCACCGCCGGGCCGCTTTCGCTGGCTAACCGCTATGCCGGGCGGTCACAATCGCCCAGCCGGATCACGGCGGCGCTGAGTGGTTATCAGTCGCTGGACGATTAGCGCAAGGCTTGCCTAAGGCAGAAACACCGGGCGGCGATCACCAGCGGCGAAGCGCGCCAGAACCGCCGGGTAGAGGCGATGCTCCATCTTCAGCACCCTTGCGGCAAGGCTTTCGGCGGTATCACCGGGCAGAACCGGCACGCGTGCCTGCCCCAGGATCGGCCCGTCATCCAACTCGCCGGTCGCCTCGTGAACGGTGCAGCCATGTTCCGTCTCGCCAGCGTCCAGGGCGCGTTGATGCGTATGCAAGCCGCGATATTTCGGCAACAGCGAGGGGTGGATATTCAGGATGCGGCCCTGCCAGCGGGCCATGAAACCGGGCGTCAGGATACGCATGAACCCGGCCAGGCAGACGATCTCGGCCCCGGCGGCATCAAGTGCCTTTTGCAGTTCAACTTCAAAGGCCTGCCGGTCATTCCTGAAGGGACGGTGATCGACTATGGCGGTCGGAATACCGCGCGATGCGGCATGTGCCAGACCACCGGCATCGGCGTTGTTGGCCAGCACCAGTACCGGCCGCGCCGGATGGTCGCCGGTCATGCTGTCGGCAAGGGCCACCATGTTCGAGCCACCGCCCGAAATCAGGATCGCCACCCGCCGAGGGCTCATGCCAGATGCCCGCGATAGCTGACATTGCCGCCTGTGATCACATGCCCGATCGGCACCACGCGTTCGCCGTGCTCCGCCAGCAGCGCGCTTAACGCTTCGGCGCGGTCAGGGGCGACCACGGCGATCATGCCGATGCCGCAATTAAAGGTTTTCAGCAATTCCGCCTCGGCCAGCCCGCCTTCGCGTGCCAGCCACGCAAAGACCGGTGGCAGCGCCCATGCGCCAAGGTCGATCTCTGCGCCCAGACCCTCCGGCAACACGCGCGGCAGGTTCTCGGTCAACCCGCCGCCGGTGATATGCGCCAGCGCGTGCAGCCCACCGGCACGATGCGCCGCCAGCGCCGGTTTGACGTAGATGCGGGTCGGCGTCAGCAGGGCTGCGCCAAGGCTGCCATCGGCGAACGGGCAGGGCGCGTCCCAGGCAAGGCCCGAACGCTCGACAATCCGGCGCACAAGCGAGTAGCCGTTGGAATGTACCCCGTCCGAGGCGATGCCCAGCAGCACGTCACCCTCCGCCACGCCCGACGGCAGCGCCTGGCCGCGCTCCATCGCGCCGACGGCGAAACCGGCCAGATCGAAATCACCGCCATGATACATGCCCGGCATCTCGGCGGTTTCGCCGCCGATCAGGGCGGCACCCGCAATGCGGCAACCTTCGGCAATGCCGTTGATCACCGCGGCGGCCTCGCTCACATCCAGCTTGCCGGTGGCGAAATAATCCAGGAAAAACAACGGCTCGGCCCCCTGGCAGACCAGATCGTTGACGCACATGGCGACCAGATCAATGCCGACGCTGCCAACGTTTCGTGTGTCGATCGCGATCCTGAGCTTTGTGCCCACGCCATCGGTTGCAGCCACCAGCACCGGGTCGGAATATCCCGCCGCCTTCAGGTCGAACAGGGCGCCAAAGCCACCCAGTGCATCCATCACGCCGGGCCGCGCCGTGGCCTTAGCCGCCGGTTTGATCCGCTCCACCAGCGCGTTGCCGGCGTCGATATCGACCCCGGCCTCGGCATAGGATAACCCCGTTTTCACGCCCGTCATGCAACCGCCCCCGATGCTTGATTTTCCGCGCCCGTTTAGCCCAAAGCAACGGCGATGGAAAGCCGGCATTCAGCCGCTCTTGACCGCCTTGGGCGCGACGGCTAAGCAACCGCCAGGTCGGGCCTGTAGCTCAATTGGTTAGAGCAGAGCGCTCATAACGCTTTGGTTGGGGGTTCGAGTCCCTCCGGGCCTACCAGTGCCGCGATGGCGCTGTGGTGACCGGCAAACCGGGGCAGGAAGGGCGAAACACGGCATGGGCGAGGTTTATTTCATCCGGCACGGGCAGGCCTCGTTCGGCACGGCCAATTACGACCGCCTAAGCCCGCTTGGCCACCAGCAGGCGGAATGGCTGGGCCAGTATCTGGCGGCGACCGGCCTTCAGTTCGATCATGTGATCACCGGCACGCTTCGCCGCCACCGCGAGACCTTGGCGGCGATGAACAAGGCGCTGGGAATCGCCGCGTGGGACGAAGATATCCGGTTGAACGAGATGGCCTATTTCGCGGTCGAACGCGCCTTCGATGCGCAATATGGCGATAGCCCCGCCGACACGCCCGACGCGATGGCGGCGCAATTCGTGCGGGTGATGGACGCCTATGAACAGGACCGGATCAGCGATGTGCCGGAACGGTTTGCCGATTTCCGCGCCCGTGTTCTGGCGGCGCTGGACGATCACGGCGTTGAGGGCAAGCGGGTGCTGATCGTCAGTTCCGGCGGTCCCAAGGGCATCGTGATGCGGCATGCCTTGGGGCTGGACGGGGCGGCAATGAACCGGATCATCCTCGGCACGATGAATTCATCGCTCAGCCGGTTTCTGAACCGCAGCGGCACATTGTTGCTGTCGCAGTACAACGCCGTGCCTCATCTGGACCAGCCCGAGCGCCACCACGCCCAGACCTATATCTGAACGCGCTCAGCGCGGCAGGTGCAGTTCGGCGCTGAGGCCGCCAAGGGCCGCACTGTCGCGCAAGTCCAGCCGACCGCCGTGGCTGCCGGCGATATCCATCACGATGGCCAGGCCCAGCCCGACTCCGGTGCCGCGATTCTGATTGCGCGCGGTATCCAGGCGGACGAAGGGGCGGACGGCGCGGGGGCGCTGGTCGGGCGGGATGCCGGGGCCATCATCTTCCACGGTAAAGACGATTTCGCTGGCGCTGATCGCCAGCGCAATCCGGCAACGCGAGCCATAGCGCAGCGCATTGGTCACCAGGTTGTCCAGCGCCCGGCGCACCGCGTTCGGGCGCATTGCCACCAGAACCGGGCTGCGCCCTTTGGATGGCAGGATCAGTTCGACCGATCCGCCGCTGCGCGTGGTGTCGCTGGCCAGTTGTTGCAGCAGGGCAGCGGGATCGGTCTTTTCGATCTGTTCCAGGCTGTCGCCCCGGGCGAAGGCGAGGAATTCTTCCAGCATCTCCTCCATGTCATCGACATCGCGGATAAGCGCCTCTGTCTCGGCATCCGGGGCGATCAGCGACAGGCCAAGCTTCAGCCGCGTCAGCGGGGTTCTGAGGTCATGGCTGACGCCCGACAGCATCAGCGTGCGCTGCTCGATCTGGCGTTCGATGCGGTCGCGCATGTCGATGAAGGCCTTGCCGGCCTGGCGCACCTCGGTCGCGCCCGATACGTGGTAGTCGATCCGCTGACCCTTGCCGAAGGCCTCGGCGGCGCGGGCCAGCCGGCGGATCGGGCGGACCTGGTTGCGCAGGAACATGAACGAGATCACCGTCATCAGCAGCGATACACCGATCATCAGCACCAGCAATTGATGCGGATTCGAGGCCGAGACCCGGTAGCGGTCAAACACCACCTCGAAGCCGCGCCCCTCGATATCGAGGGTCAGGATCACTTCGCGGCCGCGGCTGGCCAGATCGACCATGACAATCCCCGGCAGGCCCTCGCGCAGATTGGCAACCACGCCGCGCCCGGTCAGATCGTCGAACGGCACCTTATCCTCGTGCCGCATCTCGCCCAGTGCGATCGGGCGGATGGCCAGGCCCAGCGGTGCCGACAGTTCCGCAATCAGCGCCTCGATGGCGGCATCATCGGGTGCGGCGCGTACGCGGGTACTGAAATAGCCGATCTCGTTGACGATATTGGCGGTCAGTTGTTCGGTGACGCCCTCGAAATGGCGCTGGATGAACACCACCGAGACGACAAGCTGGATGGTGATGATCGGCACGATCAGGATCAGGGCTGCCCGGCCATAAAGACCGCGTGGCAGGATTGACTTGATCGGATGGACGGTCATGCTGGAAAGGTATCGCCGAAGCGGATTGGCTGGCAAGGAATGATGATGCCTGAAACCCCGTTCAACACCGCATTTTTCCCCGAACCGGGCATTCCCGAGGAACTGGCACCCGGGCTGCGCCGTCTGGTGGCGCCCAATGCCTCGGCGATGACGTTCCGCGGCACCAATACGTACCTCTTGGGCGAGGCGGCGATTGCGGTGATCGATCCCGGCCCCGACGATGCCGCGCATTACGACGCGATCCTGCGCGCGGTCGGTCGTGCCGGGCGGATCAGCCATGTGCTGGTGACCCACAGCCATGTCGATCACTCGCCGCTGGCGGCACGGCTGGCGCGCGCGGCGGATGCGCCGGTGCTGGCGCTTGGCGACAGTTTCAGCCAGCGCAGCGAGCTGATGGCGCGGCTGGCGGCACGGTTCGACCTTGGCGGCGGCGAAGGCGTCGATGCCGGGTTCCGCCCGGACCGGACACTGGCCGATGGCGAGGTGGTGCATGGCGGCGAATGGCAGCTTGAGGCGCTGGCGACGCCGGGGCATTTCTCGAACCACCTGTGTTTCGCCTGGCCCGGCGAGCAGGCGGTGTTTTCCGGCGATCACGTGATGGGCTGGGCAACCACGCTGGTCTCGCCGCCCGATGGCGATCTGACCGCGTTCATGGCGTCACTGGCGCGGATGGCGGCGCGGGGCGATGACCGCTGCTATTTCCCCGGCCACGGCGCTGAACTGGCGGACCCTTTGGGCATGGTGGCCTATCTGGCGGACCACCGCCGCAACCGGGAATCCCAGATCCTGGCGGCGCTGGATGACGGCGACGCCACGCCGCTGGCGCTGGCGCAGCGCATCTACACCGAAATCCCGGTTGAGCTGATCCCCGCCGCCGCCCGCAATGTCTTTGCGCATCTCGTTGATCTTGTTGAAAGAAACCTGGCCGTGGCGGTTGATGACCTGTCACCGACAACGGCATTTCGCCTGATCGGCAGATAGGGCCGCGAAACCGCCCGGCAAGCGGCAAAAGGCACTGGACGCCCCAAAATCGCTTTGCTATACGAACCCCCGCAGGGCCAAGCGGCACTGCTTGGTATTCCGGCGTAGCTCAGCGGTAGAGCAGTTGACTGTTAATCAATTGGTCGTAGGTTCGATCCCTACCGCCGGAGCCAATTAAACAAATAAAAGCAGCTACTTACCGAGACCGCCACCGGCGGTCTTTGTAGTTCTAGACCTACCTAGCAACCAATTAGCAAGCAGACAGAGCAAGTGCGTTGAATCGGGGGGGCTATACGGTGACCAGTTCGGCGAGCTTGGTTGCCACATCGGCCATTGGCTCTTCGGCCGTGCTTAGACCGCTGCGCGAACCGAGCATGGGACTGACGTCTCGGAGGGCCTCATAAGACGTGTCGTGCACGATGGGCACAAGCAACTCGCGTGCGAGAAGCACAGAGAGTTCTTTATCAGCGATGCCTTCTCCACGGAGGCGGTCAAGAAATGCAGGCGTGACCAGCACGATTCCAATTCTCGACTTCGCCAGTCCCCTGTCTATCTCACGGAGCAGCGCCGAGCCGAGAGGAACGTCCTTTTCGCTGAACCAGACAGAGACGCCCTTCGCCTCCAGCAGATCGTGCAGATCCTTGGCGGCCCCTTTTCGATCATCCCATGCATGGCACAGGAACACGTCACGGAGTTCGGGCTGTGTTGCCCGCCTTTCTGCGTTCTCACGAACCGGAGTTAGTGCCCGCACCTCGGTCGGAGTGTAGAGCACAGACGAACCTGACGGAGACCAACGAGGTTTTGCGCTACCACGCCCACCGCCGCTGCTCCGCCCACCACTGCTCCCGCTGCTTATCGACCGGGTATAGGATGGCGAATAAGACGAGGAAGAGCCATAGCTGCCGTATCCGCTGTAGCCATAACTTCGGTAGCCTCCACCCCCACATACGGGGCAGGCTGCTCGACCACTCGCAGTGCGATGGCCACGTCTTGGAGCCGTGCATCTCGCCATACGATGCACAATATCTTGTGGCACCTCGAATCTCAAGCACAACCCTACTCGTCATCATGAAAGCGACCCGCTGCACATGCACCCGGGCCGCTCTACAGGTCACGGGGAAAGGAGTTACCCCGCCCTGACTGCGGTTGTTGCGTTTAACGAGGGACTGAACCGCTATGCCTCGGGTGGCTGGCGAGACCGCTCCCCGTGCGCCACTCCAGCCACGGGGGGTATGAATTATCATCGCCGCTTGTCAGGCGGCTTCTTACACTCAGGGCACATGCGGACCCCGATGACGTCATCGCTCCAAAACGGCTTGGCGCAGCTCATGCACACGCGCCAACCCACCTTGCGCACTTCGAGCGGCGGGGTGTGATCCAGATCGAGGACATGTTCCCGTCGCTTGCAACCGTCGAAGGGCCAAGGGTCGGGTTCACTGAACCCCGACGCCCCCCTACCAGCGCCGTTTGCAGCGCGGGCTTGTGGGATACTGTTAATCAATTGGTCGTAGGTTCGATCCCTACCGCCGGAGCCAAATTTCCCAGTAGATCATTCGGTTTTGGGGCCTGAGGGCCGTGAAACCGCTTTTCGGCGGTCGTCGGAAGCGATGCACCTAAGGTTTCGTATTGGATACCAGCCTTTTGGGTGAAGACGCGGATTGCCCAGCAGTCGTGCGCCTTAGGTTCCATGCCTCATCCGATGCTTGACCGGATCGTTCAAAGGGATTTTCCGGTCTTGCCGACATAACCCAGCAAGACCACCGGAAACGAAAAACACGCGCAGTCAACGCCTGCCCACGGTTAAAAACACGCCGATGTCTCGACCATTTCCCAAACCACATCTTGCAACCGGGCACCGCGCGCCCTAAGTGACGGTCGTGATGTTTTCTTTCACAGAAATTTCCGGCTCCTCGTGCAGTTCGTCGATTTCCAGTTTGAGATCGCAGTGCACCATAGCCACCACGCTGTGTGGGTGGCGTTAGAAGGAGATAAACGGATGGCCAACGGCACCGTGAAATGGTTCAACCCCACCAAAGGCTTCGGCTTCATTCAGCCTGAAAAGGGCGGCTCGGATGTGTTCGTGCACATTTCCGCCGTTGAACAGGCAGGTCTGTCCGGCCTGGACGACAATCAGAAGGTCACTTACGAGCTGGAATCCGGCCGTAATGGCAAGGAATCCGCGACCGCCCTTAAACTGGCGTAAGTTGATCCTGGCGGAACGTTCCGTCACCAAAAAGAACCAAGACGGCGGTGCGGGGGGTTCCCGGGCCGCCGTTTTGCGTTTGAGTGGCCATGTCGGTCAGGTTCCCGCGCCTTTGACCTTGCAGCAGTCGACAGACCGTTCAGGCCAAAGAAAAACCGCCCGCTCACCCAAGGGGTAAACGGGCGGTTTCGATATTAACCGCTCCGGCAATTGCAAATCAGCCGCGCGACCACCAGCCGGTGCGTTTGGGCTTGGCAGGTTTGGCCGGGGCAGGCTCGGGTGGCGTTGTCGCGACAGGCTCGGGCTTGGCTGCTGGAGCCGGTTTTGGGGTCGGTTCCGGGGCAGCGGCCGCTTCAGCTTCCGTTTCCTGTGCCGCCTCAATTACCGCGTCCTTTGCGGGGGCTGCTTCCGGATCCGCCGCCGGGGCTTCCTCTGCCGCTTGCGGCGCGGCGTCTTCGGCCACCTTCGGCGCCGGCTTGCGCCGGGGCTTGCGGGGCTTGGCGGCGGGTTTGGCAGGGGCCTCCTGCGGCTCGGCCTCGGGGGTGTCGTCAACGGCATCAGCCGCAGGGGCATCGGATGCCGGGGCCGCGCTGTCGCCCGCGCCATCATCCGCCGGTTTCGCCGGTTTGCGGGTACGGGTACGCGACCGCGAGGCAGGCTTCTTCGCCGGTTCAGCCGCATCGGCTTCGGGTTCCACGACTGACGCATCCCCATCGGCTTCGGTCACCGTCGCGCTGTCATCGCCGGCGGCGGCGTCATTCTGGTCGCCATCGCCCTCGGTGCCACCGTTGCGGTTGCGACCACCGCGCCGCCGCCGCCGTCGGCGCTTTTTCTTCGGCTGGCCGTCGTCATCCTCGCCGCCATTGTCACCGTTTCTGTCCGAACCGGTATCCGACGCGGTGTCATCAGAATCGGTATCGTCGTCGTCCGCCTCGTCATCCGGGGTGTCGACCAGCGATGTCTCCATCGAGACCACGGCGACGGGTGCTTCCGGCACGATCCGGGTCGCCGTCTTGAACCGCTCCAGCGTGTAATCGGGGCTGATCAGGGCGGGGTTGGATTCGATGCGGATCGAAAGGCCATAGCGCGCCTCGATCATGGCGATATGTTCGCGCTTGTGGTTCAGGATGTAATTGGCAATCGAGACCGGCACCGTTACCAGCACCTCGCGCGACCGCCGCCGCACGCCTTCTTCTTCCAGTTCGCGCAGGATCGACAGCGCCAGGTTGTCGTCCGAGCGCGTCAGCCCGGTGCCGTGGCAATGCGGGCAGGGCGCGGTGGTGGCCTCGATCATGCCGGGGCGCAGGCGCTGGCGCGACATTTCCATCAGACCGAATCCGGAAATGCGGCCCACCTGGATGCGGGCGCGATCGGTTTTCAGGCGATCCTTGATGCGCTTTTCCACGGCGGCATTGTTGCGCCGGTCTTCCATGTCGATGAAGTCGATCACGATCAGGCCGGCAAGGTCGCGCAGGCGCAACTGGCGGGCCACTTCCTCGGCTGCCTCCAGATTGGTCTTGAGCGCGGTTTCCTCGATCGAGCCTTCCTTGGTGGCCCTCCCTGAGTTGACGTCGATCGCCACCAGCGCCTCGGTCACGCCGATCACGATATAGCCGCCGGATTTCAGCTGCACGGTCGGATTGAACATGCCGGTCAGGTAGCTTTCGACCTGGAAGCGGGCAAACAGCGGCAAGGGATCGGTGTAATGCTTCACGTTCTTGGCGTGGGACGGCATGAGCATTTTCATGTAGTCCTTGGCCATGCGGTAACCGGCCTCGCCCTCGATCAGGATTTCGTCGATCTCCTTGTTGTACAGATCGCGGATCGAGCGTTTGATCAGGCTGCCCTCTTCATAGATCGGGGCGGGGGCGATGGATTTCAGGGTCAAATCGCGGACCTGCTCCCACTGGCGCAGCAGGTAATCGTAGTCGCGCTTGATCTCGGATTTCGTGCGGTTCGCCCCGGCGGTGCGGATGATCAGCCCGGCGCCTTTCGGCACCTCGATGTCGCCGGCGATTTCCTTCAGCTTCTTGCGGTCCGAGGCATTGGTGATCTTGCGCGAAATGCCGCCGCCACGCGCGGTATTGGGCATCAGCACGCAGTAACGACCGGCCAGCGACAGATAGGTGGTCAAAGCCGCGCCCTTGTTGCCGCGTTCTTCCTTGACGACCTGGATCAGCAGGATCTGGCGGACCTTGATGACTTCCTGGATCTTGTATTTGCGCGCACGCGGCTTGCGGCGGGGGTGGATATCCTCGCGCTCGTCTTCCTGCGCGACAGATTCGATATCGGGATTGCCGGTTGCACGATCAACGGATTCTTCACCACCATTACCATCGCCGTTAGCGATGTCGCCGACCTCCTCAGGGGCCGGTTCGCCGACATCCTCGCCGCTTTCCACCGGTGCGGCATCGCTGGCCTCGTCCTGCCCGGAAGATGGCGAAGCGGCCTGATCGGCGGCGAAATCCAGGATCGGCTCGGCATTGTCGTCCGTATCGTCCAGATCGACGACATCCATGCTGCCGATATCCGCCGCTTCGCTGATCGTCGCGTCACGGTTCTCGGCGCTTTTGGTCGAGGACCGCCCGCGCGTGCGCCGGGACGATGATCGGGGTTTCGATTTCTTCTCGTCTTCTTCGGCCTGGGCCTTGGCGTAAGCCTCTTCCTCGGCCAGCAGGGCCTCGCGGTCGGCGACCGGAATCTGATAGTAATCCGGGTGGATTTCCGAAAACGCAAGGAAGCCGTGGCGATTACCGCCGTAATCGACGAAAGCCGCCTGCAGCGACGGTTCGACCCGTGTAACCTTGGCTAGATAGATATTGCCGGCAAGCTGGCGTTTGTTGACCGATTCAAAATCGAATTCCTCGACCTTGTTTCCGTCCACGACCACCACGCGGGTCTCTTCCGCGTGGGTGGCATCGATAAGCATTTTCTTGGCCATAATTGTCCATGCAATCCCGGCAGCACACTGGGCGATGTCGCCAACATGCCGGTGCGGGACTGTTTCATTGGGGCTGATGGGGCGGCGGACACGCCACCCGGCATGGCGGGTGCCATGGCGGGATGATGTAGCAGTCGTGCCTCGCGTTTCATCGCGGTTTTTCTCCGACACCCCGCAAGGGAGGTGCCAATTAAATAGCCCGGCGGTAACACGAGCCGGGCGAGCTCTTGGCCTGGTGGCCGGCCGGTCTGCACATTGGCTTGCTTTGACATGCGCCTGAAGCATGTGAAAACGCGGCGAATCCGTGTTCGGTGCGCGGCTTTTCGTCGCCGCGTGATCCTTGCCGGACCATAACGGCAATCGCCGGGAAATGACAATGGTGTTTTTCCGGGGCGATTGTTGTATAAGCCGGGCAAGAAAAAGCGTGACGGGCAGGCGGGAACAGGCATGAGAACGGCAATTGCAGCCCTGGTGCTGGCGCTGGTGATGGTGCCACTTGCACCTGCCGGTTCCACAGCGCAGCAATTGCAGGCGCTGGCCCGGCTGGAAGCGCGGCAATCGGGCATTACCGGGCGGTCCTCGGGCGATGTCGATATCCGTCTGAAACTGACCCAGGCAGTACCCTACCGGGTGTTCACGCTGGCCGGTCCGGCGCGGCTGGTGCTTGATTTCCGCGAGGTGAATTTCGCGGTTGAAGGGCTGGATCGGCTGAACCGCACCGACCGCGTGACCGCGATCAGAACCGGGCTGTTCCGGCCCGGCTGGTCGCGGATGGTTCTGGAACTGGCCAGCCCGATGAAGGTGCATTCGGCTGCCATGCGCGCCGATCCCAACGATGGAGATGCCGAGATCAACATCCGCCTGACCCCGGTAGCGCAGGATGATTTCGCCGCCTCCACCGGTCCGGGCGGGGATGATGATGTCTGGGCCCTGCCCAGGCCGCCCGACATGCCGCCCGCCAAGACCCGTCCGATGGGGGATCGTCAGGTGATCGTGGCGCTCGATCCTGGGCATGGCGGCATTGATCCCGGCGCGCAATATGGCGGCCATGACGAGGCCGACCTGATGCTGACGCTGGCGCGAGAGCTGAAAGAACGGCTAGTCCTGACCGGGCGCTACCAGGTGGTGCTGACCCGTGACGAGGATGTATTCCTGTCGCTGGAAGGCCGGGTGACGGCGGCCCGCGCGGCGGGGGCGGATGTGTTCCTGTCGCTGCATGCCGATGCGCTGGCGACGGGGCGGGCATCGGGTGCGACGATCTACACGCTGTCCGATACCGCGTCGGATGCCGCCGCCGAGGTGCTGGCGGCCAACCATGACCGGGCCGATCTACTGGCCGGGGTCGATCTCAGCCAGCAGGATGATCTGGTCGCCTCGATCCTGATGGACATGGCGCGGGTGGAAACCATGCCGCGCGCGGAAAAGCTGGCCGACGGGCTGGTTGACGGCATCGCCGCCGCGGTCGGGCAGATCCGCTCGCGGCCCCGGCTGTCGGCGGGGTTTTCGGTGCTGAAGGCGGCGGATATCCCGTCGGTGCTGATCGAATTCGGCTTCATGTCGAATGCCTCCGATCTGTCCAATCTGGCCACCCAGTCGTGGCGTGCGCAGGTGATCGGGGGCATTGTCGCGGCGCTGGATCAGTGGAGCCTCGACGACGCCGCCGAGGCACGCCTGTTGCGGCAATAGGCGAGGCGGGCAGGCTTGCGGCGTCACGCCGTGACCAAAGGTCAGATTAATCTGGCCTCAGCGCCCGGTTCGCGGTAGACTCCGCCCAACGAATGCCGAACCGGGGCAACCGGCGGCGCAAGAGGCAGTAATGGTTTCAGGGCGGCTCTCATGACAGAGATGGTCTATGGCGGTGTACCGGCGCAACCCGGCGAGCCGATTCTTCCCAAATGGTGGCGTACGATTGACCGCTGGTCGATGTCGGGCGTGCTGTTGCTGTTTGGCGTGGGCCTGCTCCTGGGGCTTGCCTCGTCACCGCCACTGGCAGCCAAGACCGGCCATGCGCCGTTTTATTATGTCACCAAGCAGGCCGCCTTTGGGGCAGTAGCATTATCCGCCATGTTCATCACGTCGATGATGTCGCCCCTGATGGTAAGACGGCTGGGCGTGCTCGGGTTTTTTGCGGCCTTCCTGGCGGTGGCGATGCTGCCTGTATTCGGCACCGATTTCGGCAAGGGCGCAACCAGATGGTATTCGCTGGGCTTCACCTCGGTACAGCCGTCGGAATTCCTGAAACCCGGATTTGTTGTCTTCACGGCCTGGCTGATGGCGGCCTCGTCCGAGGTGTTCGGCCCGCCCGGCAAGCGCCTGTCGCTGATGGTGGCACTGATCCTGGTCGGTCTGCTGATCGTGCAGCCGGATTTCGGGCAGGCCCTGCTGATTATCGCCACATGGATGATCATGTATTTCATTGCCGGAGCGCCGATCAAGGTACTGACGGGTCTGGCGGGCTTCGTGGTTCTTGGCGGCAGTCTGGCCTACCAGAATTCCGAGCATTTCGCCCGCCGGATCGACGGTTTCCTGAACCCGCATATTGATCCGACAACGCAGATGGGCTTTGCCTCGAACGCGATCCTTGAAGGCGGTTTTTTCGGCGTCGGCGTCGGCGGCGGCGAGGTGAAATGGTCGCTGCCCGATGCCCATACCGATTTTATCATCGCGGTGGCGGCCGAGGAATACGGCCTGATCCTTGTCCTTGTCATCATCCTGTTGTTCCTTATGGTCACGGTGCGCTCGATGTTCCGGCTGATCCGCGAACGCGATCCCTTCACGCGGCTGGCCGGCACCGGGCTGGCGGCGCTGTTTGGCATGCAGGCGCTGATCAATCTGGGCGTGGCGGCGCGATTGTTGCCGGCCAAGGGCATGACGCTGCCATTTGTCTCCTATGGCGGGTCATCTTTGGTGGCGGCGGGGATTGCACTTGGTATGCTTCTGTCGTTTACACGCGCACGACCGCAGGGCGAGATGAGCGATATCATCCGGCGGCGCTGAGTTTGGGAAGCGGATGGACAAACGGAAAACCCTGATCATCGCTGCGGGCGGCACCGGCGGGCATATGTTCCCCGCCCAGGCGCTGGCCGAGGAAATGCTGACGGCGGGCTGGAATGTCAGATTGTCCACCGATCCGCGCGGCGCACAATATACCGCCGGTTTCCCCGAAGCGGTGGAGATCGAGGTGGTCTCGTCCGCCAGCTTTTCGCGCGGCGGTCTGCTGGCGAAACTGATGGTGCCGTTTTCGGTGCTGAAGGGCATTGCCGGTGCCACCTGGCGCATGCTGCGAAGCCGCCCCGACGCGGTGGCCGGTTTTGGCGGCTATCCGGCCATCCCGGCGATGGCGGCGGCCTGGATCACCCGCCGACCCCGGATGATCCACGAACAGAACGGCGTGCTGGGCCGGGTCAACCGGCTGTTCGCGCGGCGCGTCAACGTGGTGGCCTGTGGCATCTGGCCAACCGAACTGCCCAAGGGGGTGGAGGGGATTTTCACCGGCAATCCGGTGCGCAAATCGGTGCTGGCACGCGAGAACGCGCAATATATCGAACCCGGCGACTACCCGATGAGCCTTCTGGTGATCGGCGGCTCGCAGGGTGCCCGCATCCTGTCCGAGGTGGTGCCGGGCGCGATTGCGCTGTTGCCGGGCGAAATCCTGCAACATCTGCGGGTGTCGCACCAGGCCCGCGAGGAAGACCTGGCCGATGTCGAGGCGCAATATGCCGCCGCCGGGATCAGCGCCGAGGTGCGCACCTTCTTTGATGACGTGCCGGCCCGGCTGGCCGAGGCGCAGATGGTGATTTCACGCGCCGGGGCCTCGTCGGTGGCGGATATCAGCGCGATTGGCCGCCCGGCGATCTTCATCCCGCTGAAAATCGCCACGGGCGATCATCAGACCGCCAATGCGCGCGGGCTGGTCGAGGCCGGGGCGGCGGAGATGATCCAGGAGATCGACCTGACGGCACTGGGCCTTGCACGCAAGATCCACGCCATCCTGACCGACGGGCCTTTGGCCACCCGCATGGCCATCGCCGCCAAGGCCTATGGCAAGCCGGAAGCGACTCAGACATTGGGGCTGCTGGTCGAAGACCTGGCCGAAAGGGGACATTCATGAACGCTGCCACCAAATTGCCGACCGATATCGGGCCGATCCATTTCGTCGGCATCGGCGGTATCGGCATGTCCGGCATTGCCGAAGTGCTGCTGAACCACGGCTATGTGGTGCAGGGTTCGGATTTGAAAGCCTCGAAGATCACCGACCGGCTGGCGGAAAAGGGCGCGACCGTCTTCGTAGGCCAGCGGGCGGAAAACCTGCAAGGTGCCGAAGTGGTGGTGATCTCCTCGGCGATCAAGCCCGGCAACCCGGAACTGGACGAGGCCCGCCGCCTTGGCCTGCCGGTGGTGCGCCGGGCCGAGATGCTGGCGGAACTGATGCGGCTGAAATCCAACGTCGCCATCGCGGGCACGCATGGCAAGACCACCACCACCACGATGGTGGCCACATTGCTGGATGCCGGCGGGCTGGATCCGACGGTAATCAATGGCGGCATCATCCACGCCTATGGCTCGAATGCGCGGATGGGGGCGGGCGAATGGATGGTGGTCGAGGCCGATGAAAGCGACGGCACCTTCGTGAAACTGCCCGCGACCATTGCCATCGTCACCAATATCGACCCCGAACATATGGAGCATTACGGCACCTTCGAGGCGCTGCGCGATGCCTTCTATACCTTCGTTCACAATATCCCGTTCTACGGTATCGCGGTCTGCTGCACCGATCATCCCGAGGTGCAGGCGCTGGTCGGGCGGATCAGCGACCGGCGTGTGATCACCTATGGCTTCAACGCGCAGGCCGATGTGCGCGCGGGCAACCTGCGCTATCAGGACGGCGCGGCGCATTTCGATGTTTATCTACGCGACGAAGATACCCGCATCAATGGCGTGATCCTGCCGATGCCGGGCGATCACAACGTGCTGAACGCCCTGTCGGCCATCGCGGTGGCGCGGCATCTGGGCATGAAGGCGGCGGAAATCCGCGAGGCACTGGCGAATTTCAAGGGTGTGAACCGGCGGTTCACCAAGGTAGGCGAGGTTGGCGGTGTCACCATCATCGACGATTACGGCCACCACCCGGTCGAGATTGCCGCCGTGCTGAAGGCGGCGCGGCAGGCCACCAGGGGCCGGGTGATCGCAGTGCATCAGCCGCATCGCTTCACCCGCCTGTCCAGCCTGTTCGAGGATTTCTGCACCTGTTTCAACGATGCCGACGTGGTGGGCATCGCCGAGGTCTATGCCGCCGGGGAAGACCCGATTGCCGGGGCCAGCCGCGATGATCTGGTGGCCGGGCTGATCCGGCACGGCCACCGCAACGCCTCGGCCGTGCTGAACGAGGCCGGGCTGGCCGATCTGGTGCGGCGCGAAGCCAAGCCCGGCGACATGGTGGTCTGCCTCGGGGCGGGCACGATCTCGGGCTGGGCGCATGGCCTGCCGGCGGCGCTGGGGGCATGAATACCTCGCTGATCATCGCCATTATCTGGGTGCTGGTGATTTCGGCCATCGGAATGTTGCCGCGCCGGTTCCATCCCTATCTCGGCCTGCCGATGCTGGCGCTGCTGCCCTTCATCCTGGGCTATATCGCCTATGATGCCGGGCCGTACTGGGCGCTTGGCCTGCTGATCGGGGCGATCTCGATCTTTCGCTATCCCTTGCGGTATTTCGGGCGATTGCTCTGGCAGCGGCTTCGCGGGAACAAGTGAACGCCGCGCTTCCCGGTGGCAAAAGCCCTGCAATGGCGTTACATCCGGGCCGGTAATCAGCGAGGGAATGCGAGTTTGACCTGGAAAGACCCATTGCCGAAGGTGGCCGGTACGATCCGGCTGAACCGGCCGCTGGCCGATCTGTCGTGGCTGAGGGTCGGCGGTGCGGCGGAGATGTTCTTTCAGCCCGCCCATATGGCCGATATCGCGGCCTTCATGGCCGCCCTGCCGCCCGAGGTTCCGGTGCTGCCGATCGGCCTTTGCTCCAACCTGATCATCCGCGATGGCGGCATCAGGGGGGCGGTGATCCGCCTTGGCAAGGGGTTCAACGGCTTCGAGGAGATGGCAAACGGCTGCATCCGCGTCGGGGCCGGGGCGCTGGACGGGCAGGTCGCCAAGCAGGCAGCTTTGGCGGGGTTTGACCTGGCGTTTCTCAGAACCATCCCCGGCGCCATCGGCGGCGCGATCCGAATGAATGCGGGATGCTACGGCAGTTACCTCGCGGATGTCTTCGTCAGCGCCACCGCCGTTACCCGCGCGGGCAAGGTGGTGACACTGAAACCCCACGACATGGGGTTTGCCTATCGCCATTCCGATCTGCCCGACGATCTGGTGATCGTGCAGGCGGTGCTGAACCCCGCCGCCGGTGATCCCGCAATGATCGAGGACAAGATGGCCGCCGCCCTGGAACGCCGCGCCGCCACCCAGCCGGTGACGGAACGCTCCTGCGGGTCGACCTTCCGCAATCCCGCCGGGTTTTCTTCGACCGGCAAGGCCGATGATGTGCACGATCTGAAGGCTTGGAAGGTGATCGACGATGCCGGTTTGCGGGGCGCGCGCCTGGGCGGGGCGCAGATGTCCGAAAAGCATCCGAATTTCCTGATCAATACCGGCAACGCCACCGCCGCCGATCTGGAAGACCTGGGCGAAGAGGTGCGAAAAAAGGTTTTCCAACACTCCGGAATAACGCTAGAGTGGGAGATACGGCGCGTCGGCGAAAGATCGAACCAGCCGGAATAACAAAAGGGCCCGGCAAACAGGGCCCGCGAGCAGTGATCGAGGCGGGAATGGCGAGCAGCACATCCCCCCGCATAGCAGTCCTCAAGGGCGGGTTGTCCGCCGAACGCGAGGTATCGCTGGTGTCCGGGCGCGAATGCGCCGCGGCATTGCGGGGTGAAGGTTTTGAGGTTCTTGAACTGGATGCCGGTCCGGACCTTGCTGCCGTGCTGAAGGCCGAACGCCCCGAAATCGTGTTCAACGCGCTGCATGGCCGCTGGGGCGAGGATGGCTGCGTGCAGGGCCTGCTGGAATGGCTGCGCATTCCTTATACCCATTCCGGGGTTCTGGCCTCGGCGCTGGCGATGGACAAGGAACGCACCAAGGCGGTCTATCGCATGGCGGGCCTGCCGGTGGTGGACAGCCTGCTGGCCAGTGCCGATGCGGTGCGCAAATCCCATGTGATGGAACCGCCCTATGTGGTGAAGCCTTTCAACGAAGGCTCATCGGTCGGTGTCTACCTGGTGCACGAGGCCACCAACGGGCCACCGCAACTGGCCGCCGACATGCCCGATACCGTGATGGTCGAAGCCTTCGTGCCGGGGCGCGAGTTGACAACCACGGTGATGGGCGAGCATGCCCTGACCGTCACCGATATCCTGACCGATGGCTGGTATGATTACGATGCCAAGTACAAGCCGGGTGGCTCGCGCCATGTCGTGCCGGCGGATGTGCCGGACGAGATTTTCGCCGCCTGCATGGATTACGCGCTGAGGGCGCATCGCGCACTTGGATGCCGGGGTATCAGCCGCACCGATTACCGCTGGGACGAAAGCCGCGGGCTGGATGGCCTGATCCTGCTGGAAACCAACACCCAGCCGGGGATGACGCCAACCTCGCTCAGCCCCGAACAGGGCATTGCCTGCGATGTTTCCTTCGGCGCGATGTGTCGCTGGCTGGTGGAGGATGCCTCATGCAACCGCTGAAGGCCGAACGCCGCGATCCCGCACCCAGCCGCACCGCCTATCGCATCCAGCGCCTGTGGCTGACGCCGCTGTTCCGTTTGCTGCTGCGGGTCGGCCTGCCGGTTCTGGTCGTGCTTGGGCCGATGTTCTGGTACGTGACCGACGAGGCGCGGGTTGATGATTTGCGAGTCCGGATTGGCGATTTGCGGAACTCGATCGAGCAGAGGCCTGAATTCATGGTCAACCTGATGCGCATCGAAAATGCCTCGGACGAGGTGGCCGAAGATATCCGCGAAGTGACGGCGATTGATTTCCCGGTCTCGTCGTTCGATCTGGACCTGACGGAAATGCGCCTGCGGATCGAAGAACTGGATGCGGTGGCGCGTGCCGAACTGGTGGTGCGCAGCGGCGGCGTGCTGGAGGTGACGGTGCGCGAACGGATACCGGCGATCGTCTGGCGGGCACGCGATGCGCTGGAATTGCTGGATGGCGACGGCCATCGCGTTTCTGCGCTGGATTCGCGTGCGCGGCGTGCCGATCTGCCGCTGATCGCCGGTGAAGGCGCGGACCGGGCGGTGCCCGAAGCGCTGGAATTGTTTGCCGCCGCCGGTCCGGTTGCCGGGCGGCTGCGCGGCCTGCTCAGGATCGGCGAGCGCCGCTGGGATCTGGTGCTGGACCGCGACCAGCGCATCATGCTGCCCGAGATCGAGCCGGTGGCGGCGCTGGAACGTCTGCTGGCGCTGGATGCGATGAGCGAGTTGCTGCGCCGCGATGTTGCAGCGGTCGATCTGCGCGATGCCCGCCGCCCGATCTTGCGCCTGGGGCCACAGGCGATTGAATTTCTGAATGCGGTTGTCCGCCCCGGCGACGGAGACGATACCTGATGAGCCAGTTTTACCAGAACCAGCGGGCGATGCGCACCCAGCGTCAGGCCGCCCTGCAACGCGGCATCATCGGCATTCTGGATATCGGTACCTGGAAGATCGGCTGCTTCGTGCTGCGCTTCGATGGCGTGGCCGGCAATGCCCTGGGCGACGGTATCGGCCCGATGGCCGGGCAATCGCGGTTCCGCGTGGCGGGCGTGGCCACAACCCGCTCGCGCGGCGTGAAGTTCGGCGAGATCGACCGCATGGAAGAAACCGAACGCGCCGTGCGTACCGCCGTACAGGCCGCCCAGAAGATGGCCGGTGTGCGGGTGGACCACGTGATCGCGTGTTTTTCCGGGGCCAATCCGCGTTCCTACGGGCTGACGGGATCGGTCGAACTGCACGAAAGCGGCGTCAGCGAGCGCGATATCGCGCGGGTGCTGGCCTCGTGCGAAGTGCCGGAATACGGGCCGGACCGGCAGGTCGTGCATGCGCTGCCGGTCAATTTCGCGCTCGACCACCGCTCGGGCCTCAGCGATCCGCGCGGTCAGATCGGTAACCGCCTGTCGGTGGACATGCACATGCTGACGGTCGACACCCATGCCGTTGAAAACCTGCTGCACTGCATCAAGCGCTGCGATCTGGAACTGGCCGGCATTGCCTCGTCCGCCTATGCCAGCGGCGTGTCGTCGCTGGTCGAGGATGAACAGGAACTGGGTGCCGCCTGCATCGAATTCGGCGGCGGCACCACCGGCCTTTCGATCTTCATCCGCAAGCACATGATCTATACCGATGCGGTGCGGATGGGAGGTGCGCATATCACCTCGGACATTTCCAAGGGCCTGCAGATCCCGATGGCGCTGGCGGAACGGATCAAGACGCGTTTCGGCGGGGTCGAGGCGACCGGCATGGATGATCGCGAGATGATCGAGATCGGCCTGGAAACCGGCGATTGGGAACATGACCGTCGCGAGGTCAGCCGCGCCGACCTGATCGGCGTGATGCGTCCGCGGGTCGAGGAAATCCTGGAAGAGGTCCGCGCCCGCCTCGACGCCGCAGGCTTTGAGTATCTGCCCAGCCAGCGCATCGTTCTGACCGGCGGCGGCAGCCAGATCCCCGGGCTGGACGGGCTGGCGGCGCGCATCCTCGGCCGCCAGGTGCGGATGGGCCGGCCGCTCAGGATCCAGGGCCTGCCGCAGGCCGCGACGGGGCCGGATTTCTCGTCCGCCGTCGGCCTGTGCCTGCACGCGGCACATCCGCAGGACGAATGCTGGGATTTCGAGGTGGAGGCAGAACGTTACGCCGGGCGGTCCCTGAAACGCGCGGTGCGCTGGTTCCGCGAGAACTGGTGACACGCCGGGCCAGCAAATTTGCCGCAATCGGCAAGAATGTGCCAAAAGAGGGCGATAACCCCTACATATTGTGGCAGATTTCGTAGTTTTTACGTGACCGGGCGAATTGCCTCGGGTAACATGCGGAATCAGCAGGTTAAAAAAACCGGTAGAAAAATCAGCCGGACCAGAGGCAAGCAGGCGGACCCATATCATGACACTCAATCTTCGGATGCCCGACACTCAGGACCTGAGGCCCAAGATCACCGTATTCGGAGTTGGTGGTGCGGGCGGAAACGCAGTCAACAACATGATTGAAAAGGCGCTGGAAGGCGCTGAATTCGTGGTTGCCAATACCGACGCGCAGGCGCTTCAGCAGTCCAGGGCGACGCAGAAGATCCAGCTTGGCGTCAAGGTTACCGAGGGTCTGGGCGCTGGTGCCCGCCCCTCGGTCGGGGCCGCTGCGGCGGAGGAAAGCATCGAGCAGATCGTCGATCATCTGGCGGGCTCGCATATGTGCTTCATCACCGCCGGTATGGGTGGGGGCACCGGTACCGGTGCGGCTCCGATCATTGCGCAGGCGGCGCGCGAACTGGGGGTTCTGACGGTCGGTGTCGTCACCAAGCCGTTCCAGTTTGAAGGTGCCAAGCGGATGCGCCAGGCCGAAGAAGGGGTCGAGGCGCTGCAACAGGTGGTCGATACCCTGATCATCATTCCCAACCAGAATCTGTTCCGCATCGCCAACGAAAAGACCACCTTCACCGAGGCTTTCGCATTGGCGGACGACGTGCTGTACCAGGGTGTCAAAGGTGTGACAGATCTGATGGTGCGGCCCGGCATCATCAACCTCGATTTCGCCGATGTCCGTTCAGTGATGGACGAGATGGGCAAGGCCATGATGGGCACCGGCGAAGCCAGCGGCGAGGATCGCGCGATCCAGGCCGCGGAGAAGGCGATTGCCAATCCGCTGCTCGACGAGATCAGCCTGCGGGGCGCCAAGGGCGTGCTGATCAACATCACCGGCGGCCACGATCTGACCCTGTTTGAGCTGGACGAAGCCGCCAACCGCATTCGCGAGGAAGTGGATGCCGATGCCAATATCATCGTCGGCTCGACGCTCGATCCGTCGATGGAGGGCCTGATGCGTGTGTCCGTCGTGGCGACCGGCATCGATGCCTCGGACGTGGTGCACGAGGTTCCGGTGGCGCGGCGCAAGATGGCCGAGCCGCTGGCCCCGCCGCGGCGTGTTGCCGAACCGGCGGTCACTTCGGCACGCCAGAACGCGACGGCGGAGTATGACTACGAAGATGAACAGCCCAGCCTGCTGACGGAAATGGAAACCGACGACGATCAGCATTATGGCCAGGATCAATCGCTGTTCGATACCGCCGAACAGGATGATGACATCAGCGATCTGCCACCGCCGGTCTACCAGCCCGAGCGCCGCCCGATGGTGGCCGAGGCACCGCAGGCGCGCAACCGCGAAGGCGATCTGGCCGGCTTTGTCGCACCGAAACCGCCGGCACCGGGCCGGCCGTCGCAGGAAGCGATGGCGCGGCTTCAGGCGGCAGTCAACAAACAGCCGAAGGCCCGCGAAGATGCACCTCGCGCGGATCAAACCCAGCCGCAGCCCGAGAAATCCGGGCGTCTGGGGATCAACACTCTGATCCACCGGCTGACCGGACAGGCCTCGGACACGCCGCCGCGCGAGGAACCGCAACGCCTGGCGTCCCGTTCCGGCAACCGCGATCAGAAAGCCCATGATCCGGAACAGGAACGCATTGAAATCCCAGCGTTTTTGCGCCGCCAGGCGAACTAGAACCGGCCTTTTCAGGGCTGAAATCGAAACCCGCGCCGGGGTGATTCGGCGCGGTTTTTACTGGCCGAGGGGCCTATTTTCGACTGGAAACTGATTGTTTCCAAAGACATCGGCAAGAATCCGCATATGCAAAGCGGCAATGTTGCAAACGGTCACAAAGATTGAGTTGAGGTTAACCGTCCGGTTTACTAGGACCGGTGCAACTGGCGTAAAAGCGCACAGCCTTCGGGGGACCAGAGTGCAAACCACGATCAAGACAGCGATCAGCCTGATCGGAACCGGCCTTCATTCCGGCCGCCCGGCACGCCTGCGCATCCTGCCGGCATCGGCTGAATACGGCATCTGGTTTCGCCGTGTCGACGTCAGCGGGCGCGACAACCTGATCGCTGCGCGCTACGACAATGTCGCCGATACCCGCCTCAGCACCAACCTGTCCAATCAGGACGGCGTTTCGGTGTCCACGGTCGAACATCTCATGGCAGCACTGGCCGGATGCGGCGTGCATAACGCGCTGATCGAGGTCGACGGCCCGGAAGTGCCGATCATGGACGGCTCGTCCGACCGCTTCGTGCGCGAAATCCTTGTCGCCGGTGTGCAGGAATTGCAGGCACCGGTGCGTGCCATTCGGGTGCTGCGCCGGGTCGAACTGACGATTGATAATGTCGAAGTGTCGATCGAACCTTGCGACGGTCTGGAAATCGATTTCAGCATCGACTTCCCGGATGCCGCGATCGGGCGGCAGACCAAGCATATGAACATGGCCAATGGCGCTTTCGTGCGCGAATTGTGCAACAGCCGCACCTTCTGCCGCAAGGCGGATGTCGACTGGATGCTGAGCCAGGGCCTCGGCCTCGGCGGCAATCTGAACAACGCGCTGGTGGTCGACGGTGAAGCCGTGCTGACGCCGGGCGGGTTGCGCCATGAAGACGAGTTCGTGCGCCACAAGATGCTGGATGCGCTCGGCGATCTTTCGCTGGCCGGTGCCCCGGTGCTGGGGCATTATCGCGGCGTTCGGGCCGGTCATGCCAGCACCAATGCGCTGCTGCGGAAACTGTTTGCCACGCCAATGGCTTACGAGATGATCGTCTGCGACGAAGCCACCGCGCACCGCTTGCCGGGCGCTGGTGTAACGCGCCAGGATCTGAGCCGCGTCGCCTGATCCTTGGCTCAACCGCAACGTCCGGTCAAATTCGCGGCGAAAGCGTTTTTCCTCTTGGCTTTCTGTGCTAGGAAACGCCAGAATGCGCGTGGCCGGAATCTGCCGCCGCCGGAACAAGGAAGTGTCTTCGAATGCCGTTAGCTGCGAGACTCGCGAAATTCGGGATTTTGCTGGCGATTGCGGCGTTCCTGACTGCCTGCTCCAGGGACGAGGTCGTCAACCTCGAAACCCAGTCGCCGGAACAGATTTATCAGTCGGCCGAAGCGCTGCTCGAAGGCAACAAACCCAAGAAAGCGGCGGAAATGTTCGGCGAGGTCGAGCGCCTGTATCCCTATTCGGAATGGGCCAAGCGCGGCATCGTGATGTCGGCCTTTGCCTGGCACAAGGCCCGGCAATACGAGGATGCGCGCGCCGCCGCGCAGCGTTACTTGGATTTCTACCCGGCGGATGAAGACGCGGCCTATGCGCAATACATCATGGCCCTCAGCTATTACGACCAGATCGACAAGGTGGGCCGCGATCAGGGCAACACCTATCAGGCGCTGCAGGCGCTGCGGGTGGTGATCGAACGCTATCCCGACAGCGAATATGCCCGCTCGGCGATCCTGAAATTCGACCTGGCGATCGACCATCTGGCCGCCAAGGAGATGGAGGTCGGCCGTTATTACCTGAAGCGCAAGCATTTCACCGCCGCTATCAACCGTTTCCGCGTGGTGGTCGAGGATTACCAGACCACCACCCATACACCGGAGGCGCTGCATCGTCTGGTCGAGGCTTATCTCTCGCTTGGCCTGGATGACGAGGCGCAGACCGCCGGGGCCATCCTTGGCCACAACTTCCAGAGCACCGAATGGTACGATGCCTCATACAAGCTGCTGACCGGACGCGGGCTTGAGCTGAAGTCCAAGGGCAATTCCTGGCTGGCACAGGTCTATCGCCGGGTGATCAAGGGTGCCTGGCTGTAGCGGTTTGCGTTTCGATCACAGACCGGGACGCACATCGTTTCGCAACGGGGGTTTGATCTGATGCTGCGTGGGCTGTCTGTGCGGGACATGCTGCTGATTGATCGTCTGGACCTCGAATTCCAGCCCGGCCTGAACGTGCTGACCGGCGAGACCGGGGCGGGCAAATCCATCCTGCTCGATTCGCTGGGCTTTGCGCTTGGCTGGCGCGGACGCGCCGATCTGGTGCGCGAAGGTGCCGATCTGGGCGAGGTGACGGCCGAGTTCGATCTGCCCGCCGACCATGCAGCCTTCGCGGTTCTCGATCAGGCCGGTCTGCCGCATGACGGCGAGGTGATCCTGCGCCGCACCGTCAATGCGGACGGGCGCAAGCAGGCCTATGTCAATGATCGCCGCTGTTCCGGCGAAATACTCCGGCAATTATCCGAAACACTGGTGGAACTGCACGGGCAGCAGGATGATCGCGGGTTGTTGAATCCGCGCGTGCATCGTGCGCTTCTGGATCAGTTTGCCGGGGCTGGCGGGGCGCTGGCCAATATGCGGGCGGCCTGGCAGGCGCTGTCGGGTGCGAAAAAGGCGCTGCAGGAGCGGCGCGATGCGCTGGCGGCGATGGAACGCGATGCGGATTACTTGCGCCATGCCGTGGCCGAGCTTGACCAGCTTGACCCGGCCCCGGGCGAAGAGGCGCAACTGGACAGCGAGCGCCGCCTGATGCAGGCCGCCGAACGCATCCGCGAGGATATCGCACGCGCTGCGCAGGCTATGGGCGAAGGCGGCGCAGAGGGTCTCATGCGCGATGCCGCACGCTGGCTGGAAGGCGCGTCGGCGCAGGCGGAAAACCGGCTGGACGCGCCGCTGGAGGCGCTGTCGCGCGCGGCCGAGGAACTGGATCAGGCATTGCGCGGGGTCGAGGATTGCCTGAGCGCGCTGGAGTTCGACACCAATGCGCTGGAACAGGCCGAGGAACGCCTGTTCGCCATCCGTGCCTTGGCCCGCAAGCATGGCGTGGCACCTGACAGTCTGGGCGATTTCGCCAAAGACCTCCGGGCGCGGCTGGCGGCGCTGGATGGCGGGGCGGCGGAGATCCCGCGTCTGGAACAGGCGGTCAAGGCGGCGTCGGCGGGTTATGACAAGGAGGCCGCCAGCCTGTCGGCCCTCCGGCGCAAGGCGGCGGCGGCGCTCGATACCGCGATGGCGGGGGAACTGGCGCCGCTGAAGATGGATCGCGCGGTATTCACCACCGAACTTGGCGTGGCACCGGACGGACCCGACGGGCGCGACGCGGTGCAATTCGTCGTGTCCACCAATCCCGGCGCGCCTTCGGGGCCGTTGAACAAGATCGCCTCGGGCGGGGAATTGTCGCGCTTCCTGCTGGCGCTGAAGGTATGCCTGAAGGGCGATGCCGAGGGTATCACCATGATCTTCGACGAGATCGACCGTGGCGTCGGCGGTGCCACGGCGGATGCGGTCGGGCGGCGGCTGGCAGCCCTGGCACAGGCGGGGCAGGTGCTGATCGTCACCCATTCGCCGCAGGTGGCGGCGCTTGGCGGGCATCACTGGCTGGTGCAGAAATCGGTCAAAGGCGAGGTTACAAGCACCATCATCGCCCCGGTCACCGGCGATACCCGGACCGAGGAAATCGCCCGCATGCTGGCTGGCGATCGCATAACCGACGAGGCCCGCGCCGCCGCAGCAGCATTGATGCAGGCGGTTTAAGGCGTGTCGTTAGGTCAGCTCAACCAGCCATAGCGACCGGTGCGC
This sequence comes from Paracoccaceae bacterium, assembly GCA_019911965.1. Lineage (GTDB taxonomy): Bacteria > Pseudomonadota > Alphaproteobacteria > Rhodobacterales > Rhodobacteraceae > UBA5972. The sequence goes on along the minus strand of JAIOJF010000011.1, from coordinate 17,181 downwards.
CGGGCGTACCAGATCAGAAAGATCGCCACGCCCAATACCATCGCTACCGGAACGATTGCGCCCGAAGGCCCTATGCCGACGGCGATCAGGGTATGCAGCACGGTAACGATCACCCCGATCAGCGTAGCGGCGAAAAAGCCGTTGGCTGCAGACTTTCGCAGCAGCAACAAAAGGCAGCCGAGACTTCCGGCAATCACCGCAAGGCCAAATCCCAGCGTCGCCCAGAGCGGGCGATTTTCGATGATGGCGCGTTCGGCCTTGGGGTAGCTGGCCAATGCGTCCGGCGTCATCTGCCAGACGAAGTTGGCAACCCCCAGAAGATTCCAGGTCAGTGCGACGATGCCGATCAGCCAGAAGCTCCAATGCGGTTTATTTTCGTAGGTCATGATACAATCTCCCCGGTTACGCCCGATGGCCGTGTTTGCGCGACCAGGCTTAGTTTATCCGCACCATCTTGCCCGGATTCATCAGGTTCTTGGGATCGAGCGTGCGCTTGATATCGCCCATCACCTGCCAGGCCTGCCCGTGTTCTTCTTCCATGTAACCCAGCTTGCCCATGCCGATGCCATGTTCGCCGGTCACCGTGCCGCCCATTGCCAATGCGCGCTGCGCCATGCGGTGCGCCAGGTCCAGCGCGATCTGCTTTTCTTCAGGATTGGCCGGATCGACCAGCAGGGTAGAGTGGAAATTGCCGTCGCCGACATGGCCCAGGATCGGTCCCATCAACCCGCTGGCGGCGATATCGGCGCGGGTTTCACGCACCGCGTCGGCCAGCCGGGAAATCGGCACGCACATATCGGTCACCACGATCCGCGCACCGGGGCGCAGCGAGGCGGCGGCATAGGCGGCATTGTGGCGCATCTTCCACAGGTTGGTGCGATCCTCGGGCCTGGTCGACCATTTGAAATCGCTGCCGCCCATATCGGCGACAATCTCGCCAAAGCGTTCCGCCTGTTCCGCCACCGAGGCGGCGGAGCCGTGAAATTCCAGCAGCAGATGCGGCTTCAGCGGGAAATCCGCCCCGGCATAGGCGTTGAAGGCGGCCGCCATCTCGTCATCTACAAACTCGATCCGCGCCATCGGAATGCCCATCTGGATGGTCATGATCACGGTGTTGATGGCGCTTTCAAAATCGTCAAAGGCGCAGATCGCCGAGGACATGGCCTCGGGCTGGCCCTGCAGGCGCAGCGTCAACTCGGTAATCAGGCCAAGCGTGCCTTCCGAGCCGACGAACAGCGCCGTCAGGTCATACCCGGCCGAGGATTTCCGCGCCCGCGTGCCGGTGCGGATCACTCGCCCGTCGGCCAGCACCACTTCCAGCCCCAGCACATTGTCGCGCATCGTGCCGTAGCGCACCGCGGTGGTTCCGCTGGCGCGGGTCGAGGCCATGCCGCCAAGCGAGGCATTGGCCCCGGGATCAATCGGAAAGAACAGCCCGGTGGCGCGCAATTCGGTATTCAGCGCCTCGCGTGTTACGCCAGGCTGGACGCTTGCATCCATGTCCTCGGCGCTGACCCGCAGAACCTTGTCCATGCGCGACATGTCGACACTGATGCCGCCGTGGATCGCCAGCGCATGACCCTCCAGCGAGGTGCCGGTGCCCCAGGGCACGATCGGGCAATCATGCGCGTAACAGGTCCGCGCGATCAGCGAAACCTCATCGGTATTGGCGGGATAGACCACCGCATCGGGCGGGCAGGGCGCGAAATGTGCCTCGTTCGCGCCATGCAGGTCCAGATCGGACTTGGAGGTCGATACCCGATCCCCTAAGACCTTGCGCAAATCCGCGATTGCGGTTTCGATGCTCATGGACAACCCTCCCGTATTTGCCTGATGGCCATGTCTAGGGGATGGTCCGGTCCAAGGAAAGAGGCGACAGGTGGCAGATTCGACGCGGGCATTCCTGAAACACAGCCTTGGCCAGATCGCCCCGATGCTGCGCGCGGGATGGCAGACCATGCTGCGCCAGGGGCCGGGGCAGATCCAGTTCTGGTTCATCGCGTTTGGCATCGGTATCGTCGCCGGGTTCGCCGCGCTGGCCTTTCGCCTTGGTATCGCGGAATTGCAGACCTTCGTTTACGGCACCGACGATGTCATGCTGGCCAGCCATCTGGAAACCCTGCCCTGGACCTGGCGGGTGCTGGTGCCGGTGGCGGGTGGTCTGGTGGTCGGGCTGATCCTGCATTTCTTCACGCCCGATGCGCGTGCGCGCACCCCGGCGGATGTGATCGAAGGTGCGGCCCTGGGCGAGGGGCGGGTGGAGATCCGCGCCGGTCTGGCCTCGGCGCTGGCCTCGCTGATCACGCTGTCCACCGGTGGCTCCAGCGGGCGTGAAGGGCCGGTGGTGCATATCGGGGCGATGATTTCCACCTTTGTGTCACGTCTGATCAACGCCAATGGCATCACCGGGCGCGATCTTCTGGGCTGCGCGGTGGCGGCGGCGGTGTCTGCCTCGTTCAACACGCCGATAGCCGGGGCCTTGTTCGCGCTGGAGGTGGTGCTCAGGCATTTCGCCGTGCACGCCTTCGCGCCGATCGTGATCGCCTCGGTTGCCGGAACGGTGGTCAGCCGGCTGAACCTGGGCGATGTGACCGAGTTTTACCTCCCGGAGGGCAATGTGCTGGAGTTTTACGTCGAGTTGCCGGCCTTCCTGCTGCTCGGGCTGATTTCCGGGCTGGTGGCCGTCTTGCTGATGAAGTCGATCTTCTGGGCCGAGGATGTGGGCGATCATGTGCAACGCTCGCTCGGGCTGCCGCGCTGGCTCAGGCCGGCGATTGCCGGGGCGATGCTGGGGGGGATTGCAATCTGGTTCCCCCATATTATCGGCGTCGGCTACGAGACAACCTCGGCGGCGCTGACCGGGCGGATCGCGTTCTGGACCGTGATGGTCTTTGCCATCGTCAAGGGCGTGGCGGTGACGATCACGATGGCCGGGCGGATGGGCGGGGGCATGTTCTCGCCCTCGCTGATGATGGGGGCGCTGACGGGGCTGGCCTTTGGCTATGCCGCCACGGCGATTTTCCCGCAGGTCTCGGGGTCGGAAACTCTCTATGCGCTGGCCGGGATGGGCGCGGTGGCGGCGGCGGTGCTGGGGGCACCGATTTCAACAACGCTGATCGTGTTCGAGCTGACGGGCGACTGGCAGACCGGGCTGGCGGTGATGGTGGCGGTGTCGCTGTCCACCGCCCTGGCCAGCCGGATGGTGAACATGTCGTTCTTCCTGACCCAGATCGAACGCCGCGGCGTGCATCTGGCCGCCGGCCCGCAAGCCTGGCTGCTGGCGACCTTCGGGGTGGCCAGGCTGATGCGGCCCGTTGACCCCGACGACGAAGTCCTTGAGCAGACCTGCTGGGCGATGATCGAGGACGGCGTTTATGTCGATATCAATTCCACGCTGGAATCCGCGATGCCGGTGTTCGATCGCACCGGCCCGGATTTCCTGCCGGTGGTCGAACTGGCGGATGAAGATACACCGCCGGTTCTGACCGGCATGTTGTTTCATGTCGATGCGCTTCGCGCCTATAACGCCGCACTGGCCGCCACCGCGCATGAGGAACATTCCTGAACGCGCCAAAGGCGGCTACATCTGTTCGACCGTCACCTTGTCGGCGTAAAACGCCAGATGGCCGGCGATTTCCGAAACCGATGCAACCGGCGTTTCATAGGACCAGCCGGCATTGGCGATGACCTGGCTTTTGGTATGGATGGCGTAGTAGCTGGCCTGCCCCTTGTGCGGGCAATGCGTGGAGTGCTCGGTTTTCTCAAGAAATTCCATGCCGATATCGGCGCGCGGGAAATAGATCACGCCGGGATAGTCGCCTTCCAGCACCTCCAGCGCATTCCTTGATTCCGCCAGCACCGCGCCACCGGCCCGCACAACCCAGGTGCCTTTTGCCTTCCTGATCGTGATGTGGTCGGCCATGTCGTTCCTCCGTTTATGCCGCCGCTTATACAGCCAAAGCCCCGCTGCTGCCACTGGTCAAATCGGAGCACAGGCACGCTGCAGCCAGCTTTGCGTCTCGGGCGTACAATCCGGGGCGACGCGCGCCAGCACCTCGCGGTGATAGGCATTCAGCCAGTCGCGCTCAGGCTGGCTGAGCAGGCTAGCCTCGATCAGGTTGCGGTCAATCGGGGCGTAGGTGATGGTCTCGAATTGCAGCATGTCGCGGGCATCGCCGCCTTCCAGGGCAGGGGCCGGTTCCACCACGATCAGGTTTTCGATGCGGATGCCGAACGCGCCTTCGCGGTAATAGCCGGGTTCGTTGGACAGGATCATGCCGGGCTCCAGCGGCACATGGGACAGGCGCGAAATCCGCTGCGGGCCTTCATGCACGCCCAGGAAAACGCCGACGCCGTGGCCGGTGCCGTGATCGTAATCCTGCCCCGCCTGCCAGAGCGCGATGCGCGCCAGCGGGTCCAGATCGCGCCCGGCCAGCCCGACCGGCCAGCGCGCCATCGAAATCGCGATCATGCCTTTCAGCACCCGCGTGAAACAGGCGCGCTGTTCGCCCGATGGCTGGCCCATCACGATGGTGCGGGTGATATCGGTGGTGCCGTCGCGGTATTGCCCGCCGCTGTCGACCAGCAACAGGTCATTGGCCGCGATGGTGCGGTTCGACGCCTCGGTCACCCGATAATGCGTGATCGCGCCATTGGCACCGGTGCCGCAGATCGTGTCGAACGAGATATCGACCAGCAGGTTTGACGCCCGGCGCAATTCTTCCAGCCGTGTTACCACGTCGATCTCGGTCATGCCGCTGCCGGGGGTCTGGGCATCCAGCCAGGCCAGCAATTCCGCCATTGCCACCGCATCGCGCAGATGCGCGGCGCGGGTGCCGGCGATTTCCACCGGGTTCTTGCGGGCCTTGGCGAGGATGCAGGGATCGGCGGCATGGTGAATATCCACCGCCGCCGCATTCAGCCGGTTTGACACCCAGAGCGGGGCCGAGGCCCTGTCCACCAGAACCGGGCCTTGCAAGCCATCCAGCGCCGGGCCGAAATCTGGCCAGTCCGCCACGGCGATATCGGCGCCAAGATGGTCGCGTGCCTCGGCATCCACCTTGGCAGGGTCAGTGAACAGATCGACGCGTCCGCTGTCATGCAGGATGGCGAAGGCCAGCGCCACCGGCGTGCGGGCGATGTCGGAGCCGCGGATATTCAACAGCCAGGCAATCGAATCCGGCAGCGTCAGCACCGCCGCGCGGCAGCCCTTGTCGGCCAGCGCCTTCGCCATCGCAGAACGCTTGTCGGCGCTGGTCCTGCCTGCAAACTCAAGGCTGTGCGGCGCGACCCTGCCCTTGGGCGGGGGCGGCTGGTCGGGCCAGATCCGGTCCACCAGATTGTCGGTTTCGACCAGCTCGATACCGCTGCCCGCCAGCCCCTCGCCGAGCTTGGCGATCTGCTCGGCGACATGCAGCCAGGGATCGAAACCGACCCGCCCGCCATTCGGCAGCGCCGCTTTCAGCCAGTCGGCAAGATCGGTGGCGGGCCAGGGCACGGGCGTGAAATGCGCCGGGTCGATCTGTTCCCTGACCTGAATGGTGTAGCGTCCGTCAATGAACACGCCCGCCCGGTCCAGCATTGCCGCGCAAAACCCGGCGGAACCGGTAAATCCGGTCAGCCAGGCCAGCCGTTCATCGCGTGCCGCCACCCATTCGCCCTGATGCGCATCGGCGCGGGGCACCAGAAAGCCGCTGAGCGCTTCGGCTTTCAGAACCTCGCGCAGGGCGGCAAGGCGGGGCGGGCCATCGGCGGGACGGCTGGTTGTGGTGAAGGTTTGCAGCAAGTCGGGCGCTCCGTTTGGTCTGTCGCAGACGTCAGCATCGACGAAACCGCAGGGCGGTGCAACCGGGATCGGACAGGCCTCAACCCCCGATCACGCCTTGCGAAACGCCACCAGCCACAGGCCGGCAATCGCCAGCGAGGCCAGCCCGTTCCAGCCCGCCATCGAAATGCCGAGCATCTCCCATGGGATATCGTCGCAGCGCACGACCGGGGCATTCATGATCTGATCCATCAGATCGGCAGCGCTCAGGCCGCCCACCCCTTGCGAGGTGCAGGTGGTCGGGCCTTCCCACCAGTCCCGCTCGACCCCGGCGTGAAAGAACGCGATGCCGGCCCCGGCCAGCACCATCAGCCCACCCAAAAGATAAAGCCAGCGATTGGCCAGAAGATACGCCACCAGCCCCAGCACGAAGGCAATGCCATGCGGCCAGCGCTGCCAGATGCACATCTTGCAAGGCGCCATTTCGCCTATGTATTGAAAGGCGAATGCACCGGCCAGCATGGCGGCCGAGGCGAAACCGGCGACAAGCGCGATGTTGCGGGCGTTCACAGATACCTCACGACGTAAAAGCCGCCGAACAGCAGCAGGATGAAGATGGTGAACATCAGGCCCAGCCTCCGCTCGATGAACTCACGGATCGGTGCGCCGAATTTCCACAGCAAGGCGGCCACGATGAAAAAGCGGAGGCCGCGCGCCACGATAGAGGCGGCGATGAATACCGGCAAGTTCAGCCCGGTTGCCCCTGACGTGATCGTGATCACCTTGAACGGAAACGGCGTGACCCCGGCCACCAGCACCGCCCAGGCGCCCCATTGGTTGTAGGTTTCGCGGAACTCGGCAAAGGCGGCCTCCTTGCCGTAGAAGGCCAGAACCGGCTGGCCGACCTGATCGAACAGCACCGCGCCGATGAAATAGCCGAACAGGCCGCCCAGCACCGAGGCGATGGTGCAGACCAGCGCGATGCGAAAGGCGCGGGTAGGGGCGGCGATGATCAGCGGGATCAGCAACACGTCCGGCGGGATCGGAAAGACCGAGCTTTCGATGAAGGCGATGATGGCCAGGGCGCGGATCGCATGCGGGCTTTCGGCCAGCGACATGGTCCAGTTGTACAATCCGCGCAGCATCGCGCCCCTCCCAGGTGAATTTGCCGCCTGTTGACCACGGGTGTCGGGTGGCGTCAAGCACATGCAATCCCGCCGCTTTCTGCGTTGACGCTTCAAATGGGGCGGTATATGCAATCCCGGCGTTGCCCGAGTGGCGGAATTGGTAGACGCAGCGGATTCAAAATCCGCCGCCGCAAGGCTTGCCGGTTCGAGTCCGGCCTCGGGTACCAGTGCAGCGCGATCAAATCTTCGGCATGGAGACCCGGAATCGGCGGAAATACGCCTTGATCCGGGCGATTGCAGCGGTGCCGAAATGGAATTTCCGATGCGTGCATGCTATATCGTGCCTATCGCTTTTCACAGGAGGGCATCGTGAAACGGTTTCTGATCGCAGTGGTAATGGCGTCGATGAGCATCTTCCCCGTGAGCGGGGCATTAGCGCATGAGCGCGCGCCGTCTTTCAACAAATTCCCCGATTCACACCGCGCGGCGGGCGTGGTTCTGGACAGCTACCCGGTCTATGCCGGTGGCGGCACCACGACCAGGCGGGTCTGCGAGAACGTGCAGGTGCCGATCTATGCCCAGGGCGGCGGCAACCAGGCCGGAGATATCGTCGGCGGCGCGGTGGTCGGCGGGATCCTTGGCAGGATGGTCAGCGGCAACAGTTCGGGCGCGACGGCAGGTGCGATCGTGGGCGGTATGGTTGGTGCCAACCAGCATCAGAACCGCATCGTCGGCTACCGCACCGAGCGTCAGTGCAATGACGTTCAGGTCTCCAACAACCGCGTGAAGTATTATGAATCGCGCATCCAGTTGGAAGGGCGCATCTACCGCGTCCGCACCTCGTCGCCGTTCCAGCAGGGCGGTACGGTTCACATGTGGGTCCATAACTGATCCGAGGCGGCAAACACCTCTGAAATCTGAACGCGGCCCGGGATCATTCCCGGGCCGTTTTCGTCTGAGCGACGGCGGCAAAGGCGGCGAAACTGCCCAAATTTCGCCCGGTAATGTTTGCGATCCGGAAACTCTGCGTTTTTGTCGTACGGTCATAATCGGGCCGGTTGCGGGCGAGACAGGTGCAATTACTACGGTCAGGTGCGGTAGTGATCCTGCGCAAAACGGAAACAATGGAATCTGCGCCGCAAAAGCAAGCCACTGACATCCTGCGACAAATCCCGAAAACGCTCAGGCAATGCATGAAGTTTATCCGGCAACTCATTGCTATTGTACAAGGAATGGAAACAGTTCCAACTTGCGGCAAAATCAGCCCAAATGTGTCATGAAAGGCCCGGTTTCGGCCCGCCGGGGTCACAATCGCGCCAGAATTTGCTTTGCGTCAGCCACGTTTTCGCCTAAAACAACCTCACCAAACGCCCGACTGGGAGGGCATAAGGCAAGGGGCGGCCAACCACATTGAGAGGCCGCATCCGTATCCCGGATGCGTGAACAGGTGAAAACATGTTGACGCTGGAAAACTGGAACCCCACCCTTCGTACCCTTTACATCACCGCGCTTGTGATCCTCTGGGTCGGCGCGACGATCGCCAATATCGCCACTATCTTCGGCCTCAGCGTCGATCTGATCGGCCTGGCGGGCATTTCCGTCTTTGTCGGTGTCGAGCTTGTCCGCGCGGTCAAGCAGCCCTCCGCCTAAGCCATCCCGAACGTAAATTCTGTAACAGGCGTACCCCCAATGTCGTGTTTTGCTTCCGGCACCCTTATTGCAACCGAACGTGGCGAGATCGCCGTCGAAAGACTGCTGGTCGGCGACCTGGTCCTGACCCGTGACCACGGCTATCAGCGCATCACCGCGGTGTCGATCCGCCGCATGAGCGGGCAGTTCCTGCTGGACAATCCGCATCTGCGTCCGGTCTTCATCAAGGCCGGTGCGCTGGCGGAAAACCTGCCCGAGCGTGACACCATGTTGTCGCCCAATATCCGCATCCCGACGATTGAAACCAGCGGCCGTTTCCTGTCGCGCGATGTCGAGCAGATGGTGCCGCTTAAGCACCTGATCGACCACAAGGGCGTGCAGCAGGTCGACACGATCGGCGTCAACTATGTCTATATCGCGTTTTCGCAGCACGAAGTCGTCGCTGCCAACGGTGTCTGGATCGAGGCGTTCAATGCCCGCGACTATTCGCTGAAATATGCCTGCAACGCGCAGCGCACCGAATTGTTCGAGATCTTCCCCGGCCAGAAATCGCGCCATCCGGGCCATCGCCGCAGCGGGCGGGGGTAATCCGCCAGCCAGGCTTATGCCGAAGCGGCTTTCGTCAAACCGGCATCCAGTGCCGAAAGGATCGCGTCCACCTCGGCCTCGCCGATCACCAGCGGCGGTGAAATCAGGATATTGGCCCCCGAAACCCGGATCATCGCGCCGTTCTCGTAGGCCTCTTTCATCACCACCTTGCCGGCACTCATATGCGGCTTCTTTGTCGCGCGGTCGCTGACCAGTTCCATCGCGGTCATCAGCCCGTGGCCACCCCGCACATCGCCGATCAATTCGTGCTTTTTCTGAAGTTTCAGCATGCCGGCATACATCTGCACGCCGCGCTCGGCGGCATTGGCGCGGGGATCAATGCGTCTGGTTTCCGCAAGGCAGGCGATGGCTGCCGCGGCTCCGACCGGATGCGCCGAATAGGTATAGCCGTGGCCGATCGAGGCGGTGCCGGTCTCGTCACGCTCGAACACTTCGGCAACCTTGTGGCCGATCATCGCCGCACCGAACGGGATATAGCCCGAGGTGATGCCCTTGGCGGTTGCCATCATGTCCGGTTGCACCCCCCAATGGCGCACCCCGCTCCAGCTTCCGGCGCGCCCGAAACCGGTGATCACCTCGTCCGCGATCAGCAAGATGCCGTAGCGGTCGCATAATTCGCGCACTTTCGGCATGAAACTTTCATGCGGCACGATCACCCCGCCCGAGCCCAGGATCGGTTCCATGATGAAGGCGGCGATGGTGTTGGCGCCCTGAAACTCGATCTCGTCGGCCAGCGAGGCAATCACCAGGTCGGACAGTTTGGCAGGATCGGATTCGTTGAACGGGTTGCGGTAGGTGTAGGGCGCGGCGATCTGGAAACAGCCCGGCATCATCGGCTCGTACATCGTGCGGAACCGGTTGTTGCCGTTGACCGAGGCGCCGCCGAAATGCGTGCCGTGATAGCCCTTTTTCAGCGACAGGAACTTGGTGCGGCCATGATCGCCCCGGATCTTGTGATATTGCCGCGACAGGCGCAGGCAGGTTTCCACGGAATCCGAGCCGCCCGAGGTGAAGAAGGCGCGTGCCATGCCGTCCTCGGCAAAAAACTCGCGCAACTCGTAAGACAATTCGATCGCCGGATCGGTGGTGGTGCCGGAAAACGCCGAGTAATAGGGCAGCCGGTCAAGCTGATCGGTGATCGCCTTTTTGATGGCGGTGTTGGAATAGCCAAGGTTGACACACCAGAGGCCGCCCACCGCATCGACCACCTCGCGTCCGTCGATATCGCGGATTTTCACGCCCTCGGCACCGGTTATGATATAGGGCGTGGTCGCCTGCATCTCGGCGGGATGCGCCATCGGATGCCACATGTGCCGGGCGTTGTTTTCCTTCAGGAAATTGGAATCTTTCATCGGCTTTCTCTCCTGCGATCAAAGGCCTAGCAGGCTGAGTGCCTGCCGGTAGCTTGCAATTGGATTGGTGACGTCGAAGGCGACGCAGGCCAGGCCGACGGCGCGGGCACCTTCGATATTGCGCGGCTGGTCATCGACGAAGACGCATGTTTCGGCGGGCAGGCCCAGTTGTGCCAGGCATTCGGCATAGGCGCGCGGATCGGGTTTCAGGATACCGGTATAGGTGGCATCGACGATCACGTCGAACGCCTTCAGGAAGGGGAGTTTTTCGCGAAATTCCGCGCCATAGAACAGGTCCAGCTCGTTGGACAGGATGGCCAGCCGCTTGCCCGCATCGCGTGCCTTGGCAATCGCGGCCAGGGCCTCGGGGCGGATCACCGGCAGGGGGTCGGCACCCCGCGCGGCGATCACGAAATCCGACATTTCCCGCCAGTCGCGCCCGGCCAGTGCCGCCACTTCCTGCGTGCGCTGGTGCCAATACTCGCGTTCGGAAATCTTTCCGGCCTGCATGGATTGCCACAAATCATCCGATTGCGGCGCGAACGGGCCTTGCCAGGTCAGGCTGCCGGTGGGCAGGCCAAGGGCGGCTTCCGATAGGGCATGGGTTTCAAACAGGGTGCGACTTATCACCCCACCAAAATCCAGAATCAGGGCCTCGGCACTCATTCCGCCGCCCCCTGCACCGGCATTCTTGCGCCGTAATGCCGGGAAATCTCTGCCGCGGCCTTGCGCACCGCCCTGGAGATGCGGCTGCGGGCGGCGTCGCTCATCCGTGACGAGGGTGTTGCCACCGCAACCGCGCCGCAGACTTCGCCGGAGGGACCGAAAACCGGGGCGGCGATGCCGCAGACATCCGCCTCGAACGTGCCGGGGCAGACGGCGAAGCCCTGCCGGGACGCCAGCGCCGCCTGTGCCAGCACGGTTTCGGGATCGCGCGGCGTGGCGGGCGTATGCGTGGCCAGCGGGCCTTTCAGCAAGGCGCGGGCGCGTTCGGGCGGGCAGGCCGACAGGAAGGCGATGCCCGAAGCGGTGCCGTGGAAGGACAGCGCCTCGGCCATGTCGATGAAGACGCGGGTGCCGTGGGTGGCGGTTTCCTCGACCGCGATCTGGCTCAGCGACTCGCCGGCGAAATGGCTCAGATGTGCGGTTTCGCCCGTCGATTCGACCAGTTTTCCAAGGATCATCCGGGCCGCCTGGCTGACCGGATAGGTGGTTTCGCGGATCACCGCCAGCCGCACCAGTGCCGGGCCAAGATGATAGGCGCGCGTGGCCGGGTCCTGTTCCAGAAAACCCTTCTTTTCCAAAGCGTTGAGGTATCTCAATACGGTCGCCTTGTCACGTCCGCTCAGGCGGGCGGCCTCGGTCAGGCCAAGGCTTGGACGGGCCTCGGAAAAGAGGTCGAGAATGCCTAGCGCCTTGTCGACAGTGCTCACGAATATCGCTCCGGGTCAGGGCTTGCGCCATGTCTTTTCGTTTGACAGGCCGCGGCTTTCCGTGCAAGCTTTTTTGCAACCGCTGGTTCAAATAATGATCCACGGTAAAGAACACAGACGCACAGGGAGAAACAGATGCGCAAAATCCTTTCAACCGTCGCTGTAGCGGCGCTGGCTTCGGCGGGGGCGGTTGCGCCCGTTCTGGCCGAATATCCCGAAAAGCCGGTTACCTTTATCGTGCCGTGGCCTCCGGGCGATCTGGAGGACGTTCTGACGCGGATGATCGCGGAAGATTTCCAGGCGAAATACGGTGTGGCCGCAGCGGTGGTGAACAAGCCCGGCGGCGGTGGCGGCCCGTTCCCCGGCGCGATCGAAGTGGCGAATGCACCTGCAGATGGCTACACGATCGGTTCCTTCGTGATCGGTGTGCCGGTTGTCGGCGACCAGATCGGCATACCCGAACTGACCCCGGCCAAGTTCGACCCGCTGGGCATTTTCCTGACCTATCCGTTCGTGATCGTGGCCGCAGGCGATGCGCCCTATGACACCATTCAGGAAATGGCGGAATACGCCAAGACAAACGAACTGGCGCTCGGGCATTTCGGCGCGGCGCTGACCCCGACGCAGGTGACGCTTGCCTATGCCAAGATGAGCGGCTTTGAATGGGGTTCCGAAGCGGCCTATGACATGGTGGATTGCAACACCCTGGCTTCGGGCGATGCGGATGTCATCAACACCACGCTGCAACTGCTGATGCCGTGCCTCGATCAGGTCAAGGTTCTGGTGGCGCTGACCAATGAGCGCATCAACCTGACGCCGGATGCCCCGACCATGGCCGAGGTCAACCCGGCGCTTGCGCTGTCGCTGTGGAACGGCCTGTTTGTCCTCAAGGACACCCCGCAGGACGTGCGTGACAAGATCATCGCAGTTGCCAAGGAAACCGTGATGAGCGAGCGCGCCCAGACAGTTGCCACCGAAACCGGTGCCGGCGTCTACTGGGAGGACGCGGCTGCGGCCGAAGCGCATATCGCGGCCGACCGGGCTGCCATCGCGGAAATCGGCAAATTGCTGGAATAACGCCGATCTAGCAGTACAGGGGCCGGTCCGGATTTTTTTCGGGCCGGTCTTTTGCCATACGGGGCGGGCATGAGCGACAAACCAAGCAACAAGGTGCAATCGGGCGATCTGGTCTTTGCCGCGATTTTTCTGGTTTTTTCGGTATTCCTTCTCAGCCAGTTGCCGAACCAAGTTCTGTGGCTGAAGAAGGTCAAGCTGGTGGCGCAGCCCGGATTCTGGCCTGCCGCCAGCCTGATCGGCATGGTCGGCTTCGGGCTGGCGCATTTCCTGTCGCGCCTGCGATTGTCGGATTTCCGGCGGGAAGGCTCGGAAATGGCGGTCTGGGCAAAATCGCTGGAATTTGCCGTCTGGTTCATGGCCTATGTCGTGGTTGTGCCGGTGGTCGGATATCTGGGCGCGACACTTGTGTTTTCGCTGCTGCTGACATGGCGCATGGGCTATCGTCGACCGCGTATGCTGCTGGCATCCATCGGCACCGGATTCGCCACCGTCCTGTTCTTCAAGACCATGTTGTCGGTGAAAATTCCCGGCGGTATGGTGTATGAATATCTGCCGAACGCCTGGCGTTCGTTCATGATCCTGAATTTCTGAGGCCGGCGCATGGACCTTCTGTTATCCGGCTTCATGATCCTGATGCGCTGGGACGTGATCGCCGCCTTGCTGGTGGGGTCGGTCGGCGGCGTCATCATCGGGGCCATTCCCGGCGTCGGCCCGGCGGTGGCCATCGCCATTCTGCTGCCGGCGACGTTCTCGCTTGATCCGATTGTCGGGCTGACCGTGCTGCTGGGGATATACGGCTCCTCCATGTATGGCGGCGCGATCCCGGCGATCCTGATCAACACGCCGGGCACCGCGGTCAACGCCCTGACCACCTATGACGGCTACCCGATGACCATGCAGGGCCAGGGGCGGCGCGCCCTCAGCCTGGCCTATTCGGCCTCGTTTTTCGGCGGCATCTTCTCGGTCTTGTGCCTGATCCTGTTGTCGCCGGTGCTGGCCTATATCGCGCCGATGTTCGGCTCGCGCGAGATATTCCTGGCGGCATTGCTGGGCATCATCCTGGTGGTGACGGCGCATCGAAGGCAGGTGCTGGCGGCGGGGATGATGGCCTGTTTCGGCATTTTCATCAACACGATCGGGCTGGAGCCGGTCAAATATTCCAAGCGCTTCACCTTCGATCAAAGCTGGCTGGCCAGCGGCGTCAACCTGATCGTGGTGGTGCTGGGGCTGTTCGCCATCAGCCAGGCCTTCCTGCTGCTGGTGGACCGCGACGAAAGCCCGGATGCCGCGCCGGTGTCGGGCCGCCTGTTTCAGGGCTTCAAGGAATTGCTGGGCCATAAACGGGTGGCCAGCGTGGCGGCCTCGTTCGGGGTGATGATGGGGATGATCCCAGGCGTTGGCGAATTTACCGCGCAATTCCTGTCCTACACCTATGCGCAGAAAACCTCGAAGAAACCGGAATTGTTCGGCAAGGGCTCGCCCGAGGGGCTGATCGCGTCGGAAACCGCCAATAACGCGGTGCCGGCGGCGGCGATGATCCCGCTGCTGGCGCTTGGCATTCCCGGCGAGGCGCTGACGGCGATGATGCTGTCGGTGTTCTACGTTCACAACGTGGTGCCGGGGCCGAACCTGTTCCAGAACAAGATGGATTTCGTGATCGCGCTCTATCTCGCGCTGCTGATCCTGAATGTTCTGGTGATCGTCTTCCTGCTGTTTTCCACCAACCTGTTGTTGCAGATCATCCGCATCCCGACGCGGTTCCTGGGCATGGCCATCCTGACCCTCAGCTTCGTCGGCGTCTATTCCCTGCGCAACAGCCCTACCGATTGCGCCGTTGCAGCGGGCTTCGGGGTGCTTGGCTTCATATTGAAACGCCTTGGCCTGCCGATCGTGCCGATCATCCTGGGCATGGTCCTGGGCGGGATCATGGAATCCAAGCTCAGAACCTCGATGTCGCGGGTGAAAGAGCCGTTCGATTTCATTGATCGCCCGGTGGCGTTCATCCTGTTCTGCATCATACTTCTGGTGCTGGCCTCGTTCGCGCGGACCAAGTGGAAGGATTACAAGGAATTCAAGGCCAACAAGGAGGCGCAATGCCTGACCAACAAACCATCGACCAGCTTCGGGCAGCGCATGTACCGGCGCAGAAGCTCTTCATTGACGGCGCGTGGCAGGAAGGATCGGGGGAAACCCTAGAGGTCCTGTCGCCGATTGATGGCGGGGTTCTGACAACGCTGACACGCGGCGCCCCTGCCGACATGACCCGCGCCATTGCCGCCGCGCGGCGTGCCTTCGATGATGGCCGCTGGGCCGGGATGCCACCCGCGGGGCGCAAGAAGGTGCTGCACCGCCTGGCCGATCTGATCGAGGCCGAGGCGCTGGCGCTGACGGTTCTCGGCGTGCGCGACAACGGCACCGAGATCAACATGGCGCTGAAGGCCGAAGCGGGATCGGCGGCGGGCACCTTCCGCTACTATGCCGAGGCCATCGACAAGGTTTACGGCGAAATCGCACCGACACAGGCCGACGTCCTGGGCCTGATCCACCGCGAACCGGTGGGGGTGGTCGGGGCCATCGTGCCGTGGAATTTCCCGCTGATGATCGGTAGCTGGAAGATCGCACCGGCTTTGGCGGCGGGCAATTCGGTGGTGCTGAAACCGGCGGAAACCGCCTCGCTGTCGCTGCTCAGGCTGGCGGAACTGGCGGCGATGGCGGGCGTGCCGGATGGAGTGTTCAATGTTGTTACCGGCAAGGGTTCGGTCGTGGGCGAAACCCTGGCGCTGTCGATGGATGTCGACGTGCTGGCCTTTACCGGCGGCGGGTCGACCGGGCGGCGGTTGCTGGAATATTCGGCGCGCTCGAACATGAAGCGCTGCTACCTGGAACTGGGCGGCAAGTCGCCGAACGTGGTGTTCGCCGATGCGCCCGATCTGGACCGCGCGGCGCAGGTCTCCGCCGCCGGGATTTTCCGAAATTCCGGGCAGGTCTGCGTGGCCGGTTCGCGCCTGCTGGTCGAAGCCTCGATCCATGACGATTTCGTCGCCGCGATGGCCCGCCATGCCGAGGCGTTCCGCGTCGGCGATCCGCTCGATCTGGCCACCGATATCGGCGCGATCAATTCCGAGGCGCAGTTGGCGGGTGATCTGCACTTTGTCGAGGTGGCCGAGGCTGAGGGGGCGCACCGTGTAACCGGTGGCGAACGCATTCTTCAGGAAACCGGTGGTTGGTACATGCAGCCGACCATCATGACGAATGTCCGCCCCACCGATACCCTGTTTCGTGACGAGGTGTTCGGCCCGGTCCTGGCGGTGACAACCTTCGAGGCCGAGGCCGAGGCGCTGCACTTGGCCAACGGCACCGATTTCGGGCTGGCCAGTGCGGTCTGGACCGCCGATCTTGGCCGCGCCCATCGCATGGTGCGCGGGCTGAAGGCCGGGCTGGTGCATGTCAACACCTATGGCGGGTCCGATATCACGGTGCCGCTGGGCGGTGTCCGGCAATCCGGCAACGGGGTGGACAAGTCCTTGCACGCGCTGGACAAATATGTCGATCTGAAAACCGCCTGGATGCAATTGTAAGGCCGCTTCGCCGCTGGCGCGGCGGCCACCGGCGAAAGGATTTCTGGAACAAGGTTGGGTGAGGGGCTGATGGGTGACAAGACGATACTGGTGATCGGAACCTATGACACCAAGAATGACGAGCTGGATTACATCGTGGCGCGGATCAGGGGTGCGGGCGGCAATGTGATCACAATGGATGTCAGCGTGCTGGGCGACCCCGAGGCCCCGACCGACATTTCCAAGCATGATGTGGCCGAGGCGGCGGGATCGTCGATTGACGCGGCGATAGCGTCGGGTGACGAGAATACCGCGATGCAGATCATGGCGGCGGGATCGGCGGCGCTGACGGCGCGCCTGTATGCCGAGGGCCGGATTGACGGCATGATCGCGCTTGGTGGCACGATGGGCACCGATCTGGCGCTGGATTGTGCGCGCGCGCTGCCGCTCGGGGTGCCGAAATACGTGGTCTCGACCGTGTCATTCTCGCCTTTGATCCCGGCGGACCGCCTGTCGGCGGATATCCAGATGATCCTGTGGGCCGGCGGGCTGTACGGGTTGAACGCGGTCTGCAAATCCTCGCTCAGCCAGGCGGCGGGGGCGGTGCTGGGG
>JAIOJF010000010.1 GCA_019911965.1 Paracoccaceae bacterium | reverse complement strand
CCCTACCGTCTCCGACCAACCCAACCGGAGGCCCGCCCATGTCCCATGTCCACGTCATCGCCGTCATCAGCGCCAAGCCCGGCCAGCGTGGCGCATTGCTGAATTCTTTCCAGGCCAATGTCCCCACCGTTTTGGCCGAGGACGGCTGCCTTGGCTATGAGGCCACCATCGACACCGAGAATGCAGGCCCCGCCCAGGCTCCGTTCGGCCCCGACACCTTCGTCGTGGTCGAGCGTTGGGCCAGCATGGCGCATCTCGCCGCGCATGCCGTGGCCCCGCACATGAAGGCCTATGCCGCCGCCACGCGCGACATGGTGGCGGATCGCAGGATCCACATCCTGTCTCCTGCCTGACCCCAAACATGCACCGCCTGACCCTTGCCCTGATCCTCGCCCTTGTCGCCACGCCCTCGCTTGGCGATGGCCTCGGCAATGCCACCAAGCGCTTCACCGATCCCGCCCTGATGCAGCCATCCGACTGGACCGATGCGGCGGAAATGGTGCGCACCTGGCAATCGGCGCGGGTTAGGGTGCCCGATGGCAAGGGCGGTGCGCGGGCGATGAGCGCCCAAGACCTGAGCCAATGGCATCCGCCGGGCGGCACCCGCTATCCGCTGGCGATCTACCTGCATGGCTGTTCGGGCTTCTGGGCCGGGACCGACCGGCGGCTGAACCTGCTGGCCTCGCTCGGTTTTGTCGCCATCGCGCCGGCCAGTTTCGCGCGCATGAAATACCCGCAATCCTGCGACACTATCCGCCATCGCGGCGGGTTGTACCGCCACACGCTGGCGATGCGGCAGGCCGATGCCGGGCACGCGCTGGATCGGGGCCGCATCCTGCCTTCGGTTGACCGCAGCCGCGTGCTGCTGATCGGCCTGAGCCAGGGCGCGATCACCGCCGCCACCTATGCCGCACGGCCGGGCCAGCACATCACCGCGCGGGTGATCGAGGGCTGGACCTGCCATTCCGGCTGGCCGGATCATCGCGGCGTCAATGCCGGTTCGCGCGAGGCCGTGCTGGCGCTGGTGGGTGCCGCCGACCCCTGGTTCCGCCATCCCGACGTGCAGGGCGATTGCAGCGCGTATCTGAAGCCCGGGGCCAACCGGCAATCCATCGTCTATCGCAATGGCCAATTGGCGCGGACCCATGAATTGCTGGACCACGCGCAGCCCCGGCAGGCCCTGACGGCATTTCTTGCGGCGGTCTTTGCGCGCTGACTGCGCAACCCAACCGGTTGCGTGAGCCGGGCGATCCTTTATGCTGCGGCGAAATCCGGCAACAAACGGGCGACCCCCATGCGCAATATTGTCCTCCTGCTCGCCAGCCTCGTCCTGCTCACCGCCTGCGCCGAGGCGCCGCTGGCGATCGAAGGCTCGCGCGGGTTTTTCTGGGGCCTGTTTGACGGCGCGGTCGCCCCGATTGCCTTCGTGGTGTCGTGGTTTTCCGATTCCGTCGGCATTTACGGCGTGCCCAATTCCGGCGGCTGGTACGATTTCGGATTCCTTCTGGGCCTGACCTGCTGGGCCGGTGGCGGCCATGCCGCGACACGCCAGCGCAAACGGTATTGATGCTGCGCAAATCCGCGAAAACCTGACCGTGATCAAGGCGCAATTCGTCCTGTTGTGGTAGCGTTCTGCCGCATCTTGGAGGACATGCCATGCAGACAAATCACCTCCCGAAATGGGATCAGAGCGACAAGCCCACCGGCTGCTGCCCGCGCTTCAAACCTGACGGCTGGGACGGGCAGGAGTTGCATCTTTCAGACAAGGCCTTCGTGCGTGCGGATACCCGTTCGGCCTTTCATATCCCGCTGAACATGGGCCGGGTCTTCGACCGGGTTCTGCGCCATCTCGATCAGGCCGGTGCGGTTGATACCGACGATTACATTGTCCTTAGCCGCGATATGTCGCCCTGGAAATCCGAGCATTACTTTGCGGTGCAGAAGCCGGTGCCGGGCGAACAGAATGCCACGCTGTCTGGGGATTTCGTGACGAAGGTCTTTGAAGGGCCGTTCCGCGATGCCGGCAAATGGCACGCGGCGATGAGCGCCGAGATCCGCGCCCGTGGCAAGGAACCGTCCGATATCTTCTTTTTCTACACGACCTGTCCGAAATGTGCGCGGATCTACGGGAAAAACTACGTCGTCGGTGTCGGGCGGGTCTGATCCGGGATCAATCCGGCACCAGCTTTTCCAGTGCGGTGCCATCGGCCCAGGTGCCGTGCAATGCGCCGTTCGGCATCACCACATAGATCACCGGCTGGCCGTCGCCCCAGTTCACGCTCAGCACCCGGCCCTCCAATGTGCCCTCGCCGCGATAGGTGTCGTTGCCGATCCGCCATGTCATCGCCACGGACTGCCCGGCATGGATGATCGTCACGTCGCCCTGATAGGCCGAGCCGTCCGGGTTGAGGCCATAGGCGACATAGGCACCGCTCAACCCCACGCCCTGCGCCTGTGCGCCATGCGCCAGCGGCAGCGCGGCCAGTGCCACCAGCATTCCCCGCCGGTTAATATCCATCGCAACCTCCATGTTTTGCCGCCGCCATCTTGCGCTTGCGCGCATCCCCTGTCACGCGAATTAGTGTCTCGCGGGCAGGGAATGGTGCGGTGGAGATTGACATTTCACCGGCCTGCGATTGCCTGTAGGCTGTCGCCCATGTTTACCATCGAACACGAATTCGACGCCACCATCGTGACCCTGATCGACGACGGCGCGGCACCCCTGCGCGAGGACGTGACCATCGCCGCGTTCGAGGATTGCGTCACGGTCGAGCAATACGACCCGCGCATCGACGAGGTTCAAACCATCACCCTGTCGATCGCGCAATTGCGTGATTTGCAGGCGGCCCTCGATCTGCCCGAAGGCAGCTACCAGTTCGCCCCGGCACCGGGCAGCAAGCGTTAATGCTCTAATCGCGTACCCGGAACACCTTGTCGCGCGATGTCGCGCCGCGCACCAGTTCCAGCCGTGATTTCGCCACCCCGAGCGCCCTGGCCAGCAATCCCTGAACAGCGGCATTTGCCTTGCCACCTTCGGGCACCACCGTTACCCGCACCCTGAGGTCGGCAATGCCGTCGCTATCCAACTCGACCAGATTGCGCACCGCCTTCGGTGTCACCCGGACGCTGAACGCGCGCCCGTCGCCAAATCGCGTGAAATCGTCCATACATCGCCCCGGCGTTCCTGCAACACATGCGTGTATTACACATTTCCGGCTTACCGGAAACGGCGGGATCGTGCTATTGTCGGACTTGAATCTTCTCCAGATCCGCACGCTGCCATGCTGACCATTCAATCGCTCTCTGCCGTACCTGCCGCCCGAGCGGCATGTATCGCATGGTCGCAGGCGGAATGGGGGGAAACGGCGCGGTTTTCCGCGCTTGACTGGGACTGCGAATTGACCCGGATCGAGGAGCATCCGATTGATCAGGTCTTCGTTGCCTTCGACGGCAATCGCCCGGTCGGCATGGCCTGGATGATCGAGCACGAGGAAACCGGCAGCATCTCGCATCTGACGCCCTGGCTCAGCAGCCTTGTCGTCGATCCCGACCACCGCGAACAGGGCGTTGCCGCCGCCCTGATGGCGCATGTCGAGGCCTATGCCGCGACCGGCGGCGACACGAGGCTGTTTTTGTTGACCGATACGCCCGGCATCTATTTCACCCGTGGCTGGGAGGTGCTGGATACCGCCGATCTGGCCGGGCGAAGCGTGTTCGTGATGCAAAAGAACCTCGAACCCGCGCCCTGAACATTCAGCCAAACAGGATCAGCAACCAGACCGCCAGCGCGATCAGCGCCGATAGGGCCACCACCGCGCTGCCGATATCCTTGGCCTTGCGGCTGAGGGGATGCTGATCCAGCGAAATGCGGTCAACCGTGGTCTCGATCGCGGTATTGGCCAGTTCCGCCACCAGGATCATCAGCCCGAAGCCGATGATCACCGCGCGCTCCAGCCCGCTCAGATCCAGCCAGAAGGCCAGCATCGCCGATAGCACATTGGCCAGCGTCCATTGCCGGAAATTCGCCTCGCTGGCCCAGGTCGCCCGTGCCCCGGCAATGGACCAGATCGTGGCGTTGGACACCCGCACCACCTGCCGCTTCCAGAACCCTGCCATGCCGCGCCCGCCTCTTTTCATCCGCCGCCCGCTCGGGCAATGTTAACCTTGGACAAACGACGAGGCAAATGATGAAACCGACCGGCTTTTTCTGGGATGAACGATGCTTCTGGCATTCCGGCGGCAATTACGCGCTGACCATGCCGGTTGGCGGTTTCGTGCAACCGCTGGCCGCCGGGGGCCTGCCGGAAAGCCCCGAGACCAAGCGCCGCCTGAAGAACCTGATGGACGTGACCGGCCTCTTGCGCGAACTGGATTGCCGTTCCGCACCCGAGGCGACAAATGAACAGCTTGCCCGCGTCCACCCCGAGGCGTTTCTTGCAACCTTCAAGCAGACCTCGGATGCCGGTGGCGGCGAACTTGGCCTGCGCACCCCGTTCGGGCGCGGTGGTTACGAGATAGCCGCCCTGTCCGCAGGTCTGGCGATTGGTGCGCTGAATGCGGTCATGCGCGGCGAGATGCGCAACGCCTATGCGCTGTCACGCCCGCCGGGGCATCATTGCCTGCCGGATTATCCGAACGGCTTTTGCCTGTTGGCCAATATCGCCATCGCCATCGAGGACGCCATTGCCGAAGGGCCGGGCCGACGCTTCGTGGTGCTGGACTGGGATGTCCACCACGGCAATGGCACCGAGCATATCTTCTACGAGCGCGACGATGTGCTGACCATCTCGATGCATCAGGAACACAATTACCCGCTGGACAGCGGCGACGCGCAGGACCAGGGCAGGGGGGCCGGAGAGGGCCACAACATGAACATCCCGTTGCCCGCCGGATGCGGCGATGCGGCCTATCTGGATGCGTTCGACCGTCTGGTGGCCCCGGCCATCCGCGCCTTCGCGCCGGATGCGATCATCGTTGCCTGCGGCTTCGATGCCAGCCCGTTCGACCCCTTGGCGCATATGCTGGTCTCGGCCGACGGTTTCCGGCAGATGACGCGGCGAGCGATGGCGCTGGCGGCGGAAACCTGCGACGACCGGCTGGTACTGGTCCACGAGGGCGGCTATTCCGAGGCCTACGTGCCGTTCTGCGGCCATGCGGTGATCGGCGAACTGGCTGGCAGCGCCATTGATGCCGGTGATCCCCTGCTGGCGGCGGTCACAGCGCGGCAACCGGGGGCACGGGCACAGGCGTTCCAGCGTTCATGGGTGGATGATCTGGCGGCAGAATTCGGCCTTGTACCGTAACCGCCGGTTTTGCGTGTTTTCACAGCATTGACTCATCGCAGGCGAACCTTCAGATAGTGCCCGACGCTACCATTCGGGGGGATATCCATGAAGAAAGTCTACAAAACCGCCGCCGACGCGCTGGACGGCGTGCTGTTCGACGGCATGACCATTGCTTCCGGTGGGTTCGGCCTGTGTGGTATCCCCGAATTGCTGATCGCTGCGATCCGCGATGCCGGCACCAAGGACCTGACGATTGCCTCGAACAATGCCGGGGTCGATGGCTTCGGCCTGGGCTTGCTGCTGGAAACAAGACAGGTGAAGAAGATGATGTCGTCCTATGTGGGCGAGAACGCGGAATTCATGCGCCAATACCTGTCGGGCGAACTGGAGCTGGAATTCAACCCGCAAGGCACGCTGGCAGAACGCATGCGCGCCGGTGGGGCCGGTATTCCGGGTTTCTACACCCAGACCGGCGTCGGCACGGTGATTGCCGAGGGCAAGGAAGAAAAGGTGTTCGACGGCAAGACCTATATCCTTGAACGCGGCATCGTTGCCGATCTCGCCATCGTCAAGGCCTGGAAGGGTGATACGTCGGGCAATCTGGTCTATCGAAAGACAGCGCGGAACTTCAATCCGCCGGCCGCCACCTGCGGCAGGATCTGCATCGCCGAGGTCGAGGAACTGGTGCATCCGGGCGAACTGAACCCCGACATGATCCACACCCCCGGCATCTACGTGCATCGCATCATCCAGGGCGCGCACGAAAAACGCATCGAACAGCGCACCACGCGCGCCGCCTGAACAGGCCCGAAACAGGAAGGACCGGACATG
Organism: Paracoccaceae bacterium; assembly: GCA_019911965.1. Classification (GTDB taxonomy): domain Bacteria; phylum Pseudomonadota; class Alphaproteobacteria; order Rhodobacterales; family Rhodobacteraceae; genus UBA5972. The sequence continues at coordinate 36,258 of JAIOJF010000010.1, read as the reverse complement.
CCCTGGGACCGTAACCAGATGGCCGCCCGCGCGGCTGAAGAACTCGAAGACGGGATGTATGTGAACCTTGGCATCGGCATTCCGACGCTGGTGTCCAACCACATTCCCGTCGGCGTCTCGGTGACGCTGGAATCCGAAAACGGCATGCTGGGCATCGGCCCCTTCCCGACGGAAGACGAGGTGGATGCCGATCTGATCAATGCCGGCAAGCAGACCGTGACGGAATTGCCGGGCACCTCGTATTTCTCATCCGAACAATCATTCGCCATGATCCGCGGCGGCAAGATCAACATGGCGATCCTGGGCGCGATGGAAGTGGCCGAGAACGGCGATCTGGCGAACTGGATGGTGCCGGGCAAGCTGGTCAAGGGCATGGGTGGTGCGATGGACCTGGTGGCCGGCGTCGGCAAGGTGATCGTGATCATGAGCCAGGTCGACAAATCGGGTGCCTCGAAGCTTCTGAAGGAATGCACCCTGCCGCTGACCGGCAAGGGCGTGGTCGACATGATCATCACCGAACTAGGCGTCTACGAGGTGGTCGAAGGTGGCCTGAAGGTGATCCAGATGGCTGACGGCGTGTCGATGCACGACATCCGCGCCGCAACCGAGGCAACGCTGGTCGCCTGAACGGCGCTAATCGTCCGTCTGTTTCGGGGCCAGTCGCGCCCTGATGAATTCCCCAAGATCGAGATCGGGCTGAAAATGCCCGGTCTCAAGAAACGTCATGGTCTGCGCGATTACCATCGGGTTCAGCATCATGAAGGTATGGGTGCTGGGCAGCACGATGTGATCCGCCATGCCTTCAAGCCGTGTGCTTTCGATCGACACCTTGCCGTCGTCGCGCCCCTCGATCACGCTTGAAAACAGCGGGCTGATCGACAGATTGCCCGCAATTACCCCCACTTCGATCGGGGCCGGCCCAAGCGCCACCGGCAGGCTGCCCGGGCCGGTCCCCAGTTGCAGCCCGGCAGGGCCGTTCAGCCATTCAAACAGTTTCATGTCGCCAAAGGTATTGACCAGTTCGCTGCCCTGGTTGGGCGGCGCCAGCATCACCGCGCGGCCCAGATTGCCCGGATGCGCCTGTGCCAGATAGGCCCTGACCAGAATGCCGCCCATTGAATGGGTGACGAAATGCACCGTCTCGCCGCGGCATTCGGCCATCGCGCCGGGAATTGCCTGCATGGCCAAGTCACCGATTGTCGCCTCGGTCGAGGGATAGGAGACATTGACCGTGCGATAGCCGTTTGTCTGCAATGCCACTTCCATCGCCTTCAACGACAGCGAGGTCCGCGCCAGCCCGTGCAGCAGCAGCACGCAATCCGCCTGCGCCGTCGCCGGCCCAAACACCAGCATGGCAATCATTGCAAGAACCCGTTTCATACCCCGCATCTAATCGCCTGAGCATCGGATTTCCAGTCTGCAACACCGCATGGCCAAGCCGCCAAAACCAAAAACGGCGACGCTTCCGGGAGGAGAAGCGCCGCCGTCAGGTTTCGGAAACCAAGTCTGGGAGGAGACCGGCTTCCGACAGGGAGGTCAATGCCGGCTGGAGCCGATGCTGGCGTCAATCGCGGCGCGGTCGATACCGGCGCGGGTCAGCCCAAGATCGTGCAGCATGTGATCCGAAAGATCGTAGAGCGCGTAGCGTGTCCTGCGGATCGCGCGGCGGCGGCGCAGGCCGGCCAAAAGGGTCTGGGCCAGATTGCGCAGACCGGACGGCGCGAAGTGAATGCCGCTGATCGGTGTGGTTGCGTAGGCCATGATATTTCCATTCGTTGTGTTTCGCTTGCCGCCCGTATGTAGGGGTTCCGCCGGTGGCGACAATCTGGAAATGGGCAAGCCCGTCATGCAGAAAACGCATGGCTCGGGCAAATCGGGCGCATTGTTCAAGATGCGCAACAGGCCGTCTAGTCGGTCTCCACCGGGCAGGCAGCGCGGTCACGAATAGTCTCGGAAACCGCGTCTGCATTGGGACAGAAGGCCTGAAAACCGTCAATGCGGAAGGCGCTGATCGCGGCCTGCCCGGTATCGGATACCAGCCAGTCGGCGAAGGCGCGGGCGGCTTCAGCCTTGACGTGGGGGAAACGCTCAGGATTCAGCAGAACCACGCCGTAAGGGTTGAACATCGCCGGATCGCCGCTGAACAGGCGCACCAGCCCGCCCTTGTTGCCAAACGTGATCCAGGTGCCGCGATCGGTCAGCACATAGGCATCCTTGGCCACCGCCAGGTTCAGCGTGGTGCCCATGCCGGCCCCGGCCTCCAGATACCAGGAACCGGCGGGGGCAATGCCGGCCTCAGCCCATAATTCGCGTTCCTTCAGATGCGTGCCGCTGTCATCGCCGCGCGAGATGAACGGCTGGCCGGATTGCGCGATCCGGCCCAATGCTTCGGCGGCATTGGCGGCGTCGCGGATATCGGCGGGGTCAGCCGGAGGGCCGACCAGGATAAAATCGTTATACATCACGTCGCGGCGCTCGATGCCGTAGCCTTCGGCGACAAATTCATCTTCGGACGCTCGGTGATGCACCAGCAACAGATCGGCGTCGCCATTGCGGGCAATCCGCAGCGCCTGCCCGGTGCCGACCGCCACCACCCGCACCGATATCCCGGTTTCGGCGGTGAATCGCGGCAGGATGGCCCCGAACAGCCCGGAATTCTGCGTCGAGGTGGTCGAGGCGACGGTGATGAACACCTCCTCGGCCTGCACCACCTGCGGCACCAGTGCCAGCCAAAGAAAAACCAGTGCCCGGATCATAACTCCCCCCGCAGGTATTTCTGCGCCGCCGTGCTGGCGGGTGCGGCAAAGAATGTTTCGGCATCGGCCTGTTCGGCCAGTTGACCGGCGTCGAAGAACAGGATGTCGTCGGCCAGTCGGCGCGCCTGCGCCACATCGTGGGTCGAGACCAGCACCTTGACACCGCGCGCCGCGATCCGGTGCAGCGCCTTTTCCAGTTCCGCGGTCGAGGCCGGGTCCAGATTGGCCGACGGCTCGTCCAGCAGGAGGCTGGTGGGCCGGCCCACCATCGCGCGCGCGAGGTCGAGGCGCTTCAACTCGCCCCCCGACAGGGCCGCTGCGGGCTGGCGGGCAAGGGCGGACAGGCGTGCCTCGTCCAGGGCGGAGGCGACACGGGTGCGGATTTCGGCCCGCCCGTGCTTGCGTGCGATCAGCGGGAAGGCGACATTGCCCGCGACCGAGCGGCGCAGTACCGGCGTTGCCTGAAACACGAAGCCGCGTGCCGCGCGGCTTGTGGCGGCGTCGCGCCCGTCCCAGGTGATGTGCCCGCCTTCCAGCTTGAGCAGGCCATGTGCTGCGGCCAGAAACAGGCTCTTGCCGGCGCCGTTCGGCCCCATCACCACGGTGATCCCCGGCGTTGCCAGCGTCAGGCTGACCGGCCCCAGCAGGGCGTTGCCATCGGCATGGATGCTGACGCTGTCGAAGACCAGGACAGGTGCGCTCATCGCTTGGCCTCGAACCGGCGGCCAAACCGGCCAAGGCCATGCATCGCGGCGTTGATGGTGATGGCGATGGTTATCAGGATCAACCCCAGCGCCAGCGCCAGTTCCAGATTGCCCTTGCTGGTTTCCAGCGCGATCGTCGTGGTCATCACGCGGGTCACGCCGTTGATATTGCCACCAACGATCAGCACCGCCCCCACCTCGGCCAGGGCGCGGCCAAACCCGGCCAGGATCGCCGTCATCACCCCGAACCGCGCATCGCGGATCAGCGTGGTCAGCTTCAGCCACGGCCCGGCGTCGACCGACAACAGCAACTGGCGGTAATCGCGCACCAGCGGCAGCACCGCCTCGCGGGTCAGCGCCAGGATGATCGGGGCGATCAGGATGGTCTGGGCGATGATCATCGCGCCCGGCGTGAACAACAGCCCGAAACTGCCCAGCGGCCCGGCCCGCGACAACAACAGATAGACGCTCAACCCCACCACAACCGGCGGCAGCGCCATCATCGAGGTTGCCAGCACCACCAGCAGCCCGCGCATCGGAAAGGCCCAGATCGCCAGCACCGCGCCCAGCGGAATGCCGATCAGCGCGGCAATGGCGGTGGCGCTCAGACTGACATAGAGCGACAGGCCGATGATCTGCATCAGCGCGGAATCCAGGCCGATCACCAATGCCCAGGCCTGTTGCAGCGTTTCCATCCGGTCCCCGAAGCCAATTGCGGCCCCAGCCGCCCTGTCGCCCGCGAATTACACAAATCCCGATGCAAGGTCCATCGCGGAATGGCGGGCCCGCAAGGCAGCCAGGCCAGGGCAGTTCGCTTAACCGGCTTGATTCGCGGGGAAATCCGTGATTCGAATCACTTTGCCGGTCAGAAAACAGGCCCGGCTGCGGAATGTTCTGTTTGCGTTCTCAATCCAGCCAGGTACGGATGCGCCAGTGCGGTAATAAAGCGAGAAAAATGCAGACTACCATATCTAGTAGCAATTTCTCCACTGTCCACCATCACGGGACATTTTCGCGTTCTGGAGGCTACTGTTTCCATCGCCTTCAGGGGTCAGGTGGTATCTAGAACCATCAAGTGGGGCTCAAAACCATTGAAATCCACACGAAGCCAATGTATCAATGTCTTCAGATGAGGACGGGAACAACACCGGGCAACAAGACCCGGAAAACCCAAGAGCAGGTTTCATACAGGCACCCCTTCTCATCAAAAAGAAGATCCGGCGCGCAAGTCGTGTTACCCCCCCAGGTGGCAGCGCAGCCGGACCGGTCCGAAGACGGAACGAGATCGGCGGATCAAGCAGTGGCAGCAGCTTGATCCGCCAATTTCGTTTCAGGACCGGCAAACGGGCAAGGAGCCGCGGGGACAGTGGCCGGTTGGTTCAGTGGCGCAAGCCAGCACAAGGTGGATGGCAAGGGCAGGGTCTCGATCCCGGTCGCGTTTCGCCGCGTGCTGGAGGAAAACGATCCCGCCTGGACCGAAGGCCTGAACCCAAACCTCATCCTCGTATTCGGCGACCAGTCGCGCAGCTACCTTGAAGGCTATTCGGTGGCGGCGATGAACGAGGTGATCGACAGCATCAAGAAGATGCGCCCCGGCACCGACAAGCGCAGATATCTGGAACATTTCTATACCGGCCTCGCACAGCAGATGCAGGTGGATGACAATGGCCGGCTGGTCCTGTCGGAACGCATGCGCAGCAAGGCCGACATCACCGACGAGGCGTATTTCGTCGCCTCCGGGGCTTCGTTCCAGATCTGGAGACCGGAAGCCTACTTCGCGCAGGCCGACAAGTTCGACAATTTCTCAAAACAGTTCGGCGAGGATTTTGACCCGCTCAGCCTGCTGGATTTCGGCCCCGGGGATTGATCATGGCGAAAAGGGCAGCCCTCGCGTCCGACGCGCCTCCGCATATCCCCGTTCTGCTGCACCCGATCATGGCCGCCATCGCGCCGGTGTCAGGCACCTGGCTGGATGGCACCTTCGGCGCTGGCGGCTACACCAGGGCCTTGCTGGATGCCGGTGCCGCGCGTGTGCTGGCGGTAGACCGCGACCCGGATGTGTTCACCCGCGCCGAGACCTGGGCGGCGCAATATGGCGAACGGCTGGTGCTGGTTGCTGGTGAATTTGCCCGGCTCGATCAACTGGCGGCGGACCATGATGCGCTGCCGCTGGATGGCGTGGTGCTGGATATCGGTGTATCGTCCATGCAGATCGACCAGGCCGAACGCGGCTTTTCCTTCATGGCCGATGGCCCGCTGGACATGCGGATGAGCCGGACCGGCATGTCCGCCGCCGATATCGTCAACAGCGCGGATGAAAAGGTGCTGGCCGATATCCTGTTTCACTACGGCGAGGAACGCGCCTCGCGCCGGATCGCGCGGCGCATTGTCGAGGCGCGGCAGACCCAGCCGATCACCACCACGCGGGCCCTGGCAACGCTGGTCGAAAGCTGCCTGCCGCGGGCCAAGCCCGGGCGCGTGCATCCCGCCACCCGCAGTTTTCAGGGCCTCCGGATTGCGGTGAACGACGAGTTGCGCCAATTGGTGGACGGGCTGGAGGCCGCCGAACGGGCCTTGCGGCCTGGCGGCATCCTGGCGGTTGTCACCTTCCATTCGCTGGAGGACCGGATCGTCAAGCGCTTCATCCAGGTCCGTTCCGGCGAGGTGGCACGCGGCAATCGTTTTGCCCCGGAAACCGTGACCGAAGCGCCGCGATTTGAACGCCTGAACCGCAAGGCCATCGGCCCGGACGAAGAGGAACTCGAGGCCAATCCCCGCGCCCGCTCAGCCAAGCTCAGGCTGGCGCGGCGGCTGGAGGCCCCGGCAGGGCGCCTCGATGCCCGCGATCTCGGCCTGCCCGATCTCAACTGGCAAGGAGCCGTCTGATGCGCACCATCCTGTATCTGCTGGCGGCACTGGCGACGATTGCCCTGGCCTACTGGGCCTATAACGAGAACAACGCCACCCGCGAGGCGCTGCGCCAGGTGCGCGAATTGCAGCGCGACATCGGCACCGAACGCGAGACCTTAAGCGTGCTGAAAGCGGAATGGGCCTATCTGAACCGCCCCGAACGCCTGCGCGAATTGTCCGATCTGAACTTCGATACGCTGCAACTGATGCCGCTGGCGCCCGAACATTTCGGCAATGTCGATCAGGTCGCCTTCCCCGAATTGCGCGTCGAGGAAGTGACGGGCCCGGTCGACCTGTCCGCGCCGTTCGACGGTGTGGCCGCCGAAACGCCGGAAAATGCCGACGCACCGATCGGAGGCCAGCCATGATCCGCACCCCGCTGCGCCCGCTGGCGCGCATCATCTCGGCCCGCGCTGCCGGTGAAGACCCCGACCTGATCGAGGCGGAAAATATCCGCCTTCGCCACGAGCAGATGCGCAACCGCGAACGCAAGCGCGCGGAAACAAGGCTGGTGGTGCTGGGCCTCAGCTTCGCAGCAGCCTTTCTGGTGGTCGGCGTCCGGATGGCCAATCTGGCCTCCAGCCAGCCGGTAGAGCCGCCCTCGGCCGACCTCAGCGACGTCATCCAGACCCAGCGGGCTGATATCATTGATCGCAACGGTTCGATCCTTGCGACCAACCTTGTGACAAACTCGCTTTACGCCCATCCGCCGCAGATGATCGACGCAAGCAGCGCGGCACGCGGCCTGGCGGCGATTTTCCCCGACATGGATGCGCGCGAATTGCTGGCCAGCTTCCAGTCGGGGCGCAAATTCATCTGGCTCAGGCGCAAATTGTCGCCCGAACAGATGCAGGCGGTGCATGATATCGGCGAACCGGGCCTGTTGTTCGGCCCGCGCGAGATGCGGCTTTATCCCAATGGCAAACTGGCGGCGCATATCCTGGGCGGGGCGGCTTACGGGCGCGAAGGCGTGCATTCCGCCGAGATCATTGGCGTAGCCGGCGTCGAACACCGCTTCGATGCCTTCCTGCGCGATCCCGCCGAACGCGGCAGGCCGCTGCAATTGTCACTGGATTTGACGGTACAGGCGGCCACAAGGCGGGTGCTGGCCGGTGGCATGAGCCTGCTCGGCGCCAAGGCGGCGGCGGCAATCCTGATGGATGTGAAAACCGGCGAGGTGATCGCGATGGTGTCGCTGCCGGATTTCGATCCGAACGACCGCCCGGCACCCCTGACCACCGGCGATGCCTCGGACAGCCCGTTGTTCAACCATGCCGTGCAGGGGCTGTACGAGCTTGGCTCGACCTTCAAGGTGTTCACCGCCGCGATGGCGATGGAACATGGCGTGGCCACCCCCGAAACGATGGTGGACACACGCGGCCCGCTGAAATGGGGCAAGCACACGATCAACGATTTCCACGATTACGGCAATGCGCTCAGCCTGACGGACGTGATCGTCAAATCCTCCAATCTCGGCTCTGCGCGTCTGGCGATCGAGGTCGGCACCGGTCGCCAGCAGGCGTTTCTGGATTCGCTGGGGCTGTTTTTGCCGCTGCCAGTGGAACTGGCCGAGGCCCCGAACGTGCGCCCGCTTCTGCCGAAAAGATGGTCGGAATTGTCAACCATGACAATATCTTACGGCCACGGCATCTCGGTCAGCCCATTGCATCTGGCCGCCGGTTACGCAAGCCTGCTGAACGGTGGCACGCTGGTACAGCCGACATTGCTGAAGGCACAGAACGCCCCCGAGGCGGGCACGCGGATCGTTTCTGTGGAAACCTCGCACGCGCTTGGCGCGATGCTGCGCCAGGTGGTGGTGCGCGGCACCGCCTCGATGGGTGAGGTCGAGGGCTACCATGTCGGCGGCAAGACCGGGACGTCGGAAAAGCAGAAACCCGGCGGCGGCTATTACGACGACAAGACCATCGCTACCTTTGCCTCGGTGTTCCCCGCGCATGATCCGAAATATGTGCTGGTGGTGACGCTGGATGAGCCGACCGAGACTTCGGGCGTCAAACCGCGCCGTACCGCCGGCTGGACCGCTGTACCGGTCGCCGCCGAGATCATCCGCCGCGCCGCGCCATTGCTGGGGATGCGGCCAGAGATTGAACCGGCGACCGACATGGATTACAGGCTGTCGAAATTCTGAAACCGCACGATGTGCGCTAGGTTTGCGAAAGCATGGCAATGGTCCCGACAGATGCCCGCATGAAACCGCTCTCGGCCCTGGGGCTGGTGGCGGAAAGCGGCGTAGATGCGGGCGTGACCGGCCTCAGCGTCGACAGCCGACAGGTGAAACCGGGGCATCTGTTCGCGGCCCTGCCGGGCGTCAAGGCGCATGGGGCCGATTTCATCCGATTTGCCCTGCGGATGGGTGCCGGCGCGATCCTGACCGATGCAGCGGGCGCGGAAATGGCCCGTGATGTGCTTGCCAATTCCGATGCGGCACTGGTGATCGAGGCCGATCCAAGGCTGGCACTGGCCCGCGCTGCCGCGCATTGGTTCGACGCCCAGCCTGAAACCGTGGTGGCGGTGACCGGCACCAACGGCAAGACCTCGGTCGCCGCCTTCACCCGGCAGATTTGGGAGGCCTTGGGCAAACGCGCGGTCAATTTCGGCACCACCGGGGTTGATGGCTGCGTCTCCGCGCCGCTCTCGCACACCACGCCCGAGCCGATCACCCTGCACCGCCTGCTGCACCGGCTGGCCGCCGAAGGGGTCAGCCATGCGGCGATGGAAGCGTCCTCGCACGGGCTGGCGCAGAAACGGCTGGACGGGGTGCGCCTGAAGGCCGCCGGTTTCACCAATTTCACCCAGGATCATCTGGATTACCACGCCACCTTCGACGAATATTTCGCCGCCAAGGCCGGGCTGTTTTCCCGCGTTCTGCCTGTGGATGGCGTGGCGGTGATCAATATCGACGATCCCCGCGGTGCCGACATGGCGGCGATTGCATGCGGGCGCGGCCAGTCCTTGCTGACGGTCGGGCAGGCGGCAAAGGCCGATCTCAGGATCACCGCCCAGCGGTTCGATGCCACCGGGCAGGATGTGCGATTCACATGGCAGGGCGCGGCGCATCTGGTGCGGCTTGATCTGATCGGCGGCTTTCAGGCCAGCAACGCGCTGATGGCCGCCGGGCTGGCAATTGCCAGCGGCGCGAAGGCTGAAGACGTGTTTCGCGTACTGCCCGGGCTGGCGACGGTTTCCGGGCGGATGCAACTGGCGGCAACGCGCAAGAACGGCGCGGCGGTGTTTGTCGATTACGCCCATACGCCCGACGCGCTGGCCACCGCGCTGGCCGCGCTCAGGCCGCATGTGATGGGTCGGCTGGTGGTGGTGTTCGGCGCTGGCGGTGATCGTGATCGCACCAAGCGCCCCCTGATGGGCAAGGCGGCGGCGGACCATGCCGACATGCTGATCGTGACCGATGACAACCCGCGCAGCGAAGACCCCGCCAGCATCCGCGCCGCCATCATGGCAGCCTGTCCCGAAGCCACCGAGATCGGCGACCGCGCCGAGGCAATCCTGACCGGGGCGGATGCGCTGCAGCCGGGGGATGCCCTGCTGATCGCAGGCAAGGGCCACGAGACCGGCCAGATCGTCGGCGATGACGTGCTGGATTTCAACGATGTCGAACAGGCCTCCGTCGCGGTTGCGGCGCTGGACGGGCTGGGCGCATGAGCGCGCTCTGGACCGCCGCCGAGGCCGCCGCCGCAACCGGTGGCACAACCAGCGGCGACTGGCAGGCAGGTGGCGTGTCGATCGACACCCGCACGCTTGCGCCCGGCGATCTGTTCGTCGCCCTGAAGGACGTGCGCGACGGCCATGATTTCGTTGCCGCCGCTCTCACCAAGGGCGCGGCGGCGGCGCTTGTGTCGCGCGTGCCAGAAGGCGTTGCGACGGACGCGCCGCTATTGCTGGTCGATGACGTATTGGCCGCGCTTGAGGCGCTGGCGCGGGCGGCACGGGCGCGCACCAAGGCGCAGGTGATCGCGATCACCGGCTCGGTCGGCAAGACCTCCACCAAGGACATGGCCGCAACCGTGCTGGCCGGGCAGGGCCTTGTTCATGCTGCCGAGATGAGCCTCAACAACCATTGGGGCGTGCCGCTGACGCTGGCGCGCCTGCCGCGCGACGCCGATTTCGCGGTGGTCGAGATCGGCATGAACCATCCCGGCGAGATCACCCCCCTAAGCCGCCTTGCCCGCCCTCATGTCGCCCTGATCACCACCGTGGCCGAGGCGCATATGGCCGCCTTCGCGTCGGTGCGCGACATTGCGCGCGCCAAGGCCGAGGTGTTTGCCGGGCTGGAGCCGGGCGGCACCGCGATCCTGAACCTTGATATCGCCACCTTTGGCATTCTGGAAACCGCCGCAGCGCAGGCCGGTGCCCGGATCGTCACCTTCGGTACCAAGCGGCGTGCGGATTACCACCTGAAAGGCGTTGCCTGGCGCGATGGCATCACCAGCGTGCAGGCCGAAAATCAGGGCCAGCCCTGCCTGTTTCGCATCGGCGCGCCGGGCCGGCATCTGGCGATGAACGCGCTGGCGGTGCTGGCGGCGGTGGATGCGGTCGGGGCCGACAGGGTGGTGGCCGCGCTGGACCTCGCACGCTGGCAACCGCCGGTCGGACGCGGCGAGCGCACCTGGATTCACCTCGACAAGGTGGACGAACATCTGCGCCTTGAACTGATTGACGACGCCTATAACGCCAATCCGGCCTCGATGGCGGCGGCATTCGAGGTGCTGGCAGGCAGCATTCCGGTGGATGGCCTTGGCCGCCACGCCCGGGGCCGCCGGGTGGCGTTCCTGACCGACATGCTGGAACTCGGCCCCGAAGCGGCGGCGAAACATGCCGCGCTGGCCGTACTTCCGGCAATGCAATCGGTCAATGTGGTGCATACGGCAGGGCCGCTGATGCAGCATCTGCACCGCGCCCTGCCAGGCGAAAAACAGGGCGAGTGGCACGAATCCGCTGAAAAACTGGCGGCAAGGGCGCATCGTTTGCTGGACGCGGGCGATGTCGTCATGGTCAAAGGGTCCAAGGGATCGCGTGCATCCCTGATCGTCGAGACGATCCGCCGCCTGAACAAACCGGTCGATCCGGAACAATAACAAGAACAGCCACGCGAAGAGGGACAAACGCCACATGCTCTACTATCTCAGCGAGCTTTCCGACGGCGGCGGGGTGCTCAACCTGTTCCGCTATATCACGCTTCGTTCCGGAGGGGCGTTCTTTACCGCGCTGTTTTTCGGCTTCATGTTCGGGCGGCCGCTGATCAACCTGTTGAAACGCAAGCAGTCGAACGGCCAGCCGATCCGCGAGGACGGCCCGGAAAGCCACATCCTGGCCAAGGCCGGGACACCAACGATGGGCGGCGTGCTGATCCTTGGCGCGCTGCTGGTTTCAACCGTGATCTGGGCCCGGCTGGACAATGCCTTTGTCTGGCTGTTGCTGTTCGTCACCCTGTCTTTCGGTCTGATCGGGTTTGCCGACGATTACGCCAAGGTATCGAAAAACAATGTCAAAGGCGTGTCCGGGCGCATCCGCTTCGGCCTAGGCCTGCTGATCGCGGCACTTGCGGGATATTGGGCGATGTATCTGCACGGGCTGAACGATGCCGATCTGGCGCAGCGCCTGCCCGATCACGCCGCCTTGTCGGGTCGGCTGGCCTTTCCGGTGCTTAAGGATGCTTTGATCAATCTCGGCATCCTGTTCGTGCCGTTTGCGATGATCGTGATCGTCGGTGCCGCCAATGCGGTGAACCTGACCGACGGACTGGACGGGCTGGCGATCATGCCGGTGATGATCGCGGCAGGGTCGCTCGGGATCATCGCCTATCTGGTCGGGCGGGTCGATTTCACCGATTATCTGGATGTGCACTACGTGCCCGGAACCGGCGAGATTCTGGTGTTCAGCGCGGCCCTGATCGGCGGTGGCCTCGGGTTCCTGTGGTACAACGCGCCGCCGGCGGCGGTGTTCATGGGCGATACCGGCTCGCTGGCCTTGGGCGGGGCGCTCGGGGCAATTGCGGTTGCCACCAAGCACGAGATCGTGCTGGCGATCATCGGTGGTTTGTTCGTGGTCGAGGCGCTGAGCGTGATCATCCAGGTGCTCTATTTCAAGACCACCGGCAAGCGGGTGTTCCTGATGGCCCCGATCCACCACCATTACGAGAAACGCGGCTGGTCGGAACCGCAGATCGTGATCCGCTTCTGGATCATCGCGCTGATCCTGGCGCTGATCGGCTTGGGGACGTTGAAGTTGCGGTAGGTTTCAGGCCGGGCAAAATGTGAAAATCTTGATCTTGGTCAACGACCAAGTGCCCGTTTCAGGGCAGGTTCACCGCCAGTTCCGAGAACTTGGATTCAGGTGCCTCTTGCTTGCCGGTCTGTTCAGATGGCTGTTGGGTCTCGCATTTCTGGCGCTGCTCGTCGGCATAGCGGTTTACCTGTTCTATGCCCGTGACATGGCTGCCGTGACCGCCAGGCTGGCGCAGGATGCGCGATATGCGGATACAAGGTTCGGACGGATCGAATATGGCGATACCGGCTCTGGCCCGGTCGTGCTGGCGATCCACGGTGCCGGTGGCGGTTTCGATCAGGGCATGGTTCTGGCGCGGGGGTTCGGGCCAGGCGGATACCGGTTCATCGCGCCATCGCGCTTTGGCTATCTTGGCTCAGCCTTGCCGGGCGCCCCCTCAACCGCCGCGCAGGCGGATGCCTTTGTCGATCTGCTCGACGGGCTTGGCATCGACAAGGTGGCGGTGATGGCGATGTCGGGGGGGGGGCCGCCAGCCCTGCAACTGGCCGAGCGATACCCCGATCGCGTGACCGCCCTGGCGCTCTTGTCTTCGGCCCCGTTCACGCCGCTGGCGACCCAGCAGAACGATCTGCCGATCCCGATCTGGCTCTATCAGTGGCTGTTCCGCGCCGACCTGGCGTTCTGGATCCTGCAACGGCTGTTGCCCGGCCAGTTGGAGGCGGCCTTCGACATGCCGCCAGATGCGCGGGCCACCCTGCCTGCGGGGGAAATCGCCTTTGCGGACGACATGATGGCGGCCTTCCTGCCGGTCAGCCGCCGCCAGCCTGGCCTTGGCAATGAAGGTGCCGCGATTGATCCCGAAGCCAGGCACGATCTGGCCGCGATCAGGGCGCCGGTGCTGGTGGTCCATGCAAGCGATGACGGCATCAACCCGGTGTCGATTGCCGAGTATATCGCCGGCAAGGTTCCCGGTGCCGAATTGATGATCACGCCGAGCGGCGGGCATTTGCTGCTGGGCCATCACGGCGATATCCGCCGCGCCATTGCCGATTTTCTGACTGCCACCACACCAACCGATTGATTGCCGCCCCGGCCGCGACGCGGCTTGCCCCGGCTGGCAACATGGATCATCTTGGCGCGGACGCAAACGGCAGGGCCAAATCATGATTCCAGTACGCGGATATGTCGGCCACAAGGTGGCGGTGCTGGGGCTTGGCCGCTCGGGCCTCGCGGCGGCCAGGGCGCTGGAAGCTGGCGGTGCCACGGCACTGTGCTGGGATGACAGTGCCGAGGCGCGGGCGCGTGCGCTTGCCGAGGGGCTGGTGCTGCACGATCCAACTCGCGCCGGTGCCTGGGACGGTATCGTGGCGCTGATCGTCTCGCCCGGTATCCCGCATCTTTACCCTTCCCCGAACCCGATCATCGCATCGGCCTGGGATCACGGCGTGGTAGTGGATAACGATATCGGCCTGTTCTTCCGCTCTTACGCCACGCAGGACTGGGACAATTTCGAGACCATGCCGCAGGTCGTGGCGGTCACCGGCTCGAACGGCAAATCCACCACGTCGGCGCTGATCCACCATGTCCTTCAGGCCGCCAACCGCCCGGTGCAACTGGCCGGCAATATCGGGCGCGGCGTGCTCGATCTGGCCCCGGCCAGCGACGGCGAGGTGATCGTGCTGGAACTGAGCAGCTACCAGACCGAACTGGCCCGCGCGCTGGCCCCCGATATCGCGGTCTTCCTGAACCTCAGCCCCGATCACCTTGACCGCCACGGCGGCATCGGCGGCTATTTTGCCGCCAAGCGCCGCCTGTTCGCCGAGGGCAGCCCGGACCGCGCGGTGATCGGCGTGGACGAGGCTGAAGGAAGGTTCCTCGCCAACCAGATGCGCGAGGCGGCGGATGGCGGCGATCCGGTGATCCGCATCTCCTCGGGGCAGAAATTGCAGGGTGGCGACTGGACGGTATTCGCCCGCAAGGGGTTCCTGGCGGAATGGCGCAAGGGGCGGCAGGTCGTGTCGGTCGACCTGCGCGACATTCCCGGCCTGCCGGGCGCACATAACCACCAGAATGCCTGTGCCGCCTGGGCGGTCTGCCGCTCGCTCGGACTGGCGCCGCGCCTGGTCGAGACCGGCTTTCGCTCCTATCCCGGCCTGCCGCACCGCTCGCAACTGATCGCGGTTCGGGGCGGGGTGGCCTACGTGAACGATTCCAAGGCCACCAATACCGACAGCGCCGCCAAGGCATTGCAGGCCTTCGCGCGGATACGCTGGATCGCCGGCGGGCTGGGCAAGGATGGCGGCATCGCAGCCCTTGCGCCCTATCTCGGCAATGTCGTGAAGGCCTATCTGATCGGCCATTCGGCCGAGGAATTTGCCCTGCAACTGGGAACCACCCCGTCCGAGCAATGCGGCAATATGGCAAATGCCGTGGCGCGCGCGGCGGCGGAAGCCGAGCCGGGCGATACGGTTTTACTGGCCCCGGCAGCCGCCAGTTTCGACCAATATCCGAATTTCGAGAAACGCGGCGAGGATTTCGTCCGTGCGGTGCAGGCGCTGGATGATCGGTGATCGAAGTCCGAAACCCGGCGCAAACCACGCTGCAAGCGGCTGAAAATTTTTCACAAAAAATTTTGGGCGCGAAGAATTTTCCGGAATATTCTTCTGTTTAAGATGAGTATTTCTACCAAAAAGAAGCCTGTTTCATGTTGAACGGGCGACCGGTTTTGCCGGTTGTGCAACATTTCCCTGATACGGCCGGTTCTGTTTCCCGGTTCAGCGGGTTTCAGCCCATTGTGATTGTTATGGTTTTGACCTCATCGGGGGGTGGCGGTATAGGATATGCAGTCCTTGGTGGAGCCAGCCCTTGATCCTGCGTCCGATCCTGTCGTTTTTCGGTTTCCTGTTTTCCTGGATCACCAATGGCCTGGTGATGGGGATGCTGTTGTTGGGCGCGGTGTTCTGGATGTATGGCCGCGATCTGCCGAACCACGAACAACTGGCGCGCTACGAGCCGCCGACGATCTCGACCATCTATTCCGGCGAGGGGCGGATCATGGATGAATTCGCCCGCGAGCGGCGGATTTTCACCCCCGTCGATGAAATTCCCGACATCGTTAAGAACGCTTTCATTTCCGCCGAGGACAAGAACTTCCGCATCCATGCCGGCTATGACCCCTTGGGCATCATAAAGGCGCTGATCGACGCGGCACAGGGCAAGCGGCTGCGCGGTGCCTCGACCATCACCCAGCAGGTGATGAAGAACTTCCTGCTGGATGGCGACCGTTCGGCGGAACGCAAGATCAAGGAAATCATCCTGGCGGCGCGGCTGGAAAACGTGCTGAGCAAGGATCAGATTCTGGAATTGTACCTGAACGAGATTTTCCTCGGGCAGAACTCGTTCGGGGTGACGGCGGCGGCGCAGACCTATTTCAACAAGACGCTGGAAGAACTGACGGTGGAAGAAGCCGCCTATCTGGCGATCCTGCCGAAAGCGCCGTCGACCTATCATCCGGTGCGCGAGAAGGAACGTGCCATCGCGCGGCGCGATTTCGTGCTGAAGGAGATGACCGAGAACGGCTATCTGGACGAGGCCACCGCCGAAGCCGCGCGGCAGGCCGATCTGAGAACGGTGCAGGCGGATGATTTCCCCTCCTACAAGGCCAGCCTGCCGGCGCGCGATTACGTGACCGACGAAATCCGCCGGCAATTGTCGGAAACCTTCGGCGAGGAAGAGTTTTTCGGCGGCGGCATGAAAATCCGCGCAACCGTCGACCCCGACCTTCAGCGCGAGGCGGCGCGGGCCCTGCGCGAAGGGCTGGAAGATTACGACCGCAAGCAGGGCATCTGGCGTGGCCCGGCGGCGCGGCTGGACAAGGCCGCATTGGCGACCGAGGACGCATGGCGCGACGGGCTGGCGGGCCTGACCCTGCCGCGCGATATCGCGGGCTGGCATCCGGCGGTGGTGCTGGACCTGTCGGACGCGGCGGCGCGGATCGGCATCGAGGGCGAACCGGAGATCGAGGGAGGCCACGGCATACCGATCGAGGACATGACCTGGGCCAGGCCGCTGGATGACGACGGCGGACCGGGGCGCAAGGCGAAAAAGCCCGAGGACCTTTTGTCCATCGGCGACGTGATCTTCGTGAAGAAGATTTTCGGCCCCGTCGAAGGTGCCGAAAAGGACGAAAACGGCAATATCCCGGAAGAGTTCAAATACTGGTCGCTGCGGCAGATCCCCGAGATCGAGGGCGGCTTCATGGCGATGGACACCAATACCGGCCGGGTGCTGGCGATGCAGGGCGGCTTTTCCTACCAGCATTCGGTGTTCAACCGCGCCACCCAGGCCACCCGCCAGCCGGGATCGGCGTTCAAGCCCTTCGTTTATGCCGCCGCGCTGGATGTCGGCTATACGCCCGCCACCATCGTGATCGACGCGCCGATCGAGGTCAGGACGCCGGAAGGCATGTGGCGGCCCAAAAACTCGTCCAACAAGTTCTACGGCCCGTCGCCGATGCGCACCGGGATCGAGCGTTCGCGCAACCTGATGACGATCCGGCTGGCGCAATCCATCGGCATGGACGTGGTGGCGGCCTATGCCGAACGCTTCGGCGTTTACGATGACATGGCCGAGCATCTGGCGAACTCGCTGGGGGCGCAGGAAACCACCCTGTTCCGGATCGTCGCCGCCTATGCGATGTTCGCCAATGGCGGCGAGCGGGTGATCCCGACGATGGTTGACCGGGTGCAGGACCGACGGGGCCGCACCATCTATCGCCACGACCGGCGCAAATGCGAGGTCTGCCGACTTGACAGCGACCTGCCGCCGGGCGAGCCTCCGCAGATCGTCAACAACCGCCACCGGGTGATGGATGCGGTGACGGCCTATCAGCTGACCTCGATGATGCGCGGCGTGGTGGAACGCGGCACCGCCGCCGGGCAGGTGCGGCTGGACGCACAGGTGGCTGGCAAGACCGGCACCACCAACCAGGCCAAGGATGTCTGGTTCGTTGGCTTCACGCCCAATATCGTCGCCGGTTGCTACATGGGCATGGACCTGCCTCAGCCGCTGGGCCGCGGGGCCTATGGCGGCACCATGTGCGGCCCTGTGTTCGAGAGCTTCATGAAACAGGCGCTTGAACGCTACGGTCGCCCGAAATTCAAGGTGCCGGAGCACGCCACTTTCGTGAAGATCGACCGTTATACCGGCGAGCGCCTGTCCGATGGTGCCAGCGGCGCGAACGTGGTGGCGGAACTGTTCCGCGAGGGCGAGGAGCCGCAATTCGGCGCACTCAGCATCATTGACGGTGGTTTCGCGATGGGATCGGACCTGCCGCTGTTCGGCGAGGGCGAGGGCGATCTGGAAGGCGATGCCGATGACGGCCCCGAGGTGACCACGCAGCTTGGCGTGAAAAAGAAAATCCCCAAACGCGCCACGTTCGGATCGCTGTCGTCGGGTGGTCTGTACTGACCTGGCCATCGGCTTTCAGCCACCCTTTACCTGTGATGGCAGAGCCTCTAGAAAGCCGCCTGAACCTTTCGGAAATGACTGAAACATGCGCGCTGAAATCGGAAATCTGGTCGAAGAGATCGAAAAATCGCTGAATCTTCTCAGCCAGCGGATGAACTGGGAAACCGCCGAGCATCGGCTGGAAGAATTCAACGCCATGTCGGAAGACCCCAAATTGTGGGACGATCCGGAACGCGCGCAGGCGCTGATGCGGGATCGTCAGGCGCTGGTAGATGCGGTGGAAGGCTACAAGGCGCTGACCCGCGATCTGGCCGATAATGTCGAACTGATCGAACTGGGCGAGATGGAAGGCGATGCGGATGTCGTCGCAGAGGCGGAAAAGGCGATCCGCCGGCTGCGCGATGTCGCCGCGCAAAAAGAGATCGAGGCGCTGTTGAACGGCGAGGTGGACAGCAACGACACCTTCCTGGAGGTCAATGCCGGGGCGGGTGGCACCGAAAGCTGCGACTGGGCCTCGATGCTGGCACGGATGTATGTGCGCTGGGCTGAAAAACAGGGCTACAGCGTCGATCTGATCAGCGAAAGCGCCGGTGAAGAGGCGGGGATCAAATCCGTCACCTACCAGATCAAGGGCCATAATGCCTATGGCTGGCTGAAATCGGAAAGCGGCGTGCACCGGCTGGTGCGCATCTCGCCTTATGACAGCAATGCGCGGCGGCACACCTCGTTTTCCAGCGTCTGGGTCTATCCGGTGGTGGATGACAATATCGAGATCGATATCAATCCCAGCGAAATCCGCATTGATACGTACCGCTCGTCCGGGGCCGGTGGCCAGCATGTCAACACCACCGATTCCGCGGTCAGGATCACTCATATTCCAACCGGCATCGTGGTCACCTCATCAGAGAAATCGCAGCACCAGAACCGGGCGAATTGTATGGCGGCGCTGAAATCGCGGCTGTACGAGCTGGAAATGCGCAAGCGCAACGAAAGCATCCAGGAAGCGCATGACAACAAGGGCGATGCCGGCTGGGGCAATCAGATCCGCTCCTACGTGCTGCAACCCTACCAGATGGTGAAGGACCTGCGGACGGGCTACGAGACATCCGACACGTCCGGCGTGCTGGACGGCGATCTGGACGGCTTCATGGCCGCGGTGCTGGCCAAGGATGTTGCCGGCAAAAGCCGGGCCGAGGCGCAGGCGGAATAGGGCTGCGGCCCGAAGCGGAGGTGCCCATGAACTTCGACATCGCCATCGTCGGCGGCGGCATTATCGGCGTCACCGCCGGGCGCTGGCTGGCGGAACGCGGGCTGAAGGTTTGCGTTGTCGAACGCGGCAAACTGGCCTCGGGCACGTCGGCGGCGAATTTTTCCTGGGTCAATGCCTCGCAGAAAACCACGGATGCGAAATACCATCATCTGAATGCGCTGGGTGTGCGGCTATATGCTGAACTGGGCGACGAATTCGGCTACGAGGCGCTGGGGCTGCGGCAATCAGGTTCGATCACGGTTGCTGCCGGGACCACCGGCATTGCGGCGCTGCAAGGTCAGGCGGCACGGCTGGCGGCGCTCGGCTATCCGCATCGCCTGCTGGACCCCGCCGAATTGCAGGAATTGGAGCCGCATATGGCGTTCGCCGCCGACACATCCGGCCTGCTGGCCCCAAGCGACATGATCCTGGATGCCGCCCGCTTTGTCGGCGCGATGGCCGCCCGCATTCGTGCGCTGGGCGGCGAGGTGGTCGAGGATTGCCCGGCGCTGGAATTGCTGAGCGACGACGATGGGCAGGTCAGCGGCCTTAAAACCAGCGAGGGCGAGATTGCCACCGCGCGGGTGCTGATCGCCGCCGGTCCCGATACGCCGGATGTACTGGCCGCGCTGACCGGGTTTGACGGCTTTGCCACGCGGTTCCCGGTGGTGCGGGTGCCGGGCCTGCTGGTGACCACGCCACCGGTATCGCCGGGGCTGGTGCGGCATCTGCTGGTGCGCGACACGCCGGACGAGTTTCACGTCTTCCCCGATTTCAACGGCGGCCTCAGGCTGGGATCGGACGATGCCGATGCGCGGATCACCGAAGACTCCTCGGTTAACGAGCAGCGCGACGCTGCCCGGCTGTTGCTGGCGCGGATGCAGGCGCTGGCCCCCGGTTTCGCGGGCGAGGCCTGCCTGGACGACTGCCATATCCGCATCGGCGTCCGCGCCGTGCCGCAGGACGGCATCAGCATCGCCGGCCCGCTGCCGGGGGCGGAGGGCGTGTTCGTGATCGCCACCCATAGCGGCGTAACGCTGGCCCCGGCACTGGCCAGCCTGATGGCGGAAGTGATCGCGGATGGCGTGGTGCCCGATATGCTGAAGCCGTTCACGCTGGACCGCCTGCCGGGGTTCGGTGGCTAGCACATTTCGCGTGCCACCATCCGCCGCTTGCCGTGATCGGGGCAATCGCATAGACGGGAGGCGGAACCGAAATCAGCCAACACCGGAGCCGTCGCCCCATGCGCCTCAGCCGTTACTTCCTACCCGTCCTGAAAGAAAACCCCGCCGAGGCCCAGATCGTAAGCCACCGGCTGATGCTGCGTGCCGGCATGATCAAGCAGGCCACTGCCGGTATCTATTCCTGGCTGCCGCTCGGCTTCAAGGTGCTGCGCCGGCTGGAAGATATCGTCCACGAAGAACAGGTCCGCGCCGGTCATATCCCGATGCTGATGCCGACGCTGCAATCGGCGGATCTGTGGCGCGAAAGCGGGCGCTATGACGATTACGGCGAGGAAATGCTGAGGATCAAGGATCGCCACGGCCGCGACATGCTGTACGGGCCGACCAACGAGGAACTGATCACCGACATTTTCCGTGCCCATGTCGGCAGCTACAAGGACCTGCCGTTGACGCTCTACCACATCCAGTGGAAATTCCGCGACGAGGTGCGCCCGCGCTTTGGCGTGATGCGGGGGCGTGAATTTTTCATGAAGGACGGCTACAATTTCGACATTGATCAGGATGCCGCGATCCATGCCTATGACCGGCATATGGTCAGCTATCTCAGAACCTATGAACGCATGGGCCTGAAGGCGATCCCGATGCGTGCTGATTCAGGGCCGATCGGCGGCGACAATACGCACGAATTTCTGGTGCTGGCCGAAACCGGCGAAAGCGAGGTGTTTTATGACCGCGCCATCCTCGATCTGACGCTGGGCGGGCGCGATGTCGATTACAACGATGCTGCGCAATGTGCCGCGATCAAGGAGGAATGGACCACGCCCTATGCCCGCACCGATGAAACCCATGATTCCGATCTGTTCAATGCCATCCCGGCGGAACGCCGGATGTCGTCGCGCGGGATCGAGGTCGGGCAGATATTCTATTTCGGCACCAAATATTCCGAACCGATGGGCGCCACCGTCGCCAATGCCGAGGGCGAGAAAGTGCCGGTGCATATGGGCAGCCACGGTATCGGCGTCAGCCGACTGGTCGGCGCGATCATCGAGGCAAGCCATGACGATAAGGGCATCATCTGGCCCGAGGCGGTGACGCCCTACAAGGTGGGGATCGTCAATCTGAAACAGGGCGATGCCGAGGCCGACGCCGCCTGCGAGGCGCTGTACAAAGAACTGACCGCAAAGGGGCTGGAGCCGCTTTACGATGACCGGGCAGAACGTGCCGGGGCCAAGTTCGCCACGATGGACCTGATCGGCCTGCCCTGGCGGATCACGGTAGGCCCGCGCGGTCTGAAGAACGGCGTGGTGGAACTGACCTCGCGCCGCAGCGGCGAATCCGAGGAACTGGTTCCCGCAGAAGCGGTGGCGCGGCTGCAGGGGATCTATGCCGGGATCTGAGCGGCCAGGCCGGGTTTTGAGTATTTGTACCAAAAAGAAGCATGGGTGGATGGACGGCGAGGCGGCTTGACCTTGCCGCCCCTGCGCCGCAGACTCGTAGGCATCACTAGGAGCGGACCTTGGCCGGAACACCCCCCCCTTTCGCAGCGTTTGAATGGCTGATCGCCTGGCGATACCTCAGGGCGCGGCGGCGTGAGGGCGGGGTCAGCGTGATGACCTGGATATCGCTGGTCGGCATCGCGCTGGCGGTGTTCGCGCTGGTGGCGACGCTGGCGGTACGCTCGGGCTTTCGCCACGAATTCGTGCAGACGATCCTGGGTGCCAATGCGCATGTGACGGTCTATTCCTCGACATACCTGGATGCGCATGACCGGCCCAGCCGGGCGATCCGCGATTTCGACGCCATCGCGGCGGCGATTGGCAATGTGCCCGGAGTGGTGCGCGCCGCGCCGATCATTCGCGGCCAGTTGATGGCCTCGCTCAACGGGCGCAATGCCGGGATCGAGGTGTTCGGCACCCGTGCCGGCGATCTGGCCACAGTGCCCCTGATCGCGCATCCCGAAACGGCCAGCGGCGATCTGGCGCGGTTTGGCGACGGCATCGCCATCGGGCGCGGCGTGGCGCAGGAACTGGGGGTGCGGGTTGGCGAGCGGATCAAGATCATCTCGCCCGATGGCGTGAAAACCGCCTTTGGCACGGCGCCGCGGATCAAGAGCTACGAGGTGGTCTATATCTTCGCGGTCGGGCGCTACGACATTGACCGCACCCGCGTCTACATGCCGTTTGACGAGGCGCAGAGCTATTTCAACCGCGAGGGCACGGCGGACGAGATCGAGGTGCATGTCGCCAGGCCCGACGATGCCGATGTTTACGCCATTCCGATCCTGGCCGTGGCCGGGCCGCGCGCGGTGCTCTGGACCTGGCGCGATTCTGCGGGCGGCTTTCTGCAGGCCTTGCAGATGGAGGACAACGTGATGTTCGTGATCCTGTCCTTTCTGGTGCTGATCGCGGCGATGAATATCGTGTCCGGGCTGATCATGCTGGTGAAGAACAAGGGGTCCGATATCGGCATCCTGCGCACGATGGGGCTGACGGAAGGCTCGGTGCTGCGGGTGTTCTTCCTGGTCGGGGCCTCGACCGGAATGGTAGGCACTTTGATTGGCGTGGTGCTGGGTTGTCTGTTCGCGATCTACATTGATCCGGTGTTCGATGGCGTCAACTGGCTGCTGGGCGGCGGCGTCTGGGATCCGTCGGTGCGGTTCCTGTCGCAATTGCCGGCGCGGCTGGAATGGGGGGACGTGGCCAGCGCGGTGGCCCTGTCGCTGGGCCTGTCGTTTGGCGCGACGATCTTTCCGGCACGCCGTGCGGCGCGGATGAACCCGGTCGAGGCGCTGCGCCATGAGTGAACCGGTTCTGCAACTGAACGGCCTGCACAAGGCCTATAATCACGGCCTGGCCAGCGAGGTTCAGGTGCTGCGCGGGGCCGATCTGGCGCTGGCGGCGGGTGAGGTGGTGGCGCTGATGGCACCGTCGGGGGCGGGAAAATCGACGCTGTTGCATATTGCCGGGCTGCTGGACACGCCCGATGCCGGCGAGGTTCGCCTGGACGGGCGCAACATGGCAGCGGCAGGGGATCGCCGCCGCACCCTGGCGCGGCGTGCCGAGATCGGCTTTGTCTACCAGTTTCATCACCTGCTGCCGGAGTTCACGGCGCTGGAAAACGTCATGCTGCCGCAGCTTGCCGCCGGGGTTGCGGCGCGGGTGGCGCGGGATCATGCGGCGGATTTGCTGGACAGGGTCGGCCTTGGGCCGCGCGCGTCGCATAGACCGGCGGAATTGTCTGGTGGCGAGGCGCAAAGAGTTGCCTTTTGCCGCGCCCTGGCCAATCGCCCCGGCGTGCTGCTGGCGGACGAGCCGACCGGCAATCTGGACCCGGCCTCGGCGGGGCAGGTATTCGGCATGCTGACCGCCCTGGTGCGCGATACCGGCATGGCGGCGCTGATCGCCACCCACAACCCGGACCTGGCGGCGGATATGGACAGGGTGGTCAGGCTGGATCACGGACTGCTGGTCTGAGCGTCGTTCATCAGGCCATGCGGTTCTTGCAGGCCGGGCAATCGGGCGAAAGCGGGATCACGAAGCCCAGCGTGTTGCCATCGCCCTTTCGACGGTAAAGCAGATCCTGCGTCAGGCCACGGATCAGCATCCAGCCGAAGCCGCCTTCGGGCAGTTCGGCAACCGGGCCGCCCGGGTCCGGGTGGCGGCCATCGGGGGGATTTCCGCCCGGCATCCGGCAACCATTGTCGTGGACCTGACAACGCAGCGCGGAGGTGCATTTGCGGATGCGGACCGATATCCTGCCATCGGGCAGACCGGCGCAGGCATGTTCCACGACATTGTTCAGAACCTCCGCCAGGACCAGTTCGGTGGTTTCGACATCGCAGATGGCGATATCCTGCATTTTCAACAGATCGCGCAGAAGGATCATCGCCTCTCGCACCGCATCGGGGCGGGCTGCGAAATCCAGCCGGATCTTCTGACCGCCGGACGATCCGATGCCTTGTCCGGTATCCGGCAGGAGGGTGGGTCCGGACATCATCATCGGCCTTCCTAGCTGGCCTGCCGCGTCGGCTGTGCCAGTGCCGCGTCAAGATCGGGATAGATGGCAAAGACCGAATCCATCCGCGTCAGCCGCATCACCCGGTCCACCGGCGGCGTCAGCCCGACCAGATCGAATGTCGAATCCTGCCCCAGCATCTTGTAAACAGCGACCACCGCTCCAAGGCCGCTGGAATCCATGAACTGCACCCGGCTCATGTCCAGGATGCAGCGCGCCGGCAGATCGTGGCAGAGATCGCGGAATGTGTCCTTGAACTGCACAGCGATGACCGCATCCAGCCGGTCATCAAGGCAGGTGACAAGCGTTGCGCCGTCAAGATCGCGCCGTTCCAGTTTCATGTGTTCCCCCGGGATCAGGTTGCTGCCCCTCGATCCTGACCGGGAAGGGTTAAGGCTTTCCTGCCTGCCGCCCCGGGATTTCCCGACAATTTGAGCGGTTCCGTGCTCCGGCTCTCTTGCCCGCATCGCCAAAGGCTGAGATACCTTGCCAAAGCTCAGGAGGAACAGGATGGACCGGGTTGTGATCGCTGGTGCCGCGCGCACCGCAATGGGGGGATTTCAGGGCGTGTTCGCGCCGTTGACAGCGGCCGATCTGGGCGGCGCGGCGATCCGCGCGGCACTGGCCGGGGCCGGAATTGCGCCGGATCGGGTGGACGAATTGCTGATGGGCTGCGTGCTGCCGGCCGGGCAGGGCCAGGCCCCGGCGCGTCAGGCCGGGTTTGCCGGCGGTCTGGGCGAGGAGGTTCCGGCGACCACGCTGAACAAGATGTGCGGCTCGGGCATGAAGACGGTGATGATGGCCGCCGATCAACTGGCGCTGGGTGGCGGTGACATCATGGTTGCCGGCGGCATGGAAAGCATGACCAACGCGCCCTACATTCTGCCCGGCATGCGCGGCGGGGCGCGGCTGGGGCACGGGCAGGCGATGGACCACATGTTCCTCGATGGCCTCGAAGATGCCTATGACAAGGGCCGCCTGATGGGCACCTTCGCCGAGGATTGCGCCGAGACCTTCCAGTTCAGCCGCGCCGCGCAGGACGAATACGCCATCCGCTCGCTGACCCGCGCGCTGGAGGCCGAGGCCGCAGGTGCCTTTGCCGATGAGATCACCCCCGTCACCGTGCAGTCCCGCCGCAGCGAGGTGGTGGTCAGCGCCGATGAACAACCGCAGACCGCGCGGCCCGAGAAGATTCCCGGCCTGAAACCGGCATTTCGCAAGGATGGCACGGTGACGGCGGCCAATTCCTCGTCCATCTCCGATGGTGCGGCGGCTTTGGTGCTTGCGCGCGAAAGCGTGGCCGAGGCCGGTGGCCTGCCGGTCCGTGCGCATATCGTTGGCCATGCCAGCCATGCTCAGGCCCCGGGCTGGTTCACCACCGCGCCGGTGCCGGCGGCGCAGAAGCTTTTAGCGCGGATCGGCTGGTCGAAGGACGATGTCGATCTTTGGGAGGTGAACGAGGCCTTCGCGGTGGTGCCGATGGCCTTCATGCACGAAATGGGCCTGCCGACAGGCAAGGTGAACGTGAATGGCGGTGCCTGCGCCCTGGGGCATCCGATCGGCGCGTCCGGGGCGCGGATCATCGTGACCTTGCTGAACGCGCTGGAAAAGCGCGGGCTGAAGCGTGGTGTGGCGGCGATCTGTATCGGCGGCGGCGAAGGCACCGCGATTGCGATCGAGCGGCCCTGATTGGCTGACGCCACCTACGGCATCGGGTTGACCCCGATAACCAGCGGATGCAGCACCAGCACGCCGTAATAGATCACGAGGCCGAAGATGATGCGCCAGGCGGTGGTTCCGGCGGGGCGGAAGGCCGCGCTCAGGGGCTGGGTGCGAACTGTTCCGGCCAGCCTCGTCCATTCCTCGCCCATCTCGCGCTTGCGGCGTCGGTCGATGATCCGCCCGCCCAGGATCGCAAAGGCGCTGAAAGTGCCGAACAGGATGACATGCGCCAGATCGCCATTGGCCAGCAGATGCGCCCCTGACCAGAGCGCCAGCGCCACCAGCAGGGGATGGCGTGTCAGGCGCACCGGGCCGGGGTTTCGGGCATCGAACAGATGGTTGCGCGCACCGCCGAACGAGAACGGGTTAGGCCGCGCGATACTGATCGCAAGCAGAAGGCTCGCCACCAGCATCAGCCCCATCGCCGCATGTGATTGCCAGGCGGCCCAGGGCCAGACCGGCACGAAAGGCGCACGGCCCGCCGCGACGATCAGCCAGATCAGAACCAGCGTCGACAGCGTTGCATAGGCAAAGGTGAAGCCACGCGGCCCCAATGCGCGCTCCAGGATCGGACGCAGCGGCGGGCGTATCGGCAGCGAATGGCTGATGAAGAACACCGCGAAGGCAAGTACAAGTCCGGACCAGGCCATCTGTCAGCCTCCCGGGCGCACGCGCAAAAGCCGCCCGCCATAGAGTAACGCAAAGCCGCCGAACGCGCCGATCCAGCAGGCGGCGGACAGGATGTGCAACTCACCCGCCCAATCCGGCCGGATACCCGCCGCCACCCGTGCCAGCACCGCAGCCACCAGCAACAGATAGAGCGCGGCGGTGCCAGCCCCTGCGGACAGCGCACCGCCGGTATGGCCAAGCGTGGCGCGGGTCATGACCGCCAGCGTCATCAGCCCGAGCGTTCCGGCCATCCACAGATGCTGCGCGGCGGCGGTGGTGATCAGGTCGGGCGCGAGGATCGCCATCCCCTGAACCAGCGCACCAACCGGCAGGAACAGATAGGCCAGATGCAGCACCCAGACCAGCGGCTCCGCCCCGGTGCGAAGCCCGGCCCAGCGTGCCAGCCGCATCAGGTGCATCCCGCCTGCAATCACCAGCAGCGCACCGGTGATCAGGTGCAACGGCCAGATCACCCAGGCCAGCAACGCACCCAGCAGCGTCAGCAACGCTACCTTGTCGAAGCGCTGCATCGGCGGGGTCGGCAATACCTTGTCGCCACGCTTGACCAGCCAGTTGCGGGTGAAGGACGGCACGATCCGCCCGCCGATCACCGCGATCAGCATCAGCCCGGTGGCCAGTCCCAGCCGCAGGCCGGCACCGCTGGCGGCAACCCCGCCGCGTGCCGCGTCCCAGTGGAACAGGCCGTTTGCAATGATGAACGAGGCCAGCAGGCCAACGATCATCAGGTTGTTCCAGTTCCGCCCGGCCACGATCTCGCGCATCATCGCGGCGGCCAGCATCACCGGAAACGACAGATCAATCACCGCCACCAGCAGCGGTGGCAATACACCCGACACCGCCACCACCAGCCGCCCGGCGACCCAGAGCGCGAACAAGGCCGCCAGCGGCCAGCCGACAATCGGCAGCCGCCCGGTCCAGTTCGGCACTGCCGTCAGCATGAACCCCGCAACCACCGCCCCGAGATAGCCGAACAGGAATTCGTGGGCATGCCAGGACACCGGATCGAACGCACTCGGCAATACGTCATGGCCCGACAACATGGCGATCCAGACGATCATGGCCAGCGCCGCCCAGAACCCGGCGGAAAAGAAGAAGGGCCGGAACCCGTAGGTGAAGATCGCAGGCCCGGTCCAGGCGCGCATCTGTTCGGCGGTAGTGCTCATGTCGGGGCCTCTGTCGGTTGGTGTCCGGTCTCGGTGATGATGGCGTCAAGCGCGATATCATGCGGCTGCGGAAAGATCGTTGCCAGCTTGGCCGCCTGAAAGCCGATGCCGATTGTGTAGGGGCGCGGCGCAAGTGCGGCAAGCGTGCGGTCGAAATATCCGCCGCCATAGCCGAGGCGAAAGGCGTGATTGTCCCAGCCCACAACCGGGGCAAGCGTGATGTCGGGCACCAGTTCCTCGGCGTCCGGGGGCGGCACAAGGATGTTCCAGTTGCCCCGCACCATCTTCATGCGCGGCTCCCAGCGGCGAAACACCAGGGGCGCGGCGCGGGTTTCAACCAGCGGCAGGGCGATGGTTGCGCCGGATCGGGCCAGTTCCGTCATCAGCACGCGCAAATCCGGCTCGCCCTTGATCGGCCAATAGGCCGACACCACCTTGCCGCGCGCGCCATCAAGACGCTCGGCCAGGAAGTTTCGCAGATGCCCGACAATGGCGGTACTGACGGCAACCCGCTCGTCCACGCGCAATGCGCGCCGCCGGGCCAGCAATTCGGCCCGCTTCGATTTCCGCCATTGCGCCACATCATGCGCCTGTTGCGGATCGACGCCTGCGGGGTCGAAATAATCCGGCGCGATCCCGGCCGCCATGCAGGGCGACGACGCGTATCGGCCGCCTATGATGGTGCTGTCGGTCATGGCCGGTTACGCATTGGCCTGCCGGGTCGGTTCGAATTGCGGAAACAGCACGTTGTTTTCCAGGTCCATATGGGCTTGCAGATCGTCCATGAATTCATCCAGCCCGGCATAAAGCCGTGTCCAGCTTCCGCAGGCATCCTCGGGCAGTTTCGGCCCGTTGGTCAGGCGGCGGATATCGGCCATTTCCTTTTCATGGTTGTCATGATCCGCCCGCATCACCGCGATGGGATGTTCAAGGCCCGGCCTGCCACCCGCGCGGATGGCCGGAAACAGGATCATTTCCTCTTTCCTCATATGTGCTTCCATCGCCCCGAGCATGTGCGTCAGCATCTCTGCCAGCCCCGCCGGGACGCTCGGATGATCGGCATGCACCATCTCGACCCGCGCCGAGATCTCGACCAATGCGGGCAATTGCTGGCGGTGACGTGCGTGATAGCGTGTCTCGATATAACGGGTCAGTTCGGCGGCGTCATGGATTGGGGCTTCGTCGCTCATTTTGGTTTCCTTTTGTCAGTGCAGGGAGGGAACGGTTTCATCGCGGGTGCCTTGCGCATCCTCGACCGCGATCAGCAGCGAGCGCGCGATGCGTTCGGCGCGGATTATGACGTGATCGGCCCCTTCGGGGGTGCAGACCTCATGCGCGGTTTCGCCAAACAGCGCCAGCCAACGATCGAAATGCGCTTTCGTTACCGGCAGGCCGACATGCGCAGGCATCGGTGCGCCGTGATAGCGGCCCGTCATCAGCGCGACCGAGGACCAGAAATCGACCATCCGCGCCAGATGCGGTGTCCAGTCGGTGATATGGGCGGCAAAGATCGGCCCCAGCATGTCGTCGGTGCGCACCCGGGCATAGAAGCGATGCACCAGATCGTGCAGGCGTGCCTCGTCCAGCCCGGTCTCGCGCATGAGCGCGGCGGTCATGTCTGGCCGGGCCGACGAAACGCGGAGGGTGTCGTCTATCAGGTCGGTCATCTGGGCCTCCGGCATCTATTGTCTTGCGTTCAGCCATAACTCTGTTAATAGGTATTGTAAATACCAATTAAAGGGGGTCGCGACCGGATATGCGCCTGACGGCTTTCACCGATTACGGATTGCGCATGCTGATGCGCATGGCCAGCGCGCCGGACCAGGCGTTTTCGACCGCCGATCTGGCGGATGAGTTCGCCCTGTCGCGCAATCATCTGAGCAAGATCATGCAGCGCCTCGCCCGCGCCGGAATCATCGAAACGCGGCGCGGCGGCGGCGGCGGTGCTACGCTGGCGCGACCGGCGGATCAACTGCGCCTCGGCAGCCTGATTGACATTCTGGAAGAGGATCAGCCCATCGTCGCCTGTTTCGCCGACAAGAACAGCACCTGCACGATCGAGGCGCAATGCCGCCTGCGGGCGCGGCTTCGTGCCGCCGACCGGGCGTTCATTGCCGATCTCGACCGGTCGACACTGGCGGATATCGCCTTGCCGGTGGCGCTTCGGGTGGAGTCACGGGCTGATCTGCCAAAGTGGTGCCTGTGATGCGACGGATGCAGGTGGATGGTGATCCCGGCTGCATGGCCGGGTTGCAACGGGTCACGCAACTGCGGTTGAGGCCAGCGCGGCAGGATAGGCCGGTCAGTTCCGGCCCATGCGCGGACCAGCCGGACAAGCGTATTCAAGCTTCAGCAAATCGTTCGCTAATGCTCAGAATTGTGGTTTGATGGGTGAAGGATGTCCCGAGGAAGCGCAGATTGAAAAAATATTCCTTGCCAGCCCTGTCCCAGCTTCACACTTTCGAAGCGGTATCGCGACGCAAAAGCTTTACAGCGGCAGCAGATGAATTGTGCCTGACACAGAGCGCCGTCAGCCGTCAGATCAAGGCATTGGAGGAAAACCTCGGGCTACCTCTGTTCCAGCGGAAGCATCGGGAGATTGACCTTACGATCGAGGGCCGCATGTTGTTCGGTGCGGTGACGCGTGGCCTGGACGAAATCGCGCAATGTGTCAGCGAGCTTCGCCTCGCCGGTGAAACCCCACAGATCACGGTCGCGGCGTCCGTCGCATTTGCCTATTACTGGCTGATGCCCCGGCTTGAGCGGTTTTCAGCCCGTCATCCCGACATTGACCTGCGCGTTCTGGCAACGGATCAGCAGGTTGATCTGCAACTGGGTGATGTCGATATTGCGGTTCTCTATGGCGATGGGCATTGGAGCGGCATCGAAACGCGCCGGTTGTTTGGCGAGCGGGTCTATCCTGTTTGCAGCCCCCGCTATCTTCGCGATCACCCGGAACTGTTGCGTCCTGCCGACTGCCTGGATCAGACACTTCTGCATCTGGACGGTGGCGGCAACATCTGGGGAGCGGTCGACTGGCAGGTCTGGCTGGCGCACCAGGGCGTGATCGGGCAACCCGTTCGCCGTGGCATCAGCCTGAACAGTTATCCAATGGTGCTTCAGGCAGCCGAGGCAGGTCGGGGCATCGCACTGGGATGGAGCTACATTACAGATGCGATGCTGGCTGATGGTCGCCTGATCTGCCCTGTCGGCGAGCCTTTGGAAACCCGGAGCAGCTATTACATCGGTGCATTGACAAGTGGCGTGGCAAATCCCGCTATTGCCGGCTTTTTCCAGTGGATGTTGGAGGAAGCTGCCCAAGCGTCAGCACACGCATGATCCCTCGGAATGCGATACATTCAAAATGATCGTTTGAACGGCAGACATTCCTGACGTCACTGTGGTTAAGGTATCGCTCGTTGGAGTCATGACATGCCCGTTTCAACCGCGCGGCGGACCGGCCGTCGCATCCGCAGCGCGGCGGACATTACCCGGGCCTTGCCACCGGTTTTCCCGGGGATGCCGGGGGGCAATTACAAGCCGCTGACATATGCCGAAATGGAACGCATCCATGCGCTCGTTTTGCGGTTGCTTGAAGATCTGGGATTGAGCCAGGTGACCCCCAGCCTTCAGGCGCGTGCGATTGCCGCCGGATGCCGGGTGGATGCCGGTAACCGCCTGCGTTTTCCCCGCGCATTGGTCGAAGACGTGATCGCCCGCACGAGGCGCAAGTTCACCCTGCACGGTATTGACCCGGCGCATGATATCGAGATCGGCGGAGGGCGGGTTCATACCGGCACCGGTGGGGCCGCCCCCACGATCATGGATTTTGAAACCGGCAGATACCGCGAAAGCACTGTCGCAGACCTTTACGATATCGCGCGGCTGGTCGACCGGCTGGACAATATCCACTGGTATCACCGCTCGGTCGTGACCCGCGATGCCGGGACGATCCTCGATCTGGATATCAACACCACCTATGCCTGCCTGTCCGGCACATCCAAATCCATCGCCGTCAGTTATACCGACAGCGCCAGCGTTCATGCCGTGATGCCCATGCTGGACGCGGTGGCGGGAGGCGAGGGGGCCTTTCGCAAGCGCCCGTTCTGCACCGCGGTTTGCTGCCATGTGGTGCCACCGATGCGGTTCGCCACCGAAAGCTGCGATGCGCTGGAGGCGGCGGTGCTTGCCGGCATGCCGATCCTGCTGGTCGCCGCCGGGCAGGCGGGGGCAACCGCACCCGCCGCGCTGGCCGGCGCCGTGGCGCAATCCTGCGCCGAGGTGCTGGCCGGGCTGATCCTGTGCAACATCATTGACCCCGATTGCCGGGGCATCTTTGCCACCTGGCCGTTTGTCAGCGACCTGCGTACCGGTGCCATGTCGGGCGGGTCAGGCGAACAGGCGCTGCTGTCGGCCGCCTGCGCCCAGATGGGTGGATTTTACGATCTGCCCAATTCGGTGCCTGCCGGCATGACGGACAGCAAATTACCCGACATGCAATCGGGCGGCGAGAAGGGCTATACCATCTCGCTGGCCGCGCATGCCGGTGCGTCGATGATCCATGAATCGGCGGGCATGCAGGCCTCGCTGATGGGCACCAGCCTGGAGAGCTATGTTCTGGACAACGACCTGCTGGGTGCGATCCTGCGCACCGTAAAAGGCGTGGAAGTCAGCGAAGACGCGCTAAGCTTCGATGTCATCCGCGATGTCGTGACCGGTGCTGGCCATTATCTTGGCCATCCGCAAACATTCGCGCGGATGAAAACGGATTACCTGTATCCCGATATCGCCGATCGCCGAAGTATCAGTGAATGGGAAAGGGCCGGTGGCCGGGACGCCCGCGAGAACGCCCGCGACAAGGTGCGCAAGGTGCTGGCGGACCACTATCCCGATCACATCCCGGGCCATGTTGACGCGCAGTTGCGCGACCGGTTCAATATCATCCTGCCAAAGGCGCGGATGCGTCCGGGCAACGGCGTCTGGTAACGCCCTGACGAGAAGGAGGTCGAGATGAAGTCCCATGCGAAGGTGGTGATCGTCGGTGGCGGCATGATGGGCGTTGGCCTTGCCTATCACTTGGCCCAGGAAGGCTGGAAAGACATCGTTCTGATCGAAAAGGGCGAGTTGACCAGCGGCTCGACCTGGCACGCAGCCGGGCAATGTCCCAGCTTCATCGGCAATTACAACATGGCCAAGATCCATCACTATTCCAACACGCTTTACCCGCGGCTTGAAGAACTCACCGGTCAGCCCGCTGGCTGGCATGGTTGTGGCGGCATTCGTCTGGCCACGACCCATGAAGAAGTCGACTGGTTCCGCCATGTGGCCGGGTTTGCGGCCAATGTGGGGTTCCATATGGAGATCATCGGCCCTGATGAGATCAGACGCCTGAACCCGTACCTCAAGACGGATGGTATTCTGGCCGGGGCCTATACCAGTATGGACGGCCATGTAGACCCGACCAGCGCCTGCAACGCCCTGGCCACCGGTGCGCGCCAGATGGGGGCAACCATCATCCGCCATACCCGCGTGACGGACATTAAGGTTCTGCCGTCCGGCGAGTTTTCGGTGATGACCGATGCCGGCAACATCATCTGCGAACATGTGGTCAATGCCGCGGGATGCTATGCCCGCGAGGTCGGCAAATGGGTCGGCATCGAAACGCCGATCACCAATATGGAACACCAGTATCTTGTGACTGAACCGCTGGAAGAATTCAAAGGCGCGGATTTTGAACTCCCGGTCATGCGCGATCCTGCCACGGCGGGATATTACCGGCAGGAACAGAATGCCGGGCTGATTGGAATCTACGAACATTACGGCAGCCGCGAGGCCTGGGCCGGACGCGGTGGCTTCCCGGCATGGGACAGCCAGAACGAACTGTTCGACGGTGACATTGACCGCATCGCACCGTGGCTTGAAGCGGCATTGGAACGCATGCCGATCTTTGCCAATGCGGGTATCAAGCGGATCATCAATGGCGCAATTCCCCATACGCCCGATGGCAACCCTCTGGTTGGGCCCGCCCCGGGGCTGCGCAATTTCTGGCAATGCTGCGGGGCGGCGATCGGCATCGCGCAAGGTGCCGGCACGGGAAAATACCTGGCGCAATGGATGGTGCATGGCGATGCCGAGATCAACATGCACAGCCTCGATCCCCGCCGTTTCGGGGCTTACGCGAACCCCGCCTATACCCGCGCCAAGAGCTTTGACGATTACGAGAACATGTTTGAAACACCGTTGCCGGGGCGTGAAATCCAGGCGGGCCGCCCGGGCCGGACAACACCGCTTTACCAACCTCTCAAGGCCAAGGGGGCGGTTTACACGGAAGTCTATGGATGGGAACGCCCGAAATATTTTGCTCCCGCCGGGTTCAAGGAAAAGCTGCAATATCGTCGCAACAACGTCTTTGACATCGTGGCCGCCGAATGCCGCGCCGTGCGTGAACATGTGGGCATCATGGATTTATCGAGCTTTGCCAAGTTCGACATATCCGGCCCCGGTGCCGAAGCGTTGCTTGATCGTCTGACCGCCAACAGCCTGCCGAAGAGACCCGGAGGCATTAAACTGACCCATGTGCTGTCTGAAGGCGGACGTATCGAAGGCGAATGGACGATCACCCGGCTGGCCGACGACCGCTTCTATGTCCTGACAGGTGCCGCTGCCGAACGGCAAGCGCAGGATCATCTGGAACATGCGGCTGGTGACGATGTGACCGTCGCCAATGTAACCGATGACTACGGCACGCTGGTCGTGGCCGGGCCAAGGGCACGCGATGTTCTTGCGCCGCTGACCATTGCCGATCTGACCAATGCCGGTTTCCGCTGGCTCTCGGGACAGGAAATCACCATAGCGGGCGTTTCGGTGCGTGCCCTTCGGGTGACCTATGTCGGGGAACTGGGATGGGAACTGCACGTAGCGATGGCGGAAATGGCAAAGCTCTATGCTGCCATCTGGGCCTCTGGGCAGGCGCATGGCATTGCCGATTTCGGCGCGCTGGCCGTGAACAGCCTGCGAATGGAAAAGGCATATCGTGGCTATGCCAGCGAGCTGACCAACGAGATCACCCTGATCGAGGCGGATTGCGAACGCTTCTATGCCCCCGGCAAGGGCGAATTCACCGGTCGGGCGTCGATTGAAAAACTGCGTCTGCAAGGCGTCGCGACGAAACTCGTCTATGGCGCAGTATCTGCAACCGATTGTGACATTTTCGGCGGCGAAGCGGTCATGCAGGGCGACAAGGTGGTCGGTGTCTGCACATCAGGTGCCTATGGTCATGCCACACGATCAAGCCTAGCCTTTGCCTATGTGAACCCGGATACAACCGAGGAACTTGAGGTGGTGATCCTAGGCGAACGCCGACCGCTGCGGCTTTTGGACGAACCTGCCTGGGATCCGGCAAACGCCCGGCAAAAAGCCTAGCCTGTTGAACAATTGCTCTCGGAGAGAGTTTTTCAGTCCGGATACGTGCACGGGAACCACGGGGCCGACTTCGGGGAACGGGCGGTAGACACCTTGTCGCAGCGAAACTCTGACCAGACCAAACGCAGATTACTGGTATTCGGTTGCCTTTGAAGAGGTGACCTGGAGACCTTGAAAACGTCCGTTAACCAATTGCTTTACAGCTACTTTCTGGGATGAAACGGATGCTTTCGGGCGATACGCGCGATATAGCCAGCGTCAGAGCGTTTATTGTAAGAAAGCCGCCTGCTCAGGAAACAACCCTCGAAACCCTGAAATTGCACAAAAAACAGGTGCTTGGCGGGTGGATTCCGGGGTGGAAATGATATTCGGAATCCAGCACCGAGCCTTCCCATCGTTCAACAGGGCATACCGCAAGACCCTCAGCTTCGCTCCGGAGCGTATCGAGATGTAGCCGATGGCGCGCCTGCAGCCAGACGCGAATATTATCGAGAAAATTGGCGCAGATCAGGTGGCAACCGCCGCTATCATGGCCGAGACCCCGGTAATAGTGCCTAACCATTTGACTGAGGTGTTAATTGCCACTGAGAATTGACCCGGCAGCGGCCAAAATTGCCACTGAGAACTGACCCATGTGCAACCTTGCCCCGGCTTGAACCAGCTGGGGGCATATGGAGTGATCGACATGGGATTTTTGAAGGTTATCAGGAC